>NZ_JAVYII010000005.1:0-89056 GCF_032378595.1 Nocardioides imazamoxiresistens
GCCGAGGTCGCCGACCAGCTCCTCGCCAAGATCGACGAGATCGCCGAGATCTTCTGGGAGACCAAGAAGGCCTGAGGCCTCCTGCTCCCGCAGCCACCACCCCGCGACCGCTCCGGCGGTCGCGGGGTGGTGTCGTTCCGGGGCCGCCGTCAGACCTCGCGCCAGCCCGAGCCGGCTTGGTCGTGACCGTGCGCGGCCATCAGCCCGAGGCCGCCGTCGACCGTGAGGGTGCTGCCGGTGACGTACGCCGACGAGGGCGAGGCCAGGAACGCCACCAGTGCCGCCACCTCGTTGACGTGGCCGGGACGACCGAGCGGGTTGCCCGGCCGGTCCTGGTGGTAGGCCTCCTGGGTCTCCATGCCGGTCATCTCGGTGGCGATCTCGCCGGGCGCGACCGAGTTGACCGTGATGCGGTGCTCCCCCAGCTCGAGGGCCAGCACCTTCGTCAGGGCCCCGAGACCGGCCTTCGCGGCGCAGTACGCCGCGGCACCGAGCCGCGGGAGGTACTCGTGCACGCTGGTCACGTTGACGATCCGGCCGCCCCGGCCCGCCGCGACGAGGTGCCGCGCCGCGTGCTGAGAGGTCAGGAACGGACCGTCGAGGTCCGTGGCCAGCACGTGCCGCCAGGTCTCGAGCGTCAGGTCCATGACGCGGCTGCTGTGCCCGGTGCCCGCGACGTTGACGAGCACCCCGAGACCGCCGAGCCGGTCGACCAGCCGGTCGACGACGTCACCGGCCTCCGGGTCCGAGGCGTCGAAGTCCTCCACGAAGGCACGCTGGCCGCGGCGCTCGACCTCCTCGACCGTGCGGGCGACCCCCTCGGCGTCCTCGTGGCGGGTCAGCCCGACGTCGTAGCCCTCGGTGGCCAGCAGCTGCGCGACGGCGCGACCGATGCCGGAGTCGGCGCCGGTGACGACGGCGAGGCGGGGATGGTGGTCGGACATGGTTCCTCCTGGGGTGGCGGACGCTGGTCGGGGACCGGGTACCCGCCGGGCTCCAGGACGACCGGTCCGCACCGGCACGGGCAGGTGACCGGTGTCGGACGTGGGCACGACCACGGGCTGTGCGCGGACCGGCGGGTACCGGCGCGCGTGCCCGACCGCCACAGCCTCGTCGCCCTGCCCGCGCGCCACCCCGTGATCGCGGTGGCCGGCAAGGCGGCGCTCGCCGCCGTCCTCGCCTGGCTCGTCGTCCAGCCGTGGGGCGTGGTGGCCGACCGCTACGACTACTACGCCCCCCTGGGCGCGGTCGTGTCGGTCTCGACGACCCTCGTGCAGTCGGTGCGCGCCACGACGCAGGCCGCCATCGCGATCGGGCTGGGCGCCGCGCTCGCCGTGGCGACCCACCTCTCCGACCTCCCCCAGGTCGTCGGTCTGGGCATCGTCGTGGCGGTCGGGTCGCTGGCCGCCGCGTGGCCGCGCCTGGGCACGATGGGCTCCTGGGTGCCCATCTCGGCGCTGTTCGTCCTGATGATCGGCGGCGAGCACCCCTCCCTGTACGTGCTCGGCTACCTCGGGCTGACCACGGTCGGCGCGGCCGTCGGTGCCCTCGTCAACGCCGCCCTCCCGCCGCTGCCGCTCACCTCGGCCATCACGGCGCAGCGCTCGCTGCGTTCCGCCCTGGCCGACCAGCTCGAGGGGCTGGCCGAGGGCATTCGCGCCGAGCCGTTGTCGGACCCGACCGACTGGGTGGAGCGGGCGCGCGGCATCGAGGAGGACACCCGGCGGATGCAGGCGCTGGTGGCCCGGGCGGGCGAGGCCCAGCGGGCCAACTGGCGCGCCCGGGGCTGGGCCGACACCTCGACCCGGGCGGCGGACCAGGGGCGCGCGCTCGGCACGCTGGCGTTCGCGGTCCAGGAGCTGACCCAGCTGCTGGCCGAGGCCGAGCACGCCGACCGCGCCGAGGTCGCGCTGGGCCCGGCGCTGCGCCCGGCGGCGGCCGACGCGATCTGCGCCGTCGCCGGCGTCCTGCAGTCCGTCGAGGACGGCGACGAGCCCGACCCCGACTCCCACACCGGGGCGCACGACGCGGTCGAGGACTTCGGCCGGGCCGTGCGCGAGCGCCAGCAGGAGGTCGAGGGTGACTACTTCGCCGCCGGCAGCCTCGTGGTCGCGATGCGGCGCGTGCTGGAGGGCCTGCAGCCCCGGACCTGACTCCCGGGACCAGCAGCCCTGCTCAGCCGCGCCGCCGCGGGATCGTGAGCACGCGGCGTACCCGGCGGCCCGCGACGGCGGCCCGCGCCGCGTTCGACCCGGGAGCGCCGTGCACCCCGCCGCCCGGGTGGGCGGAGGCGGAGCACAGGTACAACCCGCCGACCGGCGTGGTGGCCCGGCCGGTGCCGGGCACGGGCCGGAAGACCAGCTGCTGGTGCAGCTGGGCCGTCCCGCCGTTGAGGCCGCCGCCGACCAGGTTGGCGTTGCGGGCCTCCATCTCGCGGGGGCCGAGGACCCGGCGGGCCACGACCCGGTCGCCGAACCCGGGGGCGATCGCCTCCATCCGGGCCTGCACCCGGTCACCGAAGCGCTCCCGCTCCGAGTCGTCCCAGGTGCCGCGCAGACCGTCGTCGCCGCCGTCGCGACGCACCTGCTGGGGCACGTGCGTGTACGCCCACAGCGACTCGGTGCCCTGCGGGGAGCGCGACGGGTCGGTCGTCGTCATCTGACCGGCGAGCAGGAACGGCTCGGCCGGCACGGTCTGCGACGTGACCTGGTGCAGCGCCTGGGCCATCTGCTCGACCGAGTCTGCGACGTGCACGGTGCCCGTGGGGTGCGGCTGCTCCTCGGCCCACGGCACCGGGCCGTCGAGCGCCCAGTCGACCTTGACCGTGCCCGGGTCCATCTCGAAGTCCCGCATCGCCCGCATCGTGCGGGCCGGCAGGTGCTCCGGCGCGACCAGACCGCCGTAGAGGCGGGAGGCGACGACGTCGGCGAGCACCGCGTGGCGCGCCGCCACCCGCTCCCCGTCGCGCCCGACGCGCACGCCGACCGCGCGACCGTCGCGCACCTCGATGCCGGTGACCTCGGCGTCGCAGCGGATCTCGCCGCCGCGGGCCCGGACGCGGTGCGCGAGCGCCCGGGCCAGTTCGCCGGCCCCGCCCTCGGGCACCGGGAAGCCGACCGTCTGGCCCAGCATGGTCATGAGGATGCCCATCAGTCCCGAGCCGGGCGCGTTGAGCGGGATGTCGGCGTGCCCGGCATTGCCGGCCAGCAGGACGCGGGGCGCCTCGCCCCCGAAGCGCAGCCGACCGACGTCGGCGACGGGGGTGAGCAGGGTGCGCACGAGCTCGAGGCCCCCGGCGCGCGGCAGGCGGGCCGCGGCGCCGAGGCCGGTGCGTACCGGCGGGAACGGCGCGAGCAGTGCGCCCACGACCTGGTCGCCGATGACGTCCCAGGTCGCGCACAGCTCCAACCAGGCCTCGCCGTCGCCCGCGTGCTGGGCGTCCATCAGCGTGGCCGTGACCTCGCGGTCGCGGTGCAGCGTGGCCCAGCCGGTGCCCGGCAGGTAGTGGCCGAGCACCGCGGGGGCGTGGAGCCACCGCAGACCGTGCTCCTCGAGGCCGAACGAGCGCAGGGTCGGCGAGGCCGCCGCGAGGGGGTAGAACGCGCTGAAGGTGTCGTGCACGAAGTCGGGGTGCACCCCGCGGTCGCTGGCCACCGCGCCCCCGACGTCGGGCTGGGCCTCCAGGACCAGCACGGACCAGCCGGCGTCCAGCAGCAGGTTGGCCGCGACCAGGCCGTTGGGTCCGGCGCCGACGACGACGGCGTCGTGCCCGCCGCTCATCCCCGACCTCCCCGGACGAGGACCCGCAGGTTGCGCACGAGGTTGCGCGCCGCGGGGAGCGGCCCGGTCTCGGGACCCCGGGCCGACTCCTTTCGCTCCTGCGCCGCCAGCACGTTGCCGTCGGTCGGCGGCACGGGCCGCACCAGGTCGGTCGCGAGCACGCGGAACGCCGGGCCCACGACGCGGTCGTAGACGCCCGGCAGGGCCGAGTAGCCGAGCCGCAGGAGGTGGTTGACCGGGGTGAGCTGCGGTCGCTGGAGACGCCCGCCGAGCCGGTCGAGGACCTGGGCCGCCACGCGCTCCGCGCCGACCACGGGCGGCGGGGGCCGCCCCTCGACGCCGACGACCGTGGCCGCCTGGCGGTAGATCGGGGTGTCGACGCCGCCGGGGGCGACGTAGCCGATCCGGACGCCCGGAACGTCGCGGTTCTCGATGCGCAGCTGGCGCGCGAGGGCGCGCACGCCCCACTTGCTGACGACGTACGCCGTCATGGTCGGCGCGCCCGCGTGCCCCAGCACGGAGCCGACGAGCAGGAGCGAGCCCCCGCCCTGGCGACGCAGGACGGGCACCACGTGACGGGCCACCGACGCGCTGCCGAGCAGGTTGGTGCGCACCACGCCCTCGAAGACCGCGGCGGGCAGGTCCTCCACCCGTCCGTAGGCCGCGACGCCGGCCGCGTGCACCACCGCGTCGATGCGACCGTGCCGCTCCAGGACGGCCGCGACCAGCGCGGCCACCGCGCCGTCGTCGCCGACGTCGACGCGACGGTGCAGGACGGAGGCCGCGCCGGCGGCCCGGGCCTCCTCCGCGGCGGCCTCGAGCTCCGCTTCGCTGCGGGCGGCGAGCACCACGTGGTCGCCGCGGGCGCCGGCGGCCGTGGCCGTCGCGCGACCGATGCCGCTGGAGGCGCCGGTGACGAGGACGACCCTGCCGTCCTGCTGCCCGGCCCCGGTCACGTGCGGCCCTCCACGACGTACGCCAGTCGGCGCAGGGTCTCGCTGTTGCGCCAGCGCAGCGCGACGTCGCGCACCGGCCGGGGCACCAGCACGCCCGGCCCGGCCGCGGCGTCCTCGAGGATCGTCACGCTGGTGCCCGTGCCGTCGGGCGCCAGCTCGAAGGTCACCGTCGCCTCGCCCGCGGGCCAGCCGCGGGCCCGCAGGGTCAGGCGCTCCTCGGGGTCGGCCTCGAGCACCTCGGTGTGGTCGTCGATCAGCAGCGGCCAGGTGCCCACCGAGTGGTGGATGCGGGTGCCGACCTGCGGCCACCCGCGGTCGACGTCGCGGACGCGGGACGCGCCGACGACGAACAACGGGTAGAGCCAGCCGTCGGCCAGGACGTCCCAGACCCGGTCGGGCGCGGCGGCGATGGTGCGGCGGTTCTCGCTCATGCCCGACCTGTACCCGAGGCTCGGCCGGCCAGCACCACCAGGATCGCGCCCCCTCACGAGCGAGCCGGTCGGGATCGTGGGGCGGCGAGCGACTAGGGTCGCGACGAACCCCCGCTGCGAAAGGCTGGCCCATGACCGTTGCAGGTGCGACGACCGAGTTCCCGACCGGACGTCCGGACGTCGAGCTGCGCCTGCCCGCCGACGGGGCGTACGTCTCCGTCCTGCGCACGACGGCCGCCGGCCTGGCCGCCCGGCTGGACTTCACGATCGAGGACATCGAGGACCTGCGCATCGCCGTCGGCGAGGCCACGGCGCTGGTGCTCCCCGAGGCCGATCCCGAGTCCGACCTGCAGTGCGGGTTCCATCTCGGCGAACGGTCCCTGACGGTCGAGGTGCGCGTGCAGACCTCCAGCCCGGCCGTGCCCGACTACGAGAGCTTCGCCTGGCAGGTCCTGACCACCCTCGCGGCCTCGGCCGAGGAGATCGCCACCGCGGACAGCTTCAGCGTGCGGCTGACGCTCGTCTCCGGGGTCGACCTCTGAGATGACCCCCACGACACCCGACCCCGGACCGGCGGCGGACCCGGTGGACCTCGACGACCTGGACGCGGTCGCGCCGGACCTCGGCGACGAGACCGCGGCCCCGGCCCCCGACCCCGACGCCGAGCTGGACGACGCCGACGACACGGACGACACGGACGCCGGCACGGCATCCTCCGACGACGACCCGCCGCCGGCGGTGACGCGCCACCTCGACGCCCGGAGCATCGGCATCGAGCAGACGAGGATCCGCAGCGCGGAACTGTTCGGCGAGCTGCGCGACGACTTCTCCAGCGACGCCGTGCGCCAGGGCGCGCGGGACGGCCTGGTGCACCTGCACCTGCCGCTCGTGGAGCACTGCGCCCGACGGTTCCGCAACCGCGGCGAGCCGTTCGAGGACCTCGTCCAGGTCGGGACCATCGGTCTGCTGAAGTCGATCGACCGGTTCGACACCGAGCGCGGGGTCGAGTTCTCGACCTACGCGACCCCGACGATCATCGGCGAGATCAAGCGCCACTTCCGCGACAAGGGCTGGGCGATCCGCGTGCCGCGGCGTCTGCAGGAGCTGCGCATGCAGATCAGCTCGGCCACCGCCGAGCTGACGCAGAAGCTGGGCCGCTCCCCCACGGTCTCCGAGCTCGCGGCGAGCATCGGCTGCACCTCGGAGGAGATCGTCGAGGGCATCGAGTCCAGCAACGCCTACTCGACGCTGTCGCTCGACGCGACGGACAACAGCGACGACAGCACGCAGACGATGCTCGACACGATCGGCGTCGACGACGAGAACCTCGAGCACGTCGAGGTCCGCGAGTCCCTCAAGCCGCTGCTCGACCAGCTGCCCGCGCGCGAGAAGAAGATCCTGCTGCTGCGCTTCTTCAAGAACATGACGCAGTCGCAGATCGCCGCGGAGATCGGCGTCTCGCAGATGCACGTCTCGCGCCTGCTGGCGCGCACGCTCGAGCAGCTGCGGACCAACCTCCAGGCCGAGGACTGAGCTAGGCCCGGGCCCCGTCCTCCGGGTCCTCCTCGCCCGCCAGCAGGAAGCGGGTGCTCGGCCGCGCCAGGAGCGCGGCCAGCGTGAGGACCGCGAGGGCGGCGAGCGCCACGGCGTACGCCGTCAACGGCGCGGACCGCATGTTCCACGCGATGCCGAGGTGCAGCAGCTGCGCGAGCACCAGCGGCGACCGGGCCGAGAGCCGCCCCCGGTGCAGCAGCCGCGCCGCCCATCCGAGCCCGACCCCGTAGGCACCGAGGAACACCGCGACCGCCACGGCGGTGCCGGAGCCCTCGAACGCCCCGAACCCGAGCTCGCTGACGGCGAGACCGACGGCCACCAGCGCCTGGACGGCGACGGCGACGGTCGCGACCCGCAGGGTGGTGGGTACCGGCGGGTCGGACGGGGTCGACGCAGCAGGCTCGGGCGTCGGGGAAGCGCTCACGAGGACAAGGCTAGGTGACGTGGATGTAACACCTGTGACACACCAGACCCGGCAAAGGGGTTGTGCGGTCTTTAACAACTTGTCAGTCTTGGTGCATACGTGTTCGCGGGTCCCCGGCCCGGCGTCCACGACGGAATCTTCGAGCGGGTGCGTCCCGCTCGGTCACCCCCGAACGCAAAGGACCGTCCGATCATGGATTGGCGTCACCGCTCTGCCTGTCTCGACGAGGACCCGGAGCTCTTCTTCCCGATCGGCAACACCGGCCCGGCCATCCTCCAGATCGAGGAGGCCAAGCAGGTCTGCCGTCGCTGCGACGTGCGCGAGCAGTGTCTCGCCTGGGCCCTCGAGGCCGGTCAGGACCACGGTGTCTGGGGCGGTCTGGGCGAGGACGAGCGTCGCGCGCTGAAGCGCCGCAACGCCCGCGCGCGCGTCCGCACCGCCTGAGCGCTCCGTTCCCCCGCTGATCCTGCGCTGAACCACGGCGTGCCCGTCACTCGACGGGCACGTCCACGACGAACCGGCTGCCGGCCCCGCCCTCGCGCGGACCGTGCTCGAGCCGCCCGGACAGCTCGGACTCCACGAGCGTCCGCACGATCGTCAACCCCAGGCCGCTGCTGCCCGCGAGGTCGAACCCGTCCGGCAGCCCGCGTCCGTCGTCCGTGACGACGACCCGGAGCCGGCCGCCCTCCCGGTGGGCGACGACCTCGACCGCACCGGTGGCCTCGGCGTCGTCGAGCGCACCGAACCCGTGCTCCACGGCGTTCTGCAGCAGCTCGGTCACGACCATCGCCAGCGGTGTGGCCACCTCGGAGGGCAGGGCGCCGAACTCCCCGCTCGCACGCACCCGGATGCGGTGCCCGGCGGCGCTGACGTCGGTCACCATCCGCACCAGCCGGTCGACGATCTGGTCGAACTCGACGTGCTCCTCGACCGCCTGGCTGAGCGTCTCGTGCACCAGCGCGATGGAGCCCACGCGTCGCACGGCCTCCCCGAGCGCCGAGCGCGCGGCGGGCTCCTCGATGCGGCGGGCCTGCAGCCGCAGCAGCGCCGCGACGGTCTGCAGGTTGTTCTTCACGCGGTGGTGGATCTCGCGGATCGTGGCGTCCTTGGTCACCAGCTCCCGGTCGCGGCGGCGCAGGTCGGTGACGTCGCGCAGCAGGATGAGGGCGCCGACGTGCTCGCCGTAGGGCCGCAGCGGGATCGCTCGCACGATGATCGCGACGGCGTCCGTGGCGATCTCGGTGTCGCGGTGGGCGCGCCCGCCCAGCACGGCGCTGAGGGTCTCCTCGTCCGGTCGCCGACGCGGTGGCACGAGGCTGCGGGTCAGGTCGGCGAGATGGGCTCCCACGAGATCGCCGCGGTGGCCGAGGCGCCGGAAGACCGACAGGGCGTTCGGGCTGGCGTAGCGCACCGCGCCGTCGGTCTCGACCCGGACGAAGCCGTCCCCCACCCGGGGCGAGTCGGCGTCGGCGCTGCGCTGGCCCGGCACGGGGAACTGCCCGCCGGCGATCATGCGGCTCAGGTCGGCGGCGGTCTCGAGGTACGACAGCTCAAGACGGGAGGGCGTACGCACGCCCAGCAGGTTGGTGTTGCGGCCCACGATCGCGATGACGCGGCCGTTGCGCTGCACGGGGATGGTCTCGACCCGGACCGGGACGTCGTCGCGCCACTCCGGGTCGCCCTCGCGCAGGAGCGCGCGGTGGTGCAGCGCGCCGTCGAGCAGCGGTCGCGTCCCCACCTCGACGAAGTCGCCCACGACGTCGTCGACGAGGGCCGTGGGACCCGTCGTCGGGCGCATCTGCGCCACCGACCAGAAGCCCCGCCCGTCCCGGTCGGGCAGCCACATCACCAGGTCCGCGAAGGACAGGTCGGCGACGATCTGCCAGTCGGCCATGAGCAGCTGCAACCACGCGACGTCGTCCTCGTCGAGGTCGGTGTGCTCCCGCACCAGGTCGCTCATCCACGCCACACGCCCAGGGTAGGCGGGCCCGGACCGGACCGGTCCGTGGGTCCGGCGCGACCGCGTCCCGGTTTTCTGCCCGGCGCCGCACTGCTGGCAGGATGGCGCCCATGGTCGGGTCGTACTGGAAGCAGGTGATCGACTCGGGTCTCGGGGTTCCGACCGACCGTCCGCTCGGCGACCTGACGGCCGAGCTGACGGCGATGCTCGGCTCCGCCGACCCGAGCGAGCGCGACCACACCGCGTACCCGACGCTCGCCACCTGGATCGACCGCGGGGTCTACGACGACCTGCTCCCCGGCCTCGGCGACGGGATCGCGGCCGGCCTGCACGTCGGTCTCGGCGAGACGGGCACCGACAGCGTCTTCCGGCGCAGCTTCTCCGCCCTGCTGCTCAGCGAGTGCGTGACCCGCGACAACCGCAGGGCGCTGGTGCCCGGCGGCAAGATCCTCGACTGGGGCGACCGCCTGGTGTCCTGGTACCTGCGGGAGCGCGACGACCGCGGGTTCGTCGACGGCAAGGGCTGGGCCCACGCCGTCGCCCACGGCGCCGACGCGATCGGCGTCCTCGCCGACTCCCCGCACCTCGCGGGGCCGGAGCTGACCGTGCTCCTCGACGTGCTGGCCGACCGCGTGCTCGCGCCGGGCCGCCTCCTGACCTCCGGCGAGCCCGACCGGATCGCCGAGGCGACGCTGCGCGTGCTGCGGCGCAACGTCCTGCCCCTGTCCGTCATCGAGCCCTGGGTGCGGCGGGTGGCGGCGCGCGCCACGGCATACCCCTCGGAGCGGCAGGACCCCTACCTGGTCACCGGCAACCCCGAGGCCTTCCTGCGCTCGTTGCACCTGCACCTCGCGCTCGCGCCGGAGCCGCCGCAGATGCGGCCCGACCTCCTGCTGGTGCTCGTCGACGCGCTGCGCCAGACGAACCCCGGTCTGCGCACCGCTCGCCGCTGACGGTCCTCGCCGACCACCACGACACGGACCTCCACGCACCACTCCCGCTGCGGGTGACCCATGAGTAACCTGGGTCACATGACGGCTTCCGAGACCAGTCCCGCGTCCCCCGCCAGCGCCGAGAACGGCTCCGAGAACGGCTCCGAGATCTCCGGGCACGCCGGGCAGCTGGCCGTCGCGGCTGCCCGGGCCCACGGGGTCGAGACCATGTTCACGCTGTCGGGCGCGCACGTGTTCCCGATGTACGACGGCGCCGTCAAGGCCGACCCGCCGATGCGGCTGGTCGACGTCCGCCACGAGCAGACGGCGGCGTTCGCCGCGGAGGCGACCGGCAAGCTGACCCGGACCCCCGGTCTCGCCGTGCTGACCGCCGGGCCGGGCGTCACCAACGGCGTCAGCGCCATCGCCCAGGCGACCTTCGCCGGCTCGCCCATGGTCGTCGTGGGCGGCCGCGCCCCGGCGAACCGGTGGGGCACCGGCAGCCTGCAGGAGCTCGACCACCCGCCGATCGTCGCCCCGGTGGCGAAGGACGCCCGCACGCTGCCGCTGGCCTCCGACGTGCTCGGCGGCATGGACACGGCGTTCGCGACCGCCGGGTCCTCGCACCGCGGGCCCGTGTTCGTGGACGTCCCGATGGACGAGTTCTTCAACTCGGCGAGCGGGCCCGCCCCGAGCGGCGCCCGCAGCGCTCCGGTCGAGCCCGACGGCGACGCGCTCGCCGCGATCGCGCGGCTGCTGGCGGAGGCCCGCCGCCCCGTCCTGGTGCTCGGCACCGACGTGTGGGCCGACCGCGCGGAGGTCGCCGCCCTGCGCCTGGTCGAGGAGGCCGGGATCCCCGCGATCACGAACGGGATGGGCCGCGGCGTCGTGCCCGGCGGTCACCCCCTGCTGGTCACCAAGGCGCGCAGCGCGGCGTTCGGCGGCGCCGACCTCGTCGTCGTGGTCGGCACGCCGCTCGACTTCCGCCTCGGCTACGGCCTCTTCGGCGGCAAGGACGGCGCGACGCCGGCCCGGGTCGTGCACGTCGCCGACTCCCCCGGCCAGCTCTCGGGCCACGCCGACCTCGCGGCCTCGGCCGCCGGCGACCTCACCCTGGCCCTTGACGGCATCCTCGCAGCGCTCGTGGCCCAGCCGAGCAAGCCCGACTACTCCGCCTGGGTCGGCGACCTGCAGGCGCAGGTCGGTGCCGCCGTCGAGCGCGACTCCCAGCTGCTGCGGGCCGAGGCCGACCCGATCCACCCGGCGCGGATCTACGGCGAGCTGGTTACGCGGCTGGAGGACGACGCGGTCGTCATCGGCGACGGCGGCGACTTCGTCTCGTTCGCGGGCAAGTACGTCGAGCCGAAGCGTCCCGGCGGCTGGCTGGACCCGGGCCCGTACGGCTGCCTGGGCGCGGGCCTGGGCGCCGCGATCGCGGCGCGGATCGCACGGCCGTCCTCGCAGGTGGTGCTGCTCCTCGGCGACGGTGCCGCCGGGTTCTCCCTGCTCGACGTCGACACGCTGGTGCGCCACAACCTGCCGGTCGTGATGGTGATGGGCAACAACTCCGCCTGGGGCCTGGAGAAGGGCCCGATGCAGATGCTCTACGGCTACGACGTCGCCGCCGACCTGGCGCCGCGCACGGCGTACGACTCCGTGGTCACGGCGCTCGGCGGCGCCGGCGAGACCGTCACGGACCCGCGCCGGATCGGCGAGGCCATCGACCGCGCGTTCGCGTCGGGGGTGCCGTACCTGGTCAACGTCATCACCGACGTGGAGGCCGCCTACCCCCGCAACACCTTCGGCATCTGAGGCCGCGCGTGGTGCTGGTGAGGCCCCTGCGGGCGGAGGACGCCGGGGAGGTCGCGGCCGTCGGGGAGCTGACGGTGCGGGCGTACGCCCCGTTCCTGCTGGGCCGGGAGGACCCGTACGCCGACCGGTTGCGCGACGTCGCGACCCGGGCGCGGGAGGCCGAGGTGTGGGTCGCGGAGCTGGACGGCGTCGCCGTCGGCTCGGTCACCTGGTGCCCCGACGGCTCCCCGTGGCGCGAGGTCGGGCGCGACGACGAGGGCGAGTTCCGGATGCTCGCCGTCGACCCGGCGCACCAGGGCCGCGGTGTCGCGCGCGCCCTGGTCGCGCAGTGCCTCGACCTCGCACGCGCCGAGGGGCGCGGCGGGGTCGCGCTCTGCTCGCTGCCGGAGCAGACGGGGGCGCACGCGCTCTACGCGGGCGTGGGCTTCGAGCGCGACCCCGAGCGTGACTGGTCGCCCGTCCCGGGCGTGGCCCTGCGAGCGTTCGCGCTGCGGTTCTGAGGAGGCGGGCTCCGCTCAGAGCCGGCGCAGGAACCGCTCCGCGTCGACGACGACGCGGGTGACCTCGCCCGTGGCGAGCACCTTGCCGAGCTGGTCGGCAGGGCCGTTCTCGCCCTCCGCCGCGGCGAGCACCTCGCGGACGGCGACGGTGAAGCGGACGAGTCGGCCGTCGACGTAGGACTGGGCGGCGTGGACCTCGACCTCGGCGCCCACGGGGCTGGCGGCGCGGTGCTCGAGCTCGACGCGCGTGCCGACGCTGGAGGCGCCCTGGGCCATGCCGGGGGCGAGCGCCGCCACCGTCGCGGCCTCGCACCAGGCGAGCAGCCGCGGGGTGCCGAGCACGGGCAGGCTCCCGGAGCCGACCGCCTCCGCGGTGTCGTCGTCGGTGACGGTGAAGCGCAGCCGCGCCTCGACCTCGGTGGACCCGGCGCCGGTGGAGGGACTCATGGGCCCATCCTGACGGTCCCGGAAAACCCCCGGGAAGCAACGCACCCCCGGGCCGTCAGGCTCCGGGGGTGGCGACGGTGTGCGTCGCGGCGCTCAGGCGTTGGGGCGCTTGCCGTGGTTCGCGCCCTTCTTCTTGCGAGCGCGGCGCTTGCGGCCGGTCTTGCCCATGATGGGTCCTCCTCGACATCCTCGGCCCGAGGTCGGTCTCCCAGGGCCAGCGGGCATCTTCTCAGATGAGGCGGTCGGCGGCGAATCCGGCCCGACCGCCGCTCGTCACTCCGTGATGCGGACGCGGACCTCGCGGATCTGCACCAGCACCCGGCTGCGCAGCGACTCCGGCGCCGATTCCTTGCACGAGCGCGCGACGACCGCCTTGACGGTGCGCTCGAGGTCGTACTTGCGCAGGCACGGCCCGCACTCGTCGAGGTGGGCCTGCACGATGGAGCAGTCCGTCTCGTCGAGCTCGTTGTCGATCAGGTAGATGATCCGCTCGAGGTAGTCCGCGCAGCTCTCCGCCTCGTGTTCGTGGTCGTGCTCGGCGCTCACCGCGCTCCCCCCTTCTCGAGGGCGGCACCGACCGTGTCGGCGGCGACGAGGTCGTGGACCCGGACGTAGTCGGCCAGCATGTCGCGCAGCTGGCGCCGGCCGCGGTGCAGGCGCGACATCACGGTCCCGATCGGCGTGTCCATGATCTCGGCGATCTCCTTGTAGGGGAACCCCTCGACGTCGGCCAGGTAGACGGCGAGCCGGAACTCCTCCGGCAGCCGCTGCAGGGCGTCCTTGACCTCGCTGTCGGGCAGGTGCTCGAGCGCCTCGTGCTCGGCCGACTTCAGGCCGGACGAGGTGTGCGACTCGGCGCGCGCCAGCTGCCAGTCCTCGACGTCCTCCGCCATCGACTGCTGCGGCTCGCGCTGCTTCTTGCGGTAGGAGTTGATGAACGTGTTCGTGAGGATGCGGTACAGCCACGCCTTCAGGTTGGTGCCCGGGCGGAACTGGTGGAACGCGGAGTACGCCTTCGCGAAGGTCTCCTGCACGAGGTCCTCGGCGTCCGCGGGGTTGCGGGTCATCCGCAGCGCCGCCGAGTACAGCTGGTCCAGGAACGGCAGGGCGTCGCGCTCGAAGCGCTCTCCCCGCTCCTCGTCGGTCTCGGTCGCCGGGTCGACGGTCTGCACGTCGTCCGGGCTGCCCGCTGCGGTCTCGTCAGTCATCGCGCCCGAGACTACTCCGCGACGCCTGACCCCGGCGATCGTCACGGGTCCCGTCACGGTCGCGCTCCCGCTCGTCACGGGGCGCTCCTCGCACACCAGCATCGGCTCCTCCTCCTGCCGCTCTCACCTCGTGTCGGCGGCACGGACCAGAACGACGGAGCCCGGGCGGCTATTCCACGGTCGCGCCCGGGCCACCGACCTCGCGCACGATCCACTCGAGCACGGCCTCGACGACGAGCGCGCGCACGTCCTCGACCGTGATCCCGGCGCTGCGGCGCACCTTCAGACCGTGGTCGGCGTCGGGCACCACCACCAGGTCGACGCCGGCCGGCAGCTCACCGCCGTAGGCGGTCGCCAGCTCGTCCGGCCCGCCGAACGCGTCGCGCTCGCCCTGCACCACGAGCGTGGGCACCCCGGCGTCGACGAGCGCGTCGAGCTCCGCCCGCCGCGACTTCTCGGGACGCCCGGGCGGGTGCAGCGGGAAGGCGATGAGGACCGCGCCCGCCGCCCCGAGCCGGCCGGCGCAGCGTGCCGCCGAGCGTGCACCGGCGGAACGGCCGCCCAGCACCAGCGGCGCCGCGAGGTCGTCGGCCGGCAGCGCGCGGACCGCCGCCTCGAGCGCAACGTCCAGGGTGGGCGGCGCCGTGGCCACCTTGCGGCCGGCGACCCGCCAGGGCTGCTCGAGGCGCACGACCCCGACGTCCTGGGCGGGCAGGGCGTCGGCGAGACCGGCGAGGTCGTGCATCTCGACCCCGTTCCCCGCGCCGTGGCCCAGGAGCAGCGTCGCGAGCGGCCGCCCGAGCGCCGGGTTGCGGTGCAGCCGCGCCTCGCCGTGGGCCGTGGCCACCGGGCGTACCTCCACCGCGGGGACGTCGAGCGAGCTGCTCATCCCTCCTCCAGCGGCAGCGGGTCCACCAGGTGGGCGCCGTCGTTGCGGACGTTGGAGACCGCGGTGGAGACCGGGTACGCCGTCAGCCGCCCGGGCACCGCGGGCTCCAGGAGGTCCAGCAGCTCGTGGCCCGACGCGGTCGGGTCGAGCCAGTCGTCACGGACCCCGGGGCCGACCATCAGCGGCATCCGGTCGTGGATCCGTCCCAGGTCGTCGGTCGCCTCCGTCGTGATGACGGTGCAGGTCCAGCGGAACCGGTCCGGGTCGTCGTCGCCGCGGTCGGGGTCGCGCCAGATCTCGTAGAGCCCGGCCATCGCGAGGGTGCCGCCGTCGTCGGGCCGGATGAAGTAGGGCTGCTTGACCGGCTTGCCCTTCGCGTCGGTCTGCTCGGTGACGTACCACTCGTAGTAGCCGTCCGCCGGCAGCAGGCAGCGGCGCGCGGCGAACGCACGGCGGAAGGACGGCTTCTCCGCGACCGTCTCCATCCGCGCGTTGATCAGCCGCGAGCCGATCTTCGCGTCCTTCGACCACGACGGGACCAGTCCCCAGCGCAACGCGCGCAGCTGGCGACGCGGCCCGTCGATGCCCTCCTCGGGCTTCGCGGGGCGCTCGAGCACCGCGTACACCGCGTCGGTCGGCGCGACGTTCCAGCTCGGCGCGAGGGGCTCGGCCAGCACGGTCTCGGCGACGCCGAACTCGTCCACGAGGTCGTCGGGCTCCCGGCTGGAGGCGTAGCGGCCGCACATGCCCGCCAGGGTAGTCCCGCGCCGCCGTGCGGACCCCTGGGTGGGCGTGGCGCGATCGTGTAGGAAGGGGCCATGACCGTGACGCGACTCATCGCCCGTCCCCTGCTGGCCACCATGTTCGCCGTCGGCGGAGTGAACGCGCTGCGCAACGCGGAGGCCATCGCCCCGCGCGCCGCCAAGGTGACCGACAAGCTCGTCCCCAAGGCGCAGAAGGCCGGCGCCCCCGTGCCGAGCGACGCCCTGACGCTGGTGCGCCTCAACGCGGCCGTGCACCTGGTCGCCGCAGCCGGCCTCGCGACCGGCAAGGCCCCCCGCGCCTCGGCCGCCGTCCTCGCCGCGACCCTCGTGCCGACCACGCTGGCCGGCCACCCCTTCTGGGAGGAGACGGACCCGGCGGCGAAGGGCAACCAGCAGGTCCACTTCTTCAAGAACGTCTCGCTGCTCGGCGGCCTGCTCCTCGCCGCGGTCGACACCGACGGCAAGCCCGGTCTCGCCTGGCGCGCCCG
The DNA here is from genome assembly GCF_032378595.1 of Nocardioides imazamoxiresistens. Taxonomy (NCBI): domain Bacteria; kingdom Bacillati; phylum Actinomycetota; class Actinomycetes; order Propionibacteriales; family Nocardioidaceae; genus Nocardioides; species Nocardioides imazamoxiresistens. The sequence goes on from NZ_JAVYII010000005.1 coordinate 16,146, forward strand.
CCGGGCCGCCAAGGACGCCCAGCGCGAGGCCCGCACCCTGGCGAAGAGCGCCAAGCGCGAGGCCAAGCTGGCCAAGGCGCAGCTGACCTGAGGCCGGCGTCGCCGGGGCCGCTGCGGCGCCCCGGCGGCGCGCGTCCCGCTGCCGGTAGCCTGCCGCCCGTGACGACCGACGACCTCTGGCCCGCGCCGCACGTCTCCGAGCGGCTCGACGTGACCGTCGACCTGCCGGGCAGCAAGTCGTTGACGAACCGGTCGCTGGTCCTGGCGGCCGTCGCCGACGGGCCGTCGGTGGTGCGCCGTGCGCTGCGCTCGCGCGACACGCTCCTCATGGCGGCGGCACTCACGGCCCTGGGTTCCGAGGTGGACGCCAGCGGGCCCGACTGGACCGTGCGGCCCGGCGTTCTCGACCGCGACGCGGCCGTCGACTGCGGCCTGGCGGGGACCGTCATGCGGTTCGTCCCGCCGATCGCCGGTCTCTCCACCGGGGTCGTCTCCTTCGACGGCGACCCGCACATGCGCCAGCGCCCCATCGGCGAGATCCTCACCGCCCTGCGCGGCCTCGGCGTCGACGTGCGCGACGACGGGCGCGGCGCGCTGCCCTTCGCGATCGCTGGAACCGGCACCGTGCGCGGCGGACGGGTGCAGATCGACGCGTCGGCGTCGTCGCAGTTCGTCTCCGCGCTGCTGCTGGCGGGTGCCACCTACGAGCAGGGCGTCGACGTGGTGCACGAGGGCAAGCCGGTGCCGTCCCTGCCCCACATCGAGATGACGGTCGCCGCCCTGCGGCGCCACGGGGTCGAGGTCGACGACTCCGACGCGAACCGGTGGCAGGTGGCACCGGGCGTCGTGCGGGCCGTCGACGACCTCATCGAGCCGGACCTCTCCAACGCGGGGCCCTTCCTCGCGCTGGCCGCCGCGACCGGCTCGAGCGTCACGGTGCGCGACTGGCCCGCCGCGACGACCCAGGCCGGGGACGCGCTGCGCGAGATCCTGGCGGCGTTCGGCTGCACGATCGAGCGCACCACCGACGGCCTCCGCGTCCAGGGGCCCGACCGCCTCGCCGGGGTCGACGTGGACCTGCACGACGTCGGCGAGCTGACGCCGGTCGTCGCGGCGCTCGCGGCCCTGGCCGACGGCCCGTCGGTCCTGCGCGGCGTCGCGCACATCCGCCACCACGAGACGGACCGCCTGCGGGCGCTGGCCACCGAGCTCGGCGGTCTCGGCGCCGACGTGACCGAGACCGACGACGGCCTCGCACTGCGTCCGGCCACGCTGCGCGGCGGCGTGTTCCACACCTACGCCGACCACCGGATGGCGCACGCGGCCGTCGTCGTGGGCGCGGCCGTCCCGGGCGTTCTCGTCGAGGACGTCGCCACGACGGCCAAGACCTTCCCGGACTTCGCCGGCGCCTGGAGCGCCGTGACGACCCCGAGCGGCCGGGGCTGAGCCGGGTGGCCCGCGGGTACGACGAGAACGACCACGAGCACTACGAGCGCCCGCGGCGTCGCACCCGCCCCCGCACCAAGGACCGGCCCGCCTTCGAGGACGCCGAGCCCGGCCGCGTCGTCCGCGTCGACCGCGGACGGTTCACCGTCCTCCTCGACGACCGCCCCCACACCGGCCCCGAGGCCCGCCCCGTCACCGCGATGAAGGCCCGCCCGCTGGGCCGCAAGGCCGTCGTGGTCGGCGACCGCGTCCGGCTCGTCGGCGACACGTCGGGCGCCGACGGAGCCCTGGCCCGCATCGTCCTGGTCGACGAGCGCAGCACCGTGCTGCGGCGCACCGCCGACGACGACGACCCCTACGAGCGCGTGATCGTCGCCAACGCCGAGCAGCTGGTCGTCGTCACGGCCATCGCCGACCCCGAGCCGCGGCCGGGCCTCATCGACCGCGCGCTGGTCGCGGCGTACGACGCCGGCATGGCCCCGCTGCTCGTGCTCACCAAGGCGGACCTGGCCTCCCCCGACGACCTCCTCTCGACGTACCGGTCCCTCGGGGTGCCGTGGGTGGTCACCCGTCGCGGGGCGGACCTGGACGAGGTACGCACGCGGCTCGCGGGCCGCACGAGCGTGCTGGTCGGGCACAGCGGCGTCGGCAAGTCCACCCTCGTCAACGCGCTGGTGCCGGGCGCCGACCGGGAGGTCGGACGCGTCAACGACGTCACCGGTCGCGGCCGGCACACCTCGACGTCGGCGCACATGCTCGCCCTCCCCGACGGCCCCGCGGGCCGGGACGGCTGGATCGTCGACACCCCCGGCATCCGGTCGTTCGGGCTCGCCCACGTGCGTCCCGAGCACCTCATCGAGGCGTTCCCCGACCTCGACGAGATGACGGAGGAGTGCCCGCGCGGCTGCACGCACGGCAGCGGCGAGCCGGAGTGCGGGCTGGACGAGGCGGTCGGCCGCGGCGAGGCCGACCCCGACCGGGTCTCCTCCTTCCGCCGTGTGCTGGCCGCGCGCGAGAACAGCGACGTCTGAGCGGCGGAACCTGGCCCAGGATTCCTGCGCATGGAATCATCGGCCCATGACGTCGTCCCCGGAGCTCCCGGACATCCCCGACACCCCGAGCGGCGCGCCGCCCCACGGCCTGCGCTGGGGCGTCAAGGCGTCGTTCGTCGAGTACGTGCGCCGCAGCCCCGGCGGCAAGGGGTCCGTGTCGGACGGAGCGGTGCCGGTCGGCGCCACCGAGGTGCTGTACGCGCTGGCCCCCACGCCGCCGGAGGCCCCCGCCCCGGGCAGCGCCCGCGCCTGGGCCTTCCTCGGCGACGTCCGCTTCGCCGGGCACGGCGGGATGATGTTCGTGCGCCTGGCCGCACCCTGGGTCGAGGTGGGACCGACGGGGGCCCTGCTCAGCATCGAGGACCCCCACGGCGCCGAGGGCGCACCGCGCGTACCGCTCGCGGAGCTGACCCTGCGCGAGCAGGTCAGCGCCGAGGCCCGCGCCGACGGCGTCGAGCTGTGGACCTCGGACGACGTGCGACTGACCGCGCAGGGGGCGGCGCTGTTCAACGACGTCTACGCCCCGGGCGAGACCATGGACCCGCTCAGCGTCGTGGTGCCGATCGGCAGCGGCGCCGTCGGTGGCCTAGCCTGAGCGCCATGGCACTCGCTGACGGAGCCGACCACACCGACGACCTCCGCCTCGCCCACCTGCTCGCCGACGACGCCGACTCGATCAGCCTCGACCGCTTCAGGGCGGCCGACCTGCACGTCGTGAGCAAGCCCGACATGACCCCGGTGACCGACGCCGACCGGGCCGTCGAGTCGGCCGTGCGCGCCAAGCTCGGACGGATCCGCTCCCGCGACGCGATCCTCGGCGAGGAGGAGGGCGCGACGGCCGGCACCGCCGGGAGCGGTCGCCGCTGGATCATCGACCCGATCGACGGCACCAAGAACTTCGTGCGCGGCGTGCCGGTGTGGGCCACCCTCATCGGCCTCGAGGTCGATGGCGTGATCGTGGCGGGCGTGGTCTCGGCGCCGGCCCTGCAGCGTCGTTGGTGGGCGGCGGCGGGCCACGGCGCGTGGACCGGCAAGTCGCTGCTCAAGGCCACCCGCTGCGCGGTCTCGGACGTGCGCGACCTCGGCGACGCGTCGATGTCCTACTCCTCGCTCGGCGGCTGGGAGGAGCGGGGGCGTCTCGACGACTTCCTCGCGCTGTCGCGCCGGGTCTGGCGCACGCGGGCGTACGGGGACTTCTGGTCCTACATGCTGCTCGCCGAAGGCGCCGTGGACCTCGCCGCCGAGCCCGAGCTCGAGACCTACGACATGGCCGCGCTCGACGTGATCGTGCGGGAGGCCGGAGGCACGTTCACCAGCCTCGACGGCACCGAGGGTCCGTGGGGCGGCAACGCGATCGCGAGCAACACCCACCTGCACGAGCCGGCCCTGGGCTTCCTCGGCAGCTCGAGCGGCGACGACCCGGACGACCCGCCGTTCGCGGGCGGCTCGGTGACGCGCCTGCGCTCCGTCTGAGCCCCTCGCCCTTCCCGTGTGACCCCGGTCACACCTAGAGTCGTCGCTCCGACCCCTCAGGCGCGGACGTACGGAGGCGACCATGCGGATCCAGGACGTGATGCAGGCGGGCGACGCGGTCGTGACGCTGACCCCGGACGCGACCGTGGGCGAGCTGCTCGCCCTGCTGGCCCGCCACCGGATCGGTGCGGTCGTCGTGCGCACCGACGCCACGCCGGTCGCCGGGGTGGTGAGCGAGCGCGACGTGGTCCGGCGGCTGGCGGAGACGGCCGACCCGGCCGGACTGCTCGAGCTGACCGTGGGCGAGGTGATGACCACGACCGTGCAGACCTGCTCCCCCGACGACACGACGGCCGACCTCATGGGCGTGATGACCCGCCACCGGGTGCGCCACGTGCCCGTCGTCGCCGGTGACGCCCTGGCCGGGATCGTCAGCATCGGCGACGTGGTCAAGGCGCGCATCGACGAGCTGGCCTTCGAGCGCGACCAGCTGGACGCGTACGTCAGCGGCGGCTGAGCCCCCGAGCCGCCCGGCCCGACGCACCCGGCCCCTCGCTAGGCTTCGGCGCATGGACAAGCCCGAGATCGACTTCTTCGACCCCGAACCCCCGACCGACCTCGTGGTCACCGACGTGACCGTCGGCGACGGCGACGAGGCCAAGGCCGGCGACACCGTGTCGGTGCACTACGTCGGCGTCGCGCACTCGAGCGGCGAGGAGTTCGACGCCTCCTACAACCGCGGCACCCCCCTGCAGTTCCGCCTCGGCGCGGGCCAGGTCATCGCCGGCTGGGACAACGGCGTGCAGGGCATGAAGGTCGGCGGCCGCCGCCAGCTCGTGATCCCGCCGCACCTGGGCTACGGCGACCGTGGCGCCGGCGGCGTCATCAAGCCGGGCGAGACACTGATCTTCGTGGTGGACCTGCTCAAGGTCTCCTGACCCCGGTTCCGCACCGCACCACCGCGCGACGGCCTGTCCTCACCAGGGCAGGCCGTCGTCGTACCCCTCCTCGTCGACCACCCGGGCGCTCGCGCCCCCGAGGGTCACCACGTCGCCGCGCTGCAGCTGCCGACCGCGGCGCGTCTCGACCTCGCCGTTGACCTGCACGGCGCCGTCGGCGATCACCGGCTTGGCCTGGGCTCCGGACTCCACCAGGCTGGCGAGCTTGAGGAACTGGCCGAGGCGGATGACCTCGTCGCGGATCGGGACGTCGAAGGGCTCGCTCACGCGGGACATCCTCCCACCGCCGCTCAGCCGATCAGCACCGAGATGGTGTGGATCAGGACGCCGACGAGACCGCCGACCACGGTGCCGTTGATCCGGATGAACTGCAGGTCGCGGCCCACGTGCAGCTCGATCTTGCGGGCGGCCTCCTTGCCGTCCCAGCGCTCGATGGTCGAGGTGATCACGCCGGTGAGCTCCTCGCCGTAGCGACCGACGGCGAACACGACGCCCTTCGCCACCGCACCGTCGATGCGGGCGCGCAGCTCGGCGTCGGTGCCGAGCCGGCGGCCGAACGCGACCAGCTCGTGCTCGAGGCGTACGCGCAGGAGGCTGGCGGGGTCCTCGAGCCCGGCGACGAGGGCCCGCTGGAAGGCCTTCCACAGCGAGACGCCGGTCGCCACCACCTGCGGGTGGTCCAGCACGCGCAGCTTGAGCCGCTCCGCGCGCTCCGCGGTGGCGCGGTCGTGGGCGAGGTCGTGGGCGAGCTGGTGCAGCATCGAGTCGAAGGCCTGGCGGGCGCGGTGCTCGGGGTCGGCCTGGATGTCCTCGACCCAGCGGATGGCCTCCTGGTGGATGCGCTGGGTGACGGCGTCGTTGAGCCTGGGCGGTGACCACCAGGGGGCGCGCTCGACGAGCACCTCGGTGAAGGTCTCCTCGTTGGCCCGCAGCCAGCGCAGCAGCTCGGCCAGGGTCAGGTCGACCAGACCGTGGTGCAGGTCGTCCTCGACCATCTCGGTCAGCAGGGCCGAGGCGAGCGGAGCGATCGGCTCCTCGCGGAAGCGCGGCAGCAGCACCGTCTCGGCGACCTCGGCCACGTGCTCGTCGCGCACCTTGCCGAGCGCGATCACGGCCACGTCCGAGACCTCCTCGACCACGCGGCGGGCGTGGGCGGGATCGGCGAGCCACTCGCCCACCCGGCGGCTCGGCTCCACGGCGCCGACGCGCTCGCGCAGCACCGGCTCGGCGAGGAAGTTCTCCCGCACGAACTCCTGCAGCCCCCGGCCGAGGTCGTCCTTGCGGCGCGGGATCAGCGCCGTGTGCGGCACCGGCAGTCCCAGCGGGTGGCGGAAGAGGGCGGTGACGGCGAACCAGTCGGCCATCGCGCCCACCATCGACGCCTCGGCGCCGGCGTTGACGAACCCCCAGAAGCCGTCCTGCCCGTGGGTGGCGACGTAGACGACCGCCGCGGCGACGAGCAGGCCCGTGGCCACCGCGCGCATGCGGTTGAGGTCGCGCCGCCGCACGAGGTCGGCCTCGGCGGACCCGGGGGCGATGAAGGTGTCCGCGCTCACCGGAGGGCTCCTGTTCCTCGGGCGCACGGCGCACCCGTCGTCGGCCAGCCTAGGAGGTGGGCCGGCGCCGGGTGCGCCGTCGCGTGCGCGTCGGGCGCGGGGGGGTCGGCCCGGACGGCTCAGACGTCGTCGGGGTCGATCGTGTGCATCGCGGCCTCCTCGGCGCTGGCCCCGGCGCCGTCGATGCCCTCGTCGGTGGCGTACGCGCCGCTGTCGACGTCCGTGCCCGTGCCCTCGTCGGGCGCGAGCAGGCGGCCGGTGCGCTCCCCGCCGACCTCACCGCCGACGGGCCCGTCGACGACGTCGGCGTCGAGCTCCTCCTGCAGGCCGTCCCAGACCTCGGGCTCCTCCTGCCGCTCGCGCTCGTCGATCGTCTCGCCCTCCAGCTCCCCGGCCGGCGTGACGTCCTTGAGGTTCGAGCCGCGCAGGCGCTCCGGCGGGGAGAAGCCCTCGTCGAGGACGTCGTCGACGCCGCGGTCGTCCAGGGTGTCCGATGGCTGCAGCTGGTCTTCGCTCATGGACGGAACCGTAGGTCGCGGGTTCAAGACGCGGCCTGCCACAGCAGCGCACCGCCACCGAGCGCCGCCGCACCGGTGACGACCAGGAAGACGGCGACCCAGAACCCGCCGGGCAGCGGGGTGAGGCGGGCCAGCATGTCGGCGTCCGAGTGCGGGGCGCGGCCCGCCCGGCGCTGCGCCTGGAGCTCGAGCACCGGCCGCGGCGCGGCGAGCAGCAGGAACGCGGTCGCCGCGGTGGCGACGGCCACCTGCAGCGGCGCCGGCGCCCACCAGGACACGGCGAACACGCCGCTCCCGGCGACGAGCACGGCCCAGAGACCGAAGAAGTTGCGGATCTGCAGCAGCAGGAGGGCGAGCAGCGCGAGGGCCACCCACAGCGCACCGACGGCGTACCCGCGGGAGACCATGAAGGCCGCGACCAGACCGAGGACGCTGGGTGCGACGTACCCCGCCAACGCCGTGACGACCATCCCCGGCCCGGTCGGGCGGCCCCGCGAGACGGTCAGGCCCGAGGTGTCGCGGTGCAGCCGGATGCCCGAGAGCCGCCGGCCCGCGAGGAGCGCGGCGACGCCGTGGCCGCCCTCGTGGGCGATGGTGACGAGGTGACGGGTACGCCGCCACGCCGGGCGCCACAGCACCAGCACGGCCGCCAGCGCGACGGCCGCGAGCGCGGCCCGCTCGTCGAGCGGGGGCTGGGGCGTGACGCTGTCGCCGAGGACGCGGTCGAGGAAGTCCTGCACCCGACCAGCATCGCCGAGCGGACCAGCCCGACCGCGACGCCCCGGGGCTCCGGTGCGCCCCGCTCCTGTTCCCCGCCGGACGGGCTCGATAGTTTGGGCGGGTGACCCTCTCGGACCCCGCCCCCACCCCGTTCGCCTCCCTCGACGACTTCGTCGCGCTGCCCCGCGTCGAGGGCCTCGCGCTGTCGCCCGACGGGCGACGCGTCGCCCTCACGCTCGCCACGCTCTCGTCCGACCGCACCACCTACGCGCGCTCGCTGTGGGAGGTCGCGGCCGACGGTTCCGGGACCGCGCGCCGGCTCACGCGCAGCAGCACGGGCGAGTCGAGCGCCGCGTGGACGGGCTCCGGGGACCTCGTCTTCACCTCGCGCCGCCGGCGCAGCGGCGGGCCCGAGCAGGACGGCAAGCCCGTGGCGCAACTGTGGGTGCTGCCGGCCGCCGGCGGCGAGGCGCGTCCGGTGACCGCCCTGGCCGGCGGCGTGGACGGCGTCGCGGCCGTCGCGCGCGCGGGCGACCAGGTCGTGCTCGGCGCCTCCCTGCTCCCGGGCGCCTCGACCCTCGAGGAGGACGCTGCCCTGCGGGCCGAGCGGGCGCGCAAGAAGGTCAGCGCGATCCTCCACGAGCGCTACCCGGTGCGCTACTGGGACCACGACCTCGGTCCCGAGGAGCCCCACCTGCTGACCCTCGGCACCGCCGACCTGGGCGTCGACCCGGTCGCCCCGACGGGCGACCCGGACGACGAGGGCGACACCGACGCCTCCGACGGTTCCGACGAGCCCGGCGGCTCCAGCGGGTCCGGCCCCTCGGGCGCCGCCGACCACGCGTACCCCGCGCACCTGCCGCGTCCCGCGGACCTCACGCCCCACCCGGGTCGCAGCGCCGACACCGCCGGCGCGGCCCTGACCCCCGACGGCACCCTGCTGGTCGCCGCGCTGCGTCGTGCCCAGGGCTGGGAGGACCGGCACGCGATCGTGACGATCGACGTGCGCACCGGCACGACGACGCCGCTGGTCGACGAGGAGGGCGTGTACGCCGAGTCGCCCACCGTCAGCAACGACGGGCGCCGCATCGCCTACGTCCGCTCGCGGATGCCCAGCCCGGCCGGACCCGCCGACCAGGAGATCTGGGTGATCGGCGTCGACGGCTCCGAGCACCACCAGGTCGCCGTGGGCTGGGACCGCTGGCCGGCCGAGCTGCACTTCGCTCCCGACGACGCCTCGCTCGTCGTCGTCGCCGACTCCGACGGCCGCGCCCCGGTCTTCCGGGTCGACCTCGGCGACCCCGCCGCGCAGGTGCAGCAGCTGACGCACGACGACTTCGCCTACACCCAGGTCGCCGTGGCCCCCGACGGCGGCCTGGTCGCCCTGCGCTCGAACTGGCAGACGGCGCCGCACCCCGTCCGGATCGACTCCGACGGGGCCGTCACGCCGCTCGCGACGCCCGCTCCCCCGCCGGCCCCGGTCGGCGCGATGACCGAGGTCGAGACGACGGCCGACGACGGCGCCCGGGTGCGCGGCTGGCTGCTCACCCCTCCGGGAGCCTCGGCCGAGACGCCCGCACCGCTGCTGCTGTGGATCCACGGTGGGCCGCTGAACAGCTGGAACGCGTGGAGCTGGCGCTGGTGCGCGCAGCTGGCGGTGCAGCAGGGGTACGCCGTGCTGCTGCCCGACCCCGCGCTCTCGACCGGCTACGGCCTGGACTTCATCGCGCGCGGCTGGAACGCCTGGGGCGGCGCGCCCTACACCGACCTGATGTCGATCACGGACGCCGTCGAGTCCCGGCCCGAGATCGACGCCGACCGCACGGCGGCGATGGGCGGCTCGTTCGGCGGCTACATGGCGAACTGGGTGGCCGGGCACACCGACCGCTTCGACGCGATCGTCACCCACGCGAGCCTGTGGGCGCTCGACCAGTTCCGCGGCACGACCGACGGCGCGCCCTACTGGGACCAGCTCTTCGACGCCGAGGGGCTGGTCGAGAACTCCCCGCACCGCTTCGTCGAGAACATCAGCACGCCGCTGCTGGTCATCCACGGCGACCGCGACTACCGCGTGCCGATCGGCGAGGGCAACCGCCTGTGGGCCGAGCTGGCGCAGCACTTCGCGGACGCCGACGGGTCGATGGTGCACCGCTACCTCTACTTCCCCGACGAGAACCACTGGATCCTGGCGCCGCAGCACGCCAAGGTCTGGTACGAGACCGTCTTCGCGTTCCTCGCCGAGCACGTGCGGGGCGAGGAGTGGCGCCGACCGCGCGTCCTCGGCTGACGGGTCGGCGGGAGCGTGGACCCGCAGCTGGTGGTGGCGAGCCGGACGCTGGAGGACCGGAGGGTCGCCGGCCGCTCGGTGCACTGCGCCGTCCGCACGCTGACCGACGGCGGGTTCGTGATGGAGGGCCAGGTGCTCGGCGGCGGGGAGTACGAGTGGGCGCGGCGCCTCGACGCCGGGCAGACGGCGCGCCTGGGCGCGCTGCTCGGCGTCGCGCCCGCCGACCTGCTGGACGCGGTCGTCACCCGGTTCCCCGACGCCGCCTCCTTTGAGGAGCACCTGCGCGAGCACGGGCTGGACGGCACGTTCTGGAGCCGCCGCGAGGACTGAGCCCACCCGCTCTGGTATCCATGACGCCATGCTGCTGCGCCAGTTGGAGTACCTCGCCGCCCTGGCGCACGAGGGCCACTTCGGGCGCGCGGCGCAGGAGTGCGGCGTCTCGCAGCCCGCGCTCTCCGCGGGGATCCGCAAGCTCGAGTCCGAGCTGGGCGTGCAGATCGTCAGCCGGGGGCAGCGCTTCGACGGCCTCACCACCGAGGGCGAGGAGGTGCTGCGCTGGGCGCAGCGGGTCCTGGCCGACCGCCGCGACCTGGACCACCGGATCCAGGTGATGGGCAGCCACCTCACCGGCACCCTGCGCATCGGCGCGATACCCACGGCGCTCAGCGCCGCGTCGCTGCTGACCGGTCCGCTGCGTGCCGACCAGCCGCACCTTCACTTCTCGCTGCGCTCGATGAACTCGCGCGACATCGTCGCCGAGCTCGACGACCTGACGCTCGACGTGGGCATGACCTACGTCGACGGCGAGCCCCTCGGCCACACGCGCACCGTGCCGCTCTACCGCGAGCGCTACCTGCTGCTCACCCGCGACGACGGCCCGCTGGCCGCACTGGAGGAGGTCACCTGGCGCGACGCCGGCGCCGTGCCGCTGTGCCTGCTGCCCGCCGAGATGCAGAACCGTCGCATCGTCGACGGCTTCCTCGGCGAGGCGGGCGCGCACGCCGACGTGGTCGTCGAGACCGACACGATCTCGGCGATCTTCGCGCACGTCGCCGCGCTCGACCTGGCGAGCATCGTGCCGCAGACCTGGCTGTTCGGGGTCGCGCTGCCCGACGGCCTGCGGGTGCGACCGCTGCCCGACCCGGCCCGCGGCTACCACGTCGGCCTGGTGCTCTCCGCGCGTCGGCCCGAGACGACCCTGGCGCGTGCGCTGGTCGAGGTCGCCTCCCGCATCGACGTGCAACGCGCCCTCGAGCACGAGGTGGTACGCCGGGTGCCCACGGCCGCCGCGCTGCCGGGCGTACCTCCGCGGGACGGGTGAGCGGGGCGCCCACCGGGCGACGACTGCGATAACCGCGCGCTATCGCGCCATAGCCTCTCGCTCTTTGACGTGGGTCACACCCGTCTCTAGGTTCGACGGGCCGCGCGCACCCTCGCGGCCGTCCGAGCACCGAACGCCGAGGAGATGGCTCCGCGTGGCACTGACCTTCCTGGACCGTGAGCACACGGTCGCCCCACCCGGCTACAGCCGCTGGCTCATCCCGCCCGCGGCCCTGGCCATCCACCTGTGCATCGGCCAGGCGTACGCCACGAGCGTCTACAAGGACGCCCTCGTGGAGCACTTCGACACGAGCCTGACCGCCATCGGCGTCATCTTCTCCATCGCGATCGTGATGCTCGGCGTCTCGGCCGCCCTGTTCGGGACGTGGGTCGACCGCGTCGGTCCGCGCCGCACGATGTTCACCGCCGCCTGCTGCTGGGCGGCCGGCTTCCTGGTCGCGGCGGCCGGCATCCAGCTCGGGCAGCTGTGGATCGTCTACCTCGGCTACGGCGTGATCGGCGGCATCGGTCTCGGCCTGGGCTACATCTCGCCGGTCTCCACCCTGATCAAGTGGTTCCCGGACCGTCCGGGCCTCGCGACCGGCATGGCCATCATGGGCTTCGGCGGCGGCGCGATGGTGGCGGCGCCGCTCTCGCGCGAGCTGCTCGCGCTCTACGGCGGCGACTCCCCCGGCGGCGACGCCGTGGCGAAGCTGTTCGTCACCCTCGGCATCGCGTACTTCGCCGTGATGATGCTCGGCGTCTTCACCGTGCGCGTCCCCGCGCCCGGCTGGGTCCCCGACGGCTTCGACCCCGCCAGCGTGCGCGCCAAGCCCATGGTCACCACCGCCCAGGTCTCGGCGTCGAACGCGATCCGCACCCCCCAGTTCTGGCTGCTGTGGGTTGTGCTGCTGTGCAACGTCACCGCGGGCATCGGCATCCTCGAGCAGGCCGCCGACATGATCCAGGACTTCTTCCGGGACGGCTCGGGCGTCTCGACGGTCACCGTCGTCGTCGCCGCCGGATTCGTCGGGCTGCTCTCGGTCGGCAACATGGGCGGCCGGTTCGTCTGGTCGAGCTTCTCCGACGTGATCGGGCGCAAGCCGACCTACATCGTCTACCTCGGCGGCGGCATCGCCCTCTACGGGCTGCTCGCCACCGTCGGGTCGAGCTCGACGGTCCTGTTCGTCGCGTTCTGCTTCGTGATCATCTCCTTCTACGGCGGCGGCTTCGCGACCGTGCCCGCCTACCTGCGCGACCTGTTCGGCACCTACCAGGTGGGCGCCATCCACGGCCGGCTGCTGACCGCCTGGTCGACCGCCGGTGTCCTGGGCCCGCTGATCGTCAACGGCGTCCTCGACGCGCAGGGCAACCCCGGTGAGCTCGGCGCCGCGGACTACCAGCCGGCGCTGCTGATCATGGTCGGCGTGCTGGCGGTCGGCTTCGTGGCCAACCTGCTCATCAAGCCCGTCTCGGAGCGGTGGCACGAGCCGGCCTCCGGCCGCACCACCGGCGCCGCGGGAACCGCTGCGTCCCCCTCCTCCACCGACCCGAGCACCGACCCGAGCACGGAGGCCGCCCGATGAACGACCAGCCCACCGCGTCGCAGCACCACGCCGCGCCCCGCACCGACTACCGCGCCCGGATCGCCGTGGTGTGGACCGTGGTGCTCGCGCCCCTGGCGTACGGCGTCTTCCACGCCGTCAAGGCCGCGACCCAGCTGTTCACCGGCTGAGCCCACCGCTCCCGGGGAACCACCCCCGGGAACCACGAAGGCCCCCTCGCCGTCGGCGAGGGGGCCTTCGTCGTGCAGGCGGGACTCTCAACCCACCGGGACCGAGACCTTCTCGAGGCGCACGACGACGCCCTTGGAGGTCGGGGTGTTCGAGACGTCGGCGACGCTGTCGAGCGGCACCAGCACGTTCGTCTCGGGGTAGTACGCGGCGGCGGAGCCCCGCGGGGTCGGGTAGGGCACGACCTTGAACGCCGGGGCGCGGCGCTCGAGCCCGTCCGACCACACGCTGACGATGTCGACCTCCTCCTCGTCCGCGAGGCCGAGCTCGGCGAGGTCCGCCTCGTTGACGAGCACCACCCGACGCGCGTCGTGGATGCCGCGGTAGCGGTCGTCCATCGCGTACGGGATGGTGTTCCACTGGTCGTGCGAGCGCAGCGACTGCAGGACGAGGTGGCCGGGCGGCGCGACGAGCTCGGTGAACTCGTTCGCGGTGAACTCCGCCTTGCCGCTCGCCGTGCGGTACACGCGGTCGTTGACCGCGTTCGGCAGGCGGAACCCGCCGGGGGCCACGACACGCTCGTTGAAGTCCTCGAACCCGGGGACGACCCGCGCGATGCGGTCGCGCACGAGGCCGTAGTCCTTCTCGAACTCGCGCCACGGGACGTCGGCGCCGCCCTCGCGGCCGGCCAGGGTCCGCTCGGCCAGGCGCGAGATGATCGCCACCTCGCTCAGCAGGTCCGGCGAGGCCGGGTCGAGCCGCCCGCGCGAGACGTGCACCTCGCTCATCGAGTTCTCCACCGTCACGAACTGCTCGCCCGACTCCTGCACGTCACGGTCGCTGCGACCCAGGGTCGGCAGGATCAGCGCGGTCTCCCCGCACACGGTGTGCGAGCGGTTGAGCTTGGTGGAGATCTGCACCGTCATCGAGCAGTTGCGCAGCGCCGCCTCGGTGACCTCGCTGTCGGGCGCGGCCCGCACGAAGTTGCCCGCGGCCGCGAGGAAGAAACGGGCGCGCCCGTCGCGCATCGCGCGGATCGCGTCGACGGAGTCCCACCCGTGGTCGCGGGGCGGCTCGAAGGAGAACTCCTGCCCCAACGCGTCGAGGAACGCGTCGGGCATCTTCTCCCAGATGCCCATCGTCCGGTCGCCCTGCACGTTGCTGTGCCCGCGCACCGGGCACACGCCGGCGCCGTGGCGACCGAGGTTGCCGCGCAGGAGCAGGAAGTTGACGATCTCGCGGATCGTGGGCACCGCGTGCTTCTGCTGGGTGAGGCCCATCGCCCAGCAGACGATCACCTTCTTGCTGGACAGGACGGCGCGGTGCGCCTCCTCGATCTCCTCGCGCGTCAGGCCCGTGGCCCGCAGCACGTCGTCCCACGCGACCTGACGCGTGTGAGCGGCGAACTCCTCGAAGCCGTGCGTGTCCTCCTCGATGAACCGGTGGTCGAGCACCGTGCCGGGGGCCTCGTCCTCGGCCTCGAGCAGGAGCCGGTTGAGCGCCTGGAAGAGCGCCAGGTCGCCGCCGGGGCGGATCTGCAGGAACTGGTCGGCGATGACGGTGCCGCGACCGACCACGCCGCGCGGCTTCTGCGGGTTCTTGAACCGCATCAGGCCGGCCTCGGGCAGCGGGTTGACCGCGATCACGCGACCCCCGTTGCGCTTGGTCTCCTCCAGCGCGGTCAGCATCCGCGGGTGGTTCGTGCCCGGGTTCTGGCCGACGACGAAGATCAGGTCGGCCTCGTGGATGTCCTCGAGGGACACGTTGCCCTTGCCGACGCCCAGCGTCTGGCCGAGAGCCGAGCCGCTCGACTCGTGGCACATGTTCGAGCAGTCCGGCAGGTTGTTGGTGCCGAACGCCCGCACGAAGAGCTGGAAGAGGAACGCGGCCTCGTTGTTGATGCGCCCGGAGACGTAGAAGAGCGCCTCGTCGGGGGTGGCCAGGCCGTTGAGCTCGCCGGCGACCAGCTCGAACGCCTCGTCCCAGCCGATCGGCTCGTAGTGGGTGCCGCCGGGGCGCTTGACCACGGGTTCGGTCAGCCGGCCCTGCTGGTTGAGCCACAGGTCGGAGCGCTGGTCGAGGTCGGCCACCGAGTGCTTCGCGAAGAACTCGCGGGTGACCCGCCGCGTGGTGGCCTCGTCGGCGACGTGCTTGGCGCCGTTCTCGCAGTACTCGTTCGTGTGCCGGTCCTTCGGGTCCGGCCACGCGCAACCCGGGCAGTCGAAGCCCTTGGTCTGGTTGACGTTCAGCAGCGTCAGCGCGGTGCGCTTCGGGCTGGTCTCGCCGAGGGAGTACTTCAACGCGTGCGCCACGGCGGGCACGCCTGCGGCCCACGTCTTCGGCGGCGTCACTTTCAGGTCGTCGACGGGGTCGACCTCGGGGGCCTCGCGCGAGCTCATCTCCACCTCCAGGTTGTTCGGACAACGTCTCGCGATGCGCACCGGCACGTCAAAGAAGTGACAGCGATCACCCGATCGACGGAACCGATCACGGCTGCCCCGTCACCTCGCGGCGGCCCGGTCGAGCATCCGTCGGACCTCGCCCCGGTACCCGGCGTACTGCCGGCGCAACCGCGCGCCCGGCCAGCCGGACGGGAGCAGCTCGGCCGGGAGCAGGGGGTCGGTGGCGAGGTGGCGCACGAGCCCGGCCGCGGCAGCGAGGCGTACGCCCGGCTCCGCGGCGTCGCGCAGCCGCTCGCCCCAGGCCTCGGCCGCGCCGGCCCAGCCGGGCAGGTCCCACAGCCGCGCGGCGAGGGCGCGAGGGTCCCGCGGGCGGGCCTCGAGGACCTCGAGCCCGTCGTCGGCTCCCGCGCGGTCGTCCTCGCGGCGCAGGTTGGCCGGCCGCATCCACACGCCCTCGCGCAGCTCGGCGAGACGGCGGGCGGCCAGGGCGGTGCGCAGGGCCGCCCGCTCGGAGGCCGAGCGACCTGAGGCGACGACCACCGCGGTCTCCCAGGTCCCGTCCCAGGGACGGCCGAGGTCCGCCACGGCCTCGTCCTGGCGGGCCTGGCGGGCGACGTGGCGCGGCGCCAGTGCGTACGCCCCGTCCTCGCGCAGCAGGTCGCCCCCGGCCACCGCGCGGCTCAGCGCCACGCGCGCCGTGGCAATGGGCACCCCGAGCTCCACCGCCGCCTCCGTCAGGCGGGCCGCGTCGAGCCGCGCCGGGTGCGCCCCGAGCAGCAGGCTGAGCACGACCGACCGAGCGCTCAGCGGACGCAGGTCGACGGAGGGTTCCACGTCGACGATCCTGCCACGGATTACGTTTCTGGACACAGTTGTCACTCGAAGCGTAATGTCGCGCCATGGCGACCCACGAGGTGCTCAACCAGGTCCCGGCGCTGACCGGCTACGACACGGCGGACGACGCCGCCCTCCTCGAGGGCGTCACCCGGGAGGGTGCGGCCTGGGCGCTGCCGGAGATCCACGCCCTCGGCCGCCTCGCCGGCACCGAGGAGGCGCGGGAGTGGGGACGTCTGGCCGAGCGGGTGCCACCACGCCTGCACACCCACGACCGGACGGGCCACCGGGTCGACGAGGTCGAGTACGTGCCGGCCTACCACCGGCTGATGTCCACGGCGGTCGAGCACGGCCTGCACGCGGCCCCGTGGGCCGACGAGCGCCCCGGCGCCCACGTCGCCCGAGCCGCCAAGTTCATGACCTGGTCCGTCGACGCGGGCCACGGCTGCCCGATCTCGATGACCTACGCCGCCGTGCCCGCCCTGCGCGCCGCCCCGGAGCTGGCCGAGCGGTTCGAGCCGCTGCTGACCAGCCGCACCTACGACCCCGGGCTGCGCGACCCCGCCACGAAGGCGGGTCTCACCGCCGGCATGTCGATGACCGAGAAGCAGGGCGGCTCCGACGTCCGCGCGAACACCACGACCGCCACGCCGCGCCCCGACGGCACCTACGTGGTGGTCGGCCACAAGTGGTTCACCTCCGCCCCGATGTCCGACGTCTTCCTCACCCTCGCGCAGGCGCCCGGCGGTCTGTCCTGCTTCCTGCTCCCCCGCGTGCTGCCCGGCGGCGAGCGCAACGCCCTGCGGTTCCAGCGGCTCAAGGACAAGCTCGGCAACCGGTCGAACGCGAGCTCCGAGGTCGAGTACGACCACGCCACCGGCTGGCTCGTCGGCGAGGAGGGCCGCGGGGTGCGCACGATCGTCGAGATGGTCAACATGACCCGCCTCGACTGCGTGATCGGCTCGGCCACGGGCATGCGCACCGCGCTCGTCCTCGCGACCCACCACGCCCGGCACCGGCGCGCGTTCGGCCGCCCGCTGCTCGACCAGCCCCTGATGCGCAACGTGCTCGCCGACCTCACCATCGAGTCGGAGGCGGCGACCACCGCGATGCTGCGCCTGGCCGGGGCCAACGACCGCGCCGTGCGCGGCGACGAGCAGGAGGCGGCGCTGCGGCGCCTCGCGCTGGCCGCGACGAAGTACGCGGTGTGCAAGCGCGGCCCCGTCGCCGCCGGGGAGGCGCTGGAGTGCCTGGGCGGCAACGGCTACGTCGAGGACTTCGACCTGGCCCGGATCTACCGCGAGCTGCCACTGCTGTCGATCTGGGAGGGCTCGGGCAACGTGGCCGCCCTGGACACCCTGCGCGCGATCGCGCGCGAGCCGGCGACCCTCGACGCGTTCCTCGCCGAGGCCGAGCTGGCCACCGGCGCGGACCGCCGCTACGACGAGGCCCTGGAACGGCTGCGCAAGGAGCTGACGTCGTTCGACGACGTCGAGCTGCGCGCGCGCCGCGTGGCCGAGCGGATCGCGACCGTGTTCGCCGCCGGCCAGCTCGTGCGCCACGCTCCGGCGGCGGTCGCGGACGCGTACTGCGCCACCCGCCTGGCCGGCGACTGGGGCCACGCGCTCGGGACCCTGCCCGCCGGGCTCGACCTGGACGCGATCTTGGAGCGTGCTGGGGGCGCGACCGTTTAGTTTCGTGTCGAGGAGTGGAGGCGCCGCGGCTCACGCAAACGGCACACTGAGTCACACCTCAGTGTTCCCTTCTTCATCGTCACCACCCGGCACGTATTGATCGACATCGATCAGCGCGCCCGCGCGGGCTACCCAGCGAATTGCTGCAGCAGTGAGATGAATTCCCGGATCATCCAGTTCCACATCTCCTTCGAAGACCTGCACGATCCGAAGTTCCACGAAGCAGCCGCGATTGACCAGTTCCTTCAAACGGTCTGCGAGGTCATCGCTCAGCTCCTCGATGGCTTCTGACAGTTCCTCGGTGCCGGGCGAGATGCGGCGGTCGTCATCGAGGTCCCACTTCCAAGACGCGTACCTGTAGTTCCCACTCTCGTAGTACGGATTGGGGTCGCCGATGTCGTGCGACTCAGAGGGTTCTATGCCGATAGAGCGCGTAATCTCGCTCAGGCGCAATGCGCGACTCCACACCAAGAGGTAGGCACGGAAAGGTTCCATCTCGAGGCCGAACGATGGCAATTCTTCAAACGCCTTCATTCGAGGGCTTGGTTGAGTCATCACCACGCCTCCAACCACCCGAGTTCCCCGCTCAGCCCGAGCTGCGCTAATAGATCGCTCATTCCGACCACGCCCGCGGTCTTCTCAACTCTCGATCCATGCAGCAGTGGGCTGGCCCGCCTGCGGGGCAGCATAAGGCAGGGGCAATCGTTCGCGTTGGCACCATGGTGGAGGGCCGTCTCGGCGACTCCACCATCCGGTTGACCCGCTCGGGTTTGGCCGCTGTCCCTACGACGCACAACCATCCCCATGCCCGCGCGCGACACGTCCTGGACCACCGCCCATCCCCGCCTCCTGACCGGCATCGCCCGGGTCCTCGGCCTCGACGAGGCGACGGTGGCGAGCCACAGCCACGTGGAGGGCGACGTCGTGCACGCGTGGACGCCGGGTCGCGGCGGCGCGCAGCTGGTCGCGGGCCTCGACGGCAGCATCTACGTGCGGGAGTCCAGCCACACCGCTGCGGCGCTGCGCGTCGAGTACGCCCAGGGCGCGCGCACCGACCCCGACCGGCTCGCCGCCCGCCCGATCAACCACGCGGCGAGCGCGGTCGTCGCCATGCTGGAGCGGCTGCGGGGCACCGGCTCGACGTCCACCGCCGGGCCGACCGGGCCCGAGCCCGCCGAGCTCGCGCGGATCTTCGGCGGCCGGCTCGGAGCGACGACGCCCGAGGAGATCGAGGCCGTGCTGCGCGCGGCCGGCACGGGCACCTACGCGCTCGTCGGCGTCGACCGGGAGGTCGGGCCGGGGCACTGGTACATCGCGCACATCGGCCGCAACGCCGGCGAGACCGAGGACCAGGTCAACGCGCTCGACCCGATCGCCAACACGATGCGGCCCTGGCCGCCCGCGAACGCCGACGCGGTGCGCTGGTGGGCGACGGGCGTCCCGGCCTCGACCACCCAGAGCACCCCGAGCACCCCGAGCACGCCGCCGGCCACGGTCACCTGCGTCGCGCAGGCGCACGGGCACCGGATCTGGCTCGACACCACCGCCGGGCGCGAGAAGTGGGGCCAGATGCTGGTCGACGCGTGGGCGCGCCAACCCGCCGACCGGGTGCAGCACGGCAAGGGCCTGTGGTTCGGCTTCTGGTGGACCAGCATCCACGCGGTCGACGACGGCTTCCGGGTCTCGGCCGCGAACCTCGCGGTGCCGGAGAACGACAAGAACACCTGGAACGTCGACGCCGCGCTGGACGCGCTCTACCAGCAGCAGTACCTGTGCGACGCGCTCGGCATCCGCCGCCAGTCCGTGAACTTCCTGGCCACCATCACCGTCGAGACCGCCGCGTGGGACACGCCCGCCGTGCACCTCGTACGCCGCGAGCCGACGAGCAGCACGGACTCGGGCTGGTACGTCGGCGTCGGGCCCGAGCCCTCGGGCCCCACGGAGACGCTGGAGGGTCGCGACGTCCACCGCCGCCGCCCCGAGCTCGTGCGCTACCTCGGGCTCCCGCCCGGCTACCGCGCGACGTGGTCGGGCTCGCGCACCGAGCGGGTGGTCGCGGCCGACGGCCGCGTGCGCATCGCCGACGGGGCGTTCGTGCAGGACGGCGCGGGCACGCAGCAGCCGGCCGCCCAGCAGCCCCCCGCGCCCGCCCAGCCGGCCCAGCAGCCGGCCCAGCAGCCCTCCCAGCCCGCGCGGCGCAGCGGGCACCGGGCGTACGACGAGGCCAGTGACGCCATCGCCGACCGCGGCGCCAGCGCCGAGCGGCTGCTGGCGGCGGGCCACGGGCTGCGCGACGCGTTCGCCCGCTTCGACCACGGCATCGGCCTGCTGCCGCCGGACGCGCTGGAGGTGATGCTGACGGCGTACCGGCGCGCGGACGCCGCCGGCTCAGAGGAAGCCGCCTGGACGTGGGTGCGGCGGGCCTACTTCGAGCGCGTCGCGTCGCTCGAGCGCGCCGCGGCCGCCCGCGTCGAGCTGCTGGCGTACGACGACCCCTCCGGCGACGCGCACGTGCTGCGCGGCTGGATGCGCTTCAACGGCTACGGCTTCCCCCCGGACCCGGCGGCGGTGCTGCGCGACCACACGACGGCGGCGGAGCGTGGCAACGCCGACGCCCACTTCGAGCTGGCCGTCCTGCTCGGGTCCGGCCAGGGCGGCGTGCCGGTCGACGCCGACCGCTCGCGCCAGCACCTGCGCGCGGCGGTCGACCTCGACCACCCGCGGGCGCTGCACAACCTCGCGGTCGGGTACGCGACGGGCCAGGGCGCCCCGTTCGACCTCGCGCGGGCACTCGACCTCTACCGTCGCGCGGCCGAGCGGGGCCACCAGCGGGCCGCCTTCACCGCCGGGGTGATGACGCTGACCGGCCAGGGCACCCGCGCCGACGAGGGACGCGCGGCGGACCTGTTCGGGCTGGCGGAGGACCTCGGTCTCGACGTCCGCGAGGAGGCCGGGCACCTGCCGCCCGAGCTGCGCGACCTCGTGCTGCGCATCGTCGACTGAGCCCCCGCGGGGGCCCGGCCTCTGGGAGGATGGCGTCCGTGACCGAGCCCTCCGCGACCCTCGATCCGGCAGCCGTCCCCGCCGGCGGCGACTGGCCCCCGCACGGCACGGAGCGGCGCGCGTGGCGGCAGAGCGTGGTGCGCGGCCCGCGCGCCGACCGGGCCGTGCGCTTCGTCGACGCCAGGATCCCGCCGCGCATCGCGGAGCAGGCGTACGAGCCCACCCGCGGCCTGCGCACCCAGCTGGCGACCGCGACCGACGGCCTCGTGCGTCTCGACCAGGTGCACGGACGCAACCTGGGGGCGCTGAGCCAGCTGCTGCTGCGCACCGAGTCGATCGCCTCGAGCAAGATCGAGAACATCGAGGCGAGCCTGTCGGACTACGGCAAGGCCCTCATGGGGCAGCGCGCGAACGCCTCCGCGGTCTCGATGGCCGCCGCGACCGAGGCGCTGTCGGGCATCATCGTGACCGCCAGCAGCGACGGGCGGATCACGCGGGACGCGGTGCTGCGCGCGCACCACGCGCTGTTCCGCAGCCACCCCGACCTGGCGTCGAAGGCCGGCACGGTGCGGACGGCGCAGAACTGGATCGGCGGCAGCGACTACTCGCCGCGCAACGCCCTCTTCGTCCCGCCGCCCCCGGAGACGGTCGTCGAGCACCTCGACGACCTGTTCGCCTTCGCGAACCGCGACGACGTCCTGCCGCTGGCGCAGGCGGCCATCGTGCACGCGCAGTTCGAGTCGATCCACCCCTTCGTCGACGGCAACGGGCGGATCGGGCGCACCCTGATCCACGCGGTGCTGCGACGTCGCGGCGTCACCCGCCGCCTGACCGTGCCGATCGCGTCGGGGCTCACGGCGCACCGCGAGCGCTACTTCGAGGCCCTCGGCGACTACCGCCGCGGCGACGCGGCGACGATCATCGCCCTGCTGGCCTCGGCGACGATGTGGGCCACCCACGAGGCGCGTCGCACCGTCACGAACCTCCAGCTGATCCACGACGACTGGGACGAGGCGCTCGGCCAGCCGGCCGACGGCGCCCCCGACTCGCGGGTGCTGCGCTTCCTCATGGCGGAGCCGATCATCACCACGAGCCGGGTCGCGGAGGTCCTCGGTCTCGACGACGACGCGACCGCCGCGCTGCTGGAGCGGCTGCGTCGCGCCGACGTGCTGGCCCCGTTGACGGCGCGGGGCCGCGACCGCGTCTGGGGCGCCCACCTGGTGCTCGACGAGGTGCGCGACCTGTCCGCGCGCATCGAGCGGCTCTCGCTGCGCGACGCCGGGGACGCGGTCGACGGGCCGGTGTGGGCGCGCCCCTGGATGGGGCACTGACGCGGGCTACGAACGCGTGAACGCTCGGAAATCCTCTGGTCGCCGGGCCCCGACGGGCCTACCGTAAGGACACCCGGCCACCGAGCCGGCGTGGGGCGAGGAGAAGAGCCATGGCCGTGACGACCGCGGTGGTGCTGCTCAACGCGTCCTACGAGCCCCTCGGCGCCGTCTCCTTCCAGCACGCGGTGAAGATGCTGTTCCGGGAGGTCGCCACCGTCGAGGAGGCGCACGGCGACCGTCGGATCGGACCGCACCCCTGGCCCCGGGTGATCCGACTCGTGCGCTACGTGGCGGCCCGGTGGATGTACCGCCCGGCCGGCTACTCCCGCGAGGGCGTGCTGCGTCGCGACCGCCGCCGCTGCGCGTACTGCGGCCACCACGCCGTCACGGTCGACCACCTGCTCCCCCGCAGCCGTGGTGGCGCATGGACGTGGACCAACACCGTCGCCGCCTGCGGCCCCTGCAACCACCGCAAGGCCAACCGCACGCCCGACGAGGCCGGCATGCGTCTGCGGGTGACGCCGTACGCCCCGACGCGCGCGCAGCTAGCCGCGCTCTGAGGGGGGGCCTTCGGCCTGCTCAGGCCTGGTCAGGCCTGGTCGTAGACGACGCCCATCTCGATCGGCTGCACGCTCGTCAGCTCCTCCTGCGTGCCCTCCACGGCGACGAACGCGTGGCCCGCGTCGAAGGCCCGGACGACGACGAGGACGGTGCCCGCCCCGACCGGCACCGGGTCACGTCGGTAGCGGTCCCGCAGCACCGTGTCGATCCGGGTCCGCAGCCGCATGCCGACCGCGAACCGGAACGGCGCTGCCACCAGGTCGCTGCCGCGCAGGGCGGCGCCGCTGCCGGCCAGGTCGCCGGACAGCACGCGGGACGACGTCCGGCGCCCGCGGTGACGGGGCCAGGTCTCGCGCACCTCCCAACCCGGCGCGGCGGGCGCAGCGAGCGGGTCCTCGCCGGCGTCGAGCACCCGCAGCACGGGGACCAGCGCGTCGGGGGCGCGGTGCTCGGCCAGCACCCGGGCCACCGACCGCGCCAGCAGGTGCCGGGCGTACGTCGGCACCCGCGGCCCGACGACCGCCTCGTGGTGCGCGAGCGCGTCCGCGGCGGCGCCGTGGGCGAGGAGGCCCTCGCGCTGCCCCTCGGCGTGCCCGCCCGAGAGGTGCTCGACGGGAGGTTCGACGACCGGCTCGGCGCCGGCGTGCTCGCCGTGGACGTCGCGCCAGCCGCCCGACTCGGTCTCGAAGAGCTGCCGCTCACGGGCCGTGTAGGAGGTGACGCGGCCGGGCTCCTCGTCGATCCACGAGCTGCCCAGCACCTGGTCCTGGGCCGAGACCCCGGCGAGCAGCAGGAACAGCAGGAGGTCCTGGCCGACGAAGTCGTCGTGGAAGTCGGCCGACATCCAGAACCAGCGGGTGCCGTCGTACAGGCCCCGGTCGAACCCGCAGCGGGCACCGACGAACCACCCGCCCTCCGGCAGGGCCGCCCACTCCTCCGCGTCCGGGTCGTCCTCCGGGGGGCGTGCGACCACCGAGCTGCGGTCGTCGCCCGTGATCCCCTCGAGGTAGGCGGCGACCCAGTCCGGCAGCGGGTCGACGACGAGGGCACGGACCTGGACCACGATCGAGTAGCTCACGACGCGCGTCCTACCCCGTGGCCCACCCCGCACGCCTAGCCGCGGGCGGTCTCCTCAGCAGCCGCCCGGGCGTCGCGCAGCGGGGTGATCCACGCCTGGTGGGTCGCGCTGTTCTTCGTGATCGCCAGCAGGTCGTCCATGTGCGGCTCCAGGCCGGTGACCTTGTCGAGCGGCACGCCGATGACGAGCTGGAAGCCCAGGCCCTTCCAGGCCCGCACCGCACGGCCGGCGAACTCGGAGTCGGCCTTGACGAAGCCCTCGTCGAGGAAGACCGGCGCGAACCGCGGGCGCGAGCGCAGCTCGTCACCCAGGCGGAAGCGCAGCGCCGAGCCGACGATGAACGCCACCAGCTCCTGGCTCTCGCCACCGCTCTTCTCGCCGAGGGTGCGGTAGGTCGCCCGCAGCTCACCGGTCAGGTGGTCGTAGCGCTCCGCGCTGATCTCGACGTGGCGACGCACGTCGAGCAGCCGGTCGCGGTCGCTCGGCCCGGCGGTCACCGCCCCGGTGGCCGAGGGCAGCCGCAGCTGCTCCATGAACCGGCTGAGCTCGACGAACCGCTGCTCCAGCGCCGTCTCGTCGCTGGCGTCCACGGTGCTCGAGGTGAGCGCCCGCAGGTCCTTGAGGAAGACCTGCACGTGCGCGGGCGCGAGCCGGCGCAGCCGGATCCGCAGCCGGTCGCGCGCCGCGCCGAACTCGAGGCGGCGCAGGATCGCGTTGATCGGGTCGAGGCGGTCCTCGATCTCCTCGACCGAGGCGGCCATCGCGCCGAGCAGCGGCACCAGGTCCTGGCCGCTCCACTCGGTGAGGCGGCGGCGCCACTCCGCCCGACGATCGGCCAGGCCCTTGCCCCGCACGTCGTCGAGCACTGCTGCGTAGTCGCCGTAGGAGTCCGGAGTCGTGCCCAGGTTCGGCGAGGGCCAGCGGACCTGGTAGAGCCGGAAGACCGCGACGAGCTCGTCGTCGACGCGGCGGATCTCGGCGTCGGCGTCCGCGACCGCGGCGCCCAGGTGCTCGTGCAGGCGGTGGGCCGTCTCGGCGAACCGGTCCAGGTCAGCCGGGTCCGCCGGCGCGGCCGCGGCCGCGAACTCGCCCGCCAGCGCCGCCTCCTGCTCCGGCGTGGGGGCGGCGGCCTCGCGCTCGTCCGCCTCGGCGAGGGCGTCGGTGACCTCGTCCTCGCTCTCCACGAGCGCCAGGTGCGCGGCGTTGAGCTGCTTGCTGCGCTCGTCGAGGGCGTACCGCTCGCGGCGCGTGACCTCCAGCCGCTCGGCCAGCTCGGCGATCTGGGCGTCGAGCGCCTGCAGCCGGTCGTCGGCGGACAGGATCTCGGCCCGTCGTCGCTCCAGCTCGGCGATCCGGCGGTCGCAGCCGTCGACGTCGATCCGGTCGAAGCGCTCGCTCGCCAGCGCGTCGTAGGAGCCGCGCTGCTTCTCCAGCGCCGCCGTGCGACGGTCCAGCTCGGCCACCTCGGCGTCGATGCCCGCGAGGTCCCGCTCGAGCTCCCCGAGCTCCTCGGCGATCTCGGCGAGCGCGTCCGCGCTGGTGAAGCCGATGATGCTGCGGGCGTCGTTGCGTCCGTGCGAGCCGCGACGGCCGTTGCGGGTCTGGCCCGCGACCGTGACCCGCAGCCCGCTGCCGGACAGCTCCTCGGGGGTCTCGACGCACAGGGCGTCGCGCGACGGCTCGGCGACGTGGGCCTGCACCCAGCCGGTGAACGGCGAGTCCGCGTGCAGCAGCTTGCCCGCCACGCGGTCGGGATCGGCGTCACGGCGCCGCGGGAGGTCCAGCTCGACGCCCTCGAAGGTCAGCCGGCCGCGCAGCTGCAGGCCGTCGATGGCCGAGGAGAACCGCTCGAGCCGGTCGAGCGGCACCAGCAGGGTCCGGGCACTGCCGCCCAGCACCGTCTCCACCGCCGTGCGCCAGCGCGCGTGCTCGGGGGCGACGTCGACCAGCTCGGCGAGGAACGGCAGCTCGGCGACCTCCAGCCCGCTGGCGCGGGCCACCTCGCGGCGCATCTGGTCCATCCGGTCGGGCACCCGGCCGGCCCGACCCTGGAGCGAGTCGCGCTCGCGGCGCAGCTCGGACTGGCGGTGGCTGAGGGGGAAGCGCCGGTCGCGCGCCCCGTCGCGGTCGCGGCGAAGGGCGACCTGGCCCCGCTCCCAGCCGGCCAGCCACTGGCGCGCGTGCAGCTGCAGGGTCGCGAACGCCTCCGCCGAGAGCAGCGCGGAGTCGAGGTCGGGCGCCTGCGCGTCCGCGGCGTGCACCAGCGGCAGCAGCCGCTCCTGCAGGGCCGCGCGCCGCTCGAGGCGGTCCTCCCGCACGACCTGCTCCTGCTCGACCGCGAGGGCCAGGGACTGCAGGGTCGACCCGCCGGCGGCGCGGTGCGCCTCCTTCGCGGCCTCCAGGTCGGCGCCCAGCGACTGCTCGGTCGCGACGGTGCCGGCGAGCTGGTCGGAGGTCGTGCGTCGCGCCTCGCGGTTCTCCTCGACCGCCGTGCGCAGCAGCGCGGCGTGGGTGCGCAGCAGCCACAGCCGCAGGGGCGTGTCGCCGGAGGCGGTCACGCCGTACGCGTCGAGCTCGGCCAGGCGGGCGGCCGCCTCCCCGCGGCGGGCGTGCAGCTCGTCGATGCCGCCCAGCACCTCGAGCTTCTCCTCGGCGGTGCGCATCGCCGCGTGCGCGGCGTCGAGGTCGTCGAAGTGCTCGACGGCGCGATCGGCCGCGGCGTACGTCGCCGGGCGCTCGAGCACCATCTCCTTGTAGAGCTCGTCGACGCTGCGCACCTGGTTGCCGGCCTGGATCCGCGCCAGCAGCCGCAGCGCCTTCGACCCGTCGCCGTTGGCGCCGATGCCCAGGCGGGCGTGCAGGACGGCCGAGAACTCCGCGTACGTCCGGTGCACCCGCAGGCCGGGGAACAGCTTCTTGAGGGTGGTCGCGTGGAAGCGCTCGGGCACCGCGAGCTCGAGGGTCTCCAACGACAGCGAGCTCTCGTGGGTCGCCAGCTGCATCTGCACCTCGCCGGAGCGGGTCGCGCGGCGCGGCACGTAGTAGGTGCGCAGCACCGTGAACCGGCCGCCGCGGTCGTTGACGAACGTCATCGCCACCGCGCCCCAGGTGTCGCTGCCGCGTCCGCGCAGCAGCTGCTCCACGGGCCGTCCCGTGCGGGGGTCGTCGACGACGTCGACGGCACCGCGCAGGTACGACAGCAGGTTGCGCTGACCGGCGCCACGGGCCCGGCCGGCGACGGCGTCGTTGGAGGCGCCGTTGAACTTGGTGTCCGACGGCATCATCAGCGCCGTGTAGGCGTCGAGGATCGTGCTCTTCCCGACCCCGGAGGCGCCGGAGATCATCGTGGCGTCGCCGCGCAGCGGCACCGACGTCAGGCCCCCGAACCCGCCCCAGTTGACGAGCTGCAGGAGCGCGGCGCGCCACTGCACCGTGTCGTCCGACGGGAGCGCCACGACCTGGTGCTCGAAGAGGCCCTCCGCCTCCGCTCCCTGCTCGACCTCGTCGATGCTCACTGCCACTCCTCGTCGGCCGTCGCGCCGGTCGGCTCGTCGGTGTCGTCCGCGACATCGGTGTCGTCGGCATCGTCGGGGCCGCCGCCCACGCCGTCGCCCGGCTCCTCGGCGAACAGCGCGGTCTCGTCGGGCTCCGGCGTGGCGCGGTTGGCCTCGCGCAGCGCCGCCAGCAGCTCCTGCAGCAGCTCCAGCGGCAGCAGCGGCTCGACGGCCTCGCTGATCTCGAAGCGCTCGTCGGTGACGGCGCCGATCAGCAGGCCCGCCTTGACGATGCCCTGCACGGCCTTGCGCGCCCGCCGCTCGTCCCCGGCCTCGTCGGTCGCGTGCAGCGGGCGGAAGGAGGCGACGTGCTCGAGGATGTCGTCGTGGTCGACGTAGACCCGGGCGTCGCCGCTCGCCAGCCCGGCCCGGAGCCGGTCGCGCAGGTGCACGAGCACGAGGGTCTCCTCGCGCGACCAGGCGGCGTCGTACAGCAGCGTCGGGAACCGCTCCCCCGCCTCGCCGGTGGCCTGGCGCTTCCACGCCACCTCGCGGCCGCGGTCGATCGCGAGGTCGAGGAACAGCTCGTTGAGCCGGCCGCGCAGCACGCGCTCGTGCTCGACGAGCACCGCCCAGTCGCGCGGGTGCGTGCGGGCGCTGATGAACCGCTGCTTGAGCAGCGTGACGAACGCGTGGCGCTGGGCGTGGTCGAGCCCGCCCTCGTCGCCCTCCCACAGCGAGACCGAGCCGGCGTCGAGGTCCGCCTCGCCGTCGGTCGCTGCGGGGTCGAGGTCCACGTCGGTGCTCATGCGGGCGTCCCGTTCTCTCGTCGGTCGGGGTCGGGCAGCGCGGTGCGGGGCACGGTGAAGGCCCGCACGGTGCCGTCGGGGCGGACGGCCGCGTAGTCGTCGGTCTCGTCGGCGCCGGCCCCGGCGCCGGTCGGCCCCTCCAGCCAGCCGCGCTCGGCGGCCAGGTGCAGCAGGCCGAGGATCTCGACCGGTCGGCGCAGGGACGGCTCGAAGGTCTCGAACACCTCGGCCAGCGACCGCGCGGGCAGCAGCGAGGCCAGCGAGGCGTCGAGCCGCTCGCGCAGGGTCTCCAGCTGCGGACCACCCTGGGCGAGCAGCTCGGCGTACGACAACGGCGGCGCCAGCGTCGGGTCCGCCGCGGTGATCCGCTCGGGCGGCACGTCGTCGGCCGGGTCGTGGAAGCGCTCGCGCAGGTGGTCGATGCCGGCCCGCGGGGGCAGCAGCGGTACGCCGTGGCTGGCGCGCGGCCCGGTGCGCGCCATCCAGGTGGTCATCTCCGACTCCACCTGGCGCAGCGTCTGCTCCAGCTCGCGGTCGCGGACCGCGTCGTGGGAGACGATGTACTCCTTCAGGGTGGCGGTGACCCGGGAGCGCTGGGAGAGCACGCGGTCGAGCCCGTCGCGCACCAGGCGCACCGTCCCCCGCAGCTCGGCCCGGTCGGCGTCGCTGAGGATGCTGCCGGCCATGGGGTGCTCGAGCAGGGCCGTGAGGTCGGCGCGCAGGCGGCCGACGAGGTCGTCGTCGCGCAGCAGGGCGAAGGCACCCTCGAATGCGCGTCCCTCCTGCGTGGCGGTCATCAGGGCGTCGGCGCGGGCCAGGTAGTCGTCGATCACCTCGCCGGCGGGGCGGTCCTCGGCGCGGAAGGCCGCCAGGATCTCGCCGCGGATCCGGGCGAAGCGCTCCTCGACGCGGGCGAAGTCGCTGGGCAGCGCCGAGACCAGGGCGAGCAGCTCGGTGAACCCCTCGAGCATGTAGTCCTCGGTGACGCTCACCATCTCGGCGCCGTCGACGAGCCGGTCGCGCTCGCCCTGCAGGCGGGCGATCTCCGCCGACAGCAGCGTGACGCGGGCCGTGCGGTCGGG
The DNA here is from genome assembly GCF_032378595.1 of Nocardioides imazamoxiresistens. Taxonomy (NCBI): domain Bacteria; kingdom Bacillati; phylum Actinomycetota; class Actinomycetes; order Propionibacteriales; family Nocardioidaceae; genus Nocardioides; species Nocardioides imazamoxiresistens. Next base: position 45,498 of record NZ_JAVYII010000005.1, read on the forward strand.
GTGCGCCTCGGCGTTGAACCGGCGCACGGTGCCGAGGATGGTGGCGATCCGGTGCTCGCTCAGCGTCGCCCGGTCGCGCGCCAGCGTCTTGACCAGCTCGAGGGCCTGCTGGGCGTGGGAGGTCAGCGTGTAGACCTCGGTGCCGGTCTCGTCGAGGGAGCGGACCAGCCACTGGCCGCGCATCCAGCGCTGGCACAGGTCGCGGCCGCTGCCCGCGGGCAGCTCGTCCTCGCCCGCCGCGCGCATCTCGGCGACGTGGGCCTCGACCTGGTGGTGCAGCCGCGCCGTCGGGACGGGGCGGTTGTCGCGCCCGAACGCGGCGCGGAAGATCGTGATCACGACCGCGGCCTGCCGCTGGTGCAGCAGGGTGAGCGTCGGCTGGGCGAAGGCGTCCTTGACCCGCGCCAGCTCCCCGGCGATCCCGCTCATCCGACCTGCTTCCCCGTCCGGTGCTCGTGCGACGCGCAAGCATCGCAGACGGGGCCGACAGTCTCCGAGTCCGCGGGGGCCCGGAGCAGGCCGGACGCGGGCGCGGCGCGGGTCCGGGCGCTCGCCCGGGCCCGCGCCGGCGGTCCCGCCTCAGGCGTCGGTGCTGTAGACCTCGTCGACGTAGCCGTCCCCGTCGGTGTCGTAGCCGACGGTGTCGACGTACCCGTCGCCGTCCGAGTCGTGGTCCACGACGTCGATCACGCCGTCGGCGTCGGTGTCGTGGGAGGCGGTGTCGAAGACGCCGTCGCCGTCGGAGTCGGCGTGGTAGGTGTACGTGTCGGCGTAGCCGTCGCCGTCCAGGTCGGTCTGGACCGTGTCGATCACGCCGTCGCCGTCCGCGTCGCGCTGCACCTGGTCGATCACGCCGTCGCGGTCCGTGTCGACCTCGACCTGGTCGATGACGCCGTCGCCGTCGGTGTCGTACTCGACCGTGTCCGCCAGCCCGTCACCGTCGGTGTCGTAGCGGAAGGCGTCGTCGTAGCCGTCGCCGTCGGTGTCGCGGGCGTCGGTGAGCACCGGCGCGGCCTCCGGGGCCGGCGCGGGCTCGGCCGCCGGGGCGGCGGGCTCGGCGGGCTCGGCGGGCGCGGGTGCGCCCGGCGCGGGCGGGGTGTCGTCGGAGGCGACCGAGAAGACGTACTCCCCGTCCCCCACGCTCAGCGTGTCCACGACCCCGTCGCCGTCGGCGTCGAGGGCGACGCTGTCGGCCACGCCGTCGCCGTCCGTGTCCGCCTCGGCGTAGTCGGGCACGTCGTCCCCGTCGGTGTCGAGGACCAGGGTGTCGGCGTAGCCGTCACCGTCGACGTCGGCGAGCAGCGACTCCGTCGCCCCGTCACCGTCGACGTCCGTGGTCACGGCGTCCGTGGCCCCGTCACCGTTCACGTCCCACTGCTGCTGCGTCATGCCGACCTCCTGCGCTCGTGTCCTGCTCTCCACACGGTCAGAGGGCCTCGGACCCACGGATGTTCCCGCGGGCGCGCCACGAATCCGCGGACGGCGCCCGGGCGGCCGCTCAGAGCCGTGTGACCTGCCCGGACTCGACGTGCCAGCGCTGGTCGACGTCCACGTTGGCCAGCAGCCGCCGGTCGTGCGAGACCAGCAGCAGGGTGCCCTCGAACGACGCGAGCGCCTGCTCGAGCTGCTGGATCGCCGGGAGGTCGAGGTGGTTGGTCGGCTCGTCGAGGACGAGCAGGTTGACCCCGCGCGCCTGCAGCAGCGCCATGGCCGCGCGCGTACGCTCCCCCGCCGACAGCCGGGCGACCAGCGAGCCCACCTGGTCGGCCTTGAGCCCGAACTTGGCGAGCAGGGTCCGCACCTCGGCCGGGGTCCACTCCGGCACCGCGGCCTCGAACGCGGCGCCCAGCGGCTGGTCCTCCGCGAGTCCGGTCCGCGCCTGGTCGATCTCGCCGACCGCGACCGAGACGCCCAGCGACGCCGAGCCGCCGTCGGGGGCCAGCCGGCCGAGCAGGAGCGCCAGCAGGGTCGACTTGCCGGCCCCGTTGGGTCCGGTGACCCCGATCCGCGCGCCGGCGTCGACCTGCAGGGAGACGGGCCCGAGCGTGAAGTCGCCACGCCGCACGACGACCTCGTTGAGGGTCGCCACCACCGTCGACGAGCGCGGGGCGGCGGCGATGCTGAACCGCAGCTCCCACTCCTTGCGCGGCTCCTCGACCTCGTCGAGGCGGGCGATCCGCGACTCCATCTGCCGCACTTTCTGCGCCTGCTTCTCCGACGACTCCGACTGGGCCCGGCGCCGGATCTTGTCGTTGTCGGGGCTCTTGCGCATCGCGTTGCGCACGCCCTGGGAGCTCCACTCGCGCACCGTGCGCGACCGGGCCACGAGGTCGGCCTTCTTCTCCGCGAACTCCTCGTACGCCTCCCGCGCGTGGCGGCGGGCGACCGCGCGGGCGTCGAGGTACGCGTCGTACCCGCCGTCGTAGACGGCCACCTGGTGCTGCGCGAGGTCCAGCTCGACCACGCGGGTGACGCAGCGGGCGAGGAACTCGCGGTCGTGCGAGACGAGCACGACCCCGCTGCGCAGACCGCGCACGAACGTCTCGAGCCGCTCGAGGCCGTCGAGGTCGAGGTCGTTCGTGGGCTCGTCGAGCAGCACGAGGTCGAAGCGGCTCAGCAGCAGCGCCGCGAGCGCGACGCGGGCGACCTGGCCGCCGGACAGCGACGTCATCTCGGCGTCGGCGCCGGCGTCGAGGCCGAGGTCGGCGAGCACGCCCGGCAGCCGGTCCTCGAGGTCCGCGGCACCGCTGGCCATCCAGCGGTCGAAGGCGAGGGCGTACGCGTCGTCGGCGCCCGGCGCCCCGGTGCCCAGGTCGGCCGCCGTGGACTCCATCGCGGCGGTCGCGGCGGCGGCGCCGGTGCGGCGGGCCACGTAGCCGGCGACGGTCTCGCCCGGCACCCGCTCGTGCTCCTGCGGCAGCCACCCGACGAACGCGTCGGAGGGCGCGAGCGAGACCGAGCCGCCCATCGCCGTGTCGTCGACCCCGGCGAGCAGCCGCAGCAGGGTCGACTTGCCGGCCCCGTTGGCGCCGACGACGCCGACGACGTCGCCCGGGGCCACGGTCAGGTCGAGGGAGTCGAAGAGCACGCGATGGCCGTGGCCGCCGGCCAGGTCCTTCGCGACGAGGGTCGCGGTCACCGCTCGAGCCTAGTGCCCGGCCCGTCGGGTCGCCGCGCGTGCCGCGGGCGCGCGTGGCAGGGTGCGGGCGTGACCGAAGAACGCACCGGCGCCGCTCGGCGCGGGCGCCCCGGGTACGACCGTGCGACCGTCCTGCGACGGGCGATCAGCCTGTTCAACGAGCGCGGCTACGAGGCGACGAGCATCGCCGACCTGGCGCGGGACCTCGGGGTCACCAAGTCGGCGGTCTTCCACCACGTGTCGAGCAAGGAGGACCTCCTGGCGGCCGCCCTCGACGAGGCGCTGGACGGGCTCGCGGCGGCGACCGACGCGGCCGTCGCGTCCACGGGTGCCAGTGCCCGCGAGCGTCTCCGGGCGGCGGTCACCGAGTCGGTGTCCATCCTCGTGGAGCACCTGCCCGCGGTCACCCTGCTGCTGCGGGTGCGCGGCAACAGCGCGGTGGAGCAGCGGGCGCTGCAGCGCCGCAGGGCCATCGACGACCGTCTCGCCGCGCTGGTCCGCGAGGCCGCGGCGGACGGCGACATCCGCGACGACATCGAGCCCGAGCTGGTCAGCCGGCTGATCTTCGGCGCCGTCAACTCCCTGGTCGAGTGGTACCGGCCGGGCGGCCCCCTGTCCCCCGAGGAGCTGGGCGCCGCGGTGGTCCGGATGACGTTCGAAGGACTGGCGCCCCGGACCGAGGTGCCGCCGCGCTGACCGGAGCGCACGCCCGGTGCAGCTCGGCGTTCAGGCGTCGAAGTCGACGGCGACCTCGTCGCCGACGGGGTACGTCTGGCAGGTGAGGACGAAGCCCCGCGCCACCTCGTCGTCGTCGAGCGCGTAGTTGCGGCGCATGTCGACCTCGCCCGAGGCGACGAGCGCCCGGCAGGTCCCGCACACCCCGCCCTTGCAGGCGAACGGCAGGTCGTGGCGCGAGAGCGCGGCCGAGTCGAGGATGGTGCGGTCGCGCGGCACGCGCGCGGACGTGGTGCGACCGTCGAGCGCGATGGCGACCTGCGAGGTCTCCGCGTCGACGCGGTCGCCGGTCGGGCGGACCACCTCCGGCGGCGGCTCGTCGACGTGGAACAGCTCGACGTGCACCTTCTCCCGAGCCACCCCCAGGTCGTGGAGCACCTCGCGGGCGTCGACGACCAGGCCGAAGGGGCCGCAGAGCCACACGTGGTCGAGCGCGTCGAGCGGGACGAGCGCGCGCAGGATGGCGCGCAGCCGGGCGGCGTCGATCCGCCCGGAGAAGAGGTCGACGGTGTGCGGCTCGCGGGAGAGGACGTGCACCAGGTCGAACCGCGCCGGCCACCGGTCCTTCAGGTCCGCGAGCTCCTCGGCGAACATGACGGAGCCGCTGCTGCGGTTGCCGTAGACGAGCGTGACCGCGGCCGCCGGGTGCCTCAGCACGCTCGAGGCGATCGACAGCACCGGGGTGATGCCGGAGCCCGCGGCGATGCACAGGTGGCGCCCGCCGTGGCTGGGGTCGGCCCGGAAGCCCCCGCTCGGCGCCTGCACCTCGAGCACGTCCCCCACGCGGACCTCACGCACCAGCCAGGACGAGAAGAGTCCCCCGGGGATCTCGCGCACCCCGATCCGGGGCCGGGCGCCGACCGGGGCGCAGATGGAGTACGTCCGGCGCTCCTCCACGCCGGCGACGGTGCGACGCACGGTCAGGCTCTGGCCGGCGGCGAAGTCGAAGACCTCCCGGAGGTGCTCCGGGACCGCGAGCGTCACCGCCGCCGCGTCGTCGCACAGACGGTCCACCGCGGCGACCTCGAGGCGGTGGAACTCCGTCCGGGGCCTCGCCGGGAGCTCCTCGGCTGGCGAGCGGGACACGTCAGATCTCCTTCACGTGCTCGAACGGTTCGAGGCAGTCGGTGCACCGGTAGAGGGCCCGGCAGGCCGTCGGCCCGAACTCGGACGTCAGCTCGACGGCCGTCGAGTCGCACCGGGGGCAGCGGACGTCCCGGCGCACGGGCAGCAGACGCAGAGCGACGGGACCGCCCTGCGGAGCGGCTCCGGGCGGGGACACACCGTGGTCGCGCAGCGCCCGCCGACCGGCCTGCGTGATCAGGTCGCTCGACCAGGCGGGCTCGAGGCTCACGACCACCTCCGCCTCGAAGCCGGCGTCCTGCAGGGCGCGGACGAGGTCGTCGCGCATGGTCGCCATCGCGGGGCACCCGGAGTAGGTCGGCGTGATCGTCACCCGCACCCGTCCGTCGGCCTGCACGACCACGTCGCGCAGCACCCCGAGGTCGTGCAGCGTGAGCATCGGCATCTCGGGGTCGGTGACCGAGGCCACGACGGCTCGCGCCCGGTCGGCGGCGACCGCGGACCGCACCGCCGTCACCATCGCCCCCGGGGGTGCTCGCGCGCCACGACCTGCATCTCGGCGAGCAGCCGGCCCAGCGCCTCCGTGTGCCGCCCGTCCCGGCCGGCCCGCCCGCCGTGGGGACCGACGTCCTTCACCTCGGGGCGCTCCAGCCGGGCGACGCCGAGCACCTGGTCGAGGAGGGCGTCCACCTCGTCGGCGACGCGCGAGGGCGCGACGCCGACACCCGCAGCGTCGACCTCGGTCTCGACCACGTGGTCGTCCACCAGCTCCCAGCGCCACGGCCACACCGTCCGCAGGCCGGCCTCGACCCGGCGCCGGGACTCGTCGGTCCCGAGCGCGAGCGTGACGACCCAGCGCGCGGCGTAGTCGCGGTGGTACGCGACCTCCTTCACCGCCTTGGCCGCGATCGCGGCCAGCACGGCGTCCCGACTGTCCACGAGTCGTTCCATCAGCGCGAGGCGCCAGGTCGAGAGGACCATCAGCCTCGCGACGGTGACGGCGAAGTCACCGTTGGCCTGCTCGACGAGGCGCACGTTGCGGAAGCGGCCCTCGGGCCGGAAGAACGCCAACGCGTCCTCCGGCGGCACGGGCGAACCCTCCGGGAGCGCCGGCACCACGGTCGGGTCGGCCGCGGCGGCCCTCGCCAGCAGCAGACGTGCCTGGCCGAGCAGGTCGAGAGCGATGTTGGCCAGCGCGATGTCGTCCTCGAGGTCGGGTGCGCTGCTGCACCACTCCGAGAGCCGGTGCGAGGCGATCAGGGCGTCGTCGCCGAGCATCAGGCAGTACGCGGCGAGGGCCGCGGTGTCCACGCCGTCGGGCACGGTCGTGTCGACGCCGGCGAGCGGGTCCTCGAAGGAGGTGCCGAACGCCCACCGGGAGTCGTCTCCTCCCAGGAGCCCGTCGTAGACCGAGTCGTGCTCGCTCACCTGGTCCATGGGTCCTCCTCTCACATGTGCGGGACGTCGGAGGGGATGTCGTAGAACGTGGGATGGCGGTACGCCTTGTCGCCGGCGGGGTCGAAGAGCCGGTCCTTCTCGTCCGGGCTGGACGCGGTGATCGCCGAGGCCCGCACGACCCAGATCGACACACCCTCGTTGCGCCGGGTGTAGACGTCGCGGGCGTTGCGCACCGCGGAGCGGTCGTCGGCGGCGTGCAGCGACCCGACGTGGACGTGGTTGAGCCCGCGCCGGCCGCGCACGAACACCTCGTAGAGCGGCCACTCGGCGTGCGGGACCTCGCCGATCCCGGTCGGCACGCCGTCGAGCGGCACGGCGCCGTGCCCGCCGTCGGCGCTCAGGTCGCGCCCCTGGCTCATCGCCCCTCCCCCGCGGCCGGCTCGAGAGCGTCGGACTCCCGGCGCGCGTACGCCAGGGCGGCTTCGCGCACCCAGGCACCGTCGTCGTGAGCGCGACGACGGTGCTCGAGACGCTGCGCGTTGCACGGTCCCTCGCCGCGGAGGACCGCTGCGAACTCCTCCCAGTCGGGCCGGCCGAAGTCGTGGTGGCCGCGCTCGGCGTTCCAGCGCAGCTCGGGGTCGGGGAACGTCACGCCGAGGCGCTCGGCCTGCGGCACCGACATGTCGACGAACTTCTGGCGCAGCTCGTCGTTGGTGTCGCGCTTGATCCCCCAGGCCATCGACTGGGCGGTGTTCGGGCTGTCGTCGTCCGGCGGCCCGAACATCATCAGCGCCGGCCACCAGAAGCGGTCGACCGACTCCTGCACCATCGCCCGCTGCTCGTCCGTGCCGCTCATCATCGTCATCAGCAGCTCGTACCCCTGCCGCTGGTGGAAGGACTCCTCCTTGCACACGCGGATCATGGCCCGCCCGTACGGGCCGTACGAGGTGCGGCACAGCGGCACCTGGTTGCAGATGGCGGCGCCGTCCACCAACCACCCGATCGTCCCCACGTCGGCGTACGACAGCGTCGGGTAGTTGAAGATCGAGGAGTACTTCTGCTGGCCCGAGACCAGCTTCTCGGTCAGCTCGGCGCGCGAGACGCCGAGCGTCTCCGCGGCGGAGTAGAGGTAGAGCCCGTGGCCCGCCTCGTCCTGCACCTTGGCCAGCAGGACCGCCTTGCGCCGCAGCGAGGGCGCCCGGGTGATCCAGTTGCCCTCCGGCTGCATCCCGATGATCTCGGAGTGGGCGTGCTGGGCGATCTGGCGCACGAGGGTGGCCCGGTACCTCTCCGGCATCCAGTCGCGCGGCTCGATCCGCTCGTGCCGGGACACGACCGCGTCGAAGTGATCCTGCAGGTCCTGCTGCTCCTGCTCGTCCAGCGAAACGACCGCCATGGGTGCTCCTCGCGCGCATCCTTTACTGACCGATCGGTCCGGAACACCGTGACACGCGTCACGGGAGTTGGCAACCACCGGGACGCGAGTCGTGGGGCTCCCCCGCCGGCGACGGGCCGGGAGGGGCGCGGGAAAACACAAGACCCGGTCTGCATCGCAGACCGGGTCTTGTTCCTTGTAGCGGGGGCAGGATTTGAACCTGCGACCTCTGGGTTATGAGCCCAGCGAGCTACCGAGCTGCTCCACCCCGCGTCGGTGAACAGAATGTTACGCCACGAGCGCCGGAGCACCAAATCGGTTCCGGGTGAGCCGCCTCACCCTCCCCGCAGTCGGTCCCACAGCCGTTCCCGGGGCCGTTCCCGAGGCCGCCAGGGAGGCCGGACGCAGGAGGGGCGGGGCGCCGTCCGGCACCCCGCCCCTCCTCCCTCACGCGCTACGCGCGAGCCGCTCCCGCGACCGTGGGCTCACTCCTCCGGAGCGGGCTCCTCGGTCTCCTCGGGCGCCGCGTCGGTGTCGGCACCGGACAGGCCCTGGGCCAGCTCGAGCGCCTCCTCGACCTGTGCCCGACCCTCCTCGACGAGGTCCGCGTAGGTGCCGAGGTCGCCGTCGGCGAGCGCCGCGTCCGCCTCCGCGAAGTTCTCGTCGGCCTGCGTCAGGAGGCTCTGGATCTGCTGCTCCAGGGTCTGGTCCCCGGCGCCGCCGTCACCGCCCGTCTCGCCGTCACCCGTCTCGCCGTCGCCGGTCTCGCCGTCGGGAACCTCGGTGACCTCCTCGTCGGGCGGGGTCACGCCGAGCACGTCGGCCAGGGCCTCGCCGAGCGTGGTGCCGACGCCGACGTTGTCGTCACCGAACGAGACGCTGACGAAGCGCAGGATCGGGTAGTTGCCGTCTCCCGAGGTCCGCACCGAGTAGATCGGCTGGACGTACAGCAGGCTGTCGCCCACCGGGAGCGTGAGCAGGTTGCCGTAGATCGCCTGCGTGCCCTCCCGCGTGTACGGGAACACCGCGTCGACGACCGCCTGGTCCGACTGGATCTGGTTGGCGATCTGCCCCGGACCGGACACCTGGCTCGACGAGCTGAGGCGTCGCACCCGGAAGTCGCCGTACGAGTCGGACGAGGCGTCACCGTCCACCGAGACGAACGCGGCCAGGTTCTGCCGGTTGTTCGGGGTGTAGACGCTCGTGATCGAGAACGTGTCCGGCGTGACGCCGTCGCCCGAGGGCACCGAGAGCCGGTAGGGCGGCTGCAGGCTGGACTGGTCGTTCGGGTCCGCCGGGACGGCCCAGCGGTCGTTGCCCTCGTAGAAGTCGTTCGCGCTGTCGACGTGGTACGAGGCGAGCTGGTAGCGCTGGACCTTGAACATGTCCTCCGGGTAGCGCATGTGGTCGAGCAGCGCCTCCGGGATCTCGTCCTTGTCCTTCACCGTCCCCGGGAAGGCACTGCGCCAGGCCTGCAGCATCGGGTCGGTCTCGTCCCAGGCGTACAGCGTGACCGTGCCGTCGTACGCGTCGACGGTCGCCTTCACCGCGTTGCGGATGTAGTTGATCTCGTCGGTCGGCACCGTCTGGAACGGGTTGTCGTCCGCGAGGGCGTCGTCGATCATCTCCTCGAACGACTCACGGTTCGACAGCGGGAACTGGTCCGTCGTCGTGTAGCCGTCGAGCAGCCACATCACGCGACCGTCCACGACGGCGGGCAGGGCGTCGTTGTCGACCGTCAGCCAGGGCGCGACCTTCTCGACACGGCGCTGCGGCTCGCGGTCGTAGAGGATCCGGGAGTTCTCGTTGACGCGGCCCGACAGCACGATGTTCGGCTCGCCGAACTTCACCGCGTACAGCACCTTGTGGAAGAAGCTGCCGACCTCGACGCCGTCGGCGCCGTCGTACGTGGTCGTCGTCTGCCCCTCGTCGCCCTGGGGCAGGTCGAACTCGACGTCGTTGGCGCCCTCGCTCGACTTGCCGACGATGGAGTAGGTCGGGCTGTTCTCGCCGAAGTAGATCCGGCCCTCGTACCCCTCGCCCTGGTTGGTCAGGTCTCCGACCGGCGGGAGGTTGGTCTCGGCCCACGCCGGCTGGTCGCCGGTGACGATCTGCTGGTTGTCGGCCGCCTTCTGGTTGCCGTACGCCGCGATCACGCCGTAGCCGTGGGTGTAGACCGTGTGGAGGTTCGCCCAGTTCTGGCTGCTGTCCGACAGACCGTCGGTGTTGAGCTCGCGCACACCCAGCACGACGTCACGCTCGATGCCGTCGATCGTGTACGTGTCGACGTCGAGCACGTTCGGGACCGTGTAGTAGCCGCGGACCTGCTGCAGCTGCTGGAAGGTCTGCGGGACGACAGCGGGGTCGACCAGACGGACGCCGCCCGAGCCGGCCACGGTCGAGGAGAGCGCGGACCGCGTGCTCTCCGACGCGTCGGCCAGGTCGGTGTTGGCGTCGAACTGCTCCATCTCGATGCCGTCGATGCCGTAGGCCACCTTCGTGGCCTCCAGGTGCCGCTGGATGTACGGGGCCTCCCGGTCGGCCTGGGTCGGCTGCACCTGGAAGCGCTCCATGATGGCCGGCCAGACCATGCCCAGCAGGATGGCCGAGAGGACCAGCAGGCCGAGACCCACGGTCGGCAGCATCCACGTGCGGCGCCAGACGTTGAGGAAGAACAGGATCGCGCAGATCACCGCGATGCCCATGAGGATGTTCTTGGCCGGCAGCACCGCGTTGTCGTCGGTGTAGCCCATACCGTCGATGTAGCCGCCGCTCGCGGTCAGCAGGTCGAACCGGTCGAGGTAGTAGTCCAGGCCCTTGACCAGGACGAGCAGGCCGACGAGCACGGAGAGCTGGATCTGCGCCGGCGAGGACAGCTTGTCCGTCGCCGCCTGCAGGCGGATGCCGCCGTACAGGTAGTGCACGATCACCGCGCCCATGACGGCGACGACCAGCGTGGCCATCGCGAAGTCGGTGACGAAGTGGAACCACGGCAGGTCGAAGACGTAGAAGCCGAAGTCACGACCGAAGTGCGGGTCCGTGCTCCCGAACGACTCGGAGTTGCGCCAGAGCAGGAACGAGCGCCACTGGCCGGCGGCCGAGCTGCCCGCGAAGATGCCCATCAGGATGCCGATCACGATCAGCAGCCACTTGCGCACCGGCGTGACCGCGTCGCGGTAGCGGTCCAGGCTCGTCTGCTCGTTCGAGGCCGGGCGGAAGACCGGCCGGAAGCGGTACGCCAGGTACATGCTCACCGTGACGGCGACCGCCATGACGAGACCGAACCCGACGAACAGGCCGATCCGCGTCCACAGCAGGGTCGAGAAGACCGTTCCGTAGCCCACGGAGGAGAACCACAGTCGCTCGGTCCAGAAGGAGGCGAGGCCGGCCAGCGCGATGAGGAGCGCGACGATGATGCCGGCGGTGATGAGCAGCGCGCGCGAGCGCCCTGAGGGGACGTTGACGCCCCGGGATGGTCGTCGGCCCGGCTGGCGGGGATCCGAGTCGAACAGGTCACTCACGGAGAGGGCTCCTCCTCGTCGAGGGTGGTGAACAGCAGGGCCACGAGGCCCGGCACGAGGTCGGAACCGCCGACCACGGACTTCTCGTCGTCGTGGGAACGCAGACGCAGCGCGCAGTAGGACGCCCCGGCGCGGGTCACTCCCACGACCATCCGCACCTCCTGGCGCAGGGGGTGCGCGCGGGCGAAGGCCTCGGCCTCCACCGCGTCCTGGGGGATGTCGTCGTCGACCTCGGGAGGCAGGACCAGCCGCTCCAGCGTCGCCGCGCACCCCGCGACCTGCGGCGGCCACGACACCTGCGCGACGGCGCGCTCGAACTCGTCCCCGCCCGGGAGCTCGTCCTGCTCGACCGGCGTCAGCGAACCGGCCGCCGACGCCTCGTCGAGACCGGTCCGAGCCGCCAGCTCCGGCGCCTGCTGGACGAGCAGGGCGGTGTCCACCAGCGCGTACAACCGGGCGGGCTGGCCCCAGCCCGACTCAGCCGCGTGCGCCTCGAGCTCGAGCACCGCCGCCGCGAGCGCCGGGTCGGTGTCGAGGTCGGCGCCGGCGTCGCCGGGCATGCCGAAGTCGGGCAGGTGGGGTAGGTCGGGCAGGTCGCTCATCCGAGCACGTCCTCACACGTCGTCACGTCGGCGTCGGGGTCGTCCGCGAGCGTCCCGAGGGTCTCGATGGCCTCGTCGAGGGTCTCGACGGCCACGACGCGCATGTCGCCGTTCGCGGCGTTCACGGCCTCGTCGCAGTTGCCCGCCGGCGCGAGGAAGACGGCCGAGCCGGCGTCGCGGGCGCCGGGGATCTTCTGGGTGATGCCGCCGATCCGACCCACGGTGCCGTCGAGCGCGATGGTGCCGGTGCCGGCCACGTCGAGGCCGCCGGTCAGGTCGCCGGGGGTCAGGTAGTCGTAGACGGCCAGCGCGAACATCATCCCGGCGCTGCCGCCGCCGATGCCCTCCGGCGGGGTCAGGGAGATCGGGAAGGGGAAGTCGAAGCCCAGGATGGGTGTGACGCCGATCCGGGCCGCCCCCTCGTCCTCGGCCGGCACGACCGTCACGTCGATCGTCTCGCCGTCGCGCTCGACCTCGAGGACGAGCTCGGCGCCGACCCCGGCGCGCTCCACCGCCGCGGCGATGTCGGCCGGCTCCTCGATCGGTTCGCCGTCCACGCTGCGCACGACGTCGCCGCTCTGCAGCAACCCGTCGGCCGGGTAGCCCTGGCGCACGCCACCGACCTGCACGTTCGTCTCGTAGGCGATGTCCAGCTCGGTGAGCGCGGCCGCGACCGAGAGGTCCGCGGAGCTCGTCATCTGCAGCCCGGACAGGTACTGGTTGGTCTCGTCGTCCTCGCCGTCGCCGTACTCGCTCGAGTACGGCCGGACCGTGGCGTCGCGGTCGAGCCACGCGGAGAGCGCCTCGGCGAGCGTCAACCGGGTCTCGGGACGCGTGATGCTCGCGGTGGTCATCCGCAGCTCGCCGGACGTCGGGGGGTACACCTCGTGGTCCTCGACGGTGATCGTCGCGCCGCCCTCGTGCTCCGGACCGATCAGGTCGGCCGTGGTGCCCGGGTAGTAGGTGACGAACGGAGCCGGGAGGAACAGGGCGGCAGCCCACAGCGCGGCGACCAGGGGCACGGCCACCACCCCTGCCAGGGTCCGCTGCGTCATGCGCTCCATCGTCTCAAATGACCGCAACAGGGCCGACAGCGGGTGAAGCGCCCGCGGCGCCCGTCCCCACCGGCCCTCAGTCGGCGCCGGGACGGCGCACGGCGACACCGCTGCTGCGGTCTCCGCGGTCGCGACGCGGGGCGGCGTACCCGGTCGTCGGGGGCGTGCTCAGGACCTCGCCGATGCGGCGTACCTGCTCGTGGCGGTCGGGCGCGGGACGGTCACGCCCGGCCCACCCCACCCACGCCATGGCCACGACGGTCACCGCGACGGGCGGCACGAGCCACAGCAGGACCTCCATGAGGTCGACGGTACGCCGCCGCGCGGCCGCCGCAGCGACGCCACACCGAGCGCGCACGGGGCTGCGACGCTGCCGACCCGTCCGGCGTCAGGGGGTCCCGACCCAGTCGTCGGAGCCGTCGTCGTAGCGCTGGTTCTTCCAGATCGGCACCCGCGCCTTGAGCCGGTCGATCAGCGCCCGGGTCGCGTCGAAGGCGACGCCCCGGTGGGCCGACGCGGTGCCGAGCACCACGGCCAGGTCCCCCACGGCGAGGTCCCCGACCCGGTGCACCACGGCCAGCGCGTCGATGTCGAAGTCCGCGGCGACCTCCGCGGCGACGGCGGTCAGCTCGGCGGCGGCGGTGGGGTGCGCGACGTACCCGAGCCCGTGGACCCCCTGGCCGCCGTCGTGGTCGCGCACGCGGCCGACGAACAGGTCGACCGCGCCCGAGGCCGGGTGGTCGAGGGCCGCCAGCACCTCGTCGACGGAGAGGTCGCTCGAGCGGACCTCGACGAGACGCACCACGGCGTCGGGGGCGGAGGCGGGGTCCGTGCTCACGGCGCCGAGCGTACGACCGGCCCGCCCGCACCGCGACCGCCCACCCCGGTCCCCCGGGCCGGGACGTGTTCGCCGAGGGCGTCACGGCGAGGCCGGTCCGACGCGCACCGAGCGGGTAGCGTGGAGCCCATGAGCGACCAGCCCCGCGACCCCGACGGCGACCAGCCCGGAGACGGCCAGAACCCCTTCAAGGGCACGCCGTTCGAGCAGCTGTTCTCCGGCGCCGGCCTCGGCGGCATGTTCCCCGGCGGCGCCGGCATGCCCGACCTCAACGCCCTGATGCGACAGATGCAGTCGCTCATGCAGCCCTACGAGGGTCCCCTCAACTGGCCCGCGGCCGTCGACATCGCCCGCCGCCAGGTGGCGACCGAGCCGGACCCGTCCCCCACCTCCGCGCAGAGCGCCGCGGTCGACGACGCGGTGCGCCTCGCCGACCTGTGGCTCGACGCGGCGACCGACTTCCCCAGCGGCGTGACCTCCACCGCGGCCTGGAGCCGCGCCGAGTGGGTCGTGGGCACCACCGACGTGTGGAAGGTGCTCGTCGAGCCGATGGCCTCGCAGGCGGTCGGGTCGCTCTCCCAGGCCCTGCCCGAGCAGGCCCGCGCGATGGGCGGTCCGTTCCTCGAGCTGATGGGGCGCGCGACCGGCGCCATGCTGGCCAGCCAGATCGGCACCGGTATCGGCACCCTCGCCGGCGAGGTGCTGAGCGCCTCCGACATCGGCCTGCCGCTCGGGCCGACCGGCCGTGCCGCGCTCGTGCCGGCCAACATCGCCACGTTCGCCGAGGGGCTCGACGTGCCCGCGGAGGACGTCGTCCTCTACCTCGCGCTGCGCGAGGCCGCCCACCAGCGGCTGTTCGCCCACGTCCCGTGGCTGCGGGCCCACCTCGTCGAGGCGGTCGCGGCGTACGCCAGCGGCATCGACGTCGACGTGGACGCCATCCAGCAGAAGCTGCAGGACCGCCTCGGCAACCTGGACCCGACGAACATGGCCGACCTCCAGCAGGCGATGGAGGGCGGGCTGTTCGAGCTCGAGTCGTCCCCCGCGCAGAAGGCCGCCCTGGAGCGGCTCGAGGTGACGCTGGCGCTCGTCGAGGGCTGGGTCGACGAGGTCGTCGGCCAGGCGACCGCGGAGCGGATGCCCAACGCGGTCCGGCTCGCGGAGGCGGTCCGCCGCCGGCGCGCCTCCGGCGGCCCGGCGGAGCGCACCTTCGCCACCCTGGTCGGCCTGGAGCTGCGGCCGCGGCGGCTACGCGACGCCTCCACCCTGTGGGGCTCGCTGCGCGCCCGGCAGGGCACCGAGGGCCGCGACGGGGTCTGGATGCACCCCGACCTGCTCCCCTCCGCCGCCGACCTGGACGACCCGCTGGGCTTCCGCGAGGACGCCGTGGGCAGCGAGGACGTCGACGAGTTGACCGCCGAGACCGACTTCGACGCCGAGCTGCGCAAGCTGCTGGACGGTCCGGGCAAGGCCGAGGGTCCCGAGGGTGGGTCCGACGGTCCCGACGGCGGGACCGACGGGTCCGACGAGCCGGGGAAGTGACGCTCCACGCCGACGCGCTCGCCGCGCTGGAGTCCTGGACGGCCCCCGACGCCGACCAGGAGCGCCAGCGCGAGGCGTACGTCGCCCACCTGCGCGCCCACGCCGACGGCGTCTACCGCCACGGCGTGCCCGACCACGTGACGGCGAGCGCCGTCGTCCTCGACCGCACCGGCAGCCGGACGCTGCTGACGCTGCACGCCCGCGCCCGGCGCTGGTTCCAGCTCGGCGGGCACTGCGAGGAGGGTGATCGCACGCTCGCCGGCGCTGCGTTCCGCGAGGCGGTCGAGGAGTCCGGGGTGCCGGCGGAGCGGATGCGGGTCGATCCCGTCCCCGTCCAGCTCTCGCCCCACCCGGTGCCGTTCTGCCGTCCCGCCCGGCTCGCCGCGCTGCCCGAGGGCTGCGTCGTGCGCCACCTGGACGTGCGCTACCTGGTCGTGGCCGAGGACGACGCGCAGATCGCGGTCAGCGACGAGTCGCTGGACGTGCGGTGGTGGCCGGTCGAAGCGCTGCCGGACCCCGACCCCGAGCTCGTCGCGGCCGTCGGGCTCGCCCGACGACGGCTGGCTCAGGCGGGATCGCCGGTGTCGTCGCCGAGCGCGATCACGTCGTCCTCCCCCGGCGGCGGCTCGGTGTCGGTGGCCGCCGACCAACCCAGCAGGTAGCCCTTGGCGCGCTCCGTCTTCGGGTAGTGCTCCACCCACGCCCAGAAGTCGGCGTCGTGGCCCGGCACCAGCAGGTGCGCGAGCTCGTGCACGATCACGTAGTCGACGACCCAGGTCGGCATGCCCTGGAGTCGGGTGGAGAGCCGGATCGTCCCGTCGCTCGGCGTGCACGAACCCCAGCGGGTGTTCTGGTTGTCGACCCAGCGCACCGAGGCGGGCCGGGCCAGACCGCCCAGGTAGCGGTCGCTGAGACGGCGCGCGCGCTCGGCGAGGTCGTCCTCGCTGGGGCGCTGCCGGGCGTCGGCCCGTTCGACCCGGCGGACCATCTCGCGCACCCAGCGGTCGACGTCGTCCGGCGTCAGGGATGCCGGCACGAGCACGACGATCCGGCCGTCCTCGCGGTACGCCGACACCGTGCGGCGGCGCCGCCGCGAACGGCGCACCTCGACCTCCGGGGCAGGCTCCTCCGCGGGGGCAGCTGCTCCCGACGTCGGGTCCATGGCGCGACGCTAGCGTCTCAGCGGGGTCGCGCCCAGGAGGTCAGCCTCTCGAGGGACCACGTGTTGACGATGCGGTCGGGCTCGATGCCCGCCTCCTCGGCCCGCTCGCAGCCGTGCACCTGCAGGTCGAGCTGCCCCGGCGCGTGGGCGTCGGAGTCGATCGAGAACAGGCATCCGACGTCGCGGGCCAGCTGGAGCAGGGCGGTCGGCGGGTCGCGACGCTCGGGGCGGGCGTTGATCTCGACGGCGACGTCGTGCTCCACGCACGCCTCGAAGACGGCGCGCGCGTCGAAGGCGGACGGCGGGCGCGTGCCGCGGCTGCCGCGCACGAGGCGACCGGTGCAGTGGCCGAGCACGTTGACGAACGGGTCACCGACGGCCGCGACCATGCGCCGGGTCATCGCCGGTGCGTCCATCGCCAGCTTGGAGTGCACGCTCGCGACCCGGACGTCGAGGCGCTCGAGCATCGCGTCGGTCTGGTCGAGCGAGCCGTCGTCGAGGATGTCGACCTCGATCCCCTTGAGCAGCCGGAACCCGCCGTCGCCGAGGTGGTCGTTGACGGCGTCGACGACGTCGAGCTGCCGGGCGAGGCGCTCGGCGCTGAGACCCCGCGCGACCTTGAGCCGCGGTGAGTGGTCGGTCAGCACGAGGTAGTCGTGGCCCAGCTCGATGGCGGTCATCGCCATCTCCTCGATCGGCGAGCCGCCGTCGGACCAGTCGGAGTGCGAGTGCAGGTCGCCGCGCAGCGCCGCCCGCAGCTCGTGGCCGCCCGCGACCTGCGGGCCGCCGTACCGCTGCTCCAGCTCGTCGAGGCGGCGGGGCCGCTCACCCCGCACCGCCTCGGCGACGACGCGCGCCGTGCTGGCCCCCACGCCGGGCAGATCGGTGAGGGTGCCGGCGGCGACGCGTCGCACCAGCTCCTCGTCGCCCAGGGGCAGGATCGCCGCGGCCGCTGCCCGGTACGCCTTGACCTTGTAGGTGTCCTCGCGGGCACGCTCCAGCAGGAACGCGAGGCGTCGCAGCGCGGCGACCGGCCCGTCGTCGTACGCCTCGCCCATCGCCCGCCTCTCGCTCGTCGCCCGGGTGCTCCGGGGTGCCCCGGGGCGTGATTCCGCCGTCATCCACCGTACGGCGCGGTCATCCACACCCGTCTCCACAGTTCATCCACACCTTTCTCCACAGAGGTGGAGAAGGTTTTCCACGGAGGTCGCTCCGGGCGTTGCCGCGGGGCCGGGGACCCCCTAGTGTTGCCCGTGACGAGGCCCTCGGGCGTCGGTGCCGCAGGCAAGGGGAAGGCCGGCGGCGTCCGACACCGGGGGCCTCGCTCGCGCTCCGGCCGAGGAACGGTCCGAGCCGCCCTCAGACGCCGCGGAAGACGGGCGTACGCCGCTCGCGGGCCGCCGCGATCCCCTCCTGCAGGTCCTCGGTCGCGAGCGTGATCGGCTGCGCCATCGCCTCCCACTGCAGCGCCGCCTCGAGGTCGCGGTGCCCCTGCCGCAGGGCCAGGGTGGTCAGCCGGCTCGGCAGCGGCGCGGTGGCCGCGACCTGACGCGCGACCCCCAGGGCGTCGTCGACGAAGGTCGCGGGCTCGAAGATGCGTGAGACCAGCCCCAGCGCGACCGCCTCCTCGTCGGCCACGAGCCGGCCGGTGAGCAGGAGGTCGCGCGCGTGGGCGGGACCGACGACGTCGGGCAGCAGGTGGGTCGCCGCCATCCCCGGGTGCATGCCCAGCGAGACGAACGGCGCCCCGAGCCTGGCGCCCCGGGCCGCGTAGCGCAGGTCGCAGGCCAGCGCCACGCACAGGCCCGCCCCGATCGCCGGCCCGTTGACCGCCGCGATCGTCGGCACGTCCAGGCGCCGCAAGGAGAGCCACGAGCGGTAGAACGGCAGCATCCGGTCGCGCAGCGCGTCGACGCTCGCGCCGGGCTCGCTCGCGATCCAGCGCTGGTCACCTCCGGAGCAGAAGGCCGTGCCCTCCCCCCGCACCAGCACGACCCGCACCGAGCGGTCCCCCACCAGCGCGTCGACCGCCGCCACCCAGGAGGACGTCATCTCCGGGGACATCGCGTTGCGCTGGTCGGGGTTGTCCAGCACGAGCACCACGACGCCGTCCGGGTGGCGCTCGACCCTCAGGTGGGGCAGCTGCTCGACGCGCACGTCGGAGTTCGGGCCGGAGTTCGGGGCAGGGCTCGCGTCGGAGGTCATGGGGGCAGGCTAGGGCAGCGTGTCGGGCGTCACGTCGCGGCTACCCGCGCCCGCAGGGCGTGCCTGTGGAGGAGTCCGCGCGCCGCCCGCCGTCCCGTGGCAACCTCGGCGCATGACGACAGGCGGCCCCGGACCCTCGCGCCGCACGCGGCCCGAGCGTCCGGTCCTGCGCCCCGGGGTGCCCACCCTGCGCCGCGGCGACGGGCACCTGCAGGTCGGCCTCGAGGTGGGCGCCCGCGCGGTCGTGCCGGACACGCCGGACGTACGCGAGCTGCTCACGGCCCTGCGCACCGGCGACGACCTGGGTGCTCTGCTCGGCGCGCCCAGCACGTGGCCGGCCGAGGTGAACGGGGCCCTCGACCTGCTGGTGCGCACCGACCTCGTCGTCGCGGCCGACACGCTGCTGACGACGCTCGCGCAGGCGCACCGGGTCGGCGCCGACCCGGGCACCGTGGCGGCGCTCTTCGCCGCCGACCCGGACGGCGTCCCGGCCCGCTGGTCACGGCGACGGGACTCGCCGTGGGCCGTCGACGGCCCCGCCCCCTGGGCGGCACGCCTGGTCGACCTGCTGACGGCGGCGGGCGTGCCGGCGACGGAGGGCGCGCCGGAGGATCCCGCGACGCCTCGGGTGCTGCTCGCCGTCGGCGAGCCCGACCGGGGCCGGGCCGACGGACCCGTGCGGGACGGGACGCCGCACCTCTGGGTCGCGCTCCTGCCCGACCGCGTGCGCGTCGGACCGCTCGTGGAGCCGGGACGCAGCGCGTGCCTGCGCTGCCGTGACGCCACGCTCGCCGAGTCCGACCCCCGCCTCCCCCTGGCCCTCGCGCTGGCCGTCGGCGACCCCGGCGGCCTGGCTCCCCCGCCGGTCGACCGGGCGGGCGCCGAGCTCGCGCTGTCGCTGGCGACCCGTGAGGTCCTGGCCCACGTCGACGGCGACGACCCCGCCACGCTCTCGGCCACCGTCGAGATCGGGGGCCTGGCCGGCCCGGACGCCGCGCCCCGGGCGCGGTCCTGGCCCCGGCACGCCTGGTGCGGCTGCGGGTGGGACGAGCTCGCGTCGCCCGCCTGAGGCCGGACGTGCCGACGGACCCGGCGGGCTGGTGCCCACCGGGTCCGTCGGGATCTCGGTCGTGTCGCGTGCGAGTCGTGCCGCGGGACGCCGCTCAGAGCGAGCGGGCGATCCTCAGGCGAGCCCGCGCCGCCACCGCTTGCGCGTTGCGACGAGCGGCGAGGAGACGCTGGGTGCGGTGGCGCTGCTCCGACTCGCGGAGCAGCTCCGCTGACTGTGCGCGCGCCAGTTCTTCGTTGAGTAGCTGCATCTCGGTGTTCCTGTTCTGAGAGGTCTGTCGGTCGGGTCGGGCGGTCGTCGCGGCGGTCACAGGACCGCTCCGCGCTCGAAGCGGGACGGGGTCGGGTCGAGGTCGTGCACGTGGAGCTCCATCGGTTCCTCCTGGAGGTGGGTCGTGGTCGGTGCTGCTGGGTGCTGCTGGGTGCTGCTGGGTGCTGCTGGGTGCTGCTGGGTGCTGCTGGGTGCTGCTCGTTCAGGCGGCGACGGGGTTCTTCCGCGGCCGGCCGCGGGGCCGCTTGCGCGGGATCACCACGCCCTGGGCGAAGAGCTCGCCGCCCCAGACGCCCCAGGGCTCCCTGCGCTCCAGCGCGCCGCTGAGGCACAGGCTCCGCACCGGGCAGGCGATGCAGAGCTCCTTCGCCGTCTCGACGTCGGTCGGGGACTCGGCGAACCACAGCTCGGCGTCACCGTTGCGGCACGGCAGCAGCGCGGGGTCGACGTCGTTCGCCGCGTCGTGCAGCGCGCTGAGCGCCACCTCGTCCGGTATCAGCTCGTGGACGGTCATGTCGTGTCACCTCCTTCTCGACCTGGTCGTGGGTGGGAAAACAAAAAAGCCACGGTTCCCGCTGGGGGACCGTGGCCTGGAGGCGCCGACTGAGCTGTCTCAGACGGGGGGACTCCAGGCGTGGGCCCGTGCGAACGCGAACGCGCGCTCGGCCGACGGCTTGACCGCCGCGCCGGCGAAGGTCGCCGCTCCGGTGGGGATGTCCGTGCGCGGGCGCAGGTCACCCGTGGTCGCGACGCCGCCGTCGATGCAGAGGTGGCCGCCGTAGGACATGCCGAAGCCTGCGACGTTCGTCGCGGTCGTGTTCGTGAAGATCTCCATGGGGCTCACCTCCTCAGGTGCGTAGAGCCAGGTCCCCGCGAGGGGCACAGGCGTGGTGCGGATCGGACAGGAAGGGACGCTACCCCCGCCTCGATGTCATGAGCAATCTATTTTCTGACTCATTTCACGGACTTTCCGTCGCGGCCTCCGCCGCCGCACCCCCGGGGGCGAGCGCGGGGTCCTCGCCACGGACCACGGCGAGCACGTCGTCCCCGTACTTCTCCAGCTTCGAGCGGCCCACGCCGTTGAGCCGCAGCAGGGCCTCGGGCGTCAGGGGCAGGAGCTCGGCGACGAGCTGGAGGGTCGCGTCGGTGAACAGCACGTACGCCGGGACGCTCTCGGCTGTGGCCCGGGCACGACGCCACTCGCGCAGGCGCTCGAACAGCTCCTCGTCGTAGGACGACGGGCAGTCGGCGCACCGACCGACCTTCTTCTCCGCGGCGGTGTCGAGCGGGCGTCCGCACTCGCGGCAGTGCACCGCCCGGCGCGACGCCTTGCCCCGCGAGCGCTGGGCACCGCCGGCGGCCTCCGCGGCCGCGAACTCCTGCGGCAGCACGGGACGCAGGAACCGCGAGGGCTTGCGCGAGGCGCGGCCCCCGGGCTGGCGGGCCGCGGCCCACGAGATCCACAGCTCACGACGGGCGCGGGTCACCCCCACGTAGAGCAGGCGGCGCTCCTCCTCGACCGCGGCCGGCGTGTCGGCGTACGTGATCGGCACCGCGCCGTCGTGGATGCCGCACAGCAGCACCACGTCCCACTCCAGGCCCTTCGCCGCGTGCAGCGTGGCCAGCGTGACGCCCTCGGCGACGGGGGCGTGCTGCTCGGCCGCACGTCGCTCGAGGTCGGTGACGAAGTCCGCGAGACCGCCCATCCGCTCCCCCGCCGTCTGGTCGGCGGCCTGACCGGCGGCCTGACCGTCGGTCGTCCGTCCGCCCTCGGTGGCGGCGTCGGCGAGGTCGACGAGGGCCTGGAGCGACTCCCACCGGTCGCGGGTCTGGCCGCGCGCCTCGGGCGGGGTCGGCGCCCACCCCATGCCGGCGAGCGCCGAGCGCACGGTGGCCGCGATCGTCTCGGCCTCGTCGCCGGCCCGGGCGGCTCCGCGCAGCAGGGTGACCGCCTGCCGGACCTCGGGCCGGTCGAAGAACCGTGCAGCACCGCGCACGATGTACGGCACCCCGCGCCCTGCGAGCGCCTCCTCGAAGGCCTCCGACTGCGCGTTGATCCGGAACAGGACGGCGATCTCCGACAGCGGGACGCCGCGCTCGCGCAGGCGTACCACCTCGCCGGCGGCCGCCTCCGCCTCCGCCACCTCGTCGGGCAGCGCCCGCGCCCCGATCTCGGGGCCGGCCTCGGACTGCGAGCGCAGCCGGACGCCCGCGCTCGGCGTGCCCTCGAGCAGCGCGTTCGCGCCCGCCACGATCTGCGGCGTCGAGCGGTAGTTGCGCACCAGCTCGACCGCGGTGGTGCCGGTGTGGCGGCGGGCGAACTCCTTGAGGTAGGACGCGTCGGCGCCCGCGAAGCTGTAGATCGTCTGCGCCGGGTCGCCGACCACGCAGATCTCGTCGCGGCCGCCGAGCCACAGGTCGAGGAGGGCGTGCTGGAGCGGGGAGACGTCCTGGAACTCGTCGACGACGAACCAGCGGTACTGCCGCCGCACCTGCGCGGCCACCCGTTCGTCGTCGGCGAGCAGGCCCGCGGTCCACAGGAGAACGTCCTCCATGTCCATGCGGCCCTGCTGGCGCTTGACCTCCTCGTACGCCGTCAGCGCCCGGGCCACCGTCGCCGCGTCGACGCCGTTGACGTCGCGCCCGCGGGCGGCCGCGACCCGGGGGTAGTCCTCCGGCGTCACGTTGCTGACCTTGCTCCACTCGACCTCGCCGGCCAGGTCGCGCAGCGACGCCGTGTCGGTGGACAGCCCGAGCCGCCGCGCGGCGGGGCCCATGATGCCGAGCTTGGAGGCCACCAGCTCGGGCAGCTCCGTGCCGTGCACCCGGGGCCAGAAGAACCGCAGCTGCCGCAGCGCGGCCGAGTGGAACGTCCGGGCCTGCACGCCCGGCGCACCGAGCGTGCGCAGCCGCGTGCGCATCTCGCCGGCGGCGCGCGTCGTGAAGGTCACCGCGAGCACCTCGGTCGGTGCGTACGTCCCTGTCGCCACCCCGTGCGCGATGCGGTGGGTGATCGCGCGCGTCTTGCCGGTGCCCGCTCCCGCGAGGACCCGGACCGGCCCGCGCAGGGCCTCCGCGACCTGGCGCTGCTCGGGGTCGAGCGCCTCGAGGAGCGCGCGCGGCGACGGGGCGGCAGACGACATGCGGGGCGGCTCCTCGGTGGTGCGGGTGCGTCGGGGTCGATCGCGTCGCCGACCCTAGACCGCCCCGGTGACAGCCGCGTTCGGTCGGGTGGGGGAACATCGGTGGAGCGCGGGAGGTTGACCTGCGCAGGACCTGCGAGACGCCGAGGAGAACCACCGATGAGCAGCTCGACCTTCACCATGTACAGCACCCCCTGGTGCGGCTACTGCCACCGCCTGCGCGGCCAGCTGGACCGCGAGGGCATCGGCTACGAGGTCGTCGACATCGAGCAGCACCCCGAGGCCGCGGCGATCGTCGAGAAGGCCAACGACGGCAACCAGACCGTGCCGACGCTCGTCTACTCCGATGGCAGCGCGCAGACGAACCCCAGCCTCGCGCAGGTCAAGGCGAAGCTCGCCGAGCTGGGCTGATCCCGGCCCACCAAGCCCGGCCCACCAAGCCCGGCCCACCGGCCCGGTCGGCGGGGCGCTCACCAGCGGGTGTCGAGCGCCTCGCCGAACCAGCTCTGCACGAGGCTGTGCGAGATCGAGACGGCCCCGGGCAGCAGCAGCGACCCGTCGGCCACGCCCCGGCGGATGTCGGCACGCGTGAACCACCGCGCGTCCGCGATCTCGGCGCCGTCGACGTCGATGACGTCCGCCCCCTCGGTGCGCGCCACGCGCGCGGTGAACCCGATCATCACGCTCGCCGGGAGCGGCCACGGCTGGTTGCCGAAGTAGGTCACCTCGCCCACGACGACGCCCGCCTCCTCGGCGACCTCGCGCCGCACCGCGTCCTCGAAGGTCTCCCCCGGCTCGACGAAGCCGGCCAGCGTCGAGTACCGCCCCTCCGGCCACGCCGTGGCGTGGCCGAGCAGGCACCGCTCGTCCTCCGCCCCGGGCTCGCCGTCGGTGACGAGCATGATCACGGCGGGGTCGGTGCGGGGGAACTGCTGGCGACCGCACCCCTCGGGGCTCGCGCAGCGCAGCACGTGCCCGGCGTGGGAGGCGGTCAGGCCACGGCCGCAGCGCGGGCAGAACCGCGTGGCCCAGTGCCACTCGGCCAGCCCCATCGCGTGGAACGCCAGCGGGCCGCGCTCCTCCGCGAGCACGCCCTCCAGCACCGGACGCAGTCCCTGCCACCCGTCCCCCGGCTGCGGGGCCAGGGCGGGGTCGAACAGTGCCGCGAAGTAGGTCGCACCGTCGCGCTCGCCGAGCAGCACCCGCACGGCCTCGGCGCCGGCCGCGGCCTCCGGGAGCTCGGCGACCGGCAGCCAGGCCGGAGCCCCGTCACGCACGAGCATCCGGTTGCCCGCGATCGGCAGCACCCGCGTGCCCGGCGCGTCCCACTCCCGCGCCAGCCAGTCCGCGTCGGTGCGCTCGAGGCCGTGCCGGTCGTGGGCGTACGCCGACATCGCCACGTGGGGCAGCTGGCGCTGCGCAGGGTCACGACGCTCGAGGTCGGCGCCGACGTCGGGGTTGGTCGGGGAGGGGGTGGCTGGCACGCCCGCGAGCGTACGCCCGGGTCCACGCGGTCACCGGGCCGCCAGGCCCTCCCCGCCCACGAGCCGTTCGAGCTCGGCGCGCCCGGCCAGGCGGCCGGGCTCGACCACGCGACCGGAGCGCACGAACACGAACGCCGCGCGCACCCGGTCCGGGTCCACCCCGTGGATCTCGGCCCAGGCCAGGCGGTAGAGGGCGAGCTGCAGCGGGTCGGCCCGCTCGTCGCGGCCGGTCTTCCAGTCGACGACGAGGTGGTCGTGGGTCGTGCCGTCCCCGGCGAACACCGCGTCGATGCGTCCCCGCACCACCTGACCGGCGAGCACCAGGGCGAAGGGTGTCTCGGTCGCCAGCGGCACGCGGTCGGCGAACGGACCCGCCTCGAAGGCGGCGATCACCTCGGCGAGGTCGTCGTCGCCGTCGATGCCGAGGTCGCCGCGCCCGGGCACCTCGTCGGCCGGGATCAGCGACTGTTGCCCGAACCGCGCCTCCACCCAGGCGTGGAAGCGCGTGCCGAAGCGGGCGGCCGACGACGGCGGACGCGGCATCGGCCGGGCCAGCTCACGCGCCATCTCCTCCGGGGCGTCGCGCAGCCGCGCCACCGACGTCGCCGAGATGCTCGTCGGCATCGCGACCTCGACCTGCGGCGTGCCGCTGCGGCGCGCCTCGGCGAGGAGACGGTCGATCTCCGCGTCCCACTCCCCCACCTCGGCGATGCCGACGAGGTCGAGGTCGTGGTCCTGCTCGGCCAGGGCGCGGGGGCCCTCCTCCCGCAGCCGCTCCTGCTCGACGCGCACCAGGGCCGCCGCCGCCACCCGCCGCTCGGCCTCCGTGGTCCGGCCCACGACCGGCCACGGCACCGGGTCGCGCTCCTCGCGCAGCGGGTTGGGGGTGCCCTTGGCCGGTCGCTCCACCCAGCGCTCGGCGTCCTCGCCGTGGGCCGCCAGCTCCTCGCGCAGGGTCGCGAGGTAGGCCGACGGGCCGACGGGGCTGGCCCGGGAGTCGGTCCACAGGTACGCCGAGGCCACCAGCAGGTGCCGCGCGCGGGTGAACGCGACGTACCCCAGCCTGAGCTCCTCGGCAGCCTCGTGGGCCCGGGCCGCCGCCTTGAGCTCGTCGATGTCGGCCTTCTCGTAGCCGCGCAGCTGCGGCACGTCGTGGGCGTCGCCGCGCAGCGGCGAGGGCAGCACCGCCGGCCCGGTGATCCACTGCGTGCGCGTCTGCTTGGTCGGGAACTTGTCCTCGCCGACGCCCACGCAGAAGACCACGTCCCACTCCAGGCCCTTGGCCCGGTGCACCGTCAGCAGCTTCACCGAGTCGGCCTCCGTCGGCGTCGCGACGTCGAGGCCGGTGCCGAGCTCGTCCTCGGCCGTCAGGTAGGCCAGCAGCGCCCCGAGACCGACGTCGCCGTCGACCGCCTGGAAGTCGCCGACCGCCCGCAGGAACAGGTCGAGGTTGTCGCGCCGAGCGGACGCCGACGGGGAGGTCGAGCTGGCCAGCTCGACGTCGATGCCGCCGACCTCGACGATGCGGCGCACGAGGTCGAGCAGCGGCTCGCCCGCGTGTCCGCGCAGCATGCGCAGCTCGCCGGCGAGCAGACCGATCCGGGTGCGGGCCTCCGCCGAGTACGGGTACTCCGGCGCCTCGCCCGGCGACTCCAAGGCGTCGCAGAGCGAGGAGATCTCGGTCGGGTCCGCCCCCTCGACGGCCACGGCGAGCGCCTCCTCGACGCTGCGCTGCAGGTCGCCCTCGACGTCGCCGGCGGCGAGGTCGCGGGCGCGGCGGCCCAGGACGGCCAGGTCGCGGGGGCCGATCGCCCACCGCGGGCCGGTCAGCAGCGTCAGGGCGGAGGCGTTCGCGGTCAGGTCGTGCAGCAGCGTGAGGGTCGCGACGACCTCGGCCACCTCGGGCAGGCGCAGCAGGCCCGACAGGCCGACGATCTCGACCGGCACGTCGCGTGAGGTCAGCGCGTCGAAGACGTCCGCGGCGTGGCTGTTGTCGCGGGTCAGCACGCCGATCTCGCGCCACGGCGTGCCGCGTCCGTGCGCCGCCAGCACCTCGTCGCCGAGCGCCGTGAGCTCGTCGGCGTAGGTGTCGTGGACCGCCACGCGCACGACGCCCTCCGCGGCGCCGTCAGGCGCGCGCAGGGGCTGCACCCCGGCGTACGCGGCGTAGAGCGGTGCGGCCAGGCGGTTGGCCGCCGCCAGGATCCGGCGGTCCGAGCGCCGGTTCACCGTCAGCGTGTGGGTCGCGACCTGCTCGGAGCCGTCCGCCGCCGGGAAGTCGCGGCCGAAGCCGAGGATGTTGGACACCGACGCGCCGCGCCAGCCGTAGATGGCCTGGTTGGGGTCGCCGACGGCGGTCACGGGGTGCCCCCGGCCCGCGTCCGGCGTCGGTCCGGAGAACAGCCGGCTCAGCAGCAGGGCCTGCGCGACGGAGGTGTCCTGGTACTCGTCCAGCAGCACCACCGCGTACTTCGCCCGCTCGGCCGCGCCCACGTCCGGGTGGTCGTCGGCCAGCCGCGCCGCCAGCGCGATCTGGTCGGAGAAGTCCATGAGGCCCAGGCCGGCCTTGAGCGCGCGGTACTCCCCCACCAGGTCGAGCAGCTCCTCGCGGCGGCCGATCACGTTGAGGACCTTCTCGAGGTCGGCGCGCGCCCGTGACGTCTCGAGCGACGCGCGGAACCGCGGCGCCTCCCTGGCGTGGAACGCGCGGACGTCGTCCCCGGTCACGAGGTGCTCGCTCAGCGCACCCTCGAGCGCGACGATGTTGCCGACCACCGTGGCCGGGTGGTCGCTCAGCAGCTCGACCGGACGCCGGTGGCGCGCGATGACGCGCTCGGCGAGCTGGTAGCGCGACGCGTCGGCCATCACGCGCGTGTCGGGCTCGTGGCCGATCCGCAGCCCGTGCTCGGTGAGCAGCGACGCCGCGTACGCGTTGTAGGTCGCGACCGTCGGCTCGAGCGTCTCGCCCGCCTCGTCGTCGCCCTCGTGGGGCCCGGCGCCCGCACCGGCGCCCGCGGCGCCCGGACGTCCCGGACCGAGGCCGGCGACCGCGAGGGCCTCCCGCACCCGGGTCGCGAGCTCGCGCGCGGCCTTGGTCGTGAAGGTCAGCCCGAGGATCTGCTCGGGCCGCACCTGCCCGGTGGCCACCAGGTACACCACCCGCGCCGCCATCAGCGTCGTCTTGCCCGACCCCGCGCCGGCGATGACGACAGTGGGCTCGAGGGGGGCGCTGACCGCCCGCCACTGCTCGTCGCTGACGGGGTAGTCGGCTCGCATCACCCGCTGCAGCGTCGCCGGGTCCGGGATGACGAGGGGCTCGGGCCCCGTCGCACCCTGCGCCTCCGGCGTCGCCTGCGCCGTGCCGGTCGCGCTCATCCCAGCACCGTCCCGGCACCCTGCGAGGGGCACACCGGCACGAAGGCGCAGGTGTCGCAGTGCTTGCCCGACCGCGCGGAGAACGTCTCGTGGCGCAGCACCGAGGCGGCCTGCTCCAGCTGCACCTCGACCAGACGGCGACCCGTCGGGTCGGGCTCCTGGGGCGGCTGGGACTGCACCTTGACCTTGCCGCGGGCCTCCTTGCGCAGCTGCACCAGCTCGGCGCCGCCGGCCCGGGCCGGCCGGTGCTCGGGGTCGACCAGCTCGTCGGCGGCACCGTGCTCGACCGCGAGCTGGTAGAGGCCCAGCTGGGGGTGCTCGTCCACCTCGGCGCCCGTCGGCGGGTACTTCCCCGTCTTCAGGTCGACGACGACCACGCGGTGCTGGTCGTCGATCTCGAGACGGTCGGCGAAGCCGTTGAGCAGCACCTTCTCCCCGTCCGCCAGCGTCACCTCGGCGCGCAGGTGCTGCTCCACCCCGATCACCCGGCGGGCGTCGGGCCGACCGTGCCAGCGCAGGAAGCGCACGAGGGCGTCGCGGGCCTCGGCGCGCTCGCGTCCGCTCGACCAGGGCGTGCGGAAGGACATCTGCGGCCACACGGTGTCGACGTACGCCATCAGCTCGTCCACCGAGCCCTCGTCGGCGGGGAGGTCGCCCAACGCGACCCGCTCGGCGAGGGCGTGCACCACCAGTCCGAACCCCTGCGAGGCGCTGCTGACCTGGCTGCCGCCGGCCTCCCGCTCGAGGAACCAGCGCATCGGGCAGGACAGCACGGAGGCGAGCGTGCTGGCCGAGATCCGCAGCGGTCGGTCCGCGGGACGCACGGGCGTCTCGGCGTGGGTGAGGTCGCGGGTGCCCCACCACGTGCCGGGGTCGGCGCTGCGCACCAGCGGCCGATCGAGGGGGTCGGTCGCCGCGGCCAGCCGGGCCAGCCGGCGTGCCGCCGCACGCCGCAGCGGCTCGGCCACCTCGGGGTCCGCCACCGTCCGGCGCAGGTGGGCCACCATCCCCGCCAGGGACAGCGGGCGCTGCGGACGGCCCACCACGTGCCGCGCGACGACGCCGGTCTCGGCGAGGAAGCGGGAGGGCTGCTCGCCGTCGTCGTCGCTCGACGCGACCGCCGTGAGGACCAGACGCTGCCGCGCCCGGGTGCAGGCCACGTAGAACAGGCGGCGCTCCTCCTGCAGCGCGGCCCGTGAGCCGGCCGGGGGCAGCAGGCCCTCGTCGCGGGCGCCGATCCGGTCGGCTCCGAGCAGGCTGATCCGGCGCCGCAGGTCGGGCCAGGTCTCCTCCTGCACGTGGGCGACCACGACGAGGCGCCACTCGAGGCCCTTCGACCGGTGGGCCGTCAGCAGCCGGACGGCCTCGCCGCGCACGCCCCGCTCGGCCAGGGTGTCGCCGGGGATCTCCTGGTCGAGCAACGTCTCGAGGAACCCCTCGACGCCGGAGTGCCCCCGCTGCTCCTCGACCTTCGCCGCCGCCTCGAAGAGCGCGAGCACGGCGTCCAGCTGCCGGTGGGCGCGGGCGGCGCCCGCACCGGCCTCGCTCTGGCGTCGCAGCCGCTCCGGCCACGAGGTACCCGACCACAGCGCCCACAGCGCCTCCTCGGCCGTGCCGCCCTCGTCCACGAGCGCGCGCGTCGAGCGGAGGAGGTCGCCCAGCGCCCTCGCCTTCGCCGCTCCCGCCACGCCGGCGGACACGGCGTCGTCGAGCCCCTCGGGGGTCAGCACGGCGTCGCGCAGCAGCTCGGCCGACGGATGCGGCGCGGAGCCGTCCTCCTTCGTGCGCGCCTTCTCCCGGGCGCGCACGTGACGGGCCAGCGCCCGCACCTCGGTGGCGTCGACCAGGGCGAGGGGCGAGCCGAGGAGCTGGGCGACGTCGGCCGCCTCGATCCCCGCCGGCAGCGCCACCACGACGCGCAGGGCGTGCAGCAGCGGGGCGACCGCCGGTTCGCGCACCAGCGGCAGCTCGTCGGCGGCCACCTCCACGGGCACGCCGGCGGCCGCCAGCGAGCGGCGCAGCGACGGCAGCGTCGCCCGGGCAGAGCGGACCAGCACGGCCATGTCGCCCCAGGCGACACCGTCCTCCAGGTGCGCGCGGCGCAGCAGGTCGGCCAGGTGCTCGGCCTCGGCGCGCTCGGTGTCGAACGTCAGCACCTCGACCCGGTCGCGCAGGGTCGGGTCGTCGGCGACCGGGCGCGTGAAGACCTCCCGGGCGGCCGGGTCGATGCTGCCGGTCAGCGCCAGCCGGGAGGCCACCCGTCCGGAGGCCAGCAGGATCCGGGGACCGAAGCGCCGGGTCGTGGCCAGCACCGCGACGTCCGCCGGCGAGCCGTCCGCGCGGGGGAACTGGCGCGGGAAGTCGAGGATGCCGCGCACGTCGGCCCCGCGGAAGCCGTAGATCGACTGGTGCGGGTCGCCGACGGCGACGAGGTCGCGCCCGTCCCCGGCCAGCACCTGCAGCAGGTCGACCTGACCGGGGTCGGTGTCCTGGTACTCGTCCACGAAGACCGCCCGGAACTGCGCCCGCAGCTCGTCGCGGTGCCGCTCCGCCTCGATCACCGCGCGGCGGATCAGGTCGGCGTAGTCGATCGCGCTCTTGTCGTCGAGCACGTCGAGGTACTGCTCCAGGAACAGTCCCGCCGCCGTGAACTCGGGCACCTGCTCGGACTCGCCCAGCCGCACGAGGTCGTCGGCCGTCAGGCCCTTCTCGCGGGCCCGCGCGAGCACCCCGGAGACCTCGCGGGCGAACCCGCGGGTGCCCACGGCACGGCGCAGGCCCTCCGGCCAGCGCACCGCCTCGGGGGCGTCGTGGAGCAGCTCGTGCAGCACCACGTCCTGCTCCGGCGCCGAGAGCAGCCGCAGCGGCGCGGAGTAGAGGTCGGCCGGGGCGTAGCGGCGCACCAGGCCGTAGGCGAAGGAGTGCACGGTGGAGCAGATGGCGGCCCCCGTCGTGCGGCCCAGGCGGGCGGTGACGCGGTCGCGCAGCTGCTCGGCGGCCTTGCGGGAGAAGGTGAGGGCGAGCACCTCGGACGGGTCGGTGCCCCGCCGCTCGACGCGGTCGACGATCGCCTCGACCAGGGTCGTCGTCTTGCCCGTGCCCGGCCCGGCGAGGACGAGCAGCGGGCCGCCGGCGTGGTCGACGACGCGCTGCTGGTGCGGGTCCAGGCGCGGCACGGCGACCCCGTCGTGCGTGCGCGCCAGTCGGTACTCCGGACCCCCGGGGCGCCGCTGCGTCGTCTCCGTCCCTGCCACGTCGCCCATCCCAGCACGGGCCACCGACAACGGCCGCCGGGCCCCCGGCGCCGAGCGTGTCGGGAAGCAGAGCGGTCGGGGAGTCTCAGCGCGGCAGCTCGCGCGTCTCGCGCGCCTCGCGCAGCAGGTCGGCCCACCACACCAGCTCGTCGACCGCCGCCTCGACGGCCTTGCGGGTGCCGTCGTCGGGACGGTAGGCGCCCGCGTCGTCCAGGTGCTGCCACGGCGCGGCGAGCCCGACGACCCGCCGCGTCCCGACGACCCGCAGCTCCGCGAGCACGCCACGCAGGTGCTCGACGGCCAGCAGGCCGCCGTGCACCCCGTACGCGACCATCGTCGCCGGCTTGAAGCCCCACACGCCGTAGTGGTTGTCGAGCAGGTGCTTGAGCGAGGCCGGGTAGGAGTGGTTGTACTCCGGGGTCAGCAGGACGTACGCGTCGGCGCGCGCGATCCGCTCGTCGAGCGGCCCGGCGTCCCCGCCGCCCGGGCGTACGCCGCGTCCGTCGCCCGGGTCCGTGACCGCGAGGTCGAGCACGTCCGTGGTGATCCCGGTCGTCGCCCCCAGCACCTCGGCGAGCCAGGGCAGCAGGTAGCCGGAGGCACTCTGCTCCCGGACGCTCGCGGAGATCAGGAGCACGCGCAGGTCGGTCATGGCCCCGAGGCTAGAACCTCGACATTTGTCGAGGTCAACGGGCGCCCACCGCGACCCCCGTCACACCGGGCGCGCGACCTCAGGTGCCGCAGAACGTGCGGAACCCCTCGGTGAACGTGGCGGGGGCGGGCTCGGCGTACCGCTCGCGACCCTCCTGCACGACGAACGGCGAGCGGAGCACCTCCATGAGGGAGTCCAGCGGGCCGAAGTCACCGGCCTCGGCCGCGACGAGCGCCTCGTCCACGAGGTGGTTGCGCGGCACGTAGACGGGGTTGACGCGGTCCATCGCGTCGCCGTCCGGGGAGGTCGCGAGCCAGCGCTCGAGCCACGCGTCGAGGGCCGGGCGGTCCAGCACGAGCGCGCGCACCGGCTCGCGGTCGCCGCGGGCGGCGGCGCCCAGCGCCCGGAACGTCGTCGTCCAGTCCACCCGCTCCGCGCCCAGCAGCACGAGGAGCCCGTCCACGAGCTCGGCGGTGGCGTCGTCGTCGAGACCGGCGGGCAGCGAGAGCTTGGCCCGCATCCCCTCGGCGCGGGCCGCGGCGTACGCCCCCGTGAACTCGCCCAGCAGCTCGGTCGCGACCGCGATCGCCTCCTGCTCGTCGTCGGCGAGCAGCGGCAGCATCGCCTCGGCGAGACGCGCCAGGTTCCACTGCAGGATGCCCGGCTGGTTGCCGAAGGAGTAGCGGCCCTGGGTGTCGATGGAGCTGAACACGGTGGCCGGGTCGTAGCCGTCCAGGAACGCGCAGGGCCCGTAGTCGATCGTCTCCCCCGAGATCGTCGTGTTGTCGGTGTTCATCACCCCGTGCACGAACCCGACGTCCATCCAGCGCGCCACCAGCCGCGCCTGGGCGTGGACGACGGCGCGGTAGAGGGCCCGGTACGGCGCGGGGTCCGCCGCCGCCTGCGGGTGGTGGCGCGCGATGGCGTGGTCGGCGAGGCGCCGCAGCACGGACCCGCTGCCCGACCCGCTGCCCGACCCGTCGCCCGAGCCGTCACCCTCGCTGTCGAGCAGCCGGGCGTACTGGAAGCTGCCGACCCGCAGGTGGCTGGCCGCCACGCGGGCGAGCACGGCGCCGCGACCGGGGGTCTCGCGCTGCACGGTGCGGCCGGTGGCCACCACCGCGAGGCTCCGGGTGGTCGGCACGCCGAGCGCGTGCAGGGCCTCGCTGACGACGTGCTCGCGCAGCATCGGGCCGAGCAGCGCGCGGCCGTCGCCGCCGCGGGCGTACGGCGTGCGTCCCGAGCCCTTCAGGTGCAGGTCGCGCACCCGGCCGTCGGGGCCCGTCAGCTCGCCGAGCAGCAGCGCCCGGCCGTCGCCGAGGCGCGGGGAGAAGCCGCCGAACTGGTGGCCCGCGTACGCCTGTGCCACCGGCCGCGCGCCGGGGGGCGGCTCGACGCCGGTGAGCAGCCCGAGCCCCTCCGGGCCGCGCAGCGCCTCGGGGTCGAGGCCGAGCTCGAGGGCGACGGGCTCGTTGAGCACGACGAGCTCGGGCGCCGGCGCCTCCTCGGCGCGCCACGGGGTGGCGAGCTCGGGCAGCGCGTCGGCGAAGGACGTTCCCAGGACGGGGGCGGTGACAGGCACGTCCTCGAGGTTACGCGGGGCACGACGATGGTCGCCCGGGCCGCGACCTTCGTCGCTTCCGGCGTCCGTCGACGGCGCCCTAGCGTGGTGGGCATGAACGACGAGTCCGCGCCCGGCGTGCCCGCGAGCCCCGGCACGGGCGGGCACGACGACCTCGGCATGACGCGCCAGGACGCGGTGTGGACCTACGTCCTGCTGGGCCTGGGCGGTGTCGCCCTCCTGGTGCTCGGCCCCCTGGCCGCCCGCTGGCTGGCCGGCGCCGACCTCCCGCTCGTGCCCTTCCGCGACACGCTCGCCTGGATCGGCGGGTTCGACCAGTGGTGGGCCTGGGTGGTGCGCCCCCTGGTCGGGCTCGGGGCCGGCCTCGCGATGGCCGCGGTCGTCGTCGACGAGGAGTGGCACCTCGAGGTGCACGACGACCACGTCCTGACCCGGCGCGGCAGGGACCGACGTCGGCTCGAGCGCTCCGGCATCGTCGGCGTGCACCTCGAGAAGAAGCACGTCGTCATCGAGGGCGAGCACGGGCGCGTCCTTTTCGACCACCCGGTCGAGGCGAGGGGCGAGCAGGTGCGCGAGGTGTTCACCTCGCGCGGCTACCCCTACGAGTCGCTGTAGCCGACCGCGAGCAGGACGGCACGCAGGACGTCGGCGCCGCGGTGCGCCTCGGCGACGCGGTCCGACAGGCCCAGGCCGGCGAAGGTCGTGGCCGCCGCCTCGAGCTCGGCGAGCTCGGCCGCGACCACGCGTCGCTCCTCCTCGGCGTCGAGCTCGCGACGCGGGACCTCGCTCCCGCCGACGCCCACCACCCCGCCCGTCGGCTCCGGGACGGGCACGGCCTCGGCGTTGTCCAGCGCCCCGAGCGCGGACCGCACCGCCGCGGCGACGGTGCGGTCTCGGGCCCGCACGGCGTTCGTCAGCTCGAGGCGGAGCAGGTCCCGGAGGCCGGTGGGGGTGCTCATCCCCCGACGCTACCGACGGCGCCGCCCCCGCGCGTACCCCTTTTCCCGGCTCCCGCGGCTCAGCTCTCGCGCGACGACAGCACGCAGAACTCGTTGCCCTCCGGGTCGGCCAGGACCGTCCAGGACACGTCGGTCGGCTGCCCGACGTCGACGCGGCGCGCGCCGCGGGCGACCAGCCGCTCGATCTCGGCGTCGCGGTCGTCCGAGACGTGCGGGGCGAGATCGAGGTGCAGCCGGTTGGGTCCCGGCTTGTCACCGCCGGCGGGGACGAACACGAGCCCCGGTCCGACCCGCTCCCACGGGGTCGCCGCGACGTCGGCCTCGGTGACCCAACCGGGCACGAGGACCAGCTCGTCCGGGGCCTCGTAGACGATCCTCCAGCCGAGCGTCT
Source organism: Nocardioides imazamoxiresistens (assembly GCF_032378595.1). NCBI lineage: Bacteria > Bacillati > Actinomycetota > Actinomycetes > Propionibacteriales > Nocardioidaceae > Nocardioides > Nocardioides imazamoxiresistens. The sequence goes on from NZ_JAVYII010000005.1 coordinate 80,332, forward strand.
CCGCCCACCACCGCCCGAGGACGGCGACGTCGTGGGCCTGGACGACGGTGGTGTACCAGCGCAGCGCCACGGCTCAGCCGATCGGCGCGGTGCCGGACTCGTGGGCCACGATGTCGCGCGCGAGCCCCTCCCACCTGGCGTACGCGTCGGGGTACGCCGAGCGCTGGACCGCCTGCGCCGCCTGGGTCACCGACATCGACTCCCAACCCGCGATGTCGAGCAGGCCGGGGTTCGGCGTGTGCGCCGCGGTGCCGTAGAACGCCTGCGACGACAGCACCGGGTCCTGCACCTGGGCCTCGGTGCCCCAGCCCTGGGACGGCCGCTGCTGGAACAGGCCGAGCGAGTCGCGGTCGCCGTAGTCGACGTTGACCAACGTGGACTCCTGCATCGCGGTGGCCAGCGCGACCACCCAGCCCTGCTCCCCGACGCCGGCGCCCTTGCCGACGCCGATGATCGTGCGGGCGTTGGCCTTCTGCTCGTCGCTGAGCGAGTCGTAGGTCGAGCCGGGGGGCGAGCTGCTGCCGGTGCCGAACAGCGCGGTCCAGGTCTGGGGGCCGACCTGGCCGTCGACGGCCAGGCCACCGGCGGCCTGGAAGTCGCGCACCGCCTGGGCGGTCTGGGGCCCGAAGTCGCCGTCGCCGAGGACCGCGTGGCCGCGCGCCTCGAGCAGCACCTGGAGCGCCTGGACGGCGTGACCCGAGTCGCCCTCGGCGAGCGGCACGACGAGCGCGGCGATCGTCTGCGGGCCCGCGACGCCGTCGACGACGAGGCCGCTGCCCTGCTGGAACGCGGAGACGGCGGCCTGCGTGCCGTCGCCGAACTGCCCGTCCGCGGGCGTGGACTGCCCGTGGTGGGTGAGCAGGTGCTGCACGGCCGTCACGTCGGGGCCGGTCGATCCGGTGCGGAGGTTCGGGTACGCCGCGCTCGCGGCACCCGGGGTCGCCGCGACGAGGCCGAGGGCCAGGGCCGCGGCCACGAGCGGCGCGAGCAGCACGGTGACGAGGCGTCGGGCCGGCGCACCTCGTGCGGTCCGGCGGTGGGCAGGGGCCAGTGGTCGTGTCTCCCGAGACATGGGACCCAGGCAAGCACGGATCGCGGCCCCCTGCATCCGTCGCGCGACGGATCCGGCTCAGGCGCGCCCGAAGCGTCCGCGGCGGTGGACCAGGAGCGCGTCGGCCTCCGCGGCGCCTTCGCCGGAGGCGGGCGGGTGCGCGTCCTCGGCCAGCTCCACCGACTCGACGACGCAGGTGACCAGGCGCGACCAGCCGACCTCGACGCTCGACTCCAGGCGAACCTCCACCCACCCCGCCGCGTCCTCGAGCCGCGGACCCGCGGGGCCGGGCGCGAAGGACGCGTGCCGGAACGGCCCGCCGGGCGCCGGCGCCGTGCCGGCGAACATCTCGGCGAGGTCGCGGTGGCGCCAGCGCAGCAGCTGCACGAGCGCGCGGCCGGTCTCCTCGAGGGCGAGCGTGAGGTCGGCGTCGGGGTCGAGCAGGGCGAGCACCCGGCCCTCGGGGCCGTTGGCCACCATCAGCGACGAGACGGTCAGTCCGTCGGCGCCCACCGGGTCGCCGTCGCCCGCGGTCCACAGGGTCACCGCGGCGCCCAGCCGCCCGCGCAGGGCCCGGACCGGGTCGCGCGAGGGGTCGGCGAAGGGGTGGCTGGAGTGGATGGTCACGTGTCTCCTCCCGCCCGGGGCACCCCGAGCTCCCACTCGGTGCCGAACGACCCGGTCGTCAGCTCCGCGGTGCCGCCGAGGTCGGCGAGCCGTCCGCGGATCGATCCCGTGACCCCGAGCCGCCCGTCGGCCTCGGCGGCGTCGAGGCGCCCGGGCGCGATGCCGGGGCCCTCGTCGCGCACGGTCACGACGACGCGGTCGTCGAGGTCCTCCAGCAGCACCCAGGCGGGGGCGTCCTCGCCGACGTGGACGGCGACGTTGTCGAGGCACGCGCCGGCGGCGGCCACGAGCTCGCGGGCGTGGCCGGCCGGCAGCGGGACGGGTACGCCGGGGGTCACCACGCGCACGTCGGGACGCGGACGCCCGCCCAGGGCCTCGAGGGCGCCGGCGACGTCGACGGGCCGGTCGTCGGCCGCCGAGCCGGGCTCGACGCCGGCCTCGCCCCGGGCGTCGGCGGTGAGCGTGTCCTGGGCACGGATCAGCGAGCGCAGCGCCGCCTCCTGCTCGCCGGCCAACCGCGCCAGCTCGACGCCCGGCCCGCCGAGCTCCGCTCCGCGGCGCTGGGTCAGGGCGAGCACCTGGAGCACCCCGTCGTGCACCGCGCGCGCGAGCCGGGCCCGCTCCTCCGCGGCGGCCGCCTCCCGCTCCGCACGGTCGCGCTCCGCGGCCATCCGCTGCAGCGACTCTGCGAGGTAGCCGACGATCGGCGCACCGATCGCGATGAGGAACAGGTGGCCGTAGTTCGTCTGGTTGAGCTCCGAGCGCACCGAGACGTCGGCCGCACCGAGCACCACGGCGGCGACCAGGCCGCCGCGCCAGCGCCAGTGCACCGCCCAGGCCAGGAGGGCGCCCATGATCCAGAAGCCCGGGACGGTGGCCCGCATGTCGTCGCCCTTGACGGGGAGGCTGACCAGCAGCAGGGCGGCCGCGACCGCGAGGTCCGCGACGAGCAGGGGCGTGCGGCGGCGGCGCGGGGAGGCGTACCCCCACAGCGCCACGGGCGTCCACACCAGCATCACGCCGACGCAGACCCACAGGCCGACGACGTGCTCGGCGTTGTCGCGGCGCACCACGTTGAGTGCGACGGCGTTGAGGAGCAGGACGACGCGCAGCACCGCGAGGGCGCGGAACATCCGGTTCTCGACCGCGACGGCCGCGGCGTCGCGCCAGCCCGGCGGCACCAGCCGCAGGCGTACGCCCCTGCTGCTCGCCCGCTCCCCCATGCGCCTGCCCGACCCGTCGATCAGGAGGCCTTGCGCGTGGGCTCCTCGACCTCGCGCGCCGACTTCTTCGCGTCGGCCTTGGCTCGCGCGGCGTACACGTCGACGTACTCCTGGTCGGAGAGCGTCATGATCGCGTACATGATCTCGTCGGTGACAGAGCGCAGGATGTAGCGGTCCCCGCTCATGCCCTCGTAGCGGCTGAAGTCGAGCGGGGCGCCGAAGCGCACGGACGGTCGCGTGAGTCGGCCGAACTTCTTGCCGGGGGGAGCCACGGTGTCGGTGCCGATCACGGCCACCGGGATCACCGGCACACCGGTCTCGATCGCGAGGCGGGCGACGCCGGTCTTGCCGCGGTAGAGCTTGCCGTCGTGGCTGCGCGTGCCCTCGGGGAAGATGCCGAACAGCTCGCCGCGGCCGAGCACGCTCTTGGCGGACATCAGCGCGCCCTCCGCGGCGTTCGCGCCGGAGCGGTCGATCGGGATCTGGCCCGCGCCGTTGAAGAAGGTGCGCTGCATCCAGCCCTTGAAGCCGGTGCCGGTGAAGTACTCCGACTTCGCCACGTAGCTCACGCGGCGCGGCAGCACGAGCGGCATGAACAGCCAGTCGGCGTAGGAGAGGTGGTTGCTGGCCAGGATGGCCGGACCCTCGCCGGGCACGTGGTCGAGACCGTCGGCCTTGGGCCGGAAGACCAGCCGCAGCAGCGGGCCGAGCGCGATCAGCTTGAGGAACCAGTAGAACACCGCGCACCCACTCCCGTGTCGACCCCGAACGCCTGCGGCGGCGACACCGTCGTCCGCGCCGCTCACGGACTCTAGACCCTGCACCCCCTCGTGCAGAATGCCCGCCATGTCCGTTCACCCGCTGGCCCTCCCCTCCTCGGTCGCCGCTCGCCCCGACCTCACCGGCGGCCGCCGGGTCGGCGTGCTGCTCAGCCACGGCTTCACCGGCTCCCCCGTCTCGGTGCGGCCGTGGGGCGACGCGCTGGCCGAGCGCGGGTACGCCGTCGAGGTGCCGCGGCTGCCCGGTCACGGCACGACCTGGCAGGAGATGAACCGGACCCGCTGGGAGGACTGGTACGAGCACCTCGAGCGCGTACTCGAGCGCCTGGTCGACGAGAACGACGCCGTCGTGGTCGGCGGACTGTCGATGGGCGGCGGGCTCGCGCTGCGTCTCGCGGCCGCCCACGCCGGCCGGGTCGCGGGCGTCGTGCTCGTCAACCCCGCGGTGACGAGCACCAACCGGCAGCTGCTCGCCGCACCGCTGCTGCAGCACGCCGTGGGCTCGGTGGCGGCCATCGGCAACGACATCGCGAAGCCCGGCGCCGACGAGCGGGCGTACCCCCGCACCCCGCTGCGCGCCCTGGTCTCGATGACGCGCGGGTGGAAGGACGTGCGCGACCACCTCGGGGAGGTCACCGCACCCGTGCTGCTGTTCCGCTCCGCGCAGGACCACGTCGTCGACCCGTCGTCGGCGGCGCTGATCCGCTCCCGCGTCGGGGACGTCACCGAGCGCGTGCTCGAGGACAGCTTCCACGTCGCGACCCTCGACCACGACGCGCAGCGGATCTTCGACGAGACGGCCGAGTTCGTCGCCCGGGTGACGGCCTGACCGGCTGCTTCGGGCGTGTCTAGACTCGACGGCGTGAACCGCGGCAGCGACGACGAGGCCTGGCGCGCGATCGTCGAGAACTTCGGGGAGCGTGCGCGGCTCGACGACGAGTCCGAACGGCCCGGCGAGCCCGCGGAACGCCCGGACGACCGGGCCGGCGACGGGCCCGACGAGGGCCCCGGGGACGTCGACCTCGATCGGATCGCGGAGCTGACCGGGGTCGGCCCCCGTCCCGACCAGGACCGCACCGAGCCCGTGCGGCCCGACCCGGAGGAGGAGCGGTTCGTGCCGCCGCCCCCGCCGCCGCTGCCCCGCCCCAGCCCCGGTCGCCTCGTCGCGTGGCTGGGCGTGCTCGGCGCGCCGGTGCTGCTCGTGCTCCTGCTGGTCCTGCAGTTCACGCTGCCGGCGTGGTTCGCCAGCGGGCTCGTGATCTGGTTCCTCGGCGGTTTCGCCTACCTCGTCACCGAGATGCCCCGCGAGCGCCCGGACGACGGCGACAACGGCGCCCGCGTCTGAGGCGTACCCGGCGCGGTCCCCGACCGGCTGCGGAGAGAACGCGGACCGGCCGTGGGAAAACGCGGACTCCCCCGCGCTCCGACGACGCGTCCGTCCGCGTTCTCCACGGCCCCGTCCGCGTTCTCTCCGCCGCCGGACCCCGCCGGACCCCGCCGGGTCGGCGCGAGCACCGGTCCGCTCACACCTCGCCGAGCGCGGCGGCGCCGATGATCGCCGCCTCGGGGCCCAGCAGGGCGGCCCGCACGGGCGGGAGCTCGCGGTGCGGGGCGCCCACGAGGGAGCGGGCCAGCGCGGCGCGTGCCGGATCCAGCAGCCGGTCGCCCACGGCGCTGACGCCCCCGCCGACCACCACGACGTCGGGATCGAGCCCGGCGACGAGGTTCGCGAGCCCGACGCCGAGCCAGCCGCCGACGTGGGTGAAGGCCTGCACGGCCACGAGGTCGCCGGCGGCGGCCGCGTCGGTGACCATCGGCCCGGTGAGCCGGTCGGCGACCCCGCCGCACCAGTCGTCGAGGACCGTGGGCTCGCGCCCGATCCGGGCGCGGGCGAAGGCGACGAGCGCGTTGCCGCTGGCGTACTGCTCCCAGCAGCCCCGCCCGCCGCACTCGCAGGCGACGCCGTCGGGCACGACCTGGGCGTGCCCGAACTCCCCCGCCATCCCGTTGCGGCCGCGCAGCACCCGTGGCCCGGCCCCGGCGTCGAGGACGACCGCGCCGCCGATCCCGGTGCCGACCGTCACGGCGATCGCGCAGCCGGACCCGCGGGCCGCGCCGTGACGGTGCTCGGCCCAGGCGGCGGCGTTCGCGTCGTTGTCGAGGTGCACCGGTGCGCCGAGCAGGGCGGCGAGACGACGCCGCACCGCCTCGCCCCGCCACGGCAGGTGCGGCGCGAACATCACGCGCTCGCCCGCGGCGTCGACGAAGCCCGCCGCGGCCACACCCACCGAGGCGACCTCGCGGCCGTCGACGACCTCCTCCACGGCCTCGGCGACGGTGCTCTCGAGGAGCACCACGGAGGAGTCGCGCGGCGGGGTACGCCGGACCGCGACCGCCGCGATCGCGCCGTCGGGCTCGACCACTCCGGCCAGGATCTTCGTGCCGCCGACGTCGACGCCGACCCGCAGGCCGGCGGAGCGGCCCACCCGCTCGCTCACCGGCGGGCGAGGTCGGCGGCGCCGATCATCCCGGCGTCGTTGCCGAGCTCGGCGAGGCGGATCTCCGCCGCGGGGCGGTAGCCGCGCCCGCTCAGCGTGTGCGCGAAACGGCCGCGCAGGGGGCCGAGGAGCAGGTCGCCGGCGGCCGAGACGCCGCCCCCGACGACGACGAGACCCGGGTCCAGCACCGAGACGAGCGAGGAGATCCCCTCCCCCAGCCAGGTGCCGAGCTCCTCGAGCTGCTCGACGCAGAACGGGTCGCCGGCCTGCGCCAGCTCGGTGATCAGCGGGCCCTCGATCGCCGCCGGGTCGCCGCCCGCCCGCTCGAGCAGGGGCGCGGCCAGCAGCGACCCGCAGGCGGCGTCCTCCCGGGCGCGGCGCACGAGGGCCGAACCGCTGGCGTACTGCTCCCAGCAGCCGTGGCTGCCGCAGCCGCAGAGCCGACCGCCGTGCACGAGGCGCAGGTGGCCGATCTCGGCGGCGATGCCGAAGGCCCCGCGCCGCAGCTCGCCGTCGGCGATGATCCCGCCGCCGACGCCGGTGCCGACGGTGACCAGCAGCATGTCGGCCAGGTCGAGGTCGCGACCGGCGCCGAAGACGAACTCGCCCCACGCCGCCGCGTTGGCGTCGTTCTCGACGACCACGGGCAGCCCGAGGCGCTGCGCCAGCTCGCTGCCCAGCGGCTCGTCGCGCCAGGCCAGGTTGGGCGCGAAGAGGACCGTCGAGCGCCCGGCGTCGACGAACCCCGCCGCGCCGACGCCCACGTGCTCGACCGCGTGCTCGCGGGCGAGCTCGGTGACCAGCGAGGTGACGGTCGCGGCGATCGCCTCGCTGTCGCTGGCGGGCGACTCGGCGCGCAGGCGCGCCAGGATCCGGCCCTTCTCGTCGACGACGCCACCGGCGATCTTCGTGCCGCCGATGTCGATGCCGCAGGAGAGGCTCATCGCGGCGTCTCGTCGTCGAGGTCGATCCGCTCCACGCCGTCGGAGCGGGCGGGGCCCGGCCGCGGGTCGGCGGCGACCGCGTTCAGCAGCGCCGCGGAGGCCTGCATGAAGGACGCGGCCGCTCCGGCGAGCTGGGCGCGGACCTCCGGCGTGCACTGGCGGGCGAGGTGGATGCCGCGGCAGACGGGGCAGAACCGGCACTCGGAGGACGCCTCGGTCGAGGTCCCGGACGACTCACCGGGCGACTCACCGGCCGCGGCGTCGCGCAGCCCCTCGGCCAGGCCGTGGACACCCTGGGCGACCCCGTGGGCCATGCCCCCGAGACCGCCGGCACCGCCGTTGTCCTGGGCACCGCCGTGGTCGAGGTCGTGGTCGCGCGCCCAGTCCGCGAGGGCGCCGAACAGCTTGGCCGCTTCCTCGCCGACGCTGCCGACACGCTCCCCCGCCTGCTCGCCCGCGGGCTGGTCCGTGCTCACGTCACCGTCTCCTCGAATCGCACCGTCAGCTGGCCGTCCTCGACCCGGGCCCCGGCGATGCGGTGGCGCGCGAGCCCGGTGGGCAGGGTCAGGAGGCGACGATACGACCCCACGGTCACCACCAGCTCGTCCCCGTTGCGCGCGAGCGCGACGTCACGTCGCTCCACGAGCGGGAGGGTCAGGGCCAGGGTGGCGCGGCCGTCGGCCAGCTCCACGGCGTACGGCCCCTCGCCCTCGGGGTCCGCGAGCGGGTCGGCGGGCAGGGAGGCGTACACCTCCTCCACCATCGCGGCGAGCGCCGGCGCGCCGACGGGCTCGGCCGGGCGGTAGCGCGAGCGCCACACCGGCAGGCCCTCGAAGGAGGCCTCGGCGTCGGCCAGCACCGCGCTCTGCGCGGCGACCCAGCCGGCACGCCACTCGTCCGCCCCGTCGGCGGGGAAGACGCGGTTGGCCACGACGCCGTCGACGCGGTAGCCGAACAGGGACAGCATCGTGTACGAGCGGCGGGCCTCGGCGAGCACGACGCGCTCGGGCGTGAGCACCACCCGCACGGACGCGCGGGGGCCGGTGAGCAGCGCGCGTACCTCCTCGAGCTCGGCGTGCAGGCGCTCGAGCGCGTCGAAGACGTTCTCGTTCGGCATCGGTACGCCCGAGGCCCGCGTCAGCACGGGCTTGAGGGTGCGCATGACCCGGCGCTGCGTCGGGAAGATCCGCTGGACGTACCACCCCAGCGCCTCCGGCAGCGCCAGCAACCGCAGCGTCTCCGCGGTCGGCGCGCAGTCGACGACGATCACGTCCCAGCGCCCGGAGCGCGCCTGCAGCCGCAGCTCCAGCAGCGCCAGGACCTCCTCGGCGCCGGGCAGGACCGTCAGCTCCTCGGCGGCCACCCGGTCGACGCCGACCACGTCGAGCACCGAGAGCAGGTAGCGCTGGATCTCGGCCCACGACTGCTCGAAGCGCAGCTGGGCGTCGACGTGCTGGACGTAGAGGTGCTCGGCGACCGCGGTCGGCTCGGGGCCGACGGGCACGCCGTACGCGTCCGCGAGCGAGTGCGCCGCATCGGTCGAGAGCACCAGCGTGCGGCGCCCGCGTGCGGCCGCCAGGGCGGCCGTGCCCGCCGAGACCGT
>NZ_JAVYII010000005.1:89080-457331 GCF_032378595.1 Nocardioides imazamoxiresistens
GGTGAAGAGCAGGACCCGTGGGTCAGGCAAGGGCCTCGACGCGCTTCTTCAACCCCTTGAGGGCCGTGTCGATGAGGATCTTCTCGCCCTTGCGCCGCAGCATCCCGATCAGCGGGATGGTGACCTCGAGCTGCAGGCGGTAGGTGACCTCGGTGCTGCCGCCGGGCAGCTCGGTGAGGGTGTACGCACCGTCGAGGGCGCGCAGGATGCCGCCCTTGACGAGGTTCCACGTCACCTCACGGTCGCCCGCCCACGTGTAGGCGAGCGTGTACTCGTCCTTGATGGGGGCGACGTCCAGGACGAACCGGACCTGCCGGGCGCGCTCGCCGGCGGCGCCGGGCTCGACGACCTCGACGTCCTTCATCCCGGTCGCCCACTCGGGGTAGGACTCGAAGTCCGCGATCACGGCCATGACCTGCGCCGCAGGGGCGTCGATCACGATCGTGGACGACGTCTGCTCTGCCACTGCGACCTCCCAGCCAGGGGGCGGGCGTGGCGCCCGCCCGACGCTCGGCGAGCGTACCGGACCCCTCGGCGGCACCGCCCGGCGGTAACGTTCCGTCGGCATGTCCGCCCTCCAGCAAGGAGACCATCGGTGCGCGAGTACTCCACCCCCCTCACGATCGACATCTCGACGACCGGCAACCTGACGGACGACATCGTCCGCAACGCGGCCGAGGCCCCGCAGGCCGTGTCGTTCAGCCGGCGCGACGCGAAGGGCGCCTGGACCGACGTGACGGCCGCGGAGTTCCTCGTCGAGGTCGACGGGGTGGCCAAGGGCCTCGTGGCGTCGGGCGTCCAGCCGGGCGACCGCGTGGCGCTGCTGTCGAAGACGCGCTACGAGTGGTCGCTGCTGGACTACGCCATCTGGTCGACCGGCGCGGTGACGGTGCCGATCTACGAGACCTCCTCGGCCGAGCAGATCGCCTGGATCCTCGCCGACTCCGGCGCCGTCGCCGTCGTCGCGGAGACCGCCGCGCACGTCGACCGGGTCTCCGACGCGCGCGGCGAGGCGGACACCGTGCGCAGCGTGTGGACCATCGACGAGGGCGCGGTCGACGCGCTGACCGCCCTGGGCAGCGACGTGCCCGACACCGAGATCACCGCGCGGCGGGCGGCCGTGACGCCCGAGAGCCTCGCGACGCTCATCTACACCTCCGGCACCACCGGCCGCCCGAAGGGCTGCCGCCTCACGCACGGCAACTTCATGTTCGAGCTGGGCGTCGCGGTCGACGAGCTGGACGAGCTGTTCGAGGAGGGCGCCTCGACGCTGCTGTTCCTCCCGCTGGCGCACATCTTCGCCCGGATCATCCAGATCGGCGCCGTGAAGGCCCGCGTGCGCCTCGGTCACTCCGCCGACATCAAGAAGCTCGTCGCGGACTTCGGCGCCTTCCACCCGACCTTCATCCTCGCGGTCCCGCGCGTGTTCGAGAAGGTCTACAACACCGCCTCGCAGAACGCGGCCGCCGACGGCAAGGGCAAGATCTTCGACCGCGCGGTCGACGTGGCCATCGCCTGGTCGCGCGGCCAGGACACGGGGCGCGCGCCGCTGACCGTGCGCCTGCAGCACGCCCTCTTCGACAAGCTCGTCTACGGCAAGCTGCGGGCCGCGCTCGGCGGCGAGTGCCGGTACGCCGTGTCCGGCGGCGCGCCGCTGGGCGAGCGGCTCGGCCACTTCTACCGCGGCATCGGCCTCGGCGTGCTGGAGGGCTACGGGCTGACCGAGACCACGGCCGCGCTGACGGTGAACCTGCCGGACGCGCAGAAGATCGGCACCGTCGGTCGCCCGCTGCCCGGCACCGCCGTGCGGGTCGCCGACGACGGCGAGCTGCACTTCCGCGGCGGACAGGTCTTCGCGGGCTACTGGGACAACGAGGAGGCGAGCGCCGAGGCGCTCGACGCCGACGGCTGGTTCCGCACCGGCGACGTCGGCGAGGTCGACGACGAGGGCTTCGTGCGGATCACCGGCCGCAAGAAGGAGATCATCGTGACGGCCGGCGGCAAGAACGTCGCGCCCGCCGTGCTCGAGGACCGCCTGCGCGCGCACCACCTCGTCTCGCAGTGCATGGTCGTCGGCGACGGCCAGCCCTTCATCGGCGCGCTCGTCACCATCGACCCGGAGTCGTTCCCGGCCTGGGCCGAGGCGAAGGGCAAGAAGGGCTCGATCGCCGACCTCGTCGACGACCCGGACCTGGTCGCCGAGGTCGAGTCCGCGGTGGAGGACGCCAACAAGGCGGTGTCCAAGGCGGAGTCGATCCGGAAGTTCTCGATCCTGCCGATCGACTGGACGGAGGAGGACGGTCAGCTGACGCCGAGCCTCAAGCTCAAGCGCAACGTCGTGATGCGCGAGTTCCGCGCCGAGGTCGAGGCGCTCTACTCCTGACCCGGCCAGTTCCTCAAGGTCCGCGCAAGCGAGACCGAACGCCCCCGCAAGGGGCCTGCAACGTCTCCCTGGTCTAGACCAGCGTGATCCAGTTCGTCCAAATCCATCGGAAATGGTCGGAACTGAACGATCGGTTCGGGCAAGGTGCTCGACGGGAGGGTGGAGCGCCGGGACGTCCGCGATGCGGTCGACCCCGGTGCGACGCGCGTCCCCGAAGCACGCCATGCCTGGAAGGGGACGCCGTTCTCATGGATCGACGCAGGATCCTGCTCATCGTCGCCGCGGTCGTCGCGGCCCTCGGGCTCGCCCTCGTCATCGCGTACGCGCGGGGGGCCGACGCCCGCGCGGACAGCCGCTACGACACCGTCGAGGTCTACCGGGCCGTGAAGCCCATCGGTCTCGGCGAGACGTTCGACGCCGCGCTGGCTGCCGGCAAGATCGAGCAGGACGAGGTGCCGCGGGGCCACCTGCTCGAGGGCTACGTCACCGAGGCGGACGCCGACGCCCTGGAGGGCCAGCTGGCCGCGATGGACATCGCGGTGGGCGAGCAGATCACGACGGCGAAGTTCGCCGACGAGGTGCGCACCGGCGTCGTGCTCCCCGTGCCCGAGGGCCGCGTCGCGCAGGCCGTGCAGCTCGACGACGCGGGCCGCGTCGCCGGCTTCGCCAGCCCCGGTGACTCCGTGGCGGTGCTCTCGGTCGCCAGCGGCGGCCAGTCGCTCGTGCTGATCCCGGAGACGTCGATCCTCGGCGTCGGCTCCTCCGCCCCCCTGTCGTCCGCCGAGACGGGCACCGAGGGCGAGGCCACCGGCGACGTCGTCGAGAACACGATCGTGACCCTGGGTCTCACGCCCGACGAGGCGCTCGACCTGACGACCGCGATCGGTCAGGGCGCGACCCTGACGCTCGTCCTGCGCGGCGACGGCGTCGCGCTCGAGCGGGGCCAGTCGGTCTCCGCCGGCGACCTGCCCTGATCCCCGCACCCACCCGCCCCACCAGCGAGGAGTCACCCACCCCATGCCCGTCGTCGTCGACCCGGACAGCGCCACGCTCAGCGAGCTGCTCACCGCCCTGCCCCCCGGGGGGCACGGCATGGACAGCACCGAGCGGCTCTCGTCGTGGCTGGACAACCGGCCGGACGAGTACGTCGCCGTGCTCGGCCCCGGTGTCGACTTCGCCATCGCGCTCGAGGTCTGCGAGACGCTGCGCTTCACCCGGCCGACCGTCAGCGTCGTGATCGTGCGGGACAAGGTCGACACCGACGTGCTGACCAAGGCGATGCACGCCGGCGTCCGCGACGTGGTGCCCACCGCGGACCTCGCGGCGGTCAGCGGCGCGGTGGAGCGGGCGTACCAGCTGTGGATCGCGCTGCGGGGCCCCGGCGGGGTGGCGCGGCAGGGCCGGATCGTCGCCTGCTTCTCGCCCAAGGGCGGGGTCGGCAAGACGACCGCGGCGGTCAACCTGGCGCTGGCCCTCGCCGACCGCGGGGCGCGGCAGGTGTGCCTGGTCGACCTCGACCTGGCGTTCGGCGACGTGGCCATCACCCTGCAGCTGTTCCCGTCGCACTCCATCGAGCACGCGGTCGGCTCGGAGGACTCGCTCGACTTCCACCTGCTCGAGCCGATCCTGACGCGCCACGAGGACTCGCTGATGGTGCTCGCCGCGCCCAGCACCCCCGACGCCCGCGACCGGATCTCGCCGACGCTGATCGCGCGCACCCTGCGCACGCTGGCGGAGAACTTCGACTTCGTCGTGGTCGACACCGCGCCCGCGTTCGACGAGCTGACGCTGACCGCTCTCGACGAGGTCGACGAGTGCGTGATGGTCGCGACCCTCGACGTGCCGACCCTCAAGAACGTCAAGGTCGCGCTCGAGACGATGGACGCCCTCGGCATCGCGCAGGGCCACCGCCACCTGCTGCTCAACCGCGCCGACGACGAGGTCGGCATCGGGGCGGAGAAGGTCGAGGCGATCCTCGGGCTGAAGATCGCGGCCCAGGTGGCCACCGCCGTCGAGATCGCCGCCGCCACCAACGCCGGGCGCCCGATCGTCGCCGCGCGGCCCGACCACGCGTCCAGCCTGCAGTTCCAGCACCTCGCCGCCCGACTCGCGGGCGTCGCCGTCTCCGGCGAGCGCCCCTCCCCTGCCCGCACGACCACCCCGGAGGAGTCCCGCGAGGAGCGCGGCGGCTTCTTCCGTCGCCGGAGGTGACCCCCCGATGAGCACGCTCGCCGAACGCCTCGCCGCCGCGGCCGCGCGCCGCCAGGCCGACTCGGACGCCCAGGCCGGTACGCCGCCGCGCACCCCCACCGCAGGGGACCTGCTGGACGCCGACCGCGACACGACCGAGGTCGTTGAGGCGCCGGTCCCCGGGCCCGCGCCGGCGCCCGCGCCCGCCGCCGAGCCCGCACCCGCCCCCGAGCCGGCCCCGGCGTCCCTCGTCGACGACACCATCTCCCGCGCGATCTCCTCGATCGGCGCCGTCGGCGAGGCCCCCACCCCGGCGCAGACGAAGCGGGTGCCGCAGGCCGGCCGCGCCGCCGAGGCACCCGGTCGCCACAAGCCGCTGCCCCCGAAGTCCGAGCTCGGCGGCACCACCTCGGGCTCGCGCACGCTGCTCGCGGCGCAGCAGAACGACCGGATCGAGGACGTGAAGTCGAGCGTGCACGGCCAGCTGCTCCAGCAGCTCGGCCCCCAGCTCTACGACGCGAAGATGAACCAGGACGAGCTGGCCGTGCGGGTCAAGGCCGTGCTGCAGGACGTGCTGGCCACCCAGGAGCGTCCGCTCAGCAACGCCGACCGGGCCCGCGTCACGCAGGAGATCAGCGACGAGATCCTGGGCTTCGGCCCGATCGAGGAGTTCCTGCGCGACCCCGCGGTCTCGGAGATCATGGTCAACGGCCCGCAGCAGGTGTGGGTGGAGCGCGACGGTCGGATCGTGGCGGTCGACACCACGTTCGTGGACGAGGCGCACCTGCGTCGCATCATCGACAAGATCGTGTCGCGGCTCGGGCGCCGCGTCGACGAGTCCAGCCCGATGGTCGACGCCCGCCTGCCCGACGGCAGCCGCGTCAACGCCGTCGTGCCGCCGCTGGCGATCGACGGCTCCGCGCTGACGATCCGCAAGTTCGCCGCCGACCCGCTGACGGTCGACGACCTGATCTCGTTCGGCTCCCTGACGCCGCGCACGGCCGACTTCCTCGAGGCCTGCGTGCGCGGTCGGCTCAACATCATCGTCTCGGGCTCGACCGGCGCCGGGAAGACCACGACGCTCAACGTCCTCTCGTCGTTCATCCCCTCCGACGAGCGGATCGTGACGATCGAGGACGCCGCCGAGCTGCAGCTCAAGCAGGACCACGTGGTGCGGCTGGAGTCGCGCCCGGCGAACATCGAGGGCAAGGGCGAGGTCAACATCCGCGACCTGGTGAAGAACAGCCTGCGCATGCGGCCCGACCGGATCATCGTCGGCGAGGTGCGCGACGCCTCCGCGCTCGACATGCTCCAGGCGATGAGCACCGGCCACGACGGCTCGATCGCGACGGCGCACTCGAACGGTCCGCGCGACACGCTGTCGCGCATCGAGACGATGGTGCTGATGGCGGGCATGGACCTGCCGATGCGCGCGATCCGCGAGCAGATGGCCTCCGCGATCGACCTGATCGTGCACCAGACCCGCTTCAAGGACGGCACGCGCCACATCACGCACATCACCGAGGTGGAGCGGATGGAGGGCGAGGTCGTCACGCTGCAGGACATCTTCGTCTACGACCACGGCGCCGGGTTCGACTCCACCGGGCGGTCGCTGGGACGGCTCAGGTCGACGGGTCTGCGGCCGAAGTTCCTCGACAAGATGGCGTACCACAACGTCACCGTCGACCCGATGCTCTTCGCCCTGGACAGGTCCTGATGATCCGCACCCCGTCGGTACGCCTGCCGGCCGCGCTCGCCGCGGCCGCGCTGCTGGGCGTACCCGTCGGTGCCGCCCACGCGCAGGAGCCGACGGACCCCGCCACGACGGTCTCGATCGACCTCATCGAGCCGGGCGAGGAGTTCCTCGACGTCCTCGTGACGCTGCCCGCGGGCACGCAGGTGGCCGACGACGGCGTGCAGGCGTTCCTCGACGACGAGCCCGCGACGGCGCAGGTCGACCAGGACGTCAGCGCGATCGCGCGCACGGCGGTCCTGACGATGGACACCTCCCTGTCGATGGAGGAGGACGACCGGCTCGAGGGAGCCGAGGAGGCCGCGCTGCGGTTCCTCGACACCGTGCCCGCGGACGTCTCCGTGGGGCTCGTGACGTTCGACGCCGAGCCCGTCACCGTGCTGGAGCCGACGCTCGACCACGACGCCGTGCGCGCCGCGGTGCAGGACCTCGAGACCGCGGAGGACACCGCGCTCTACGCCGCCGTGCAGGACGCGGTCGCCCTGCTGGGCGCCGAGGGGCAGCGGCAGGTGCTGCTCGTCTCGGACGGCGAGGACAGCGTCGGCGGGGACCTGCCGGCGACGGTCGCGCAGCTGGAGGAGACGGGCGTACGCCTCGACGCCGTGGCGCTCGACGACGACTCCGACCTGGCCTCCCTCACCACCCTGGCCGAGGCGTCGGGCGGCTCGGTGCTGCAGGCCGACGCGGAGAGCATCGCGGGCGTGCTGGAGGGCGAGGCGCAGACGCTGGCCAGCCAGGTCGCGCTGCAGGTCACCGTGCCCCCGGGCGTCGACGGCTCGACCGCGCAGCTGCGGGTCGAGGTCACCGACGCGGGCGGCGCCACGACGACCGCCTCCGCCGTCGCCCCGCTCGGCGACCTGGCGGTCGCGGCCGCCCCGGCGGGCGACGGCCCTCCACCGGCGCCGTCGTCGGCCGGCTTCGTGCTGCCCGCCTGGACGTTCTGGGCCGGCGTCGGCACCTTCGCCGTCGGGCTGCTGGCCGCCCTGGTGCTGGCCCTGGGCCGTCGCCGGCCGGAGCCCACCGCCGCCGACCGCGTGACCTCCTACACCGAGGCCGTCAGCGCGCAGAGCCTGCGCAAGGCGCCGGCCGACGAGGCCCGCCGCCGCGACCCCGACGTCGCCCTCGAGCAGGCCAAGGACGCCGCCCGACAGGTGCTGAGCCGCAACAAGGGCCTGGAGGCGAGGATCTCCGCGCGGCTCGAGGGAGCCGGCAGCGCGCTCAAGCCCGCCGAGTGGCTGCTCGCCCACGTCGGCATCTTCGTCGCGTTCGGCGTCGTCGGCGCCCTGGTCAGCGGCGGCAGCATCGTCGTGGGACTCATCTTCCTCGCCCTCGGCGCCGTGCTGCCGTGGGTGTGGCTCGGCGTGAAGCGCTCGCGCCGGCAGAAGGCGTTCAACTCGGCGCTGCCGGACACGCTGCAGCTCATGTCCAGCGCCCTGTCGGCGGGTCTGTCGTTGGCGCAGGCGTGCGACACCATCACGCGTGAGGGCCAGGAGCCGATCGCGTCGGAGTTCAAGCGGGTCCTCGTCGAGACGCGGCTCGGCGTGGGCCTGGAGGACGCGCTGTCCGATCTCGCCGAGCGGTACGACAGCAAGGACTTCCGCTGGGTGGTCATGGCCATCCGGATCCAGCGGGAGGTCGGTGGCAATCTCGGCGAGCTCCTCGACACCGTCGGATTCACCATGCGGGAGCGGGAGTACCTGCGCCGTCAGGTCGACACCCTCGCCGCCGAGGGCAAGCTCTCCGCCTACGTCATCGGTGGTCTGCCGCCCGCGTTCTTCCTGTACCTGCTGGTGGCCAACCCGACGTACGTCCGACCGCTCTACACGACGGTGCTCGGACTGCTGCTCCTGGTCGTCGGCCTCGTGGTGCTGAGCGGCGGAGCGTTCTGGATGAAGAAGATCGTGAGCGTGAAGGTGTGATGTCGCGATGGCCATGTTGATCGTCCTCGCCGTGGTGCTGCTCGGCGCCGCCTTCGCGGTGGCCTGGATCGCGACGCGACCGGTCGCCGACGACGCCACCGGCATCGGTCGCTCCCTGGCGTACCTGGAGGCGTTGAACTCCGCACCACAAGAACTGCGCGACGACGCCGAGAAGTCGTTCAACGAGCGGGTGCTCACCCCCCTGCTCGGTCGCTTCAACAACGCCGGACGCCGGCTGACGGGCGGCGAGGGCGCGCAAAAGATACAGCGCAAACTGGACCTGGCCGGCGGCCCGGCGGGGTGGACGGTCGAACGGGTGGCCTCCGCCAAGGTCGCCGGCGCGGTGGTCGGGTTCGTCGCTGCGGGTCTCTACGGGCTCATCCTCTCGGCGAACCTCCAGTGGCTGCTGATCGCCGTCGTCACCGGAGGTCTGCTCGGCTTCTTCGCGCCCAACCTCTGGCTGTACCAGAAGGCGTACAACCGTGCCGAACGAATCCAGAACGACCTGGCCGACGCCATCGACCTCCTCACCATCAGCGTCGAATCGGGACTGGGCTTCGATGCCGCGCTGCAACAGGTCGCCCGCAACACCGAGGGGCCGGTCGCCGAGGAGTTCGCCCGGGTGCTGCGGGAGATGCAACTGGGCGTCGGACGCGCGGAGGCCCTGCGCAAGATGGCGGACCGCACGACGGTCACCGACCTCCGGTCGTTCGTCGGCGCGCTGGCGCAGGCCGAGGTCTTCGGCGTCTCCGTCGGCCAGGTGCTGCGGACCCAGTCGAAGGAGATGCGCGTCCGGCGGCGCCAGCACGCCGAGAAGAAGGCACAGCAGGTGCCGGTGAAGATCACCGTTCCCCTCATCTTCTGCATCCTCCCGTCGCTGTTCATCGTGGTGATGGGCCCCGCCGTCATCACCATCGCGGGTTCGAACTTCGGTGGGGGCTGAGACCCGCAGGACTTCACCTAGCCCGTTGGCCGTGGAGTTCGCGGCGCGGGCTCTCGCCGTCGTGGCGACAACGGTGCCGCTCACCCTCGCCCACGACGGGCCGGCGATCGCCCTGGCACTCAGCCTGTCCTTCGTCATCCTGCTCGGCCTCGCGTTGTCCGTCCGCGTGGACTCGACGCCCGTCCTGCTGGCCGAGGCCGCCGCTCTCGCCATCCTGGGCGCCTACTCGGCCGTGTCTGTCGCGCAGCTGCCGCTCGCCGCCCTCGCGATCATCCCGTTCGTCGCCGGGTTGCGGCGCGGACTCGTCGGGCTCCTCGGCGTCGTGACGCTCCAGGTCGTGGTGGTGGCAACGTCCTTCGTGGCCGAGAACCGACGTGTGAGCGTAGAGCTCGCCAGCGACGCCGTCGTCGGCGTGCTGCTGGGAATCGGCCTCGGGCTCATCGCGCTCTTCGTGCGCTCCACGCTGCGTGCGCGCGACGCGCTGGCGCCCTACCACGAGGCTCGGCTTCTGCTCCAAGAGCTGCTGGGGCTGTCGGACACGCTCCAGGCCGGCCTCGACCCCCAGGCGATCGGAGCCAGGACACTAGCCGGCTTCCAGGACGTCGTGCCGAGCCTCGAGGTGTCCCTATGGGCTGGCGGGGGGCGTGACCTGGCACCGATCGTGACCGGATCCCTTCTCGAAGCGGTCGACCACGGCACGACAGGGGCCGTTGACGCACCCCCGCAGGTCGAGGCCGCTCTGCGCACCAGGTCGGTGGTGCTCGACGGTGACCGCTTTGCGGTCCCTCTCTCCACCATCGGCGAGCAGACGATCCTCGCTGCGGGCCACCTCTCGCCATCTCTCGCGCTCTCCCGACGCAGCCTGGCCCATCGCCTCCGTTCGGCTGCTCAGCACACACACACGCTCGCGGCGCAGCTCGACACTGCGCTCCTGTTCTCGGAGGTCAGCCATGCGGCGACGCGCAACGAGCGTCGCCGCCTCGCCCGCGAGATGCACGACGGCGTGGCACAGGACATCGCCTCCATGGGTTACCTGGTCGACGCGATCGTCGACGGGCCGCTACCCGACGACGTAAGACCGCAGATCGAGCTGCTGCGCGGCACGATCACGCGCGTCGTCGCCGAGGTGCGCACCTCCGTCACCGCGCTGAGGATGGACGCCGACGCGGCCCAGAGCCTCGGCGAGGCGGTCGCCGGCCTGGCGCGGCGACTCTCCGAGTCCTCCGGCATCTCCATCCGCTGCACGGTCGAGGAGCGGACCGTGCGGCTACGCCCGGAGGTCGAGGCGGAGCTCCTGCGGATCGCCCAGGAGGCCATGACCAATGCAGTCAAGCACGCGGGCGCCTCCGAGATCGACGTCGAGTGCCGCGTCGACGCCCCCCGGGCCCGACTGGTCGTGCGCGACAACGGCCGCGGTCTCGGCCCCGGGCGCGCCGACTCCCACGGCCTGACGATCATGCGCGAGCGCGCGCAACTCGTCGGCGCCCACCTCACCATCGACAGCACCGGTCTTGGCACCGTCATCCACGTCAACCTGGGCTCGCGTCGCAGCCCGGGGGCACCCGAACGCCCACCAGGAGCACGCCCATGAGCACGCCCGAGCAGCAGCCCGTCTCGGTCCTCCTCGTCGACGACCACGAGCTCATCCGGGGCGGTCTCGCCCTGGCGTTCGGACGCGACCCCACGCTGCGCGTCACCGGCCAAGCCGGTTCCGTGGCCGAGGCGTTGCGGGCAGCCGAGGACCTCGCGCCCGACGTCATCGTGACCGACCTGCAGCTGCCCGACGGCACCGGTCTCGACATCGTGCGGCGGGTGCGGGCCCGGTCGGCGGACACCGGCCTGGTCATCCTGACCATGCACTCCGGCGACGAGCAGATCTTCGCCGCCATGGAGGCCGGCGCATCGGGGTTCGTCGGGAAGGACGCTCCCGCCTCGGAGGTGCTGAAGACCGCCGCCCACGCCGCGCGGTCGCCGCGCACCTTCGTGTGCGCCGGCCTCGCCCAGGCCATGGTGCGCCGGATGTCCGGGGAGTCCACGCGGCTATCGGAACGGGAGCACGAGATCCTCCTGCTCCTCGCCGACGGGCTCGCCGCGCTCCAGGTCGCCCGACGGCTGCACATCAGCGAGTCGACCGCGAAGTCGCACATCGCCCGGATCTACCAGAAGCTTGGCGCCGCCAACCGCGCGCAGGCCGTGGTCACCGCCATGCGGATCGGCCTGCTCTCCAGCGTGAGCAGCCCCCGCCAGAGCTGACCCAGCAGCGATGCTCGAAGGCGCGTGGGCGGGACCTCCCGGCAGGTCCCACGCCCGTCCCTGGGACCTGCCGAACGGACGACGGACCCGGGACCTTTGGTCCTAGTCACAAGTCGCCAGCCGGCTCCGCCCGAACATCCGATACCGCCCGGAAGCGCCGGATCGCAGGATTGAGCCATCGCCGGGGACACCCGGTCGGACCCGAGCAGCACCTCCCGAAAGGCAGTCACCATGATCCAGTTCCTGAACCTCCTCCTCGGCGCGCAGAAGTCCAAGTCGGACCAGCGGGGCGCCTCGGCCGTCGAGTACGGCCTCCTGGTCGCCGGCATCGCTGCGCTCATCGTCGCGATCGTCTTCGTTCTCGGCGGACAGATCGACGCTGCCTTCGACACCATCAGCGGCGAGCTCGGTGGCGCGGGCGTCGACGGCGGCGAGTGACGTCCCACTGACACAGCGATAAGCCGGGCCCCCGAGGGAGGGGGCCCGGCTTCTCGCATTTCCACCGCCGGAACGCACCGCCGACCCCACCGCCGACCCACTGGTCCTACTCCCCCGCGCCGTACCTGATCCCGAGCGCCACGCGCTCCATCGTCGTCGGGTGGCTCCCGAACCAGAACTGCCCCCACGCGGACGGCGTCGGGTCGGACACCGACCGCACCGCCAGCTCGCGCTGCATCAGCACGAACGCGTCGGGGTCCTCGGTCGTCTCGAGCGCGACGACGTCCGCGCGCCGCTCGATCTGCCGGCTGATCCCGTTCTGCACCGGCGCGACGAGGAACGTCCCGACCGCCACGAGCGCCAGCACGAGCGGCACCGCCGCCGGGTCGGCCATCCCGGTCGCCCCGGAGCGGCGGCGCAGCAGGGGCGTACCGACGAGCAGCCCCAGCAGGCCCACCCCCGCGACGGCGCCCGCGGCGCCGAGGCCGGTCCCGACCAGCACGTCATGGTTCTTCGCGTGGCCGAGCTCGTGCGCGACGATCGAGAGCAGCTCGTCCTGCGGCAGACCGGCGACTGCGGTGTCGTAGAGCACGACGCGGTGGGTGCTGCCGAAGCCGGAGACGTACGCGTTGAGCGCGGTCGTGCGCCGCGACGCGTCGGCCACGAGCACCTCGTCGACACCGACGCCCTCCTCCTCGCCCAGGGCGAGCACCGCGGTGCGCAGCTCGCCGTCGGCCAGCGGCTCGAAGTCGTTGAAGAGCGGCTCGACGAGCAGCGGGTAGACGAACGAGCCGAGCACGACGAGCCCCGCCGCGATCCCGCCGGCGATAGCGGGCCACCAGCGTCGCCACCGGCGGGCGCAGCCGACGGCGACGAGCACCGCCAGCGAGACGGTCACCGCCGAGACGAGCACGTTGAGCCACAGGTCGGAGAACCAGGCGCCGGTGTCCTGCGTCGAGAGCCCCTCGGTCACGCGGCGGCGCCACAGCAGGTAGGAGAACGGCAGGGTGAAGAGCCGCCCGATGACGGTCACCGCCAGCACGCCGAGGACCGCCTGCACCCACCACGGCCCCGGCAGCCGCCGCACGAGGGCGGCGCCCGAGCGCCCCAGGCCCAGCCACAGCGCGACCAGGACCGAGACGGCCAGCGAGGTCCAGCTCAGCGCGCGGCCGTAGACGCCGTACGCGTCGCCGCGCGCGATCTCCGTCGGCGTCAGGATGGTCGAGGGGTCGGCCGGCTCGGGCACTCCGCCGGGCACCGGGTCCCACGGCACGAGCCAGGCCGCGAGGGCGACGAACAGCGCGGTGCCGACGAGCGCGGCCGCCAGCGCGACGACGGTGGGACCACGACGGGTGGCCGTCGGCTGCGGGGACTCGCTCACGTCGCGCAACGGTAGCCGCCACGACGCACGAGAGCCCCGGGACGGTGGTCCCGGGGCTCTCGGAGGGTGCGTGTGCGGCGGCTCAGCCGGGGCGGACGGCGCCGGAGTAGGGCATCGAGCCGACCGAGGTGACCTCCACGCCGGTGCGCGGGTTGGCCGCGTGCACGATCTGGCCGTCGCCGATGTAGATGCCGACGTGGCTGATCGGGCTGTAGTAGAAGACGAGGTCCCCGGGCTGCAGCTCGCTGCGCGAGACCTTGGTGCCGGCGCTGTACTGCGCCTTCGACGAGCGGGGCAGCGAGACGCCGGCCTGCGCCCACGCCATCGAGGTCAGGCCCGAGCAGTCGAACGAGTTGGGGCCGGACGCGCCGTAGACGTAGCTCTTGCCGACCTGCGCCAGGGCGTAGTCGAGCACCGCGCTGACGCTGCCGGACACGGCGGCGTTCGACGTCGCGGTCTCGGCGACCTCGGCGGCCTCGACCGGGTCGGACGTGCCCTCGCTGGCCAGGACCGTCGCGGCCTCCTCGGCCTCGAGGGTCGCCAGGAGCGCCTCGGCCTCGGCGACCTGCTCGTCGATCGCGTCGCTCTCGGCCTGCGCCTGGGCCTCGACCTCGGCGATCCGGTCGACGCGCTCCTGCGTGGCCTCGCGGCGGATCTGCAGGGAGGCGAGCTCGGTGGTGTAGGTCGAGACGATGCGGCCCTGGACGTCGTTGTACGTCGACAGGGTCGAGAGCTCGGAGAGGAAGTCCTGCGTGTTGCCGGAGAGGACGGCCTCGGTCACCGGGGCGACGGACGCACCCTGCGACTGGGAGACGACGGCGTCGGCGACCTGCCCGCGCACCGACTCGAAGCCCTCGCTCTGCGCGGCCTCGTCGGCCTGCAGCACCGAGAGCTCGCCCTCGAGGCGCTCCAGCTCGATGTGGGCGTCGTTGCGACGCTCGGAGGCCTGCTCGGCGGAGTGGTAGAGCTCCTCCACCTGCGTCCGCACGTCGTCGATGTCGGGCTCCGCCTGGGCCGAGCTGGGCACGAAGGCGATGCCGAGCACCGCCGCGGTGGCCAGACCGGCCGTGAACCGCTTGCGTCCGTTGCGCACGTGTGGGCGCTCTCCTTCTTCGCAGTCGTACGCCTACCAGGTGAGCTGACGGGTTAGGGCACGACCTGCCCCTCCTCCCCTCCACGCCCGGATGGGCGCCTCGGGAAGGACACACCCCAGAGGAATGGTTCCCCGGCTCCGGCTCCGTCCACTGCTGGACTCGGCCCGACTCGGCGCGGCTCCCGCGCGAACCTGTTGGTCCACTCCCACGGAAGCCTCGGCTGAGGGTAGTCGGCCCCTCGGGGCGCGGCAAACCGATCGCCCACATCCGTGCGACGTGTCGCGACCCGCTCCGGCGAGGGCCCAGGTCACCCCGGCCGAGCGTCAGGCGGACTCGATGTCCGGGCCGCGCTCGGCCTGGACGAGGCGGAGCGGGGGCACGAGTCCCCCGGCCGCGAGCACGTCGAGGGCGCGTTGCTCCTCGTCGCCGAACGCGAGCTCGGGCGGCGGGCCGAGCAGCGCGGTCACCACGCAGTCGTGGCAGTGCAGACCGCGGACCAGGCAGGTGTCACAGTCGATCGTCGTCATGTCCACGGACCGTGCCACCCGCCACCGACAGTTCGCTCCCGCGAGTCGCCCCGGCCCCGGTCCCGGACGCTCCGCCGGCCTCCGCCCCGGCCCCCACCCGCCGCGCGTCGGTCCAGGCCAGCGCCGCCATCGCCAGGTCCGCGGCCCCGTGCACGAGGCGGGCCAGCAGGGCGACGGCGGTCGCGACGGGCAGCCCGGTCACCGGCGACAGGACGAGCACGAACACCGTCTCGCGCGCGCCCAGGCCCGCGGGAGCGACGACCACCAGCACGCCGGCGACGTAGCCCGCGGCGAACGCCACCGCGACCGCGGCCCACAGCGTGGGCGACGGGTCGGGCACGAGCAGCAGCACGGCGCCGGCGTACAGCACCCACACCAGCGCCATCAGGGCGACCACGCCGAGCGCGTCACGCGCCCGGGCGCTCCACGGCGTCCCGGCCGCCCGCGCCACCAGCCGCGACAGCACCGCGGGCACGAGCCCGACCGCGCACCCGAGCGTCCCGAGCGCCCAGCCCCACCGGGGGCCGGGCACCTCGACGCCCGCGACGAGCACCACGACGCCGGCGAACAGGCCGGCGGTGAGCAGGTGGACGCCGGTGAACAGCAGCGCGACGGTGACGCTGACGCGCACGGGCACGGCGTACCGCATCGCCAACCGCGCCTGCACGCCGATCGCCCACACGGCGCCGGGGACGTACTTGCCCAGCTGGCTCACGAAGAAGACCGACCGGGCCGGTCGCCCCGGCACGTCGTGGCCGAACGAGACGAGCAGCCGGCGCCAGACCACCGCGGTCACGGCGAGGCCGGCGCAGGTCAGCAGGACGGCTGCCGCCAGCGAGAGCGGCGCGACGCCCCGCAGCGCGTCGCCGACCTCGTCCCACCGACCGTCGAGGCTCCAGACGGCGCAGCCGAGGACGACACCGAGGAAGACCGTGCGGACCACCAGGTCGCGCACGGGCCGACGACGACCGCGTCCGGTCGCCTCCTCGCCCGCCCCGCTCACCGGACCGCTCACCGCACCGCCCCCGTCACGCCGCGTGCACGACGGGCGCGCGCTCGAGCAGGGCGGTCGCGGTCGGGTAGGGCAGGGTCGGGGTACGCCCGCGGGTCCACGTCACCGTGACGTCGTGGCGACCGCACACCTCGTCGATCGCCGCGCGGTAGCGGGCGCGCTCGACGTTGTCGACCACCACCATCCCGCCGGGCCGCAGCCGCTCGACCGCCCGCCGCAGGCACGCCTCGCGGGCCCGCCCGTCGACCACGACGACGTCGAAGTCGCCGGGCACGTGGTCGACCTCGGCCACGTAGTCCGCGAAGTCGAGGCCCTCGAAGCCCCGCTTCGACGACGGCACGACGTCGCGGCTCAGCCGGGTGCGCAGGTCCACCGGCGGGACGACCCGCAGGCTCGCGTTGTCCGGCAGGACCCGCGCCATCGACGTGGCCCACGCCGCGTCGTGCTCGATCGAGACCACCTCGCCGCACCGCGCGGCGAGCCACACCGTGGAGGCCCCCGACCCCCACTCCAGCGCCCGCGCCCCCGGGCGCGCGGCGAGGAAGTCGGCGACCGCGTCGGCCGCGTCGAAGGTCCACCACGGGACGTCGTGCGCCACGAGCGCGTCGAGGTCGTAGACGGAGAACCACGAGCGCACCCACAGGCCGGTGCGCGAGCGCGCGGCCCACCGGTCGAGCAGGCCGATCACCCCGATCGCGCCGAGCACGGTGCGCACGGCGCGGGCCAGGACGACGTAGAGACGCTTGATCCGGATCATCGGTCCTCCTCGGACGGGTCGAGCTCCAGGCTGAGCAGGCGGGGACGGGCGGGGTCCGCGGTGCCGTCGGTGCCGTCGGTGCCGTCGGCCCGACTGACGGTGACGACGACGCGGTCGTCGCCGTAGGCCGCGAGCGCCGCGCCGGGCACCGTGGCGCTGCGCAGGCCGTCGGCGTCGGGGGCGCCGAGCGCGACCGCGACCCCGTTGACGGCGACGGCGACGTCGCCCGTGACGTCCAGGCGCAGCTCGGCCGACGGCGCGGCGGCGACGGGCGACACGAACCCGACCTGCGCCTGCGCGCCGTCGAGCCGGACCCCCTCCCGCGTCGTGTGCGCGCTCCAGCCGCCGAGCTCGTACGTCCCGGCGTCGCCGCCGTGCCCGAAGACCATGACGCCGCGGTCGTGGACGGGCAGGGCCAGGTCGCAGCGGGCGAGGCGCGCCATCACGTCGCGCTCCGGCATCCCGACGAGCGCCCCCAGGCCGAACGCGGCGCCCGGACGGCTCAGCACGGCGACCTGCTCGCAGTTGTTCCCGCGCGGGCGCGGGCCCGCGGTGATCGACCAGAACTCCGTCGCTCCGATGCCGACCTCGGTCCCGCGCTCGCCGGCGTACGCCGACAGCGGCCCGACGACGTACTCCGCGCAGTTCTCGTCGCCGTCGAGCGAGCGGCGCAGCGCCCGGCCCTGCTCGTCGACCGCCGGGGAGCAGGTCACCCAGCCGTCGGCCGGCACCTGCGGCGCGAGCTCGCGCACCGCCGTGCGCCAGTAGTCGGTGTCGGCGGCCTCGTCGACGGCGTACGACGGCCAGGTCGCGAAGGCGTACCCGTAGGGGAACAGGCGCAGCTGCGCCACCGTCGGCGCCACCACGGCGACCGTCACGGCCGCCAGCACCACGGTCGGCAGGACGCGGCTGCCGCCGCCGACGAACGCGCCGGTACGCGGTGCCCGCCGCGCCGCGGCCGCGACCAGCACCGCGATCCCCAGGGTGGCGAGCAGCGCCATGGCCGGCACCATGAACAGCAGCTGGCGCAGCCCGTTGTAGAGGTTGGACTCGCGGACCATCGCCAGCAGCGGCAGCGTGAACGCCTGCACGCCGACCAGCAGCCACCCGAGGTCCTCGGGGCGGCGCGCGAGCACGCGGCGCACCCCGACCACCGTCCCCAGCGCCACCAGCGCCAGGAGCAGCAGCGGCGTCTCCCCCACCAGCAGCGCGGGCACGTAGAACCACTCGCCGGAGCGGCCGTCGAAGCGCGACGAGGAGGTCGCCGACTCCCACAGGGTCGTCACCGGCGTGCTGAACACGGCCGGGTAGACGGCCAGCAGGACGCCCCAGGCCACGACGGGCGCGCCGACCAGCGCGGCCGCCGACGCCGGGCCGCTCGGGCGTACGCGCCGCAGCGCCAGCACCAGGACCGCCGCCCCGTGCGAGGCGACCAGGGCCGGCCAGATCCCGGGCCGCGTGCCCAGGGCGAGCACCCAGCCGGCGACGACGAGCAGCCCCGGTCCCGCGAGCGCCAGCATCCGGGCGGGCCCCCCGGCCCGGGCCGCCGCCGGTCCGGTGAGCAGCACGACGAGGCCCGCGGTCACCAGCGTGCAGCCCGTCGCGACGGGCACGTCCTTGACGTTGAACATGGTGTGCCCGGTCCACATGGGGATCGCGCCGAGCACCGCGGCCGCGACGAGGCCCCAGCCCCAGGAGCCGAGCAGGCGGCGGGCGGTCAGGGCGACCGCGGCCGAGCCGACGAGGCCGAGCGCGACGACGACGAGGTGGCGCACGGCGTACGCCTGCTCGGTCGCGACGACCTCGCCGGCCCCCTCGAGGCCCGCGAGCCGGGCGGCCAGGTGCATCAGCCACGCGGTCACGGGGCCGTAGACGTACGACTGGTCCTCCCACGCGCCGGGCCGGTCGCCGTCCATGTCGCCCTCGAGCAGGTACCACCCCGTCGCGAGGTAGGAGCGCATCCGCTCGACGTGGTACGCCTCGTCCCACGACATGCCGGTACGCCAGGCGCCCAGCACCGCGAGCACGCTCGTCGTCGCGGCGACCACGCCCGCGACGACCACGAGGACGCGCGGCGGCCCGGGGACACCGGACCCGTCGGCGTGGTCCCGGGCGCTCGCGGCGGGGGCGGCGGCCCCACCGCTGCGGGGGCGCTCGTCCAGCTGGGTCACGTGGTCCGTCCCGCACCGCCCGCGGGCCGCGGCGCGAGCTGGTCGTGGAGACCGAAGTCGGTCTCCCGGTGGGGCTCGGCCGCGCGCGGGCGCTCCGCGGGGGCGACGAGGCGCCGCGGGTCGTAGTGCGGCCGCGGCGCCGCGGCGGACTGGTTGCGGGCGTGCACGACGAGCTCGGCGAGCAGCCCGAACAGCAGCAGCTGCAGGCCGACCAGCACGAGCAGCACTCCGGCCAGCAGCAGCGGACGGTCGCCGATCACGGCGCCGGTGACCAGCTTGAGCCCGCTGAGGTACGCCAGCAGGAGCGTGCCGACGCTCAGGCAGGAGAACCCGATGCCGCCGAACAGGTGCGAGGGGCGGTTCTCGTAGGAGAGCAGGAACCGCACGGTGACGAGGTCGATGAAGCCGCGCCAGAAGCGGGCGAGGCCGTACTTGCTGGCGCCGTTCATCCGCGGGTGGTGCTCGACGGGCACCTCGGCGACGCGGTGGCCCATCTCGTGGGCGATCACGGTGAGGTAGCGGTGCATCTCGCCGTAGAGCATCGGCGCCACGTCGGCGGCGACCTCGGCCCGCATCATCTTGAAGCCGGAGTTGAAGTCCTTGCCGGGCGTGCCCGACAGCGCGGCGGTGGTGCGGTTGTAGAGCCGCGAGGTGGTGCGCTTGACGAAGCGGTCGCGGCGCGTGAGCCGCGCGCCGGTGACCAGGTCGGCCCCCCGCTCCAGCTCCGCGGCCAGCGCGACGAGCTCGGCCGGGTCGTCCTGGCCGTCGGCGTCCATCATCACGACGACGTCGGCGCCGCCCTCGAGCGCGCGGGCGAAGCCGCGGCGCAGGGACGCGGCCTTGCCGAGGTTGTGCCGGTTCGTCTCGATCTCCACGCAGCCGTGCGTCGCGGCGAGCTCGCGCAGCACCCGACCGGTGCCGTCGGTCGAGCCGTCGTCGACGACGAGGACGCGGGCCCCGGGGTGCAGCGCCTGCGCGTGGTGGACGACGTGCGGCACGAGGACCCGGAGGTTCTCCGCCTCGTCGAGAGCGGGGATGACGACCCACGGCAGCACAGCGAACCTCCTGGGGAGACGGACGACTCCCGAGGTTGTCGCGTGCGCAGGCGAACGTGAGCCGAACCCGACGCGACGCCCGCACGAAACGGCCGTGGCGGATCCGGCCTCAGCGCGTCAGCAGCCCCGCCAGGGCGACGCTGTCCATCACGGTCGCGCCGGCGCGACGCACGTCGCGGGCCAGCGCCTGGTCGCTCGTCACCACCACGACCATCCGCCCCTCGGGCTCGAGGGCGACGAGGTCGCGGATCACGTCGTCGGCGATGACGTGCTCGGGGCTGAACGCCACGCGCACGCCGCGCGGAGCGGCGACCACGGGACGGGTCGGCGACGAGGCGGCGTCGAAGACCACCGTGGTCTCGGCGCCCGACCGGGCGACGATGGGCGCGATGCCGTTGACCAGGCGCATCCGCTGCACCTCGAGCGAGGCGCTGCCCCACGTCTGCTTGGAGACGTTGTAGCCGTCGACCAGCAGCCGGGCCCGCGGCATCGCGAGCAGCTGCTCGAGCAGCGCCGGGCTGCCCGTCCCGAGCGCCCCGGA
Organism: Nocardioides imazamoxiresistens; assembly: GCF_032378595.1. NCBI lineage: Bacteria > Bacillati > Actinomycetota > Actinomycetes > Propionibacteriales > Nocardioidaceae > Nocardioides > Nocardioides imazamoxiresistens. The sequence goes on from NZ_JAVYII010000005.1 coordinate 109,498, forward strand.
GGCCGAGGTGGTGCGGGCGCCCTCACCCGCCAGCGCCTGCTCGTACCTCGCGGCCGGGGACCCCTCGGCGGCCGGCAGGCCCAGCTCGCGGCGCAGGCCCTGGGCGGCGTCGACGACGGTGTCGAGGAGGAGCCGCGTGCGCAGCGTCGCGTCCTCGCGGTCCGCACGGTGCTCGGAGCGGTGCTGCGCGGCCTGGGCCTGCGCCTCGGCGAGCTGGCGCCGCAGACGCCGCGACTCGCTCTCGGCGGCCGCGACGGCCGCCGTGCTGCGCTGCTCCGCGGCCCGCGCCTGCTCGGTGGCCCGCTCGGCGTCGCCCTGCGCGCCGCGCAGCGCCGCCCGCGTCTCCCCCAGGCGCCGGCGCAGCAGCGTGTTCTCCGCCCGGGCCTCGTCGAGCTGCTCCTTGTGCTCGGCCCGCTGCGCGGCGAGCTCGTCGCCGAGCACCTCGACCCGGCGCTCGAGGCGGTCGCGGGTCTCCGCGTCGCCGGCGGCCTCGGCGGAGCGCACCGCCTCGTCGTGGCGGGCGAGCGCGGCGGCGTACGCCTGCTCCCAGCCCTCGGGTCGCTGCAGCCAGAGGAGGGCGGCGACGTCGAGCGGGTCGTGGGCGACGGGGTCCGTCGCCGGCTCACCCGCGTCGCGCAGCAGGTCGGCCGTCGAGCCGCGGGCCGCGGCCTGGGTCGCCACGCGCTCGCGCAGGTCGTCGTCGGCCAGGGCGGCGAGGATCTGCGCACCGCCGAGCCGCGCGCGCCGCTGGGGCGCGAACGCCGCGACCCGCCGCAGGGGCGCCGGCAGCACGCCGACCGCGGGCAGCAGCTGGGCCGCGACCTGCACGAGACGCGCCCGGACCGGCTCCGTCAGGCCGGGCGTCGCGGGCGTCCCGGGCGTCCCGGGCGCAGCGGTGGTGGGCTCGTCGGTCGTCACAGTGCCTCCAGCCTAGGACCTGCGGGGGCGCGCCGGACCCGAACTGTCGGTGGCCGCCCCTAGCGTCCGCGGACATGGACAGCAGCACCGTCGCGACGCCCTCCTCCCCCTCCCGCCCGCGCTCGCGGTGGGCCGAGCAGAGCGGCTTCGACGAGCTGGGGCGACCGCTGCGCGACGTCACGTTCTGCGTGGTCGACCTGGAGACGACGGGCGCCTCGGCGGCCCAGGGCTCGAAGATCACCGAGATCGGCGCCGTCAAGGTGCGCGGCGGCGAGGTGCTCGGCGAGTTCCAGACGCTGGTCAACCCCCACGAGGAGATCCCGGCCTTCATCACCGTGCTGACCGGCATCACGACCGCGATGGTCGCGCGGGCCCCGAGCATCGAGGAGGCCCTGCCGTCCTTCCTGGAGTTCGCGCAGGGCTGCGTGCTGGTCGCCCACAACGCACCGTTCGACGTCGGCTTCCTGCAGCACTTCGCCCGCGAGCAGGCGCGCCCGTGGCCGGCCTTCGAGGTCGTCGACACCGCGCGGCTGGCCCGCCGCGTGATCACCCGCGACGACGCCCCCAACTGCAAGCTGTCCTCGCTCGCCCGCGTCTTCGGCGCCACGACCACGCCCGACCACCGCGCGCTGCACGACGCCCGCGCGACCGTCGACGTGCTGCACGGCCTGTTCGGGCGGCTCGGCGGGCTCGGCGTGCAGACCCTCGAGGAGCTGCAGGAGTTCAGCTCCCGCGTGACGCCCGCCCAGCGGCGCAAGCGCCACCTCGCCGAGGGCCTGCCGCACGCGCCCGGGGTCTACCTGTTCGTCGACGACGCCGACCGGGTGCTGTACGTCGGGACGTCGCGCGACCTGCGCACCCGGGTGCGCTCCTACTTCACGTCGTCGGAGACGCGCTCGCGGATGGGCGAGATGATCGGCATCGCCGAGCGGGTGCGCGCGGTCGAGTGCGCCACCACCCTCGAGGCGCGGGTGCGCGAGTTGCGCCTGATCGCCGAGCACAAGCCGCGCTACAACCGGCGCTCGCGCTTCCCCGAGCGCACGCACTTCGTCAAGCTCACCCAGGAGCCGTGGCCGCGGCTCTCCCTGGTGACGAAGGTGCTCGACGACGACGCGGTCTACCTGGGTCCGTTCGGCTCCCGCAAGGCCGCCGAGCGCTGCGTCGAGGTGCTCCACGAGACGTTCCCCCTGCGCCAGTGCACGGGCCGCCTGCCGCGGTCGCCCTCGCGCTCCGCCTGCGTCCTGGCCGAGCTGGGCCGGTGCCTGGCGCCCTGCGACGGCTCGGCCAGCGAGCTGGAGTACGCGGCGGTGGTCGCCCGCGTCGAGCGGGCGCTCGTCGCCGACGCCGCAGCCGTGGTCGATCACGTCACGACCCGGATGGAGACGTACGCGGCGCAGGAGCGCTACGAGGAGGCCGGGGTGCACCGCGACCGGCTGGCGGCGTTCGTCCGCGGCGTCTCCCGCTCCCAGCGGCTGCGCTCGCTGACCGGGTGCACCGAGCTCGTCGCCGCGCTGCGCGAGCAGAGCGGGCGCTGGGCGGTGCACGTCGTGCGCCACGGCCGACTCGCGGCCGCCGGGGTGATCCCCGCCGGGCACGACGCCCACGCGTACGTGGCGAGCCTGCGCGCCGCGGCCGAGACGGTGCGTCCGGCCCCCGGGCCGGTGCCGGCCGCGAGCGCCGAGGAGTCCGAGGCCGTCCTGACGTGGTTGGAGCAGCCGGGGGTGCGTCTCGTCGACGTCGACGGCGAGTGGGCGCTCCCCGTCGCCGGGGCCGCGCGTCACCTCTGGCTGACCGACGTGGGCGCGCGGGCCCGCGAGGCCGCGTCCCCGTTCGCCGACCGGCGGGGTCTCGCGCCCGAGGCCCGGCCGGCCCGGTGATGCCCTAGGCTCGGTGACCGTGATCACCGCCATCGTGTTCGTCAACGCCGAGGTCGATCGCATCCCGGAGGTCGCCGAGGCCATCGCCGCCGTCGACGGGGTGAGCGAGGTCTACTCGGTGACCGGTCAGATCGACCTCATCGCGCTGATCCGCGTGCGCGAGCACGACGAGATCGCCGCCGTCGTCGCCGACCGGCTCAACAAGGTCGAGGGCGTCACCTCCACCGAGACGCACATCGCGTTCCGGGCGTACTCGCGCCACGACCTGGAGTCGGCCTTCTCCCTCGGTCTCGACTGAGGCGCAGCGGCCCGCGCGGACGGGTGACGGAGTTCACGGGCCGTAGCGCGAGAATCTGCTGGTCGCAGCGAAACATGTTTGTAACATCCAGGGAGTGACCTGGCTCCTCGACCACTGGCTGCCCCTGCTCGGGTGGACCGGTTCCGCGCTCCTCGTCGGATCGATCCTGCAGACGCGGGTGCTTCGGTTCCGGCTGCTCAACGCTGCCGCCACGGTCACGCTGGCCACCTTCAACCTGCTGATCCAGGTGTGGCCCATGGTCGCGATGAACGTCGTGCTGCTGACCATCAACCTGTGGTTCCTGGCGCGCATGCGGCGCCGGCCCCAGCAGGAGCAGGGCTTCACGGTCCTCGCGGTCGGCTCGGGCGACGCGTACCTCAACCACGTGCTGCGCACCCACGACGTCGACATCCACCGGCACCAGCCCGACTTCGTGTGGAACCCGGCGCGCAACGAGCTGCAGGCGTACCTCGTGCAGAAGGGTGACGAGACCGTCGGCGTGGTCGTGCTCCGCACGCGCGACGAGGTCGCCTACGTCGAGCTCGACTACGTGACGCCGGGCTTCCGCGACTGCGCCGCCGGCGAGCACGTGTGGCTGCGCAGCGACATCCTGCGCGGTCGCGGTGTCCGCCGCGTGCTGACGCCGCCCAACATGAAGGACCCCTACTACGCCCGGCTCGGCTTCCGTCGCGAGGGACGGTCCTACGTCCTCGACCTGAGCCCCGCCGAGGTCACGCGCCCGCAGCGGGTGCGCGCCGACGACCGCGAGCCCGTCGCGGCCTGAGCCGCCCGGCGGATCAGTCCGCCGAGGCCGCGACCCAGCGCTCCAGGGTCGCCGCGGCCGCCCCCGTGTCGATCGCCGCGGCCGCGCGCTCCATCCCCGCCACCAGCTGCGGCTCGAGGTCGACGGCCTCGCCGTCGCGGCGGGCGTGCACGGCCAGCGCGGCACCGGCGTTCAGCACCACGGCGTCGCGCACCGGGCCGGTCTCCCCCGCCAGCAGGCGGCGCACGACGTCGGCGTTGTGCGCGACGTCGCCGCCGCGCAGGTCCTCGGTCGTGGCCCGCGGCACCCCGAGCGCCGCCGGGTCGACGCTCGTCGTCGCGACCTCGCCGTCGGCCACCACCCACACCGACGACGTCGTCGTGGTGGTCAGCTCGTCGAGGCCGTCGTCGCCGCGGAACACCCACGCGTCCACGCCGCGACGGGCGTACACGCCCGCCATCACCGGCGCCATGGCCGGGTCGGCGCAGCCGATGGCCTGGGCCTGGGGGCGCGCCGGGTTCGTCAGCGGGCCGAGGAAGTTGAACGTGGTGCCAATGCCGAGCTCGCGCCGGGCCGCGGCGGCGTGACGCATCGCGGGGTGGAAGGCGGCGGCGAAGCAGAAGGTGATGCCGACCTCCTCCGCGAGCTCGGCGACGCGGGCGGCGGGCAGGTCGAGGCGTACGCCGAGGTGCTCGAGCACGTCGGCGCTGCCGGACTTGGAGGAGGCCGAACGGTTGCCGTGCTTGACCACGCGCGCCCCGGCGCCCGCGGCGACGATGGCCGACATGGACGAGATGTTGACCGACATCGACCGGTCCCCGCCCGTGCCCACGATGTCGAGCAGCCGCCCCGGCACCTCCAGCCGCGTGCCGGCCTCCGACATGGCGCTGGCCAGGCCGAGCACCTCGTCGATGCTCTCTCCCTTGGCGCGCAGCGCGACGGCGAAGCCGGCCACCTGGGCGCCGGTCGCCTGCCCGGCGAGCACCTCGGACATCGCCCACGAGGCCTGCGAGGGCGTGAGGTCACGGCCCGCGACCAGCGTCGCGAGCACCTCCGGCCAGGTCACCTGGCGGCCAGGGCGCGGCGCTCGCGCAGCAGACCGACGACGGTCTCGGCCAGCAGCACCGGGTCGATGGGGTGCGCGACGGCGGCCTCGGCGCGCGACCAGGTCGCGAGCCAGGCGTCCTGCGGCCGGCCGGTCAGCACCAGCACGGGCGGGCAGTCGTAGACCTCGTCCTTGAGCTGCTTGGCGATGCCCATGCCCCCGGCGGGGACGGCCTCGCCGTCGAGCACCACGAGGTCGACCGCGCCGCCGGAGACCTGCTCGCGCACCACCGGCTCGGTGGCCACCTCGACGTAGGTCACCTCCGGCAGGTCCGGGTGCGGCCGGCGGCCCAGCGCCAGGACCACCTGCTCCCGCGTGCGCACGTCGTCGCTGTAGACCAGCACCCTCAAGGGCACCGCGGGCGGCGTCGGGTCTGCGGCCGAAGCGGCCCCGGGAGCAGAAGTCGTCGCACTCACCCGCGCGATGCTACTCGCACCCGTCGGCGCGGTCGCGTCCGCGCGGATTTCCCGCGCCACTGAGCCGTCTACGACACGTCGTCGGACTTTGGGTGGGGGCGGAAGTCGCATCAGCGAACTCTCAGGACATAATGGCGCCCGTGGCGACAGCAGCAGCAGCGACGATCCCGGCCTCCCGCCTTCGGGGGCAGCACGGCCGTCCCGACATGGTCAGCGTGGGAACGATCATCTGGCTCTCCAGCGAGCTGATGTTCTTCGCGGCCTTGTTCGCGGCCTACTTCACGATCCGGGCCGCCGAGCCCGGCCTCTGGGCACAGGAGACATCGCACCTGAACGTGCCGTTCGCAGCCGCGAACACCACGATCCTGGTGCTGTCCTCCTTCACGTGCCAGATGGGCGTCTTCGCCGTGGAGCGGTCCGCGGCCAAGGGCGGCCCGCAGGTGAGCCGGAGCGGCAAGATCTACCAGTGGCGTTCCTGGGGCATGCGTGAGTGGTTCATCCTCACGTACGTCATGGGCTCGGTCTTCCTCGCCGGCCAGGCGCTGGAGTACGCGGAGCTGGTCCACGCCGGCCTGACGATGCAGAGCTCGGCCTACGGCTCGATGTTCTACCTGACGACCGGGTTCCACGGTCTCCACGTCGCCGGCGGTCTCATCGCCTTCCTCCTGGTGCTGGGTCGCACCTACATCGCGCGCCGCTTCACGCACGAGCAGGCGGTCTCGGCGATCGTGGTCTCGTACTACTGGCACTTCGTCGACGTCGTGTGGATCGGGCTCTTCGCCACGATCTACTGGATCATGTGACGGTCGGGTCCACTCCCCTCCGCCTCGCCCCCCGACCACCGCACGAACGATTCGTCCGGACCAGACAAGGGACATCACGTTGCGTTTCCTGAACCGATCCGCCGGCCGGCTCTCCCGCCACCGCCGAGGCCCTGTCGCGGGCCTCGCCGTGCTGCTGCTCGGCCTCGTCATGGCCGGGGCGGCCTACGCGGCCTTCGCGCCCGCCCAGGCCCAGCAGGAGAGCTCGATCGACAACGAGGCGCTGGTCGCCGAGGGTCGTGAGCTCTTCCTCGTCGGCTGCTCCACCTGCCACGGGCTCAACGGCCAGGGCCAGCTCGACGTCAACGGCAACCAGCTCGGCCCCTCGCTCCAGGGCGTCGGCGGCGCGGCCGTCGACTTCCAGGTGGGCACGGGCCGCATGCCGATGGTGCAGCCGGGCCAGCAGAACCCGCCGAAGAACGTCGCCTACGACGACGACGAGATCGCGGCCCTCGCCGCGTTCGTCCAGTCGCTCGGCCCCGGCCCGGACGTCCCCCGCGAGGAGGACTACTCGACGGACTACCTCGACGACCTCTCGGCCGACGAGCGCGACGCCGCGATCAACCGCGGCCAGCAGATCTTCCTCACGAACTGCACGGCCTGCCACAACTTCAACGCCCGTGGTGGCGCCATGCCCCGCGGCGGCTACGCGCCGACCATCCGCGGCGTGAGCAACAAGCACATCTACGAGGCGATGCTGACCGGCCCCGGCCAGATGGACGTCTTCTCCGACGGCAACATCCCGCCGGAGGGCAAGCGCGAGGTCCTCGCGTTCCTCGAGACGCTCCAGGAGCAGCCCCAGCAGGGCGGCTTCAGCCTCGGCGGTCTCGGCCCCGTGGGCGAGGGTCTCTACGTCTGGCTGATCGGCATCGGCGGCCTCGTCGGATTCTCCGTGTGGATCGCGGCGCACACCACGCGCAGCAAGAAGGGCAAGGCAGAGGCGTGAGCGAGAACGAGAACCTCCCCGCGCAGGACGGGCCGGACCACTCGCTGGTCCCCAGCCCGACCCAGTCGGACCAGGAGATCGCGCCGGGCCTGCCGGCGCACGTGTGGCGGCCGACGGACGTCGACCCCAAGGCCGAGAAGCGCGCGGAGCGTCAGGTCGCCGGCCTGTTCGTCTTCTCGATGATCTGCGCCGTGCTCTTCGTGGTCGTCTACTTCTCCTTCGAGATCGGTCGCGAGATCGACACGTTCCTGGGCTTCGGCGCCTCGAACCTGTTCCTCGGCCTGACCCTCGGCGGATCGCTGCTCGGCATCGGCGTCGGCATCATCCAGTGGGCGCGCAAGCTCATGACGGACGTCGAGATCGCCGAGCTGCGCCACCCGGCCGCCTCCTCGGAGGACGACCGGGCCACGACGCTCAAGGCGCTCTCGGACGGTCTCGAGGAGTCCGGCATCGGTCGCCGCCCGCTGATCCGCAACACCCTGCTGGGTGCGCTGGCGTTCTCCGGCATCCCGCTCATCGTGGCCCTGCGCGACCTCGGTCCGCGCAACATGAGCCACGAGCGGCTGGAGAGCACGTTCTGGATGTCGGGCATGTACGTCGTCCGCGACGTCCTCGGCACCCGGATCAACAAGGCCGACCTCCAGATCGGCGACCTCGTCAACGCGGAGCCCGAGGGCCTGGTGCCGAACAGCGAGGGCCACCTGCCCGCGCCGATCGGTCCCGACGGCCAGGAGCTGCGTCCGGCGCTCCCCCACGAGGAGCTGCTGATCCAGAAGACGAAGTCGGCGATCATCCTGCTGCGCATGTCCCCCAACGACATCGTCCGCAACCCGGATCGCGAGAACTGGGACGTCGACGGCATCGTCTGCTACTCCAAGATCTGCACGCACGTCGGTTGCCCCATCGCGCTGAACGAGCAGCAGACCCACCACCTCCTGTGCCCGTGCCACCAGTCGACCTTCGACCTCGCCGACTCCGGCAAGGTCATCTTCGGCCCGGCCGGTCACTCCCTTCCGCAGATGCACCTGGCGGAGGATGATGAGGGATTCCTGTACGCGATGAACGACTTCGACGAGCCCGTCGGTCCTAGCTACTGGGAGCGTGGCTGAGCATGAGCACGACATCCAAGGTGGCCTCCACCAACGGCACCTCGGCCGCGGGCGGCGCCAAGCCGTCCAAGGTCGGTGCCGGCGCCAACTGGGCGGACGAGCGCCTCGGCCTCGCCGCGCTCGGCAAGAAGAACCTGCGCAAGGTCTTCCCGGACCACTGGTCCTTCATGCTGGGCGAGATCGCCCTGTGGAGCTTCGTGGTCCTCCTTCTCACGGGTGTGTTCCTGACCTTCTGGTTCAACCCGAGCATGACGGAGATCGAGTACCAGGGCTCCTACGCACCACTGCGTGGCAGCTACATCTCCGAGGCGTTCAACTCCTCGCTGCACATCTCGTTCGACGTCCGTGGCGGCCTGCTGCTGCGCCAGATGCACCACTGGGCCGCGCACCTGTTCATCGGCGCGATGCTCATCCACATGATGCGCGTCTTCCTGACGGGCGCCTACCGCAAGCCCCGCGAGCTCAACTGGGTGATCGGCGTCCTGCTGCTCACGCTCGGCACGCTCGAGGGCTTCACCGGCTACTCGCTGCCCGACGACCTGCTCTCGGGCACGGGCGTCCGCGCCGCGGACGGCTTCGTCAAGTCGATCCCGGTGATCGGCACCTACGGCTCGTTCCTGCTCTTCGGCGACGAGTTCCCGGGCCACTCGATCATCCCGCGGCTCTACATCATCCACGTGCTGCTGATCCCGGCCCTGCTGCTCGGTCTGATCGCCGCGCACATGCTGCTGCTCGTCTACCACAAGCACACGCAGTGGCCTGGCCCCGGCCGCACCGAGAAGAACGTCGTCGGCTTCCCGATGCTCCCGGTGTACGCGGCGAAGGCCGGCGGGTTCTTCTTCATCGTCTTCGGCGTCACCGCCCTGATGGGCGGGGTGATGACGATCAACCCGATCTGGATGTACGGACCGTACGATCCGACGAAGGTGACAGCGGGCTCCCAGCCGGACTGGTACATGGGCTGGCCGGACGGCCTCCTGCGGATCATCCCGGGCTGGACGGAGCTCAGCTTCTGGGGCGTCACGTTCGCGCTGCCGGTGTTCCTCACCGTCATCATGGTGCCGACGCTGATCATCATCCTGCTGATCCTGCTCCCGTTCATCGAGAACTGGATCTCGGGCGACAAGCGGGAGCACCACCTCCTGCAGCGTCCGCGCGACACCCCCGCCCGCACCGGCGTCATGGCGGCCCTGGTCACGTTCTACGGCCTCGCCCTCATCGCCGGCGGAAACGACATCATCGCGATCAGGCTGGATCTCTCGATCAACCAGATCACGTACTTCCTGCGGGGAGCGATCTTCCTGGGGCCGATCCTGGCCTTCTGGATCGCGAAGCGCTGGTGCATCTCGCTGCAGCGGCACGCCCGCGAGCAGGCGCTGCACGGGTACGAGACCGGCATCATCGAGCGGTCGCCGGAGGGAGCGTTCTCCGAGCGTCACCTCCCGCTGCCCGCCGGCAAGCAGTACGTCATCACGCAGCGCGAGCCCGACTCGATGCCCGTCGTCGAGGCGCAGTACGACGAGAACGGTGTCCGCAAGCCGGGCGGTCGTCTCGACGGCCTGCGCGGTCGCCTGGCCAAGTGGTACTTCGCCGACAACGTCCAGCCGCCCACCGCGGCCGAGCTGGAGGAGGCGCACCACCACCACGGCGGTCACGACGACCACGCGATCGAGAGCAGCTCGCACGACGACGCCGCGATCAGCGGCAGCAGCAAGCACTGAGTCCGGACGTTCGCGTCACGTGACGACGTCGCCTCCACGGGGGCCCGGGTCCACCACGGACCCGGGCCCCCGTGGCGTTGCCGCCCTCCCCTGGTGGCTCCCGCCCCTGCTGGTCGTGCTCCTCACCCGAGCCGTCGACGTCGTGCTCCTCGTGGTGCTCGGGCGCGACCAGGTCGCCCTCGACGTCGGGCAGGGCTTCTACCTCGTCGAGCCGACGCCGGCCGACCCCGGCTACTTCTCCGTCGTCACGAACTGGGACGGGCAGTGGTACCGCACCATCGCCGAGGAGGGCTACCCCTCGGAGCTGCCGCTCTCCCCCACCACCGGCGAGGTCGCCCAGAACCCGTGGGCCTTCTACCCGGCCCTCCCCCTGCTGGCCCGGCTGGTGATGACCACCGGCGTGCCGTTCGGCGTGGCGGCGTCGACGATCAGTCTGCTCGCCTCCACGCTCGCGCTCGTGCTGCTCTACCGCCTCCTGGCCGCACGAGGGGGCCGCTACGTCGCGCTCCTGACCGTCGCGGCCCTCAGCGCCAGCCCGACCGCGGCGGTGCTGCAGACGGCGTACACGGAGGGCCTGAGCCTCCTCCTGGTCGTGCTGGCGCTCCAGGCGCTGGTCGCCCGCAGGTACGGGGCGCTCGCGGTGGTCGCGGTCGCGCTGGCGCTGACCCGCCCGGTGGTCCTGGCCCTCGTGCCCGTGATCCTGGTCCACGCGTACCTGCGCTGGCGGCGGGACCCGACGTTCGGGCGGCGCGACGCCGCCCGGATCGCCGGCACCGTCGCCGTCACCGGCCTCTCGTTCGGGATCTGGCCGCTCGTGGCCGCGCTGCGCACCGGGCGGGCGGACGCGTACCTGGCCACCCAGCAGGCCTGGATCCTCGACGACACGCCCTGGCAGACCTGGGGCGCGCAGCTGCTCGGCGCGTTCGGCGCGAACGCGGCCTCGGGCGTGGCGATGGTCGCGCTGCTCGTCGCGGCCATCGTGCTGCAGCCGGCGGCCCGGGTGTGGCCCACCGAGGTACGCGCCTGGGTGCTGGCCTACGGGGCGTACCTGCTCGTCACCACCCGTCCCACGCCGAGCATCGCGCGCTACTGCCTGCTGCTGCTCGTCGTCTGGTGGCCCTTCCCCACGCTCGGACGCACGTGGCACCGCGCCGCCCAGGCGGCGCTGCTGGGCGCCGTGCTGCTCGTGGGCGCGCTGGCGCAGTACGCCTGGCTGGAGGACTCGTTCCTGCTGACGCTGCGCCGCATCGCCTACCCCTGACGCGCCGTCGGGGACCTCAGACGGCCGCGCCCTCCGCGTACACCTCCGGGGTGGCGTTCCAGTCGCCCCACCCGTTCTCGAGCGTCATCTGCCGGTCCGTGCCGGTCACCTCGACGACGTCGCCGCGGATGCTGTTCTCGAAGACCCACTGGGCGTCCGCGGTGGCGAGCCCGACGCAGCCGTGGCTGACGTTCGCGACGCCCTGGGAGCCGGAGCTCCACGGAGCGGCGTGGATGAACTCGCCCGAGGTGGTGACGCGCAACGCGTACTCGACGTCCTCGATGTTGTAGTACTCCGGGTCGTCCGGGCTCACCCCGGTGGTCGCCGCGTCCATCGTCTTGGTGCGGAACTTCTCCATGATCACCTTGACCCCCGAGCGGGTCTCGTAGCCCGGCTTGCCGGCGCTGACGGGCATGGTGCGGGCCGTGCTCCCGTCGATCTCGGTCGTCATCTGGTGGGTCGCCGCGTCCACGCGGTGGATCACGGAGCGGCCGATCGTGAACGAGACCTGCCGGCTCTCCTGGCCGTAGATGCCGTCGCCGGCCGCCACGCCGTTGACCGCGACGTCGACCGTCACCCGCGTGCCCGGCTGCCAGTACGCGTCCGGGCGCCAGCGCACCTGGTGGTCGTCGTACCAGTGCCACGAGCCCTCCTGGGCCGGCTCGCTGGTGACGGTCATCCGCTGCTCGAACGCCGCCCGGTCGGCGACCGGCAGGTCGAAGCTGACGACCACCGGCATGCCGACGCCGACCTCCTCGTCGGCCAGCGGCGCGATCGAGGGGTACGTCTGATCGTCCAGCGACAGCGCCACCGTCGTGAACGCCACCTCGAGGGCGCCCTGGCCGCCGTCACCCGACGCGGACGCCGTCAGGACGTAGGACGTCCCCGGCTCCAGGAGGTCGGAGGCCGCCCAGGTGACCTGGCCCTCGAGGAACTCGCCGGGGACCTCGACGCCGTCCGTCGACGTCAGCGCCACGGCGTCCAGACGGCCGGCCTGCGCCTCGACCTGCACCCGGTGGTCGACGGCCACCTCGTCGCCGTCGGCGACGTTGCCGACGACCGTGACGCCCTCGCCGTCGGCCGGGCGACCGCCGTCGCCGCCCTGATCCGCCTCGTCGTCACCGCCGCCGGAGCAGGCGGCCAGCGCGCCGCCCAGGGCCGCCGCCACACCCGCGGCGCCGACGATCCGCACGAACGAGCGTCGCGAGACGACACCGCCGTCGCGACCAGCACCGGGAAGCCGCACCATCGGATACCCCCTCCGAGAGACGTGAAAGGCGCCCGTCGGACGAGCCGACGAGCGCCTTCCAGGGTAACGCGGTCCCGATCAGTGGGCGTGGACCCCGCGGTAGTACTCGAACACCCAGCCGGAGAGCGCGAGGATCCCCAGGCCGCAGCCGATCATGAACAGCCACCAGCCGAAGATGACGCCCATGACGCACACGCCGAACGTCAGCGCGGCCCACAGCGGCCACCACGAGTAGGGCGGGAAGAAGCCCTGCTCGCCGGCGCCGTCGGAGATCTCGGCGTCCTTGATGTCCTCGGGACGCTCGTCGAGCTTGCGCGCCTGGAACCACAGGTACCAGGTCACCATCGCCGCGAGCAGCGTGGTCATGACGAGCGCGGACGTGCCGGTCCACTCGCCACCGCCGCCCTCGCCGTCGCCCGCCGCAGCGGTGACGAACCAGTACGCCGGCGTGACCAGCACGAAGAAGATCGTGCAGATCAGGAAGATCCAGACCTCGGACCTCAGAGCCTTCACTTGTCGTCATCCTTCCGGGTCGCGTCCGTGTCGTCCGAGTCGTCGGGACGCGGCTTGTCGTGCACGCTCGCACCGTTCTCGTTGAGCCACTCCTCGCGGCCCTCGACGTCCGGCGCGTCGGCCATCCGGCCGTTGCGCTCCGCCTCGTTGTGGGCGAGCTCCAGCGCCGCGATCTCCGGGTGGTGCAGGTCGAACGCCGGCGACTCCGAACGGATCTTCGGGATGGAGGTGAAGTTGTGGCGCGGCGGCGGGCAGGACGTCGCCCACTCGAGCGAGCGGCCCCAGCCCCACGGGTCGTCGACCTCGACCTTCGGGCCCTTCGCCGAGACGTACACGTTGTAGAAGAACGGCAGCAGCGAGGCCGAGAGGATGAAGGCACCCACGGTCGAGATCTGGTTCAGCGTCGTGAACCCGTCCTCGGCGAGGTAGTCGGCGTAGCGACGCGGCATGCCCTCGACACCCAGCCAGTGCTGCACCAGGAACGTGGTGTGGAAGCCGACGAACAGCAGCCAGAAGTGCAGCTTGCCCAGCCGCTCGTCGAGCATCTTGCCGGTCATCTTCGGCCACCAGAAGTAGAACCCGGCGAACATCGCGAACACCACCGTCCCGAACACCACGTAGTGGAAGTGCGCCACCACGAAGTAGGAGTCCGACACGTGGAAGTCGAGCGGCGGGCTGGCGAGCAGCACGCCGGTGAGACCACCGAAGAGGAAGGTCGTGAGGAAGCCGATCGACCAGAGCATGGCGTTGTCGAACGACAACGACCCGCCCCACATCGTGCCGATCCAGTTGAAGAACTTCACTCCGGTCGGCACGGCGATCAGGAACGTCATGCCTGAGAAGAACGCGAGGTTGACCGCACCGGTGACGAACATGTGGTGCGCCCACACCGCCACCGAGAGGATCGCGATGCCGAGCGTCGCGCCGACGAGACCGATGTAGCCGAACAGCGGCTTGCGGCTGAAGACCGGCAGGATCTCGGAGACGATGCCGAAGAACGGCAGGGCGATGATGTAGACCTCGGGGTGCCCGAAGAACCAGAACAGGTGCTGCCACAGGATCGGGCCGCCGTGGGCGGCGTCGAAGACGTGCGTCCCGAGTGTTCGGTCGGACTCCAGCATCAGCAGCGCGCCGGCCAGGATCGGGAACGCGATGAGCACGAGCAGGCTCGTGATCAGCGTGTTCCACACGAAGATCGACATCCGGAACATGGTCATGCCGGGGGCACGCATGCAGATGATCGTGGTGATGAAGTTGACCGCACCGAGGATCGTGCCGAGGCCGGCCATGTAGAGGCCCATGATCCACATGTCGCCGCCGACGCCCGGGCTACGGACCTCGTTCGACAGCGGCGTGTAGGCGAACCATCCGAAGCTGGCGGCACCGCTGGGCGTGAAGAAGCCGCCGGCGGCAATCAGGCCGCCGAACAGGAAAAGCCAGTAGCTGAACATGTTCAGCCGTGGGAACGCCACGTCGGGCGCGCCGATCTGCAAGGGCATGATCACGTTCGAGAACCCGAAGAACAGCGGCGTCGCGAACAGCAGCAGCATGATCGTGCCGTGCATCGTGAACATCTGGTTGTAGATCTCGTCGTTCACGACCTGCTGGCCCGGGAAGGCGAGCTCGGAACGGATCACAAGCGCCATCACGCCGCCGATGCAGAACCAGGCGAACGACGTGGCCAGGTACATCTTGCCGATCAGCTTGTGATCGGTGGTGGTCAGCAGGCGGACGACCTGCTGGCCCAGCGGCTTGCGGCCGGGGACGAGGGTGTCGGTGGATCCCTCGGCCGACGCGGCGGGAAGGGTCGCGGTCACTCGTCGCCTCCGGAGTTCTCGTCGTGCTGGCCCTGCACGGTGCGGGCGTCGGAGCCGCCGAGCAGCGGACCCTGCTCGGAGACGTTGTCGGTGGTGGCGATCTCGGCGACGGTCGCGGCGTAGTCCTCCTGCGAGACGACCTCGACGTTGAACAGCATCCGCGAGTGGTACGTGCCGCACAGCTCGGTGCACTTGCCGCGGAACGTGCCGATCTCGGTCGGCGTCACCTGGAAGTGGTTCAGGCGACCCGGGACGACGTCCATCTTCATGAGGAAGCCGGGGATCCAGAAGCCGTGGATCACGTCGGGCGAGTGCAGGTTGAACCGCACGGTCGTGTCGACCGGGAGCACGAGCGTCGGGATCTGGCCCGCGGCGCCGACGGTGTACGCGTACTCCAGCTCGTCGCGCTCCTCCTCGTCCGTCGTGCCCGTGCCGTCGGTCGGGTAGTTGAACGTCCACGACCACTGCTGGCCGACGATCTCGAGCGTCAGGTCCGGCTCGGAGTCGTCGAGCACGGCGTTCTGCGCCTGCACGGTGTGGAAGAAGAAGACGATCACCATCATGACGGGGGCGATCGTGTAGAAGATCTCGAGCGGCAGGTTGTACCGCGTCTGCACGGGCACCTCGTCGGCGCTGCGGCGACGGAACTTCACGATGACCCAGAACATCAGGCCCCACACGATGACGCCCGTCGCCAGCGCGGCGACCCACGACCAGATCCAGAGGTCCGCGATGTGCGGCGCCTCCTGGGTGGCGATGCCGACGGTCTCGCCGTCGGCGTTCAGGCCCGACGGCAGACCCCAGTTGCGCAGCTGGTAGTCCGTCTCGGCGGAGCAGCCGCTGACCAGGAGGACAGCGGCGCCCATGAGCGCGACCAGCGCGGTGCGCCGGGGCTTGCCCGCGGCGGCACCGCGAGCCCTGCCGGCGGCGGACCGCCAGGGGAGTTGCAGACCCACGAACGAGCCTCACTTTCGAGACGATCAGACGACGCGGATGACTTTATCCGAATCCCGACCTCAGGGAGACCACAGGGTGCCCTCAGTCGCCTCCCACCCGCACCGCTACGGTGCCCCCGTGACTCCCGCGCCCCCGCCGTCCGCGGCGGAGCCCGCCTGGACCGATCTCGACAGCGCGTCGGGACGTCCGCTGCACCCGGCGGCGCGCGAGGCGATGCTGGCCGCCTACGACGCCGGCTACGCGGACGTGCGGCGGCTCCACCACGCCGGCCGACGCGCGCGTGCGGTCCTCGACAACGCCCGCGAGGTCGTCGCCGAGAGCCTGCAGGTGCGTCCCGACGAGGTCACGTTCACCGGGTCGGGCACCGAGGCGGTGCACCGCGGCCTCCTCGGCCTCGTGCGTGGACGTCGGCGCGAGGGCAGCGTCGTGGTGCGCTCGGCCGTCGAGCACTCCGCGGTCCTGCACGCGGCCGACTTCGCCGAGCGGGAGTCGGGCACCACCTCGGACGCCGTCGTCGTGGACCCCACGGGCCGGGTCGACCTGGACGCGCTCGCGGGCCGGCTCGCCGCGCACGCCGCCCCGGGCGGCCCCGGCACGGCCCTGGTCGCGCTGCAGAGCGCCAACCACGAGGTCGGCACCCGCCAGCCGGTCGAGCAGGCCGCCGCGATCGCCGCGGGGCACGGCGTACCGCTGCTGGTCGACGCCTGCGCCTCGGTCGGGTGGGAGCCGCTGCCGACGGGCTGGGCGGTCGCGACGGCCTCCGCGCACAAGTGGGGCGGGCCGTCGGGCGTGGGCGTGCTGCTCGTTCGCAAGCACGCGCGCTGGCGCGACCCCTCCCCCGCCGACGACCGTGGCGACCGCCGGGCCGTCGGCTTCGAGTCGGCGCCCGGCGCGCTCGCCGCCGCCGCCGCGCTGCAGGCCACGCTGGCCGAGTCGGATCGGACGGCTCGTCGCGTCGCGGCCCTCGTCGACCGCGTCCGGGGCGAGGTGGCCCGCACGGTGCCGGAGGTCGACGTCGTCGGGGACCCGACGGACCGGCTGCCGCACCTGCTGACGTTCTCGTGCCTCTACGTCGACGGCGAGGCGCTCGTGAGCGTCCTCGACCGCGAGGGCTTCGGCGTCGGCAGCGGCTCGGCGTGCACGGCGTCCACGCACGAGCCCTCCCACGTGCTGGCGGCCATGGGCGCGCTCACCCAGGGCAACGTGCGGATCTCGCTGCACCCGGGCACGACGGAGGCGGAGGTCGACCGCTTCCTCGCGGTCCTGCCGCGGGTCGTGCGGGACCTGCGGGCCGAGATCGGCGCCTGAGGCGCCGCCGTCCGTCAGTCGCGGACGATGGCGAGGTGCGGGGCGACGTCGGCCACGGCCTCCGGTCCGTACGCCGACTCCAGGCGCTCCAGGAACGCGGCGCGACCGAGCTCGTACTCCTGCGTGCCGACCCGCTCCACCACGTAGACGGCGAGCAGGCAACCGAGCTGCGCGGCACGCTCGTCGCCCAGGCCCCAGCTGAGCGCGGCCAGGTAGCCGGCGCGGAACGCGTCGCCCACGCCGGTCGGCTCGACCTTCGCGATCTCGGGGACGGCGGCGACGACCACCGGCTCGGCGCCCTTGCGCTCCAGGCGTACGCCCTCGGCACCCAGCGTGATCACCCAGGTGCCCACGCGGTCGAGGACCTCCTCGTGGCTCCAGCCGGTCTTCGACTCGATGAGCGCCGCCTCGTACTCGTTCGAGAAGAGGATCGCCGCGCCGTCGATCAGCGGGCGGATCAGGTCGCCGTCGCCGAAGGCGAGCTGCTGCGACGGGTCGGCGACGAACCGGTAGCCGCGCTGGCGGCACTCGTCGGTGTGGCGCAGCATCGCGGGCGGGTCGTTCGGGCCGACGAGCACGTAGTCGGGCTCGCCCACCCGCTCGACGATCGGCTGCAGCTCGATCTCGCGGGCCTCGCTCATCGCGCCGGCGTAGAAGGTGGCGAACTGCGCCATCGCGGCGTCGTTCGTGCACACGAACCGCGCCGTGTGCTTCGTCTCCGAGACGTGCACCGAGTCGCAGTCGACCTGGTGGCGCTCCAGCCACGAGCGGTAGTCCACGAAGTCCTCGCCGACCGCCCCGACCAGCACCGGGCGCAGCCCGAGGTTGCCGAGCCCGAAGGAGATGTTGGCGGCGCACCCGCCGCGGCGGACCTCGAGGTCCTCCACCAGGAAGGAGACCGACAGCTTGTCGAGCTGGTCGACCACGAGGGAGTCGGAGAACTTCCCCGAGAAGGTCATCAGGTGGTCGGTCGCGATGGATCCGGTGACGATGAGGGACACGTCGGACGACCCTACGCGAAGGGCCGGGAACACTACCAACGGGTACCGCTGGGCCTACCCGGTGGTAGGTCGTAGCGTCGCGAGCATGACCCGTTCACCGCAGACCCGCGCCGCGTACGCCGACCCCTCGGCCCCCGCCGACCTCGTCGAGGACTGCAGGATCGCCCGGGCCGCACTGCAGCCGGCTCCCTCGCTGGCCTACGCCGACCGCCCCCGCGAGACCCCCAAGCCGACCATCGACATCTCGGCGGCCGCGGCGCGCATCGCCCGCGCCGTCTACCAGGACTGAGCCGCGCGCCGGTCCCGCCCCAGGCTGCCGACCCGAGCGGCAGACGACGAAGGCCCCCGTCCACCAGGACGGGGGCCTTCGTGCTGCTCGGCAGGTGCCGGGCGGCTCAGTGGAACGAGTCGCCGCAGGCGCAGGAGCCGGTCGCGTTCGGGTTGTCGATCGTGAAGCCCTGCTTCTCGATCGTGTCCACGAAGTCGATCTCGGCGCCGTTGAGGTACGGCACGCTCATCCGGTCGACCACGACGGCGACGCCGTCGAAGTCCGTCACGACGTCCCCGTCGAGCGTGCGCTCGTCGAAGAACAGCTGGTAGCGGAGACCGGAGCAGCCGCCCGGCTGCACGGAGATCCGCAGCGCGAGGTCGTCACGACCCTCCTGCGCCAGGAGGCTCTTGATCTTGCTCGCTGCTACCGCGCTGAGGTTGATCTGGTCGGTGCGACGCTCGGTCGCGGTGGTCTCGACCTGCTCGGTCATCTGCGCTCTCCCCACGGGATCGACGGGTGTTCGGCGGAGGGACGGAACCCTCCGACCTCGTCAATGGTGACACACCGGCGCCGTATTCCCGAGCCCTGAGCACGAGATCCGGACCGGGGCCCGTTTCGCCTGCGTCAGCGCGCCCAGGTCCGCGCGACCCGGGCGGCCGTGACGACGAGCGCGTCGTACGCCCGGTCCAGGGCGCCGTGGGCGCCCACGTCGTCGACCACGGCGTACGCGGCCTCCACCCCGAGCGCGCGCATCTCGCGCGCACCGACGAGCACCTCCCCCGCGACCACCACGCAGGGCCGCAGGGCGGCCTCGGCCACCCGGGCCACGCCGTGCGGTGCCTTCCCCGTGCGGCTCGTGTGGTCGAAGCGCCCCTCGCCGGTCACCACGACGTCCGCGCGGCGCGCCCGCGCCGGCAGGTCGACGGCCTCGAGGACGAGGTCGACCCCGGAGGTGGTGCGCCCGCCGAGCAGTCCCAGCGCGTACCCGATCCCGCCCCCCGCGCCCGCGCCGGGCTCGAGCGCGGCGCGCCGACCGGCGACCCTCGCCCACGCCTCGAGCACCGCGTCGACGACCACGACGCGCTCCTCGGCGATCCCGCGCTCGACGCCGGAGGCCCGCACCGTGCCGAACAGGCCCGTGAGGGGTGCCGTCACGTCGGCGGCGACCACCAGCTCCACGTCGGCGGTGCGGGCCCGCGCGGCCGACAGGTCCACCGCGCCGAGACCCGCCAGGGCGGCGGGTCCCTGGTCGAGGGGCCGGTCCGCGTGGGCCCCCAGGGCGGCCAGCAGACCGGCGCCGCCGTCGGTCGTCGCCGTGCCGCCGACGCCGACCACGACGCGGCGCGCGCCCGCGGCGACCGCGGCGGCGACGAGCTCGCCGACACCCCGGCTGGACGCGTCCTCGGCCCGGCCGTCGCGGGCGAGCGCGAGACCGCAGGCCTCCGCCGACTCGACGTACGCCGTGTCGCCCGCCAGCAGCCAGGCCGCCGGGACCGGCTCGCCGAACGGGCCGTCCACGGTCGCCGCGACCAGCTCACCGCCCAGGGCTGCATGGAGGACGCCGACGAAGCCCGGGCCGCCGTCAGCCACGGGCGCGAGGTCGACCTCGGCGTCCGGCGCCTGGCGCCGCCACCCCTCCGCGATGGCGGCGGCGGCCTGCGGGGCGGTGAGGGTGCCGGCGAACTCGTCCGGCGCGACGAGGACGCGCATGCGCCCATCCTGGGGCCATCGGCGTCGCGGGGCGAGCGGGGCGCTCTACGATGGTGACCATGACCACTGTGGACCTCCCCCTGCTCCCGCTGGGTCGCGGCCGCGACCTGTCCTCGGAGGCGGGCGTGGACTGCCCCGGCGACCTGCCTGCCGCGTCCGACCCCGACCTGGTCGAGCGCGCCCGGGCCGCGAAGGAGGCGCTGGGCGACCGGGTGTTCGTGCTGGGCCACCACTACCAGCGCGACGAGGTCATCCAGTTCGCCGACGTCACCGGCGACTCCTTCAAGCTCGCCAAGGACGCGGCCGCGCGACCGGACGCGCCGTACATCGTGTTCTGCGGCGTCCACTTCATGGCCGAGTCCGCCGACATCCTCACCGGCGACGACCAGCAGGTCGTGCTGCCCGACCTCGCGGCCGGGTGCTCGATGGCGGACATGGCGGCGCTCGGGCAGGTGGAGGACGCGTGGGACGCCCTGGTCGACGCGGGCGTCGCGGACGACGTCGTGCCCGTGACCTACATGAACTCCTCGGCCGACATCAAGGCCTTCTGCGGCCGCAACGGCGGGGCGGTGTGCACCTCGTCGAACGCCGACGTCGCCCTCGAGTGGGCCTTCGACCAGCGGCCCGAGGGCCGCGCCAAGATCCTGTTCCTCCCCGACCAGCACCTCGGGCGCAACACCGCGGTGCTGAAGATGGGTCTCACGCTCGAGGACTGCGTGGTGTGGAACCCGCACCGTCCGAACGGCGGCCTCACGCCGCAGCAGCTGCGCGACGCCCGGATGATCCTGTGGAAGGGCCACTGCTCGGTGCACGGCCGCTTCTCGGCCGACACCGTCGACGCCCTGCGGGCCTCCATCCCTGGCGTCACCGTCCTGGTCCACCCCGAGTGCAACCACGACGTGGTCACCCGCGCCGACCTGGTGGGCTCCACCGAGTTCATCATCCGCACCATCGAGGCCGCCGAGCCCGGCACGTCGTGGGCGATCGGCACCGAGCTGAACCTCGTCAAGCGGCTGGCCGACGCGCACCCGGACAAGAACATCTCGTTCCTCGACCGCACGGTCTGCTACTGCTCGACCATGAACCGGATCGACCTGCCGCACCTGGTGTGGGCGCTCGAGTCGCTGGTCGCCGGCACCGTGCCGAACGTGATCTCGGTCGATGCCGAGACCGAGAAGTGGGCGAAGGTCGCGCTGCAGCGGATGCTGGACCTGCCCGCTCGCTGAGCCGCGCCTCAGGCGTCCGGCAACCAGACCCAGGCGGTCGTGCCGCCCCCCTCGCGGGGGTCGAGGCCGATCCGGCCGCCGTGGGCCTGCATGACGCGCCTGCAGGTCGCCAGCCCGATGCCCGAGCCGTCGGCCGCCTCGTCGAGGCGCACCAGGGGCTCGAAGACCCGCTCGACGTCCGCCTCGGCGATGCCGCGACCGCGGTCGGAGACCTCGACCCGCCACCCCTCGCCGTCGCGTCGCGCCGAGATCGTGATCTCGGCGGGCCGGCCGTCGAGACGGAACTTGGCGGCGTTCGCGACCAGGTTCTGCAGCACCGCCCGCAGCTGGGTGCGGTCCCCGCTCACCGTCGGGAGCTCCCCCACCTCCACGTGGGCGCCGGCCAGCACGCGGGCCAGGTCCGCGAGCATCGCGTCGACCTCCGCGCGGAGGTCGACCTGGGTGCGGCGCAGCGTCCCGCCCACCCGCGCGAACGCGAGCAGGTCCTCGATCAGCGCCTGCATCCGCTTGGTGCCCCGCAGGGCCCGCTCGACGGCCACGAGGTCGGCGGGCCGGTCCTCGTCGACGAACTCCTCCTGCAGGAGGTAGAGCGACATGGCGACGGTCGAGAGCGGGTTGCGCAGGTCGTGGCTGACCTGGCCCGCGAAGGCCGCGAGGTGCTCGTTGGAGCGCACGAGCTCGTCGCGCAGGTCCGCCATCCGGCGCAGCGAGTCGTCCAGCGCCCGCGTGCGGCGGGAGAGCTCGAGGATGTCGACGATGCGCCCGGCGAGCGCGCTCAGCGCCAGCTTCTGCGTCTCGTCGAGCTCACGGGGCTCCGTGTCGAAGACGCACAGGGTGCCGACCGCCACGTCGTCCGGCGAGATCAGCGGCTGCGCCGCGTAGAACCGGACCTCGCCGAGCCGCCCGTCGACGAACGGGTTGGCGCTGAACCTCGGGTCCGAGCTGGCGTCCGGCACGACGACCTGGCCGCCGAGGGTGAGGCTGAGCGCGCACATCGAGTCCTCGCGCCGGCAGATCGACGACGGGAACCCGATCGTCGCCACCTGGTGCTGCTCGGTGGAGGTGATGACGTTCACCGTCGCGAGCGGCACCCGGGCCACGAACGCGGCCATCTCCACGATGGCCTGCAGCTCCTTCGGCGGCTCGTCGATGACCTCGTACGCCTCGATCACGTCGTCGATGCGCTGCAGCATGTCCCCGGCCACCCGGCCGCCCCCTTCTGGCGGCCTCACGGCCGCGTCGTCCCGACACCGGTCACAGACCGGGCGCACCCCACAGTGCCAACCACCGCTGCAGGCTCTGCTCGACGGGGATCTCCCCTGCCAGCTGGTCCCGGACGGTGATCTCCAGAAGATTGTCACGCCGCTCGGGCCCGGTGGGCGCGAACGGGTAGAACGTGCCCTGCTTGTAGAGGTAGACGAGCCCGACGCTGCGGCCCTCACCGCTGCGGAAGCCCACCACCGAGCACAGCAGGGAGGGCGAGAAGCCCTGCTCCTCGAGCAGCACGTTGACCGCGTGCAGGTCGGTGCACAGTCCGGCCACGTCGTCCGGCTGACGCCGCACCACGAGCCACGTGAAGCCGAAGTCGTCCACCGAGCGCTCGACCGCGGGCGTGCGCGGGTCCGCCTCCAGCAGCGCGACGATGTCGGACTGGGCGGTGCGGAACGCGGCCCCCTCGGCGGCGCGGAAGCAGACCGAGCCAACGCCGGTGGGCTGCAGGTCGACGGCCGTCTGGAGCGTGACCGCGGCGCTCGGCACCGCGAACAGCGCGTCGAGGTTGGCCTGCCGCGGCGCACGACGACCCCGGATCGCGTCCCAGAGACCCACCTCAGGCCCCCTGGCGGCCGAGGTCGGCCTGGATCCGGGCGAGCTGCTCGAGCCGCTGCTCGAGCGAGGGGTGGGTCGCCGTGAGGGTGCTGAACGAGGCGCCGCTGATCGCCGGGGCGATGAAGAACGCGTTCATCGCACGCGTGGTGCGCAGGTCGCGCTGCGGGATGCTGGCCATCTCTCCGGTGATCTTCTGCAGCGCCGAGGCCAGCGCGGCGGGCTTGAGCGTCAGGTACGCCCCGGCGCGGTCGGCGCACAGCTCCCGGTAGCGCGAGAGCAGCCGCGTCAGGAAGAAGCTGATGGCGTACACCACCAGCGAGACCACGAGCGCGAGGAGCAGGCCGACCACGCGGGCGTTGCCCTCCTTGCCGCCGCGTCCGCCTCCGAACATCGCGCCGTACTGCGCACCCCGCGTCACCATGCCCGCGACGATGCCCGCCGACGACGCGATCGTCATCACCATCACGTCGCGGTGGGCCACGTGGGAGAGCTCGTGGGCCAGCACGCCCTCGAGCTCCTCCGCGTCGAGCCGGCGCAGGATGCCGGTCGTCACGCACACCACCGCCCGGTCCGGGGACCGGCCGGTCGCGAACGCGTTCGGGATGTCCATGTCCGACACGCCCACCCGCGGCTTCGGCATGTCGGCCATCGCGCAGAGCCGGTCGATCATGCCGTGCAGCTCGGGCGCCTCCTGGGGCGAGACCTCGCGGGCGCGCATCGCGCGCATCGCGAGGGTGTCCGAGGACCACCACTGGAAGAACGCGATGCCGAGGCCGACGAGGCCGACGACCATGGCGAGGGCGGCGCTCTGCACGGCGAACATGATCCCCACGACGAGCGTGACGAACAGGCCGCCGAGCAGGAACATCACGAGCGTCATGCGCGTCGTGAGCCCCCGGTCGGGGAGGAAGCGGGTCTGGGCCATGCGGTCAGGCGTGCCGTCAGCCGGGGATCAGGCCGTCGTCGCCCAGCATCGCGCGGACCTCGTCGATGGAGGCGTCCTCGGGCGGGAGGATCAGGTCCGACTCGTCGAGCGCGTCGGCGGCGTGCGGCACGCCCTCGGCGCGCACGCCGGCGAGGAGCGCGGCCAGGGCCGGGCGGAACGCCTCGACGTCCCCGGCCTCCACCGCCGCCTCGACGGCGTCGTCGAGGGAGTTGAGGGACTCGAAGCAGGCGTCGGTGATGTCGAACTGACCCTCGCCGAGGATGCGGACGATCATGCCTGGCCCCCCTCGGCCTGCTTGCGCTGCTCCGGCGTCAGGATGTCGGCGCCCGCGCCGCCCTCGATCGCCTGCGGGGCGTTCGACGGGGCGGAGAGGCCCTTCAGCGCGGCCAGCTCGGCCTCGACGTCGGCGCCCGAGCTGAGGGCGTCGAGCTCGCGGGCGATGTCGTCGCCACGGTTGAGCGAGGAGGCGTCGTCGAGCGCGCCCGACGCGAGCAGCTCGTCGATCGCGCCGGCACGGGCCTGCATCTGCGCCGTCTTGTCCTCGGCACGCTGGATGGCCATGCCGACGTCGCCCATCTCCTCGCCGATGCCGGACATCGCCTCGTTGATGCGGGTCTGCGCCTCCGCGGCCGTGTAGGTCGCCTTGATCGTCTCCTTGCGCGTGCGGAAGGACTCGACCTTCGCCTGCAGCCGCTGCTGCGCGAGGACGAGCTTCTCCTCCTCGCCCTGCAGCTGGGCGTGCTGCGTCTGGAGGTCCGCGATCTGCTGGCCCAGGCCCGACTTGCGGGTGAGCGCCTCGCGGGCGAGGTCCTCGCGACCGACCTGGATCGCCTTCTGCGCCTGGTCCTGCAGCTTGTCGGCCTGCTGCTGCAGCTGGTTGACCTGCAGCTCGACGCGCTTGCGCGACGTCGCGACGTCCGCGACCCCGCGGCGTACCTTGCTCAGCAGCTCGATCTGGCGCTGGTAGCTGTAGTCGAGCGTCTCGCGCGGGTCCTCCGCGCGGTCGATCGCCTTGTTCGCCTTGGCCCGGAAGATCAGGCTCATGCGCTTCATCAGACTCATCGGGGGCCTCTCCTCGGGGCGTTGGGCGGCACACGGGCCACGAGCCCGGCTTCCCGGACCACCCTAGGGCCAAACATCAAGGGGCGCGCGGGCGGTAGTCTGACCCCGGCGGGCCCGCGAGACCGGCGCCGCCGTCCGTTCGCCGCCCTTCCCGTCCTGTGAGGCCTCGCTTGTTCCGTCGCACGTCCCGCTCCCCCGAGTCCGCCGAGCCCGGCGACGCCGTCGAGGCCCCCGCGGCCGCCGACCCGCTCGCCCCCTCCCGGCCCGCGAGCAAGGGGCGTCCGACCCCCAGCCGCCGCGAGGCCGAGGCGGCCGCCCGCGCCCGGGCCAAGCCCGCCCGGACCCGCAAGGAGCTGGCGGCCCGCGACCGCGCCGCGCGCGCCGAGCGCCAGGCGAAGGTCCGCGAGGCGATGCGGACCGGCGACGACACCCACATGCCGCCGCGCGACAAGGGCCCGAAGAAGCGCCTGGTGCGCGACGTCGTCGACGCCCGCTTCGGCTTCACCGAGCTGATCCTGCCGCTGATGATCCTGTCGCTGGTGATGCAGTACTCGGGCAACGCCCAGCTGCAGAGCACCGGCGTCCTGGTCTTCCTGATGATGTTCATCCTCGTGGTTCTCGACGTCTTCTGGCTCCGCTTCCGACTGCGGCGCGAGGTGCGCAAGCGCTTCGGCGACGAGTCGCAGAAGGGCCTGATGTTCTACGCGGTCACCCGCTCCATGCAGGTCAAGCCGCTGCGGATGCCGAAGCCGCAGGTCAAGATCGGCGCGAAGCTGCCCGAGCGCTACTGACGACGCGGCGGCCCTGCCGCGCCCCGTTCCTCCCGCCAGCACCCGTCCGCACACCCGGGCGGGTGTTGTCGCGTCCGGCCCCGTGCGGCATTATGTGACCCCGGTCACTCGGACGAGATGGGGGTGGGACCGTGCTCGGACCGCTGCCGAGGCGCTACCGCTGGACGCTGGGCGCCGGTGTCCTCGCCGTGTTCGTGGTGCTGGGCCTCGTCGCGGGAGCGGCGAGCACCGTGCCGCTGCTCCTGCCCTCCGCGGTCACCCTCGCGGTCCCGCTCGGCCTCGGTGCGGCCTACCTGCTGCTCCACGACTTCTCCGCCCGCGCCCGCCTCTGAGGCGCCGGACCGTCCCTGCCCTCGACCCGGCGTGCGGCCGGACCCGCGGGCGGACGTACGCTCCGCGCGTGCCCGACCCGACCGTCTCCGAGGAACGCCGCGCCGTCACCCGCCAGGGTCTGGCGATCGGCGTCGCCACGGGGCTGTACGGCACGTCCTTCGGCGCCGTCGGGGTGGCATCCGGCCTGAGCGTCGCCCAGACCTGTGCGCTGTCGTTCCTCGTGTTCACGGGCGCCTCGCAGTTCGCCTTCGTCGGCGTGCTCGTCGCGGGCGGCTCGCCGTGGTCGGGGGCGGCGACAGGGCTCATGCTCGGTGCCCGCAACACCCTCTACGGCCTGGGCCTCGCACCGCGGTTGCAGTGGCGGGGATGGCGACGTGCCGGCGCGGCGCAGGTGGTCATCGACGAGTCCAGCGCGGTCGCGACCGCGACGAGCAGCACGTCGGCGGCCCGCGTCGGGTTCCTCGTCACCGGGATCTCGGTGTTCGTGCTGTGGAACGCGATGACGCTGGTCGGCGCCCTCCTGGGCACCGCCCTGGGCGACCCGCGGACGTACGGCCTCGACGCCGCCGTCGGCGCCGCCTTCCTGGCCCTGCTCTGGCCGCGCCTGACCGACCGGCGCACCGTGGCCGTCGCCGTGGCCGCAGCCCTGCTCGCGCTGGTCCTGGTCCCGCTGACACCGGCGGGGGTGCCGGTGCTCGCCGCGGCCTCCGTCGCCCTGGTCGCCGCGCTGCTGCCCGCGCCCTCCGGCGCCGCCGGCGCCGCCGGCACCGCGGAGGACGTCCGATGAGCGCGACCTGGGCCGCGATCCTCGTGCTGGCCGCGGGGAGCTACGCCCTCAAGCTGGCAGGGCTCTCGCTCCCGGCGGGGGTGCTGGAGCGCCCGCTGGTACGCCGCGTGGCCCTGGCCCTGCCCGTGGCCCTGCTCGCCGCGCTCGTGGCCGTGCAGGTCGCCGCCGACGGCGCCCGCGTCACCGTCGACGCCCGGGCCGCCGGGCTCGGCGTCGCGGTGCTCCTGCTGCTCGCCCGGGCCAACTTCCTCGTCGTGGTCGTCGGCGGCGCCGTCACCGCCGCGCTGCTGCGCTGGTGGGTCGGCTGACCCAGGGCGGCTCAGTCGAGGTCGAGCAGGTGCTCCAGGCCGATCGTGAGGCCCGGGCGCGCCGCGATGCCGCGCACGCCGACCAGGACGCCGGGCGCGAACGAGGCCCGGTCCATCGAGTCGTGCCGGATGGTCAGCGTCTCCCCCGGGCCGCCGAGCACGACCTCCTGGTGCGCGACCATGCCGCGGATCCGCAGCGCGTGCACGGGCACGCCCTCGACGCTCGCCCCCCGCGCGCCGTCGAGCGCCGTCGAGGTGGCGTCGGGCATGGGCTCGCAGCCGGCGTCGCGACGGGCCGCCGCGACCAGCTCGGCGGTGCGCCGGGCCGTGCCGGAGGGCGCGTCCGCCTTGGTGGGGTGGTGCAGCTCGACGATCTCGACGGAGTCGTAGAAGCGAGCGGCCTCGGCCGCGAAGCGCATCATCAGCACGGCCCCGATCGAGAAGTTGGGAGCGATGAGGACCCCGGTCGCGGGCGAGTCCGCCAGCCAGGTGCGCAGCCGCTCGAGCCGCTCGTCGTCGAAGCCCGTGGTGCCGACCACCGCGTGGATGCCGTGCTCGACGCAGTGGCGCAGGTTGTCCATCACGACGTCCGGGTGGGTGAAGTCCACGACCACCTGCGCGCCGGAGCGCTCCAGGGTGCGGACGTCGTCGCCCGCGTCGAGGGCGGCGACCAGCTCGAGCCCGTCCGCGGCCTCCACGGCCGCGCAGATCTCGCGTCCCACCTTGCCGCGGGCACCGAGCACCCCGACCCTGGTCGCGCCCGCCGTGCCCGTCGTCTCGTCGCTCACGGAGCACCAACCTACCGTGCCCGGGAGCGCGTGCCGGAGCCGATCGGGGTGCCCGCACCGTGTGGCGGTCGCTGCGTCGCGCGCACGGTGATGGCAGTCTGTACCGCATGAGACGGCAGCCCATCCCCGCGCGGATCCGGTGGGGCGTCGACGTCATGGACGTCCAGCCCGGTGACCAGCTGCTCGAGGTGGGGTGCGGCCCTGGCGCCGCGGCCGAGCTGGTGTGCTCGCGCCTCGAGACCGGCAAGCTCTTCGCGATCGACCGCTCCGAGTCCGGCGTCGACCGCACGAAGCGCCGCTGCGCGAGCTACGTCGAGGCCGGCCGGCTGACCGTGCGGCAGATCGACCTGGCCACGCTGCGCGTGCCCGTGAAGCGGCTGCACAAGGCGTTCGCGTTCAACGTCAACCTGTTCTGGGTGCGCGGCGCCGGCGACGAGGTCGCCCTCCTGCACGAGAAGCTCCTGCCCGGCGGGCGCCTGTTCCTCTTCTACGAAGCCACGCGCCCCGAGGGCACGCGCCAGATCATCGACGGGGCCACCGAGGCCCTGACGGCCGGCGGCTTCCGCGTCTCCGTCGTGCAGAGCGCCCAGCCGGCCGTCGTCGCCGTCGTCGGGCAGCGGGTCACCGCGCAGGTCTGAGACCCCGAGAGCCCGGAGGCCTCCGGGGGCCCTCAGGCCGGTCCGACCACCGCGAGCACCTCGGGTCCGGCGAGCACCTCGCGGGCCAGCTCGGCGACCTCCTCGGGCGTGACGGCCGCGATCCGGCGCAGGACCTCGTCGACCTCGACGTGCGGGTCGCCGAGCAGCTCCGCCTTGCCGAGCCGGTGCATCCGCGAGGCCGTGTCCTCCATGCCGAGGACCAGGCCGGCGCGCAGCTGGCCCGCGGACCGGCGTACCTCGTCGGGGTCGAGGCCCCCGCGCGCGACCGCGGCGAGCTCCGCGCGCACCACCTCGAGCGTCGCGTCGAGCTTGGCCGGCAGGACGCCGACACCGACGCCCACCAGACCGGCACCGACGTGCTGGCTGGTGAACGCGTAGACCGAGTACGCCAGCCCCCGGCGCTCGCGGACCTCCTGGAAGAGCCGCGAGGAGGTGCCGCCGCCCAGGCCGGTCGACAGGATGCCCATCGCGAAGCGGCGCTCGTCGCCGCGGGCGAGGCCGCGTCCGCCGAGCACGACGTTGACCTGCTCGAAGGCCCGGTCCAGCCGCGAGGCGCCGGCGGCGACCGCGAGCGCCTCGGGGCGGGCGGGGGCGTCGGCCAGCGGGGCGGCCACCGGCTCCGCCTCGCCGTCGAGGAAGCCGTCGCGACCGAACGAGCCGGCGACCAGCGCCACGACCTCGTCGTGGTCGACGTTGCCGGCCGCCGAGACGACCAGGGTCGAGGCGCGGTAGTGCTCGCGCCAGAAGGCACGGACCTGGTCGGGCGTGATGGCCCCGATCGACTCCTCGGTGCCGGCGATCGGGCGCCCGTAGGGCCCGTCGCCCCAGGCCTGCGCGGCGAAGAGGTTGTGGACCATGTCGTCGGGGTCGTCGTCGTGCATGGCGATCTCGTCGAGGATCACCTCGCGCTCCGCCTCGACGTCGTCGTCGGCGACCGTGGACGAGGTCAGCATGTCGCCGAGCACGTCGATCGCCAGCGGCAGGTCGGCGTCGAGGACACGGGCGTGGAAGCAGGTGTACTCCTTCGCCGTGAACGCGTTGACCTCCGCGCCGACCTCGTCGAGCTCGATCGAGATGTCGAGCGCCGAGCGGGTCGTCGTGCCCTTGAAGAGCACGTGCTCGAGGAAGTGGGAGGCCCCGTGGACGCTCGGGTCCTCGTGGGCGGACCCCACGGGCACCCAGACGCCCAGGGCCGCGGAGCGTACGCCCGGCACGTGCTCCGTCACGACCCGCAGGCCGCTCGGCAGCACCGTGCGGCGCACGCCGGCGGGGAGGTCGAGCGGGGTGGCGGAGGCGGAGAACGGGGCCGGCCGGCCAGCAGAGGTCTGCTGGCCGGCCGGTCCGGTCGTGGAGGACGAGGTCACTCGGCGGAGTCACCCTCGGCCGGCGCCTCGGCGGCGGCCTCGCCGGCCGCCTCCTCGATCACGGGGACGAGCGACAGCTTGCCGCGGTCGTCGATCTCGCCGATCTCGACCTGGATCTTCTGGCCGACCGAGACGACGTCCTCGACCGACTCGACGCGCTTGCCGTCGTTGAGGGCCCGCAGCTTGGTGATGTGCAGCAGACCGTCCTTGCCCGGCATCAGCGAGACGAACGCACCGAAGTTCGTCGTCTTCACGACGGTGCCGAGGTAGCGCTCGCCGACCTCGGGCATCGTCGGGTTGGCGATCGCGTTGATCGCGGAACGGGCGGCCTCGGCGGCCGAGCCCTCCTCGGCGCCGATGTAGATCGTGCCGTCGTCCTCGATCGAGATCTGGGCGCCCGTGTCGTCCTGGATCTGGTTGATCACCTTGCCCTTGGGGCCGATGACCTCGCCGATCTTGTCGACGGGGATCTTCACGGTGATGATCCGCGGGGCGGTGGAGGACATCTCGGCCGGGGCCGCGATCGCCTCGTTCATGACCTCGAGGATCGCCAGGCGCGCGTCGCGGGCCTGGGTCAGCGCACCGGCGAGGACCTGGGCCGGGATGCCGTCGAGCTTGGTGTCGAGCTGGAGCGCGGTGACGAACTCCGGCGTGCCGGCGACCTTGAAGTCCATGTCGCCGAACGCGTCCTCGGCGCCGAGGATGTCGGTCAGCGCGACGTACTGCGTCTGACCGTCGACCTCGCCCGAGATGAGGCCCATCGCGATGCCCGCGACCGGCGCCTTCAGCGGCACGCCGGCGTGGAGCAGGCCGAGGGTCGAGGCGCAGACGGAGCCCATCGAGGTGGAGCCGTTGGAGCCCATGGCCTCGGAGAGCTGGCGGATCGCGTAAGGGAACTCCTCGCGCGTGGGGAGCACGGGCAGGAGGGCGCGGCGCGCGAGCGCACCGTGGCCGACCTCGCGGCGCTTGGGCGAGCCCACGCGACCCGTCTCGCCGGTGGAGAACGGCGGGAAGACGTACTTGTGCATGTAGCGGCGGTGCTTCTCCGGCGACAGCGTGTCGAGCTGCTGCTCCATCTTGAGCATGCCCAGCGTGGTGACACCCATGATCTGGGTCTCGCCGCGCTCGAAGAGGGACGAGCCGTGCACGCGGGGCAGGATGCCGACCTCGGCGTGCAGCGGGCGGATGTCCGCCAGGCCGCGGCCGTCGATGCGGACCTTGTCGCGCAGGACGCGCTCGCGCACGAGCTGCTTGGTCAGCGAGCGGAACGCGGCGCCGACCTCCTTCTCGCGACCCTCGAAGTCGCCGCCGACCTTCTCGAGCAGCGCGGCCTTGACCTCGTCGAGCTTGTCCTCGCGCTCCTGCTTGCCCGCGATGGTCAGCGCGGCGGCGGTGTCGGCCGAGACGGCGGCCTCGACCGCGGCGAACACGTCGTCCTCGTAGTCGAGGAAGATCGGGAACTCGACGACCGGCTTGGCGGCGGCCTTGGCGAGCTCCGCCTGGGCCTCGACGAGCTGCTTGATGAACGGCTTGGCGGCGTCGAGACCGCCGGCCACGACCTCCTCGGTCGGCGCCTGGACGCCGCCCTGGACGAGCGTCCACGCGCTCTCGGTGGCCTCGGCCTCGACCATCATGATCGCGACGTCGCCGGTGTCGGTCACGCGGCCCGCGACGACCATGTCGAAGACGGCGTCCTCGAGCTGGCTGTGCGTCGGGAACGCGACCCACTGGCCCTCGATGAGGGCGACGCGGACGCCACCGATCGGGCCGGAGAACGGCAGGCCCGAGAGCTGGGTCGACATCGACGCGGCGTTGATGGCCAGGACGTCGTAGGGGGCGTCCGGGTTGAGCGCCAGCACGGTGATGACGACCTGGACCTCGTTGCGCAGGCCCTTCTTGAAGGTCGGGCGCAGCGGGCGGTCGATCAGGCGGCAGGCGAGGATCGCGTCCTCGCCCGGGCGACCCTCGGAGCGGAAGAAGGAGCCGGGGATCTGGCCCGCGGCGTACATCCGCTCCTCGACGTCGATCGTCAGGGGGAAGAAGTCGAAGTGGTCCTTGGGGTGCTTCCCGGCCGTGGTGGCGGAGAGCAGCATGGTGTCGTCGTCGAGGTACGCCGTGACGGAGCCGGCGGCCTGGCGGGCGAGGAGCCCGGTCTCGAACTTGACGGTGCGGGTGCCGAACCTGCCGTTGTCGAGAACGGTCTCGACGGCGGAGATGACGGGCCCGGTGGGCTGGTTGGCCTCGGTCAAGGAGGATGCCTGTTCTGTGATGCGGAGCGAACCGCGCATCAGGTCCCACGGCGTTGCGTGCCGGTCTTCGATCGAGGCCCGCGGGGCGCCCACGGCGTCGTGCCGTGCGCCCCGAAGGCCACTACCGAGGACCGGGCCGGACGGTGCGGGTCGCTCCTGGTGGATGGTTCCGGATTCAGTTGTCGCGCCCGCGCCCACGAGGGCCCGTGCGCTGCGTCCGACGATAGCCGCTCCCCGCGCGGGAGTGCGGCAGCCTGACGCGACAGGAGCGGCCGCCCGGCGGGGCGACCGCTCCTGGCGGTGTCAACGGCGCAGACCGAGGCGCTCGATGATCGAGCGGTAACGGTTGATGTCCGTCTTGTTCAGGTAGTTGAGCAGCCGGCGACGCTGGCCGACGAGCAGCAGCAGGCCACGACGGCTGTGGTGGTCGTGCTTGTGCTGCTTGAGGTGCTCGGTCAGGTGGCTGATCCGGTGGCTCAGCAGCGCGACCTGCACCTCGGGCGAGCCGGTGTCGCCCTCGGTCGTGGCGTACTCGGCGATGATCTTCTTCTTGGTCTCCGCGTCGGTTCCGATCGACATGCGGGGCTCCTCTCGACTCGTTGCGCGGCGCGCCGGGGCCTGTTCACCCGGGCACTTCGGTTCCGCGGCCGTCCTGACGGCAACCGGGGAAAGGTAGCAGCGCGCGGCGCCGCGGCCCAAACCCTCGACCGGCCCGGCTCAGCCCGCCGGCTCCAGCACCGCCCGGGCCGCGACCCGCGCCGCGGCGGGGTCGTCGGCGGCGAGCACGGCCTCGGCCGCCTCCTCGCACTGCGCCAGGGTGACGCGGGCGAGCTGCGCGCCCACCGCGCGTACGGCGCCCGCGGCCATCGACAGCGACGTCACCCCCATGCCGACCAGCGCGCAGGCCAGCAGCGGGTCGGCGGCGGCCTCACCGCAGACGCCCACCGGCTTGCCGGCCTCCTGGCCCGCGGCCGCGGTGATCGCGACCAGGTGCAGCACGGCCGGCTGCCACGGGTCGGTGAGGTGCGCGAGGTCGGAGGCGAGGCGGTCCGCGGCCATCGTGTACTGCGTGAGGTCGTTCGTGCCGATCGACAGGAAGTCGACGACCTCGAGCACCCGGTGGGCCAGCACGGCGACCGCCGGGACTTCGACCATCGCGCCGGCCTTGAGGCCGCGCTGGTGGACCTGGGCCGCGAAGGCGGCGGCCTCCTCGCGGGTGGCCACCATGGGCGCCATCACCCAGGCGTCGACGCCGGTACGCCCCGCGGCCTCGGCCACCGCGTCGAGCTGGTGGGCCAGCAGCGCGGGGTTGTCCGCCGCCAGGCGCAGGCCCCGCACGCCGAGCGCGGGGTTCTCCTCGCCCTCGTGGGTCGCGAACGCGATCGGCTTGTCCGACCCGGCGTCGAGGGTGCGCACCACGACGTGACGACCGCTCGCGGCGTAGGGCTCGAACACCGCCGCGTACAGCTCCGCCTGCTCCTCGACGCTGGGCTCCGTGGGCCGGTCGAGGAAGGACAGCTCCGTGCGGAAGAGTCCGACGCCCTCGACGGGTTCCTCGGTGGCGGCACGGGCCGAGGCGGGGTCGGCGACGTTGGCGAGCAGCTTGACGGCCACGCCGTCCCGGGTCGCGGCGGGACCGCTCCACGCCGCCACCGCCGCCCGGCGCTCGCCGTCGGCCCGCACGAGCTCCGTGGCCTCCGCGGCGTCGGGCGCGACCGCGACGGTGCCGGCCGCGCCGTCGAGGAGCAGCGGCTCACCGCCCGGGAGCTCGAGCGCGCCGGCGACGCCGACCACGCAGGGGATGCCGAGCTGGCGGGCGATGATGGCGGTGTGGCTGGTCGCGCCGCCGTGGCGGGTGACGAGCCCGACGACCACCGCGGGGTCGAGGCCGGCCGTGTCGGAGGGCGCCAGGTCGGCCGCGACGAGCACGACCGGGGTGGCGGGCAGGACGACGCCGGGCTCGGCGACCCCGGCGAGCCGAGCGAGGATGCGCCGCTCGATGTCGCGCAGGTCCGTGACCCGCTCGGCCATCAGTCCGCCCTGCTGCTCGAAGAGCGCGACGAAGGTGTCGACGGCGGCCTCGACCGCCCCGACCAGGCCGGCGCCGGCGCGCAGCTGCTTGCGCACGCCCGAGCGCAGTCCGCGGTCGCGGGCCAGCCCGGCGCTCGCGGTGAGCACCTGGGCCGCCGCGCCCTCCACGCGCGCGGCGCGCTCGACGAAGCCGTCGGCCACCCCGGCGGCGGCCGACTCGAACGCCGCGAGCGCGGCGTCCGCGTCCTCGGTCGGTCGGGCCCGCAGGCGCTCGAGCGCGTCGGGGTCGACCTCCGTGGCGACACGGAGCGCGGGGGCGTACGCGACGCCGGGCACCACGGGCGTACCCCGCAGCAGAGCGGCCGCAGGGCCGGTTCCATCGGTGAGCATGCTCACAAGTTACCCCCTCGCACCCCTTGACAGTCAACACATTCGGGCATAGAACAACACGAACACAGGTTGGATCCACGAGAACGAAGACCAGCGGGAGACCACATGTACGCCGAGGAACGTCGCTCCGCGATGGCCCAGCGCATCAGCGCCCAGGGGCGCATCTCGGTCGCCGCGCTCGCGACGGACTTCGACGTCACGACGGAGACGGTGCGCCGCGACCTGAGCACCCTCGAGCGCCAGGGCGTGGTGCGCCGCGTCCACGGCGGGGCCGTCCCGGCCGCCACGCTGCGCGTCATCGAGTCGGGCGTGGCCGACCGCAGCCGGACCCGCACGGACGACAAGGACGCGATCGCCCGCCACGCCCTGCGCCACCTCCCCCAACCCGGCAGCACGGTCCTGCTCGACGCCGGCACCACCACCGCGGCGCTCGCCTCGGCCCTGCCCGCGCAGCACCCGCTGACCGTGATCACCCACTCCGTGCCGATCGCCGCCCGCCTGGCGGGGCTGGCGCAGGTCGAGCTGCACCTGCTGCCCGGCCGCGTGCGCCCCACCACGCTGGCGGCCGTCGGTCCCGACGCCGTCGCCGCCCTGGCCTCGCTGCGCGTCGACGTCGCGTTCGTCGGCACCAACGGCGTCAGCGCCGACCACGGCCTGTCCACCCCCGACTCCGAGGAGGCCAGCGTGAAGCGCGCGATCATCGCCGCCGCCCGCTCCGTCGTCGTGCTCGCCGACGCCAGCAAGATCGGCGAGGAGCACACCCGCAGCTTCGGACGCGCCGAGGACGTCGACGTGCTCGTCACCTCCCCCGGCGCGGACGACGACGCGCTGGCCGCGCTCACGGCGGCCGGCTGGGAGGTGGAGGTCGCGTGATCCTCACCCTCACCCCCAACCCGAGCGTCGACGAGACCGTCACCCTGGGTGGCCCGCTGGAGCGCGGCGCCGTGCAGCGGGTCGTCTCGAGCACCCGCCAGGCCGGTGGAAAGGGCGTCAACATCTCGCGCGCCTGCGTCGCGGCCGGTGAGCCGTCCGTCGCGGTGCTCCCCGCCCGTCCCGACGATCCGTTCGTCCTCGAGCTGCTCGGCGTCGGCGTCGACTGCCGGCCGGTGCGCACCGACGCCTCGGTCCGCGTCAACATCGCGGTCACCGAGCCCGACGGCACCACGACGAAGCTCAACAGCGCCGGCGCGACCGTGTCCCCCGACGTGCTCGACGAGCTCGCCGCTGCCCTGCGGCGCTACGCCCGCGACGCGGCGTGGACGGTCCTGGCCGGCAGCCTGCCGCCGGGGGCCCCGACCGACTGGTACGCCACGCTCACCGCCGGCCTCGCCGGCACCGGCACGCGGGTCGCCGTCGACACCAGCGACGCCCCGCTCCAGGCGCTCGTCGCCGCGCTGCCCGGCGCGGCGCCCACCCTGATGAAGCCGAACGCCGAGGAGCTGGCCTCCTTCGCCGGCGGCGACGCCGACGAGCTCGAGGCGGACCCGCACGCCGCGGCCCGCGCCGCCGTCCACCTGCTCGACCGCGGCGTGCGGACGGTGCTCGCCACCCTCGGCGGCAACGGCGCCGTCCTGCTCGAGCAGGCCGCCGACGGCTCCGTCGAGGCCTGGCACGCCTCGCCGCCGCCCACCACCGTCGTCAGCACCGTCGGCGCGGGCGACTCCAGCCTGTTCGGCTACCTGCTCGGCGACCTGCGCGGCCTGCCCGCGCCCGAGCGGCTCGCCCTCGGCGTCGCGTACGGCTCCGCCGCCGCCGGCCTGCCCGGCACCACGATCCCCCTGCCCGACCAGGTCCACCCGGACCTGGTCGCCATCCGCACCATCTCGCTCAACCGGAGTGACGCATGACCAACGAAGCAAGCCCCGCGCTGATCACCCCCGACCTCGTGCGGCTCGACGTCGCGCTGGGTGCCGACAAGGACGCGACGATCGACGGCCTCGTGGCCGTGCTCGACGCCGCGGGCCGTGCCCTCGACGCGGACGCGGTGCGTGCCGACGTCCTGGCCCGCGAGGCGAAGTCCTCCACCGGGCTGCCCGGAGGCATCGCCATCCCCCACTGCCGCACCGCCGGCGTCGCCCACCCGACGCTGACGTTCGCGCGCCTCGCTCCGCCGGTCGACTTCGGCGCCAAGGACGGGGCGGCCGACCTGGCCTTCCTCATCACGGCCCCCGACGGCGGCGGCAGCCTGCACATGAAGATCCTGCAGCAGCTCGCCCGCGCGCTCGCCAAGCCGGACTTCACCGCAGCGCTGCGCGCCGCCACGACGCCCGAGGAGGTCGTGGCCGCCGTCGAGTCCGCGGTGACCCTGCCGGCCGCCGAGCCCGCTCCGGCGACCGCTCCCACCGCCTCCGAGCCCGCCGCCCCCGCCGCGGCCGCCACGACCGGCCAGAACCCGCCGCGGCTCGTCGCGGTGACCGCGTGCCCGACCGGCATCGCGCACACCTACATGGCCGCCGAGGCCCTCGAGGCCGCCGCAGCCCGGGCGGGCGTGGACCTGCAGGTCGAGACCCAGGGCTCCGCCGGGTCGACCCCGCTGTCCCCGCAGGTCATCGCCGCCGCCGACGCGGTCGTGTTCGCCGTCGACGTCGGGGTGCGCGACCAGTCCCGCTTCGCCGGCAAGCCCGTGGTGCGCTCCGGCGTGAAGCGGCCCATCGACGACGCCGACGCGATGATCGCCGAGGCGCTGCGCGCCGCCGCCGACCCCTCCGCCCGTCGGGTCGAGGGCAGCGCCACCGAGGCCGGCGAGAGCGAGGGCGACGCCGAGTCCTGGGGCGCCCGCACGCGCCGCGTGCTGATGACCGGCGTCTCCTACATGATCCCGTTCACCGCCGCCGGCGGTCTGCTCATCGCGCTCGGCTTCCTCTTCGGCGGCTACACGATCACCGGCCCGGCCGGCGACATCGTGGCCACGAACTCGATCACGAACCTCCCGGACCTCCAGGCCGCCGGCCTCGAGAACGTGCTGTTCGACAGCCCGCTGCTGGCCTACCTCGGTGCGCTGCTGTTCACGCTCGGCGGCGCGGCGTTCGGCTTCCTGGTGCCCGCGCTGGCCGGCTACATCGCGTACGCCATCGCGGACCGGCCCGGCATCGCCCCCGGCTTCGTGATGGGTGCGATCGCCGGCACGATCAACTCCGGCTTCCTCGGCGGCATCATCGGCGGCGTCCTCGCCGGTGTCGTGGCGCTGTGGATCGGTCGGATCAAGGTGCCGACGTGGGCCCGCGGCCTCATGCCGGTCCTCGTCATCCCGCTCGGCGCGACCCTCGTGGCCGGCCTGCTGATGCTCGTCGTGCTCGCCCGCCCGCTGTCGTGGCTGATGGACTCCCTGACCGACGGCCTCAACAGCCTCGACGGTGGCTCCGCCGTGCTGCTCGGCGCCATCCTCGGCCTGATGATGGCGTTCGACATGGGCGGCCCGCTGAACAAGGTCGCCTACGGCTTCGCCACCGCGGGCCTCGCGAACGCGGCCGCGACCAGCGACGCCCCCGAGCTCAAGGTGATGGCGGCCGTCATGCTCGCCGGCATGGTGCCCCCGCTGGCCCTCGCCCTCGCCACCTTCGTCCGCCCGCGCCTGTTCAGCCCGGTCGAGCGCGAGAACGGCAAGGCCGCCGGCTTCCTCGGCATCTCGTTCATCACCGAGGGCGCAATCCCGTTCGCCGCGGCCGACCCGCTGCGCGTGATCCCCTCGATCATGCTCGGCTCGGCGGTCACCGGTGGCCTCTCCCAGCTGTTCGACGTCGGCCTGCGGGCCCCGCACGGCGGCGTGTTCGTGATCTTCGCGGTCGTCAACGTCGCCGGGTTCTTCATCGCGCTGGTCGCCGGGACGATCGTCGCGACGGCCGCGGTCCTGGCGGCCAAGACGTTCTTCCCGGTCGCCTCCTCGGGCTCCGCCGGTACCGTCGCCACCGGCTCGACCGGTTCCTCCGCGACCGCCCCCGCCGGGGTCGTGGCGGCCCGGACCACCGCCTGACCCGCAGCGCCCGACACCCGCCCCACCCGGAAGGAGCACCATGCCCACCGTCACCGTCGTCGTCGGCTCCGCCGACGGACTGCACGCCCGCCCCGCGGGGATCATCGCCGAGGCCGCCGAGGAGCTCGACGCGGACGTCGAGATCGGCCTCCCGGGCGACGAGCCCGTCGACGCCGCCTCCGCCCTGCTGATCATGACGCTCGGCGCCGGCAAGGGCGCGAGCGTCGAGGTCTCTGGCGACGACGAGGCCGCGGTCGCCGCGATCGCCGCGCTCGTCGAGAAGGACCTCGACGCCTGACGGACCCCTCCCGCACGACGACGGCCCGCTCCCCTCGGGGAGCGGGCCGTCCGTGCTCGGTGGGGGCGCGGGTGGGGCTGGGTCAGCCCACGATCTCGCGGGTGCGGCGCACGTCGTCCGCCATCTGCGCCAGCAGGGCGTCGACGCCGTCGAAGCGCACCATCCCCCGCAGGTGTGCGACGAAGGAGACCTCCACCTCGACCCCGTAGAGGTCGAGGTCGTCCCGGTCGAGGACGTACGACTCGACCCGCCGCTCCCGCTCGCCGGCGAAGGTGGGGTTGGTGCCCACCGAGATCGCGGCGGGCAGCTCCTCGTCGGTGTCGAGGCGGCGCAGGCGGCCCGCGTACACCCCGTCGGCCGGCGCGGCGGCCAGGCCCACGGTCGGGACGTTCGCGGTCGGGTAGCCGAGCTCGCGGCCCCGCTGGTCGCCCCGCACCACCGTGCCGCGCACCGTGAACGGACGACCCAGCGCTTCGGCGGCACCGTCGACGTCGCCGGCGGCGAGGCAGTTGCGGACGTAGGTCGAGGACCACACCTGCGGGCCGCCGTCGAGCGCGATGCCCTCGGCGACGAAGTCGCGCGTCGCACCCAGCTCGCGCAGCGTCGCGACGTCGCCGGCCGCACGGTTGCCGAAGCGGAAGTTCGCTCCCACCACGACCCCCCGCACGTGCAGCGCCTCCACGAGGATGCGGTCGACGAACTCGGCCGGCGACCAGCCGGCGACGTCGCGGTCGAACGGGACCACCAGCGCCGAGTCGACCCCGATGCCGCGGAGCAGCCGCAGCCGCTCGTCGACGGTCGTCAGCGTCGGGGGCGCGTGGTCGGGACGCAGCACCGCGATCGGGTGCGGATCGAAGGTGACCACGACGACCTGGTCCACGCCGAGCTCGTCCGCGACCTCGCGCGCGCGGCGCACCACGTGCTGGTGGCCGAGGTGGACACCGTCGAAGTTGCCGATCACGGCGACGGTGCGGCCGAGGTCGTCAGGGACGTCGGTCCATGAGCGCCAGGTGGTCACCCGAGCGATAGTAGCCACGGGTCAGCAGAACACCGCGACCGCCCGGGCGCGGTCGTCCCGGGGCTCGTAGAGCGCCAAGAAGGCGCCCGTGGGATCGAAGAGGGCGGTGAGGCCCGTGAGCTCGGCGTCGATGGCCCGCCCGAACCGCACGTCACCCGCCTGCGTCTCGTCGAGGTCGAGCGAGGTGAACGCGCGCCGGGCCGCGTCGGCCAGCGGCAGCACGGCGTACCCGTCCTCCAGCTCCT
The DNA here is from genome assembly GCF_032378595.1 of Nocardioides imazamoxiresistens. Lineage (NCBI taxonomy): Bacteria > Bacillati > Actinomycetota > Actinomycetes > Propionibacteriales > Nocardioidaceae > Nocardioides > Nocardioides imazamoxiresistens. Next base: position 149,851 of record NZ_JAVYII010000005.1, read on the forward strand.
CGAGGGTGCGGGCGACCGTCAGGTCGTAGGGGCCGACCGCCGTGCGCCGCAGCGCGGTCAGGTGGCCGCCCGTGCCGAGCGCCGCCCCGAGGTCGCGCGCCACGGCGCGCACGTAGGTGCCGCTCGAGCAGCGCATCACGACGTCGACGTCGAGCACGTCCGCGCCGTCGACGCCCGCCCGGACGTCCTCGACGCGCAGCTCGTGGACCGTGACGCGGCGTGCGGCGAGCGCGACGTCCTCGCCGTCGCGGACCCGCTGGTACGCCCGCTTCCCGTCGACCTTGATCGCCGACACCGCCGTGGGCACCTGGTCGATCTCCCCCACGAACGCCGTCAGCGCCTCGCGCACGGCCTCGGGGTCGAGGTGGGCGGCCGGCGCGGTCGAGGTGACCTCGCCCTCGGCGTCGTCGGTCGTCGTGGCGACCCCGAGCCGGATGGTCGCGGCGTACGCCTTCTCCGTCAGCATCAGGTGACCCAGGAGCCGCGTGGCGCGGCCGACGCCGAGCACGAGCACCCCTGTCGCCATGGGGTCCAGCGTGCCGGCGTGCCCGACCTTGCGGGTGCCCGCCAGGCGGCGCACCCGGGCGACCACGCCGTGCGACGTGATGCCGCCGGGCTTGTCGACGACGACCAGCCCGGGGACCGGCTCGCTCACGCGCGCTCGTCGTCCTCGGTCTCGTCGTCCTCGGTCTCGTCGGTCTCGTCCTCGAGGTCGTCCTCGTCGCGCGGCTTGCGGTACGGGTCGGCCTCGCCGGCGTACGTCGCGCCGCGGGCCGCCGCGACGGCCTCGTCCTGGGCGCGGGCCCGGGCGAGCACCTCGTCGAGCGCGCGGGCCGACTCCGGCAGCGCGTCCGGCACGAACTCGATCGAGGGCACGTGCCGCATGCCGAGCTGCTTGCCGAGCTCCGAGCGGATCATGCCCTTGGCCGACTCCAGCGCCGCGGCCGTGCCCGCCAGGTCGTCGGACTCGCCGAGGACGGTGTAGAAGATGGTCGCCTGCTGGGTGTCGCCCGAGACGCGGACGTCGGTGATGGTCACGAACCCGAGACGCGGGTCCTTGAGGCGGCGCTCGAGCAGCTGCGCCACGATCACCTGGATGCGGTCGGCGATGCGCCGTACGCGGGGGTTGCTCATCGAATCTCTCCTGTGTCCTGCCACCGAGCGACCGCGACGGGCCGGAGCTCGAGGCTCCGGCCCGTCGTCGGTCGCACTGGGTCGTTCAGCGGTCGATCAGCAGCTGACCAGCGGCTGGTCAGCCACGCGGGATCTCGCGGAGCTCGAACGCCTCGACGACGTCGCCCTCCTTGATGTCCTGGAAGTTCCGGAGCACGAGACCGCACTCGAAGCCCTCCCGCACCTCGGACGCGTCGTCCTTCTCCCGCTTGAGCGAGGCGAGGTCGAGGTTGTCCGCCACGACCTTGCTGTCGCGCAGCACGCGCACCTTGGCGTTGCGGCGGATGCTCCCGCTGGTGACCATGCAGCCGGCGATGTTGCCGATCTTCGAGCTGCGGAAGATCGCGCGGATCTCCGCCTGCCCGAGGACCTGCTCCTCGTACTCCGGCTTGAGCATGCCCTTGAGCGCGGCCTCGATCTCGTCGATCGCCTGGTAGATCACCGTGTAGTAGCGGATCTCCACGCCGGCCTTGTCGGCCATCTCGGTCGCCTTGCCCTGCGGGCGGACGTTGAAGCCGATGATGATCGCGTCGGACGCGGCCGCCAGGTCGACGTTGGTCTCGGTGATCGCACCGACACCGCGGTCGATGACCCGCAGGCTCACGTCGTCGCCGACGTCGATCTTCGACAGCGCGTCCTCGAGCGCCTCGACCGAACCGGACACGTCGCCCTTGAGGATGAGGTTGAGCTCCTGGTCGGCGCCCTTCTCCATGGAGGCCATGAAGTCCTCGAGGGTGCGACGCACGCGACGCTTCGCCTGCATGGCGGCCCGCTCGCGGGCCTCCCGCTTCTCGGCGATCTGGCGCGCCATCCGGTCGTCCTCGACCACGATGAAGTTCTGACCCGCTCCCGGCACCGCCGAGAGACCCAGCACCATCGCCGGACGCGACGGGTCGGCCTCGGTGACCTCGTTGCCGTGCTCGTCGAGCATGGCGCGCACGCGGCCGTACGCCGGGCCGGCGACGATCGAGTCGCCCACCCGCAGCGTTCCGCGCTGCACGAGGATCGTCGCGACCGGACCGCGACCGCGGTCCAGGTGCGCCTCGACGACCAGGCCCTGGGCGTCCTGCTCCGGGTTGGCCCGGAGGTCCAGCGACGCGTCGGCCGTGAGGACCACGGCCTCCAGCAGGTTGTCGAGGTTGAGGCCGGCCTTCGCCGAGACGTCGACGAACATCGAGTCGCCGCCGTACTCCTCGGGCACCAGGCCGTACTCCGTCAGCTGGCCCCGGACCTTCGTCGGGTCCGCCTCCGGCTTGTCGACCTTGTTCACCGCGACCACGATCGGCACACCGGCGGCCTTGGCGTGGTTGAGCGCCTCGACCGTCTGCGGCATCACGCCGTCGTCGGCCGCGACCACGAGGATCGCGATGTCGGTGGCCTGCGCACCACGGGCACGCATGGCGGTGAACGCCTCGTGACCCGGGGTGTCGATGAAGGTGATCCGGCGGTCGACGCCGTCGACCTCCGTGTGCACCTGGTAGGCACCGATGTGCTGCGTGATGCCACCGGCCTCCTTGTCGACGACGTTGGCGTTGCGCAGCGCGTCGAGGAGCTTCGTCTTTCCGTGGTCGACGTGACCCATGACGGTGACGACCGGCGGACGGACCGCGAGGTCGTCCTCGTCGCCCTCGTCGGCGCCGAACTCGAGGTCGAACGACTCGAGCAGCTCGCGGTCCTCGTCCTCCGGGGACACGACCTGCACGACGTAGTTCAACTCGTCGCCCAGCAGCTGCAGGACGTCGTCGTTCACCGACTCGGTGGCCGTGACCATCTCGCCGAGGTGGAACAGCATCTGCACCAGCTGGGCCGCGTCGACGCCGATCTTGTCGGCGAAGTCGGTCAGCGAGGCACCGCGGGCGAGCCGGATGGTCTCGCCGCCGCCCTTACGCACGCCCTTGACGCCCAGCGTCGGGGCCTGCATGGCCTCGAACTCCTGACGACGAGCGCGCTTGCTCTTGCGACCACGACGCGACGGGCCGCCGGGGCGACCGAACGCACCCTGCGTGCCTCCGCGCTGACCGGGACGACCGCCACCGGGACGACCGGCACCCGGACCGCCGCCGAAGCCACCGGGACCACGTCCCGGAGCACCGCCGCCACCGGGCCGACCGGCGCCACCGCGACCGGGCGCACCGGGACGACCGGCGCCGGGTCCACCGCGACCGGGGCCCGGACGAGCGCCGCCGGGGCCCGAGCCGAACGCGGCCGGGGACTTCGGCATCATCGCCGGGTTGGGGCGCGGCATGCCCGGACGACCGCCCTGGGCGCCACCCTCACGGGCGGCCGGGGGACGCGGCGGGCGCTGCTGGTCGCCGGCACCCGCGGCCGGGGCGTTGCCGCCCTGCGCGGGCCGACGGCCCATGCCCTGGTTGGACGCGAACGGGTTGTTGCCGGGACGCGGCGAGCCGGGACGACCCACCGGGCGCGGGCCCGGGGCCTTCGGACCCGGACGGGCACCGCCGGACTGGGCACCGCCGGAGCCGCCGGGGGCACCGCCGGAGGGACCCGGACGGGCACCACCGGACGGGCCGGGACGACCGGCGGGACGCTCGGGACGCTCCGCACGCGCGGCGGGGGCCGCGGGGCGGGCGGGACCGGGCTGGCCGGGGGCCGGCGCGGGCTTGGCGGGGGCCGGCGTCGCCGGCGCGGCCGGAGCCGGAGCCTGCGGGGTCGCCGGCGCGGCGGGCTGGGCGGCGGGAGCGGCCGGAGCCGCGGGCGCCTTCGGGCCGGGACGCGGACCGGGCGCCGCCGGACGCGGGCCCGGGGCAGCATTGCCGCCGGGACGCGGCGTGGCGGGACGCGGGGCGTCACCGGACGGGGCACCACCGGTGCCGCCGGCAGCCTTCAGGTCCGCGCCGAACTGCTTCTTGAACCGCATCTCCACGGGCGGCTCGATCGTCGAGGAGGCCGACTTGACGAACTCCCCCATCTCCTTGAGCTTGTCGAGGACGAACTTGCTCTCGACGCCGTACTGCTTGGCGAGCTCGTGAACTCGGGTCTTGGCCACGTTTCTCCTTCTGGCCTGGACCCGGTTCAGGTTGGGGGTCTCAGACCGTTGGTGGGTGTTGCAAACTCATCGCGAGTTACTCATCGAGTGCTCATGAGCTGCGTGCTCCAGCTTCTGGTCGCGGTCGCCCGGGATGGACGACCTCGTCGGTCGGTCAGGTCGTGCTGAGCGAGTCCAGGTACTCCCCCACGGCATCGGCAGGCAGCGCTCCCCCGCGCCGCAGGGCACGGTTGAAGGCCTTCCGCCGGACCGCGAGGTCGTAGCACGCGCGGTCGGGGTGCACGTGGGCGCCCCGCCCGGGTGCGGTGGCCGAGGGGTCCGGCGCCACGGTCGGACGACCGTCGGCGTCGAGCCGCACGGTCACCCGCAACAACTCGCTCTTCGTGGCCCGACGACGACACCCGACGCACGTGCGTACCGGTCGCCCTCGAGCCACTCGCCCCACTCTACTCCTGTGTCGGGGCTCCCGCCGAACCGGAGTCGCCCGGGTCGACGGGCTCGACGACGGGCTCGGTGGGCTCCTCGTCGGAGCGGATGTCGATGCGCCACCCCGTGAGCCGGGCGGCGAGGCGGGCGTTCTGCCCCTCCTTGCCGATGGCGAGGGACAGCTGGAAGTCCGGCACCACGACGCGGGCGGCCTTGGCCGTGGCGTCGACGACGGTCACGCTGGTGACCTGCGCCGGGGACAGCGCCTGGGCCACGAAGCTCGCGGGGTCGTCGCGCCAGTCGACGATGTCGATCTTCTCGCCGCCGAGCTCGGCCATCACGTTGCGCACCCGCTGCCCCATGGGCCCGATGCAGGCGCCCTTCGGGTTGACGCCCGAGACGGTGCTGCGCACGGCGATCTTCGAGCGGTGGCCGGCCTCGCGGGCGATGGCGGCGATCTCGACGGTGCCGTCGGCGATCTCGGGGACCTCGAGCGCGAACAGCCGCGTCACGAGGTGCGGGTGCGTGCGCGACAGGGTGATCTGCGGGCCGCGCAGCCCGCGGCGCACCGAGACCACCACGCACTTGATCCGCTGGCCGTGCACGTAGCGCTCGCCCGGCACGCGCTCGCCGGCCGGCAGCAGCGCCTCGAGGCGACCGAGGTCGACCATCACGTCGTCGGGGTTGCGGCCCTGCTGGATGACGCCCGAGACGATGTCGCCCTCCTTGCCGGAGAACTCGCCGAACTTCACCTCGTCCTCGGCGTCGCGCAGGCGCTGCAGCATGATCTGCTTCGCCGTCGTGGCGGCGATGCGTCCGAAGCCGGCGGGGGTGTCGTCGTACTCCCCCACCTCGGTGCCGTCCTCGGCGAGCTCGGTGGCCAGCACGCGGGCGCGGCCGGTCTTGCGGTCGAGGTCGACGCGCGCCTTCTCCTGCGCGCCCGGCGACTTCTGGTAGGCGGTGAGCAGCGCCTGCTCGATCGCCTCCACGAGCACGTCGAGCGGGATCTCCTTCTCCCGCTCGAGCATGCGCAGGATGCTCATGTCGATGTCCATCAGGCGTCCTCCTCCCCGGCGGAGCGCCGGTTGAACTCGATCTGCACCACGGCCTTGGCGACGTCCGCGTAGAGCACGCGCGTCGCCTCCTCGCCCTTCTTCTCCGGGTCGAGGAGCACGCCCTCGTCGTCGCTCGCACCGACCCGGCCCACGACCTCGCCGCCCTCGACGAGGGTGACCTTCACCAGCCGGTCGGCGTTGCGGCGCCAGTGGCGCGGCGCCGTCAGCGGCCGGTCGACGCCCCGCGAGGTGACCTCCAGCGTGTACGCCTGCTCCCCCAGCAGCGCGTCCCCCGGGGGCTCGTCCAGGACCACGGAGATGGCCTTGGTCGCCGCGGCGACCGTGTCGAGGTCGACGCCACCGTCGGTGTCGACGGCGACGCGGAGGACGCGACGGCGCCCGGCCGGCGTCAGCTCGACCGCCTCGACGTCCAGGCCCAGGTCCTCGAGCGGGCCGGTGATCGCCTCCTCCACGGCTGCGACGACGGCGTCCTGCTTGCTGACCACGCCTGCTCTCCTCCTGTGCTGTTGTCGTCCGGCCCCCGTTCGCGCGGGCCGTTCGGGCGCCTCTCGGCGCTCGTCCACCTTACCGCCGCACCGGTCCCCGGCCGAACGCGCGCACAGCGCCTCGAGGCACTAGCCTTGCCGATCGTGCCGACCCGCAGGACCGCGCTGACCGCGCCGCTCGCCGTGCTCGGCGTCGTCGGTCTCGCCGGTCTGGCCGGCTGCCGGGACGGGGCGGGCGGGAACGGGACGGACGCCCCGGCCGACGCCGTCGACGCGGACTCCGCGGTCGTGGACGAGGCCGTCCGCGCGCTCGCCACGGCGCGCGTCGCCGTGAGCACCGCCGCGGCGCCCTACCCCGAGGTGACCGCGACCGTGGGCCCGCTCCTGGCCCTGCACGACGCGCAGCTCATGATCCTCGACGCCGACGACGCCGGTATCGCGACGCCCTCCTCGCCCACGTCAGCGCCCACCTCCTCGCCGGCGACGCCCGCGGCCTCGCCCGACGAGGCGCTGGCGGCGGTCCGGGAGGTCGAGACCGACCTGACCGCGGACCTGGTGGTGCTCGCGGTCACCGCGGGCAGCGGCGCTCTCGCCCGCACGCTGGCGACGATGGCCGCCGCCGTCGACCAGCACCTGCTCGGACTGGTGGTGGCCCCGTGAGCGAGCCCCTCCAGAGCACCCTGGCCGCCGAGCACGCGGCGGTGTGGCTGTACGCGTTGCTGGGCGCGCGCACCTCGGCCTCCACGCAGCCGACGCTGCACGACACGCTGAGCGCGGCGTACGTGGCCCACCGCGGGCGCCGCGACGTCCTGGTCGGGCTGCTGCGCGACGACGGCGAGGAGCCGGTGGCGGCGGAGCCGTCCTACGTGGCGCCCGGCCCCCTCGAGGACGGCGACCAGGTGCGGGCCGCGGCGCAGGAGGCGGAGACCGCGACGGCCGCGGCGTGGGCGTACCTCGTCGCGCACACGACCGGCGAGCGCCGTCGCACCGCGATCGCCGCGCTGCGCGACGCGGCCGTGCGGCACGTGGGCTTCGGCGGCGCGCCGAGCGTCGACCCCGCCGACCCCGCCGACCCCGCTGACCCCGCTGACCCCGCCACGACCGGCTGAGCGCCGCACCCGGCCCCGGACGCGCCACGGGCCCCGACCCTGGAGGGTCGGGGCCCGTGGCGACTCGCGGCCCGATCCGCGAGATTTCCCGAGAAGCTGCGGCGTCGGACTCGGCTCCTCCGGGGAAGTCCCGAGATCTCCCCCGAGGGAGCCGAGTCCGACACCACTGTCGAAACGCTGTCAGTTCGTTCCGTCTGCAGGAGTCTGTAACCCGGGCCCCGATCTCGTAAACCGTGCGCCGGTTGCAAGTTTGTGCATTGCGAGAAGTTGAGGGCAGGCCCCTCATTCGGTGTAGGAGCACCCCGTCGATCCGGACTACATGTGGCCCTCGTCGAGGAAGCGTCGGTGCCACGACAGCGCCTCGTCGAGCAGGTGCGGCGTGTGGCGGGCGGTGGGCCGGGCGGCCTTCGCCCGGTCGACGTAGTCGCGCAGCCGGTCGCGGTAGTCGGGGTGCGCGCAGTGCGCGATCACCCGGTCGGCCCGGTCGGTCGGGGAGAGTCCACGCAGGTCGGCGAGCCCCTGCTCCGTGACGAGGACGTGCACGTCGTGCTCGGTGTGGTCGACGTGGCTCACCATGGGCACCACCGACGAGATCGCGCCCCCCTTGGCCAGCGAGGGCGAGACGAAGAAGTTGAGGTACGCGTTGCGGGCGAAGTCGCCGCTGCCCCCGATGCCGTTCATGATCGACGAGCCCATCACGTGCGTGGAGTTCACGTTGCCGTAGACGTCGGCCTCGATCATGCCGTTGATCGCGATCACGCCGAGCCGCCGCACCAGCTCGGGGTGGTTGGAGATCTCCTGGCTGCGCAGCAGGATCCTCCCCTTGTACGCACCCGGGTTGGCGAGGAAGCGCTGCACCCCGTCCGGCGAGAGCCCGAACGACGTCGCCGAGACGGCCGTCAGCTTCCCGGAGTCGAGCAGGTCGAGCAGCCCGTCCTGGATCACCTCGGTGAAGGCCGTGAGTCCCTCGAACTCGGCGTCGAGGAGCCCCTCCATCACGGCGTTCGCGACGTTGCCGACCCCGGACTGCAGGGGCAGCAGGCTCGGCGGGATCCGGCCCGCGCGCACCTCGTGGCGCAGGAAGTCGACCAGGTAGTCGGCCATCCGGCGGCTCGCGTCGTCGGGCGCCGTCAGCGGCGTGTTGCGGTCCGGGGCGTCGGTCTCGACCACCGCGACCACCTTGGCCGGGTCGACCCGCAGGTACGGGTCGCCGATGCGCTGCATCGGGTGCGTCAGCTGGATGGGGATCCGGTGCGGCGGCAGCGCGGTGCCGTAGTAGACGTCGTGGAAGCCCTCGAGGTCCCGCGGCTGCCACCGGTTCACCTCGAGGACGACCTTCTCCGCCCGCTCGAGCCACGCCTTGTTGTTCCCGACCGAGCTGCCCGGCACGAGCAGGCCGTTGGGCAGCACGGCGGCGACCTCGACGACCGCGACGTCGAGCGGCCCGAAGAAGCCGAACCAGGCCTGCTGCGCGGTGTGGGACAGGTGGGCGTCGACGTAGTCGACCTCGCCGGCGTTGATCAGCCGCCGCAGCGTCGGGTCGCCGTTGTAGGGCAGGCGCTTGTCGAGGCCGTCGACCTCCGCGAGCCGACCGTCGACCTCGGGCGCGGTGGAGGCGCCCGACCACAGGCCGATGCGGAACTCCTCGCCGCGCGAGTGCGCGAGCGCGATCCGCTCGGCCAGCGCCCCGGGCACCGCCTTGGGGTGTCCGGCCCCGGTGAAGCCGCTGATCCCGACCGACATGCCGTGCTCGACGTGCTTCGCGGCCTCGGCCGCGCTCGTCACGCGGCCGGACAGGACGGGGCAGGTGATGCGGTCCGAGTGCGTCATCGCCCGGGCCCGCCTCAGCCGCGCACGGCCGCGACGGTGCGCTCGACCACCGCGTCGACGGCGACCTCCTCGCGATCGCCGCTGCGTCGGTCCTTGATCTCGACGACCCCGTCGGCCAGGCCCTTGCCGACCACGACGATCGTCGGGACGCCGATCAGCTCGGCGTCCTTGAACTTCACCCCGGGGCTGACCTTGCCGGCCCGGTCGTCGTAGATCACGTCGAGCCCGGCCGCCGAGAGCTCCGCGCTGATCCGCTCGGCGGCCGCGAAGAGCTCCTCGCCCTTGCCCGCGGCCACGACGTGGACGTCCGCCGGAGCGACCTCCCGGGGCCAGACCAGACCGGCGTCGTCGTGGTTGTACTCCGCGATCACCGGGACGGCGCGCGAGACGCCGATGCCGTAGGAGCCCATCGTGACCGTCACGAGCTTGCCGTTCTCGTCGAGCACCTGCAGGCCCAGCGCCTCGGCGTACTTGCGGCCCAGCTGGAAGACGTGGCCCATCTCGATGCCGCGCGCGAGCTCCAGCGGCCCGGAGCCGTCGGGCGCGGGGTCGCCGGCCTTGACCTCGGCGGCCTCGATCGTCCCGTCGGGCGTGAAGTCGCGCCCGGCGACGAGGTCGATGACGTGCTGGCCGTCGACGTTCGCACCGGTCACCCAGCGGGTGCCGGTCACGACGCGGGGGTCGACGAGGTAGCGGATGCCGGTCTCGGACTCCTCCCCCAGCACGGTGCGCCCGCCGTGGGCCGGGCCGATGTAGCCCTTGACCAGCGCCGGGAACTCCTTCATCTCCTCGTCGGTCATCGGCGCCACCCCGATGGGCTCGAGCTGGCCCTCCAGGCGCTTCTGGTCGACCTCGCGGTCGCCGGGCACGCCGATGGCCAGCGGCTCGCGGGTGCCGTCCGGGTGGGTCAGCGTGACGAGGACGTTCTTCAGGGTGTCGCCCGCGGACCAGGGGCGGTCGTCGCGCGGGAACGCGGCGTTGAGGTGGTCCACGAGCGTCGCGATGGTCGGCGTCGCCGGGGTGTCCTCGGCATGGGCGGCGGGCACGTCGTCGTACGCGACCGGCTCGGGCGCCAGGGTGGTCACGGCCTCGACGTTGGCTGCGTACCCGCCGGGGCTGCGGACGTAGGTGTCCTCGCCGACGTCGAGACGCGCGAGGAACTCCTCGCTGCGCGAGCCGCCCATCGCGCCGGAGGTCGCCCGCACGATCGCGTAGTCGAACCCGAAGCGGTCGAAGATCCGGACGTACGCCGCGCGGTGGGCCTCGTAGGAGCGCTCGAGGCCCGCGTCGTCGACGTCGAAGGAGTAGGAGTCCTTCATGACGAACTCGCGGCCCCGCATGAGGCCGGCCCGCGGACGCGCCTCGTCGCGATACTTCGTCTGGATCTGGTAGAGCCAGACCGGCAGGTCCTTGTAGGAGGAGTAGAGGTCCTTCACCGTGAGGGTGAACATCTCCTCGTGCGTGGGCCCGAGCAGGTAGTCGGCGCCCTTGCGGTCCTGGACGCGGAAGATCCCGTCGCCGTACTCCGTCCACCGGTTGGTCGCCTCGTAGGGCTCCTTGGGCAGCAGCGCGGGGAACTGCAGCTCCTGCGCCCCGATCGCGTCCATCTCGTCGCGCACGATCTGCTCGACCTTGCGGTAGACCCGCAGACCCAGCGGCAGCCAGGTGTAGATGCCCGGCGCGGCGCGACGGATGTAGCCGGCCCGCACGAGGAGCCGGTGGCTCGGCACCTCGGCGTCGGCAGGGTCGTCGCGGAGGGTGCGGACGAACAGCTGGGACAGGCGCAGGATCATGCCCCGAAGGCTACTGGCGACCCCGCCCGCGCCTCGACCCGGATTCGTCGCGGGCGGCCCGCAGCGCGACGCGCACCAGCGGGACCTGCAGCGGCAGCCGGGCGACGGTGCCCCAGCGGTAGGCGGCGTTGCGGCTGCGCCGCGCCCGCCACGCCATCGTGACGTTGCCGGGGAAGACGCCGACCAGCAGCGCGGCGCTCGCGAGCCCCGCGGCGCGGCGGGTACGCGGGTGCAGCAGACCCGCCGCACAGACCAGCTCGGCGACCCCCGAACCCTTGATCAGCGCCGTGTGCGCCGGCAGCCGCGCCGGCATCAGCGGCTCGAAGGTGCGCGGACGCACGAGGTGCACGACGCCGGAGACGGCGAAGGCAGCGGCGAGGCCCTGGGTGCTGGGCGCGGGACGGGGTGCGGGGCGCGTCATGGGCCGAGCCTAGGGCCGAGGGCCAGGAGGCTCGGGCCTCCAGGGGACGTGCGTCAGAGCATCACGGTCGTGAAGCGGGCGGTCTCGACGAAGCCCACGCGCTCGTAGGCGGCGCGGGCCGAGGCGTTCCACTCGTTGACGTAGAGGGAGACCACCGGGGCGACGTCGCGCCGCACCTGCTCGACGACGGCGGCCATCCCGGCGGTGGCCAGGCCCTGGCCGCGACGGTCGGGGGCCACCCACACGCCCTGGACCTGCGCGGCGTACGGCGAGGCGCAGGCGACCTCGGCCTTGAACACGACGCGGCCCGTCTCGTCGAACCGGGCGAAGGACCAGCCCCGGGAGATCAGCTGCGTCACGCGGGCCCGGTAGAGGTCCGCTCCCCCGCCACGCTCGGGCGAGACGCCGACCTCCTCGGTGTACATCGCCACGCAGGCCGGGTAGACGGCGTCGAGGTCGGAGGGCACCGTGCGACGCACCAGCGGGTCGGGGGCGACCAGCGGGTCCGTACGGATCTCCAGGTGCGGCTGCCCGAAGCGCACCTCGCGCGGGCTGCCCCAGCGCGCGGCGACGTTCGACCAGAACGTGTCCACGGGCACCTGCGGCCCCACGATGGTGGAGACCGAGCGCACCCGGCTGGGGGCGTACGCGGCGAACGCGCGGGCCGCGGGCGCGTCGGCGCCGACGGGGACGAGGTTGGCCGCCACGTGGCAGGCCGCGGACAGCTCACCGTCGGCGTACAGGCCCCACATCTCCCCGCCCAGCCACCGCGGCTGCAGGCGGGTGGTGCGGGCGCGGTGGTCCACGAACACGTTGACCACCGGGTCCCGCGCGACCAGGGCGAGGAACTCGTCGAGGTCGGCAGGCCCGAGCACGCGGACGCCCTGCCGTGTCGTGATCACGTCGGCGAGCCTAGACCCCCGCCCGGCACGCTCAGGAGACGCTGACCTCGGCACCCGCCCCGTCGACGGGCTCCATGCCCTCGGCGATGCGCATGGCCTCCTCGATGAGGGTCTCCACGATCTGGCTCTCGGGCACCGTCTTGATGACCTCGCCCTTGACGAAGATCTGGCCCTTGCCGTTGCCGGAGGCCACCCCGAGGTCGGCCTCGCGGGCCTCGCCCGGGCCGTTGACGACGCAGCCCATCACGGCCACGCGCAGCGGCACCTCGAGGCCGTCGAGGCCCGCGGTGACCTGCTCGGCGAGGGTGTAGACGTCGACCTGCGCGCGACCGCAGCTGGGGCACGAGACGATCTCGAGGCGGCGGGGACGCAGGTTGAGCGACTCCAGGATCTGCAGGCCGACCTTGACCTCCTCGACCGGCGGGGCCGAGAGCGAGACCCGGATGGTGTCGCCGATGCCCTGGCTGAGCAGCGCGCCGAACGCGGTGGCCGACTTGATGGTGCCCTGGAACGCGGGGCCGGCCTCGGTGACGCCGAGGTGCAGCGGCCAGTCGCCCTCGGCGGCCAGCTGCTCGTAGGCCCGCACCATGACCACCGGGTCGTTGTGCTTGACCGAGATCTTGAAGTCGCGGAAGCCGTGCTCCTCGAACAGCGAGGCCTCCCACTTGGCCGACTCGACGAGCGCCTCGGGCGTGGCCTTGCCGTACTTGTCCATGATCCGCTTGTCGAGCGAGCCGGCGTTGACGCCGATCCGGATCGACGTGCCGTGGTCGGCGGCCGCCTTCGCGATCTCCTTGACCTGGTCGTCGAACTTGCGGATGTTGCCCGGGTTGACGCGCACCGCGGCGCAGCCGGCCTCGATCGCGGCGTAGACGTACTTCGGCTGGAAGTGGATGTCGGCGATCACCGGGATCTGCGACTTGCGCGCGATCGCGGGCAGCGCGTCCGCGTCGTCCTGGCTCGGGCAGGCGACCCGCACGATGTCGCAGCCCGAGGCGGTCAGCTCGGCGATCTGCTGCAGCGTCGCGTTGATGTCGGAGGTGAGCGTCGTGGTCATCGACTGCACCGAGATGGGGTGGTCGCTGCCCACCCCCACGGTGCCGACCTGGATCTGGCGGGTCTGGCGGCGCGGGGCGAGCACGGGGGGCGGTGCTGCGGGCATGCCGAGGGACACGGTGCTCATGGGGTCGATGCTACGGGCTCGGGTCGCACGCTCACGAGTACGGGCTGAGGGGCACGACGATGTCGCCGACGATCAGCACGACGCCCATCACGAGGATCGCCGAGCCCACCACGTAGGCGATCGGGAGGAGCTTGGCGACGTCCACGTACCCCGGGTCGGGTCGCCGGCGCAGCCGGGCCAGGGCGCGCCGGGCGCCCTCGTACAGCGCCCCCGCGATGTGGCCGCCGTCGAGGGGCAGCAACGGGATCAGGTTGAACATGCCGATGAAGAAGTTGAACCCGGCGATCAGCAGGAGCAGGAAGACGACCTTCTCCGTGACCGGGAAGTCCTCCAGGGCGGTGGTCTCGCCGGCGATGCGGCCGCCGCCCACGATCGAGACGGGGCTCTCCGGGTCGCGCTCCTGCAGCCCGACGATCGCCTGGGCCACGCCCCAGACCTTGACCGGCAGCTGGCCCAGTGCCTCGACGGTGCGCACCGTCATGTGGCCCATCTCGCCGAGCGTGTAGATCGGCCCGCCGGTGGCGAGGCTGGTCTCCGGGGTCACGCCGAGGAAGCCGACCTCCTCGGTCACGGCCGGGTCGGCGTCGTCGCCGGTCGCGGGCCGGGCGGTGACGAGCGTGTTCGTCGTCAGCGTCACCTCGGCGCCGTCGCGCAGCACCGTCAGCGTCGCCTCGCCGTCGGCGTTGCCGCGGATCATCCGCTGCAGCTCGCGCCAGTCCGTGATCTCCGCGCCGTTGAAGCCGACGATCTCGTCGCCCGGCTGCAGGCCGGCCGCGGCGGCCGGGGTGACCGGGTCCGCGTCGGTGCAGGCGCGCCCGCTCTCGTCGTAGGGCACCACGCACGGCGAGACGGCCGCCACGGTGGGCGACGTGCGTACGTCGTTGGGGTTGCCGTAGGTCGCGAACACCCCGGCGAAGATGAAGAACGCGATGGCCACGTTGACCATCGGCCCCCCGGCCATCACCACGACCTTCTTCCACCAGGGCAGCCGGTAGAACAGGCGGGGCGCGTCCTCGGGGCTGATCGTCTCCCACTCGGCGGCCCGGGCGTCCGAGACGAGCTGGGTGAACATGCCGGTGTTGGACTTGCGCACCCGGTGCACCGGCGTGCCGTCGGGGGCCACGCCGACCTGGTCGGCGTACTCCTCCGCGCCCGGCGGGAGCATCCCGACGATCTTGACGTACCCGCCGAGCGGGATCGCCTTGACGCCGTACTCCGTCTCGCCGACCTGCTTGCTCCACACGGTCGGACCGAAGCCGATGAAGTACTGCGTCACCTTCGCGCCGAACGCCTTCGCCGGGATCATGTGCCCGAGCTCGTGCAGCCCGATCGAGACGAGGATGGCGACGACGAAGACGACGACGCCGAGCGTGTAGAGCAGAACGGTCATGGTGCGGGGTGACGTCCTTCGTTCCCGGGCGCCACGAGGTGGGCGCTGGCCAGCGTCCGCGCCTGGGTGTCGGCGGCCAGGACGTCGTCGACGGTGAGCGGACCCTCCGAGAGTACGTCGTGCTGCGCGAGGACGGCGGCCACCGTGGGCACGATCTCGACGAACGGCAGGCGGCCGGCGAGGAACGCGTCGACGCACACCTCGTTCGCGGCGTTGTAGACCGCCGGCGCCGTGCCGCCGCGCGTGGCCGCCTCGCGGGCCAGGGCGACCGCCGGGAAGGCCTCGTCGTCCAGCGGGTGGAACTCCCAGGTCTCCGGTCGCGTCCAGTCCACGGCGGGCGCCGCGTCGGGCACCCGGTGCGGCCAGCTCAGGCCCAGCGCGATCGGGATCGTCATGGTCGGCGGGCTCGCCTGCACCAGCGTGGAGCCGTCCACGAACTCGACCATCGAGTGCACGACGCTCGTCGGGTGCACGACCACCTCGATCCGGTCGAGCCCGAGCCCGAACAGCAGGTGCGCCTCGATCACCTCGAGGCCCTTGTTGACCAGGGTGGCCGAGTTGACCGTGATGACGGGGCCCATCGACCAGGTCGGGTGGTGCAGGGCCTGCTCGGGGGTGACGTCGGCGAGCTCGGCGCGCGTACGCCCCCGGAAGGGGCCGCCGGAGGCCGTCAGGACGAGCTTGCGGACCTCCTCGGGGGTGCCGCCGCGCAGGCACTGCGCGATCGCGGAGTGCTCGGAGTCGACCGGCACGATCTGGCCGGGCGCGGCCTGCTGCGTGACCAGCGGGCCGCCGATGATGAGCGACTCCTTGTTGGCCAGCGCCAGCGTGCTGCCGCTCGCGAGGGCCGCCAGCGTGGGCCGCAGGCCGACGGCGCCCGTGATGCCGTTGAGCACGACGTCGGCGCCGAGACCGGCGGCCTCGACCGAGGCCTCCTCCCCCAGCCCCGAGTACGCGGGCGCGAGCTCGGCGACCTGGGCCTCGAACAGCTCGGGGTTCGACCCGCCCGCGGTCAGCCCGACCACGCGGTAGCGGTCGGGGTTCCGGCGCACCAGGTCGATGGCCTGGGTGCCGATCGAGCCGGTGGAGCCGAGGATGACGACGTCGCGACGAGGATGGACCACGGGCGCGATCCTCCCAGACGGGTCGCGGTGGGCGGGGTTCGGCAGACTGGACGGCGGCCCCGGGCTCCGCCTCGCGACCGGCCCGGGCCACACACCGACCCGCGAAGGAGAGACCCATGATCTTCATCACCGCCGTGTTCCCCGTGAAGCCCGAGCACGCCGACGACTGGCCCGAGATCTCGCGCGAGTTCACCGAGGCCTGCAACGCGGAGCCGGGCTGCAAGTGGTTCTTCTGGTCCCGCTCGGTGAACGACCCGAACGAGTACGTGCTGGTCGAGGCGTTCGCCGACGGGGACGCGGGGGCCGCCCACGTCGGCTCGGCGCACTTCAAGAAGGCGCAGGAGACGCTGCCGGCGTACCTGTCCGCCACGCCCCGCATCGTCAGCCAGGACGTCGACGCCGACGACTGGTCCGAGCTGGGCGAGATGCGCGTCGGGAGCTGAGCCCGGCCGAGCCCGGCGCCGGCCCGCGGGTCTCAGCCGCGCAGCGTGACGGTGCGACCGCCGATCAGCGCGCCGAGGCGGCGACCGATCTGCGTGCCCGCCTCGGGGACCTCGCCGACGAGCACGGCGCGGTCCCCGACCACGTACGCCGTGGCGGCGACCGCCGCGGCGTGGGCGTCGGCGGCCGGCACCTCGGGGTCGGGCTCGGGACGGCTCGCGGGCGCCGGGTCGGTCCGGCCCGCCCGCAGGGCCACGTCCCAGGCGACCTCGACCGTGGGGTCGGTGGGCTCGGGCCCCCGGTAGACCACCGCGGCGGGCGCGTGCACGTGACCGGGCCAGGTCGTGGCGGTCACGACCGCGTGCGGACGGTGCCGCACCGCGAGCGTCGCGGCCGACGGGTGGTGACCGCCCTCGGTGCCCTGGACCGCTGCGTGCACGCGCTCGACGAGGACCGGGACGGCCCGCAGGCGCAGGGTGGCCAGGAACGCGACCAGCTCGTCGTACTCGTCCGGCAGCGCGACCAGCACGGCGGCGCCGGGGGTGACGCCGACGGCCCGGAAGGCGCCCGCCAGGGCGGCGACCTCCTCGGTGAGCGAGGCGACGTCGACCGGAGCGCCGTCGCGCTCCACGGCCGCCTCCTCCGCCCGGCCCCGGATGACGTGCAGGTCCAGCGCGTCGTACGTCAGGTTCACCACCCGGCGCAGCGTACCGGTCCGCTGCGGCCCGGGCGGCCCAGGCGGCTCAGGCGGCGCGCGAGCCCGCGCGGACCGTGCGCTCGGCCACGACCTCGCGGTAGTGGCGTACCAGCAGCTCGTTGACCGCCTGCCACGAACGGCCGGCGACGCTGCGACGGGCGGCCAGGGCGACCCGGCGGCGCAGCGGCGCGTTCTCCTGCAGCATCCTGACGTAGGTCGCCATGGCGGCGCCGTCACCGGGCTCGTAGAGGAAGCCCGCGAGACCGTCCTCCACCACGTCGACGGGTCCGCCGGCCCGCGGCGCCACCACCGGCACTCCGGAGGCCAGGGCCTCCTGCGCCGCCTGGCAGTACGTCTCGTGGCGGCCGGTGTGCACGAAGACGTCGAGGCTGGCGTACGCCGCGGCGAGCTCCTCGCCGTGCAGGACGCCGAGGAACGCGGCGTCGGGCAGCAGCCCGCGCAGGCGCTCCTCCTCGGGACCGCCGCCGACCACCACGACGCGCACGCCGGGGAGACGGTCGACGTGGGCGAGGAGCTCGAGCTCCTTCTCGGGCGCGAGCCGGCCGACGTAGCCGACCAGCAGCTCGCCGGCGGGAGCGAGCCGTCGGCGCAGCTCCTCGTCGCGGCACGCGGGGTCGAACTGCGTGAGGTCGACCCCGCGTGGCCAGTGGCCCAGACCGGGCACCTGCATCTGCTCGAGCTGGCGCAGGCTGGCGGTCGAGGGGGCGAGCGTGCGGTCCACGCTCGTGTGGATGCGGCGCGTCAGGTACGACATCGCCCGGGTGCCGCCGGCGATGCCGTAGCGGTCGGCGAAGCCGACGAGGTCCGTCTGGTAGATCGCCACCGACGGGATGCCCAGGTCCTCGGCGGCCTGCGCGGCCTGGTAGCCCAGGGTCGCGGGCGAGGCGATGTGCACGACGTCGGGGCGGAAGCGCTGCATCACGGCCCGCAGCCGGCGCTGGGTCTCCAGGCCGATCCGGAAGTCCTTATAGAACGGCAGGTGGGCACCACGGCAGACGGTGACGGGGAACCCGGCGTAGGTCGCCGGACCCGTCGGGGCGACGAGCTCCGCCTCGTGGCCCTGCGCCGCCAGGTGCTCGAGGACCCGGCGCACGGAGTTCGTGACCCCGTTGACCTGCGGCAGGAACGACTCGCTCACGACGAGGACGCGGAGCCGCCCGTCGGTGCGGCGCGGGAGGTGGGTGACGGTGGCGGTCGGGCGGGTGGGGCGGGAGCGGTGCAGCCGCATGCGGCGGTCCCTTCGCGTCGGCGCACAGTCGTCGTCGCTGTGCCGGTCACTGACGCGTCGGACGCTAGGGAGCCGCCCGAACCACCGGGGGCTCGGTCGGTGGACGTCAGTTGAACCGGCCGGGAACCTCAGCGCGGCGAGGGCGTACGCCCGTCACGCCGCGTTCACCCGCCGTCCCTCACTCCGCTGCCGCGAGCTGACCGCAGGCGCCGTCGATCTCGCGCCCACGGGTGTCGCGCACCGTGGTGGGGATGCCCTTGGCCTCGAGCCGACGCACGAACTCGCGCTCGTCCGCCGGGTCCGACGCCGTCCACTTCGACCCCGGCGTGGGGTTGAGCGGGATGAGGTTGACGTGCACCCAGCCCCAGTCGCCGTGCGCGCGCAGGACGTCCGCGAGGAGGTCGGCGCGCCAGGCCTGGTCGTTGATGCCGCGCATCATCGCGTACTCGATCGAGACGCGGCGCTTCGTCGTCGCCGCGTACTGCCACGCCGCCTCGACGGTCTCGTCGACCGACGACCGCGTGTTGATCGGCACGAGCTCGTTGCGCAGCTCGTCGTCGGGGGCGTGCAGGCTCAGCGCCAGCGTGACCGGGATGCCCTCCTCGGTCAGCTGACGGATCCGCGGCACCAGACCGACGGTCGAGACCGTCACTCCACGCGCGGACAGGCCCAGGCCCGCGGGGCTCGGGTCGGTCAGCCGGCGCACGGCGCCGATGACGGCCTTGTAGTTGGCCAGCGGCTCGCCCATGCCCATGAACACGACGTTCGAGAGCCGACCCGGCCCGCCCGGGACCTCGCCCGACGCCATCGCCCGCGCGCCGTCGACGACCTGGTCGACGATCTCGGCGGTGCTCATGTTGCGCTGCAGGCCGTTCTGGCCGGTGGCGCAGAACGGGCACGCCATGCCGCAGCCCGCCTGGCTGGAGACGCAGATGGTCGCGCGGTCGGGGTAGCGCATCAGCACCGACTCGACGAGCGAGCCGTCGAAGAGCCGCCAGAGCGTCTTGCGCGTCGTGCCGCGGTCGGCCTCGAGCGTGCGCACCGGCGTCAGCAGCGTCGGGAGCAGCGTGGCGACCAGCTCGTCGCGCTGACCGGCCGGCAGGTCGGTCATCGACTCGGCGTCGCGCACGAGCCGGCCGAAGTAGTGGTGCGAGAGCTGCTTGGCCCGGAAGCCGGGCAGGCCCGAGTCCTCCAGCAGCTTCTTGCGGCCCGCCTCGTCGAGGTCGGCGAGGTGCGCCGGCGGCTTCGCGCGTCCGCGCGGCGGGGTCATCACCAGCGGCAGCGAGCGGGTGCCCTCGGGCGCGCTCACCGGCGCCTCGGCGGGCCGCTGCTCGGCGGCGGGCTGGTCGGCGGGCTGCTCAGCGGCAGGGGTCGGGGAGCTCTGGGCGTCGGACATAGCCCGACGATCATCGCACCGAACCGGTCAGGCGCCCGACTCGAGGAGGAACCAGAGCACCGCGACGGCCGTCACGGAGACCACCACGCCGGTCAGGGCGAGGCCGAGCAGCATGTACGCCCCGAAGCGCCGGGTCCGCGGCAGCGCCACGAGCACGGCCGGCACGGCGAGCAGCACGAGGACGAACGGAGCGAGCTGCGAGACCTGGTCCTCGGCCAGCCAGCGGGCGGCCGCGAAGTAGAGGACCGGGGCGAACAGCATGCAGACGAGGCCGAAGTAGAAGCCCGCCAGCGCCTCGCGCGTGGACGGCTCGGACGGGAGGTCCCGGTCGTCGGGCTCGAGGTCCCGGTCGTCGGGCTCGGGCTCGGCGCGGTCGACGACCGGGGGCTCGGGCTGCGGAGCGGGCTCCGGCTCGGGGGCCGGGTCCGGATCCGTGCGCTCGACCGGCTGCACCGGCTCGGGCTGCACCGGCTCGGGCTGCACCGGCTCGGGCCGCACCGGCTCGGGCTGCGGGGAGGAGGGCTGCCGCGGCTCCCTCACGTCGGTGGCGACGACGGCCGAGGCGACCCCGACCGCGACCCCCACCGAGGCCGGGCGTCCGCGGCGGGCGCGCGTCGCGGCGTACGCCGTCACCGCCCCTGCGGTCGCCACCGCGACCCATCGTGCTCGCATGGGCTCAGAACACCAGATAGTGGAGCAGGAGCCAGGTAGGCGCGACGGTGGCGAGCAGCGAGTCGAGCCGGTCGAGCAGACCGCCGTGGCCGGGGATGACCTGGCTCATGTCCTTGACGCCGAGGTCGCGCTTGATCACCGACTCGACCAGGTCGCCGAGGGTCGCCATGACGACCGCGATGAGACCGAGGATCACGCCGACCCACCAGTCGCCGTCGAGGAGGTAGATGACGAGGAGCGACCCGGCCACGACGCAGGACACCGCGGAGCCCGCGAAGCCCTCCCACGACTTCTTCGGCGAGATCACCGGCGCCATGGGGTGCCGGCCGAAGAGGACGCCCGCGGCGTAGCCCCCGATGTCCGAGGCGATCGTGACCAGCACGAAGACGAGGACCGCGCGTACGCCGTCGTCGAACGCCTCGAAGTCCGTCGACCCGCCCTCGGCGAGCAGCAGGCCGACGAACGAGCCGAGGAACGGCAGGTAGATCAGCACGAACACGGCCGCCGTGGCGTTGCGCACGTAGCCCTCGACACCGCGGTGCAACAGCCACAGCATCAGCGCCAGCGCCGTGACGGCGGTGGCGGTGATCAGCGCGGGCGCACCGAAGAAGTACGCCACGACCACCATGACGATGCCGCCCAGCATGAGCGGCTGCTCGGGCAGGTCGATGTCCTTGGCGAGGAACCCCTGGCGGAGCTCCCAGACCGCGACGACGATCGCGATCGCCACGATGAGCAGGAAGGCGGTCTTGTAGAACGCCAACGAGGCCGCGACGGCGCCCAGCAGCACGACCGCGGAGGCGACGGCAGCAGGCAGGTTGCGGCCGGCGCGCCCGTGGTCCTTGGCCGGAGGCGGGGCGGGAGGGGTGGAGCTGGTCACGAGGTCCTCGCCGCTCAGACCTCGAGCAGCTCGGACTCCTTCGACTTGAGCAGGTCGTCGATGGCGTCCACGTGCTTCTTGGTCAGGCCGTCGAGACGCTTCTCGGCGCCGGTGACGTCGTCCTGGCCGACCTCGCCGTCCTTCTCGAGCTTCTCGAGGTTCTGCTTGGCCGAGCGACGCAGGTTGCGCACGGCGACGCGGCCCTCCTCGGCCTTCGTGCGGGCGACCTTGATGAACTCCTTGCGGCGCTCCTCGGTCAGCTCCGGGAAGACGCAGCGCAGCACCTTGCCGTCGTTCGACGGGTTGACGCCCAGGTCGGAGTCGCGGATCGCCTTCTCGATGGCGTTCATCGCGCCGACGTCGTAGGGCGAGATGAGGATGATGCGGGCCTCGGGGGCGGTGAACGACGCCAGCTGCTGCAGCGGCGTCGGCGAGCCGTAGTAGTCCACGAGGATCTTGTTGAACATGCTCGGGTGCGCACGACCGGCTCGGATCGCGGCGAACTCCTCGCGGGTCGCCTCGACCGACTTGTCCATCTTGCCGTCGGCCTCGTTGAGGACGTCGTTGATCACTGCTGGCTCCTGTCGGATTCTGTTAGTCGGCGGCGCTGACGAGCGTCCCGATCCTCTCACCCTGCACGACCCGCAGGATGTTGCCCTCCGGCTGCATGCCGAACACCACCATCGGCAGGCGGTTCTCGCCGCACAGCGCGAAGGCGGTCTGGTCCATGATCCGCAGACCGCGGCTGATCGCCTCGTCGTAGGTGACGGAGTCGAGCTTGACCGCGTCGGGGTCGATGCGCGGGTCGGCGCTGTAGACGCCGTCCACGCCGTTCTTGGCGACGAGGACCACGTCGCAGCGGTTCTCCAGGGCGCGCTGGACGGCGACGGTGTCGGTGGAGAAGAACGGCATGCCCATGCCGGCACCGAAGATGACGACGCGACCCTTCTCCATGTGTCGGATGGCGCGGCGCGGGATGTACGGCTCCGCGACCTGGCCCATCGTGATGGCCGTCTGCACCCGCGTGTCGACGCCGAGCTTCTCCAGGAAGTCCTGGAGCGCCAGGCAGTTCATCACGATGCCGAGCATGCCCATGTAGTCGGCGCGCGAGCGGTCCATGCCGCGCTGCTGCAGCTCGGCGCCCCGGAAGAAGTTGCCGCCACCGGTCACCACGGCGACCTGGACGCCGGCGTCCACGACCGCGGCGATCTCGCCGGCGATCTTCTGCACGACGTCGGGGTCGACGCCGACACTGCCTCCGCCGAAGACCTCGCCGGAGAGCTTGAGCAGGACGCGACGGTAGCCGGTCACGGAGTTCCTTTCGTACGGCGAGCGCGGGGCGGGTGCTGCGGGTGCTGCGGGTGCTGGTCCTGCGGGGCCTCCGGCACGGCGAAGGCCGGCCCGACCTTCCGACGTGGAGCGGATCCACGCCGGGGACGGACCGGCCTCACCCTAGCGGCAGTGCGAGGTGCGCTCAGGCGCCGACCTCGAAGCGCGCGAAGCGCTTCACGGTCGTGCTGGACGCCTCGAGGACCTGCTTGACCGACTTCTTGTTCTCGGTCACGGAGGGCTGCTCGAGCAGCGCGACGTCCTTGAAGAACGAGTTGAGGCGACCCTCGGCGATCTTCGCGGCGACCTGGTCGGGCTTGCCCTCCTCCTTGGCCTGCGCCTCGGCGATCTCGCGCTCCTTGGCGACGACGTCGGCCGGCACCTCGTCACGCGTGAGGTACTGCGGGCGCATGGCGGCGGCCTGCATGGCGGCGCCGCGCGCGGCCTCGGCGTCACCGTCGTACTCCACCAGCACGCCGACGGCGGGCGGGAGGTCGGCGGAGCGGCGGTGCAGGTAGACGACGACGGGGCCGTCGAACACGGCGACCTGGCCGAGCTCGATCTTCTCGCCGATCTTGACGGCGAGGCCCTCGACGAGCTCACCGACGGTCTGCTCGCCGAGCGAGACGGCCTTGAGCGCCTCGGCGTCGGCGGGCTTGGCGTTGTCGGCGGCCTCCGCGATCTTCTGCGCGGCGGCGACGAACTCGTCGCTCTTCGCCACGAAGTCGGTCTCGCTCTTCAGCTCGACGATGGCGGTGCCGGCGCTGGCGACGACGCCCGCGGCGGTCTCGCGCTCGGCGCCACGGGCGGCCGCCTTCGCGGCGCCCTTCACGCGGAGGAGCTCGACGGCGGCGTCGAAGTCGCCGTCGGTCTCGGTCAGTGCCTTCTTGCAGTCCATCATGCCCGCGGCGGTGGTCTCGCGGAGCTTCTTGACGTCAGCGGCAGAGAAGCTGGCCATGGTGTCTTCTTCCTCTGGCTTCGTGGGGTGAACAGGAGGTGCGCCGGGTCCGGACGGGGTCACCGTCCGGACCCGGCGCATCGAGCGTGAAGCGGGTCAGGCCTTGGCGTCGGCGGCCGCGTCGGCCGTCTCGGCCGACTCGGTGGTCTCGGCCGACTCGGTGGTCTCCTCGACGGCCTCGGCGGCGGCGTCCGCCTCCGCAGCCTCGGAGGAGGCGCCGGTGGCCTCGGCGGCCGGGGTGTCGCCCGCCTCGCCACCCGTGGCGGCGACGGCGGCCTGCTCGGCCTCACCGGTGAGGAGCTCGCGCTCCCACTCGGCCAGCGGCTCCGCGGCGGTCTCGCCGGACTTGCCGCCCGAGCGCTCGATGAGGCCCTCGGCCACGGCGTCGGCGACGACCCGCGTCAGCAGGCCGACGGCGCGGATCGCGTCGTCGTTGCCCGGGATCGGGAAGTCGACCTCGTCGGGGTCGCAGTTCGAGTCGAGGATGCCGATGATCGGGATGCGCAGCTTGCGCGCCTCCTCGACCGCCAGGTGCTCCTTGTTCGTGTCGACGATCCAGACCGCGGAGGGGGTCCGGCTCATCTCGCGGATGCCGCCCAGCGTCTTCTCGAGCTTGTCGCGCTCGCGCTTGAGCTGCAGGAGCTCCTTCTTGGTGCGACCCGAGCCGGCGACGTTGTCGAAGTCGAGCTCGTCGAGCTCCTTGAGGCGGTTGATCCGCTGGTGCACCGTCTGGAAGTTGGTGAGCATGCCGCCGAGCCAACGCTGGTTGACGTAGGGCTGGCCGACGCGCGTGGCCTGCTCGGCGATGGCCTCCTGGGCCTGCTTCTTCGTGCCGACGAAGAGAATGGTGCCGCCCTTGGCGACGGTCTCCTTGACGAAGGCGAAGGAGCGGTCGATGTAGGCCAGCGACTGCTGCAGGTCGATGATGTAGATGCCGTTGCGGTCCGTGAGGATGAACCGCTTCATCTTCGGGTTCCAGCGACGGGTCTGGTGTCCGAAGTGGACGCCGCTCTCGAGGAGCTGGCGCATGGTCACGACTGCCATGGTTCTTCTCTTCTCCCGGAGGCGCACCCGTTGCGTCCACCCTTGGCACGGCACAGCCGTGAGGTGCGGACCGGGAGCGGAGCTCCTGTTCGGTTCTCGGTTGTCGCGCCCGGCGGGTGCCGGTCGCCCTGACGCCCGCGTGCGGCCCGACCCCGTCGTCGACGGGGACCGAGGACCGCACCCGACCGGGGCCGGTGTGCGAGCGTGCGAAGTCAGCCCGGGTGGGCTGCAAGATCGCAGCCTAGACCTGGCGCGGCGCAGGGCGCCAATCAGCGCGACGGCCCGGATCACGTCCCCAGCCCGGGCCTGGGACGCCGTCGTCCCCCGTCCCCTCCACCGGCCTCCCGGCCGCGCCTCCGCGTCGGCAGCCTCCACGCATGCACCGACACCCGTCCCTGCTCCTGCTGGCGCCCGCGCTGGCCGTCCTCCTGGTCGCCCTCGCGACCCTCGTGGCGCCGCCGGCGGGCGCCGCGCCGCCCGGGCGCACCGACCCTGTGGGGGTGTGGCCCCTCGACCCCCGTCCAGCGGTCGTGGAGCGCTTCGACCCGCCGGCGGACCCGTACGGCCCCGGCCACCGCGGGGTCGACCTCGCCGGCTCGGTGGGGCAGACGGTGCGCGCCGCGCTCGGCGGCCGGGTGACGTACGCCGGTCGGCTCGCCGGCAAGGGCGTCGTGGTCGTCGCCCACGGAGCGACGCGCACGACCTACGAGCCCGTCACCGCGGCCGTCGCCGTGGGCGACGAGGTCGCGGCGGGCGCGGCCCTGGGGGTCCTCGAGCTCGCCGGGTCGCACTGCCGACCGGCCGTGTGCCTGCACTGGGGCTGGATCGAGGGCGAGACCTACCTCGACCCGTTGCGCCTCGTCGGCGCAGGACCCGTCCGCCTCGTTCCCCTGGGCGGGCTGGGCGCCGGCTCGGGCGCGACCAGCTCCGCGGGGGCGGCCCGCCCGTACGCCGGATGGTCGCCGCTCGCGGAGCGGCTGCCACGACCGGGCCGGCCCGTCGCGCGCTGACCGTCGTGCGCACCGGGACGCCGGTCTCAGGCCCGCGGGTGCGCCTGCCGGTAGGCCGAGCGGAGCCGCTCCGTGCTGACGTGGGTGTAGACCTGCGTCGTGGCCAACGAGGCGTGACCGAGGAGCTCCTGGACCGTGCGCAGGTCCGCGCCGCCCTCGAGCAGGTGGGTGGCCGCCGTGTGCCGCAGGCCGTGGGGAGCCAGGTCCGGCGCGTCCGGGACGTCGGCGATCCGACGGTGGACGGTCGTGCGGACCGTCCGGGGGTCGATGCGCCCGCCGCGGACGCCGAGGAAGAGCGCCGGGCCGGAGGACGAGGTCGCGAGCACGCCACGCCCCTCCCCCAGCCATCGGTCGACGGCACGGGCGGCGGGGCGGCCGTAGGGCACCGTGCGCTCCTTGCGCCCCTTGCCGAGCACCCGCACGACGCTGCGGCCGTGGTCGAGGTCGTCGACGTCGAGCGACACGAGCTCGCCGACGCGGATGCCGCTGGCGTACAGCAGCTCCAGGACGGCCACGTCGCGCAGCGCCGCCGCGCGGGCCGTCGCCGCGGCCTCCTCGGTGCCGTCGGTGCCGTCGGCGCCGTCGGCGCCGGCCACGGCGAGCGCGTGCTCGGCCGCGGCGTCGAGGAGGGAGCGGGCCTCGTCCCGGGTGAGCACGGCCGGCAGCGTCCGGTGCGCCCGCGGGGAGGCCAGGGGGGCCCCGACGTCGGCCGGCGCGCGGCCCGTCGACTCGAGCCACGCGGTGAAGACCCGGGCCGCGGTCGCGCGGCGCGCGATCGTGCGCCGCGAGCGTCCGGAGGTCTGCTGCAGCGCGAGCCAGCTGCGCAGCATCCGCAGGTCGAGGTCCCCCGGGGCCGTCGCTCCCATCCGCGCCACGTGGCGCAGCAGGGAGGTCAGGTCGCCGACGTACGCACGGAGCGTGTGCTCGCTGACGTCGCGCGCGTGGCGCAGGTGGGTGGCGTACTCGTCCAGCGCCTGCGCCAGGCCCGCGGGCAGCTCCTCCCCCTGCGCCGTCATGGCGCCAGCCTAGGCGCGCTCCTCGGCACGATCGGCCCGCCACGCGGCGTCGCTGAGCCGCCAGCCGGCGCCGCTCTGCTCGATGAGCCCGGCCCGGGCGAGGGCGCCGAGCGCCGTGCCCGCCTCCTTCGTGCCGATCCCCGCGCCGCGCGAGATGGTCTCGACGGTGGCGCCCCGTGAGACGGGCACCGCGTCGAGCACCTGCTGGTGGCGGATCGGGAGGTGGTCGCGCGGACCCAGCGGGGCGCGCGGCACCGCGAGCAGGTGCTCCCCCGACTCCCCGACCGCCTCGCGCACCTCGGCGCCGCTCGTGACGAGCAGACCCGCCCGGGTGCGGATCAGCTCGTGCACGCCCTGCGAGAGTGCGCTCGTGACCGGCCCGGGGACGCCCATCACGACCCGGCTGAGACGTTCGGCCCACCCGGCGGTGTTGAGGGAGCCGCTGCGCACCGCCGCCTCGACGACGACCGTGCCGCGCGCGAGACCCGCGATGAGCCGGTTGCGGCCCAGGAACCGGACCCGGGTCGGTGTCGCACCCGGGGGCGCCTCCGAGACCACCGCACCCTGGTCGCCGATCTGGTCGAGGAGCTCGCTGTGGCGCACCGGGTAGGCGCGGTCCACACCGCACGCCAGGACGGCGACCGTCGGACCGCCCGCGGCCAGCGCGCCCCGGTGGGCGGCCTGGTCGATGCCGAAGGCGGCACCCGAGACGACCGTCCAGCCCTCGCTCCCGAGGTCCTGGCCCAGGTCGCCCGCCACCGAGCCTCCGTAGGTCGTCGCCCGACGCGCTCCGACGACCGCGACCGCGGTGCGTACCTCGTCCAGGCGCAGCGGACCGCGGACCCACAGCCCGACCGGCACCTCGCCGCGCTGGTGCAGGGCCGGCTGGTCGGCGAGGTCGTCCAGGCCGGTCGGCCACTCGGCGTCGCCGGGCACGACGAAGCGGATGCCGGCGCGGCGAGCCTGCTCGAGACGTTGCTCCGGTCGGACCGCGCCGAGTCGCACCGCGAGGTCGACGCCCGCTCCGCCGGCGCCGTCGGACACCCCGTCCGGCATGCCGTCCAGCACCGCGTCGAGCCCTCCGTGGGCGCACAGGCCCTCGTACACCGTCGTCGCGCCCAGCTGACGCACCAGCCGCAGCACCCGCACGTCGCCCGGCTCTGCGAGGTGGCTCAGAGCAACCCGCGCCAGCCGGTCGGCGTCGCTCACCGCGCGACCTCCGCGGTCGTCGCCGGCCCGTCCAGCAGGAGGCGCTCGACCGGCAGCAGCGCCAGCGGGTCGCCGCGTCGCAGCCGCAGGGCCGTGTCGACGTCGTCGACGGTCGGTCCGCTCCGAGCCTCGAGGTCCGCCAGGGTCCAGGCCATCCGGTGCACGCGGGTGGCGCCACGACGCGTGAGGCGACCGGCGGCCACCGCCTCCTCCACGGTGCGCCGGGAGGTCTCGTCGAGCGGCCACCGGTCGCGCAGGACGGAGGTCGGCACGTGGGCGTTCAGACGCCAGCCGGTGCCGGCGTACCGCTCCTGCTGGCGGGCCCTCGCGGCCGTGACGAGCGAGCGCAGGTGCGCGGACGTGACCACCGAGCCCGCCAGCCCGACGGTGGGCGGCTGCATCTCCCGCACGATGTCGACGCGGTCGGCGAGCGGTCCCTTGAGCTTCGCGTCGTACGCCCGCACCTTGACCGCGTCGCACGAGCAGCGGGCGGCGCCGAGCCCGGTCGACGGTGCGCCGCACGGGCACGGGTTGGCGGCGAGCACCACGATGCCCCGCGCCGGGAAGGTCGCGGACTCCTCGCCGCGGGCGATGGTCACGTCACCGCTCTCGAGCGGCTGGCGCAGCGCCTCGACGACGTCGGAGGCGAAGAGGGGGAACTCGTCGAGGAACAGGACGCCGTGGTGGGCGCGGCTGAGCTCGCCGGGACGCACCCGGCCGGAGCCGCCGCCCAGGATGCTCGTGGCGCTCGCGTTGTGGTGCGGCGCGGCGTAGGGCGGGCGCCGCACGAGTCGCCCGCCCGGCGGCAGGGCGCCCGACAGCGACAGGACCGCGGTGAGCTCGAGCGCCTCGTCGGGGGCCAGGTCGGGCAGGATCCCGGGGATCCGCTCGGCGAGGGTCGTCTTGCCGGCCCCCTTGGCCCCGGTCAGCAGCAGGTGGTGGCCGCCCGCGGCGGCCACCGTGGCCGCGTACAGCGCGTCCGGTGCTCCGACGAGATCGGCCATGTCGACCTCGTCCAGCCGGTCCTGGCCCCGCCAGCTCAGCAGCGTGCTGGCGGAGTCCGCCGGCACGGGCGGTGCGTCTGGCACGGGCTCACCCCGCAGCTCCGCGACGACCTGGGCTAGCGACCTCATCCCGAAGACCGCCATGCCCGGCACGAGCGCCGCCTCGGCCGCCTGCGGCTCAGGGACGAACACCCGGCGCACGCCTCGCTGCGCCGCCGCCATCGTCATCGGCAGCACCCCCGCGGTGGGACGCAGGCCGCCGTCGAGACTGAGCTCGCCGATGAAGACCGTGTCGTCGGTGGGGATCGGCGCCTCCTCCGACGGGTCCACGGATGCCGCGAGCACGGCCACGGCGACCGCGAGGTCGAAGTGCGTGCCGCGCTTCGGCAGGTCGGCGGGCGAGAGGAGGATCGTCGTGCGTCGCGTGGTCGGCCAGCGGAAGCCCGAGTTGGCGATCGCCATCCGGCAGCGGTCGCGTGCCTCGCTGAGCGCTGCGTCGGGTCGTCCCACGATGATCGTCGTGACCATGCCGGGCGAGACGTCGACCTGGACGTCGATGAGGTGGCCGACCGCGCCGTGGAGCGCGATGGCCCGGGTGGTCGCGACCGCCATCAGAGGGGCCTCGGGAGTGCTGTCATGCGGCCCACCCTGGGTCGTGGCCAGGGCACGCATGCCGGGTGTGGAGAGGGTCGGGGAGCACCCCGTCGCCGACAGCATCTGTGGACAGCAAGTGGGCCGCCCGCACCCCCTCTGAACTGGGAAAATAGTCTTGTGATCGCACATCTGTTCGCATAGGATCAGTCCATGTCCGCGCCCGTCGCACCACCTCGCACGCCGGCCGACGTACTCGACGTCGCCCGGGCTGCGCGGGCCGCCGCGGATGCGGCCGAGGTGCGGATCCTCGAGTGCGCGTTGGAATGGGCGTACGCGCACCCGGCGCCCCCGGACCCGGCGTCGAAGCAGACGGTCGTGGGGCCGACCGCGTACGCGGAACCGCACGTCGACCCCCGACTCAGCCCCGAGGAGGCTGATGAGGCGACCGGTTGGCACGGGATCCCGGCGGTGCGCTGGGACGCGCCGGCAGCCTTCGCCGCGGCCTGCCGTCTCACCACCCGCGCTGGCGGTCTACTGCTGCGCGACGCGCTGCTGCTGGCGCACCGGTTGCCGCTGACCTGGGCCCGCGTGCGTACGGGTGACGTGCCGGCCTGGCGCGCCCGCCGGGTGGCTGGGTGCGTCGCGGGCCAGCCCGACGACGTGGCCGCGTACCTCGACGAGCACGTCCACGCGGTCGCCCACCAGGTGGGCCTGCGGACGCTCGATCGGCTGCTGGACGAGGCGCTGCTCCGGCTGCACGCGGAGGACCGCGAGCTCGAGCAGCTGGCTGCGCTCGACGCGCAGCACGTCACGCTGCACAGCGAGACGCTCAACCACACCGGCATCGCGGAGATGACAGTCCGCGGCCAGTGGACCGATCTTGCGGCGTTCGACGCCGCGGTCCAGCAGGTGGCGCAGCGCCTGGCCGATCCCGAGGTCGCCGCTCTGGTCGGTCTCGAGGCGGAGGCTCGCGGCGCGTCGCTCCAGGTGCGGCGCGCACTCGCGGTCGGCGTGCTGGCCGATCCGGAGGCCGCCCGGTCGGTGCTGTCTCCCACCGAAGCCACCGCGCGGGCCGCCGCCGGTCCGCGCAAGCGGATCGTGCTGCACCTGCACCTGACGGACCTCGCCGTGATGGGTCTCGATCCCGTCGGTCGCATGGCGGCCGGGGGAGGCAGCGGTCAGCCTGCGCTCGCCGAGCAGATGCGGGCGTGGTGCGCCCGCACCGACGCCCACGTGACGGTACGCCCCGTGCTGGACGTGCGGGAGCGGCTGACCACCGATCAGTACGAGGTGCCCGACCGGCTGCACCGCCACCTCCTGGCCACCCACACCGTGTGCGCCTTCCCCTGGTGCGAGCGACCAGCAGAGGGCTGCGATGCGGACCACATCGTTGCGTGGCAGGAGCCTCCACCGAACGGCCCGCCGGATCGCCACGGCGGCACCTCCACCGAGAACCTGGCGCCGTTGTGCCGCCACCACCACCGGCTCAAGACGCACACGGCGTGGCGTTACCTGCGCGTCGAGACCGGGACGTACCTGTGGACGGACCCGCACGGGCTGCGCTACATCGTCACGCCACGGGGCACGTGCGTCGTCGACCGCTCCCCCGGCTCACCCGATCCCGGCGACGTGCTCGAGCGTGGACGGCCCCTTCCGGGGCCGGATGACGCCGACCATGTCGATGCGCACGTGCCGCGCGTGCACGCCGTGGGCGCGCATCCAGCGTGACGCCAGGCGCCGCAGCCGCTGCAGCTTGAGAGCGTCGACGGCCTCGAACGGCGTGCCGTACGCCTCCGAGCTGCGGGTCTTCACCTCGCACACGACCAGCGTCGCGCCGTCGCGCAGCACCAGGTCGATCTCGCCCAGCTCGCAGCGCCAGTTGCGGTCCAGCAGCGTCATCCCCTCCGCGACGAGGTGGCGCTCGGCGAGCTGCTCACCGTAGGCGCCCATGGCGGCTCGTTCGTAGGTCACGTCGCGACGATGACGCCGTGGCTCCCACGGTCGTGCGGGCTGGGACGGATCTGGGGACGGAAGCGTCGGGCCCCGGTGCCGGGGACGGGAAGCGGGCCCTAACCGACCAGGTTCGGCACGCTGCAGCCGGGCGTGCGCACGGCGTACACGTCCGCCCCGCCCAGCTGGAGCCCGAGCAGCTCGGCCAACGGGCCGATGACCTGGGTCTGGAGCCCCTGGACGACGGGGTTGAGGACGTTGGCCGTCAGCCGCGACAGGATCGGGTTCACCACGGCGCCGAACAACGGGGCCGTGTCGAGCACGGTCCGCTCCCGCCACGAGCCACCGATCCCCAGCGGTCCCGGCTGGAAGTAGTGGCTGACCAGGCTCACGTCCGCCGTCGTGCTGACCGACAGCGGTCCGAGGACCGGCGCGGTCCCCCTCGCTCCCGCGGGGGCGACCTCGTAGCTGCCGGGCAGCGGGAGCGTCACCTCGCGGCGCCATCCCTCGGCTGCGCCGGCGCCGGCGTGGATCTCGACACCCGCGTCGAGGACGAGGTACGGCGCCCGGTTCGTGCCGAGGAGGTCGCCGAGGATGTTCCCGAGCCCGAGGAGATTCTGCAGCAGGTTGACGACGCTCGAGACGGGGTTGTTGACCCGCAGACCGAGCCCTGTCGTCGCCGAGACGCTGATCCCCCCGACGACGGAGGACTGCAGGTCCAGCGTCATGCTCGACGGGCCGTCGTCGTCGCACTCCACCTTGCCGAGGCGCGCGATCGCCTGGCCGAGGTCGACACTGAGCTCCAGCGTCGTCGGCTCGACCTCGACCTGCGCCAGGTTGCCGACCGTGCTGAGCAGGCCGTTGACGCCGGCGATGGCCGCCGAGGGGTTGATCGTCGCCGTGAGGTCGAGCCGCACCTGCGAGGTCTCCACCTCGCCACCGGTCCTGCGGCACGCCGTCTTCATCGGCTCGACCACGGTCAGCGAGCTCGTGATCGAGGCGACCCCCGGCAGCGTGATCCCCAGGTTCGGGACGGCCACCGTCCGCCCGTCCTGGATGAGGAAGGCCGACGAGGTGACGAGGTCGAGGACGTTGAGGCCGGCCTCGAGTGCCGCGTTCGCGCCGGGTGCCGCGGAGACCAGGTTGCCGACCGCGACGGTCGGGGTCCCGACGTCGGCCGCGATCGTCCGCAGCACGTCGGCCTGCACGGCGTTGCCCTGACGGTCGAGGACGGTCGCCGACGCGAGGAACAGGTCGGCCACCCGCAGCGCCGGCAGCTCGAGCAGCTCGTCGACCGTCCCGACGCCGAGCGCGCCGGTCTCGACGAGCGACAGCAGCGAGACGTTCGCCCCGGCCAACCCCTGGTAGGACACGGCGTCCAGCTGCACGCTGCTGCCCAGCAGGGCGTTGAGGATCGGTCCGAGCAGCGCGCTCTCGGCGGTGTCCAGCCCGGCGATGAAGGAGCCGACCCGGAAGCAGGCGGAGTTGTCCGAGGTCGCGACCGCGCGGCGCACCACTCCCCCGGTGCCGCTGGTGAAGAGCCGGTCGACGCTGCCGACGGCACGGACCCGGACCGCGTCAGGGTGCTCGTCCGCGCCCGCGACCGCCCAGCCGCCCGCGCCCTGCGCGACCACGAGGTCGTAGGTGAAGTCGTCCACGTCGGCGCCGAAGCCCTCGGCGTTGCGCGCGACGCTCGCCTCGAACGCCGTGCGCAGCGCACCGTCGTCGTAGTCGCTGCGCTTGCTGCCGTCGAGCTCTCGCGCCATGTCCAGCGCGATCAGGTCCGCGGCCGCCTGGGCGTCGCGGGCGGCGACGCGCTGCATGTTGAGGTCGACGGCGAACGCGGCGGCGATCAGCAGCAGCGACAGCATGACCGCCACGACGACGGCGACGGCACCGCGCTGGTCGGGGCGGCGGCTCCCCCGCAGCAGCCCCACGTCAGCTCACCCGGGCGGAGGCCGTGTACCCGATCGACTCAGGCATGAAGGCGTCGACGATGGGCAGCGGGATGAGCTCGTTGTCGGCGTAGTCGTACTCGAGGTCGACCCGCACGCACTGCGGCGGCGTCGTGGCCCCACCCGGGTTCGCACAGGGGACCACCTCGATGGTGCAGGAACCCACCCGGTTGCCGTTGCGGGTCAGGTTCGCCCCCGCGCAGGTCACGCCGTAGGAGTTGATGGCGTCGTTGACCGCGCCGCGCGCCGCGGCCTCGCGCCCCGAGGCGTTGACGCTGACCGCCGCTGCCCGCGCCCCCTCGGCGGCCGCCTGGCTCAGGCTGCCGCGGAAGCTGAGCATGAAGCCGTAGGAGATGATCCCGAAGACCAGGAGCAGCAGCAGCGGCAGGACCAGCGCGAACTCGACCGCCGCCGCTCCCTCCTGTTCGCGTCGGGTCCCCCTGCGCACGTGGTGGCGCGACTGCTTCCGCATGATCTGGCTCCGGCTCCCTGGGAAGGACGACGTCTTCCCCTCCCTGATCGGTCAGGCTAGGGCGGAGTGAAGGGGTTGTCCCCGGAACGACCGGTCAACCTCTAGAAATGCGCAAGATTTTGCCGATCACGGCTTGGGGGGCTCGAAGTCGCTGCCCGCGAGCTCCTCGACGTTGACGTCCTTGAACGTCAGGACCTTCACGTTCTTCGCGAACCGGGCGGGGCGGTAGGAGTCCCACACCCAGGCGTCGCTCATCGTGACGTCGAAGAAGACCTCGCCCTTCTCGCTCTTCGCGCGGACGTCGACGGTGTTGCACAGGTAGAACCGGCGGTCGGTCTCGACGACGTACTTGAAGATCTTCACGACGTCGCGGTACTCGCGATAGAGGTTGAGCTCCATCTCGGCCTCGTACTTCTCGAGGTCCTCGGTGCTCATGCGAGCCTCCTACGTCGTCGCGTCCACGGGTCGCGCCGAGGATAGCGGCGGCTCCGAGCCCGCCGCGCGACGGACGTTCACGAAGCGCGTCCGGTGCACCGGGGAGGGACCGTGGGCCGTCAGCAGCTCCTCGTGCAGCGGGGTGATGTAGCCCTTGTGCACGTCGAAGCGGTACGCCGGGTGCTCGAGGTGCAGCCCCGCCATCAGGCGGTCGCGGGTCACCTTGGCGAGCACGGACGCCGCGGCGACGCAGCCGGCGACCCGGTCGCCCTTCCACACCGCGAGGCCCGGTGTGCCCGTGCCGTCGACGGGGAACCCGTCGCTGAGCACGTAGGAGGGGCGCACCGCCAGCCGCGCCACCGCGCGCCGCAGGGCCTGCACGTTCGCGACGTGCATGCCGAGCCGGTCGCACTCGTCGGCGTCGACGACGACGACCGCCCAGGCCACGGCCCGGCGCACGACCTGGTCGTACGCCCGCTCGCGCGCCCGCGCGGTCAGCAGCTTGGAGTCGGCCAGCCCCGGCACGATGCCGGCCCGGCCCGCGGGCAGGATCGCGGCGCCCGCGACCAGGGGTCCGGCGCACGCGCCGCGGCCGGCCTCGTCCACGCCGGCGACGTGCTCGAGGCCCGCGCGGCGCAGCGCCCGCTCGTACCCGTAGAGGCCGGCGTCACGGCGTACCGTCGTGCCGGCGACCAGCCGCGTCACGGGGCCGGCAGGTCCTCGAACGTCGCGGGTCGGCTCACCCAGCGCCAGTGGTCGCGCGGCCAGGCCACGGAGAAGACACGGCCGACGACGAGGTCCTCGTCGACGAACTCGGGCCCCGGCGTGCACAGGGTGGTGTTGTTCGGGTCGTCGCGGCACATCCGGGCCGCGGAGTCCTCGGAGTTGCCGCGGTTGTCGCCCAGCAGGAACAGGTGGCCCTCGGGGACCTCGACGGTCTCCCAGACCAGCTCGTCCCCCTCGGCCGGCGTGCACGTGCCCTGCTCGGGGCCGTTGCACTCGAGGCCCTCCTCGAGGTAGGGCTCGTCGAGCGGCTCCCCGTTGACGAGGATGCGGCCCTGGTCGTCGCAGCACGCGACCACGTCGCCGCCCACGCCGATCACGCGCTTCACGAGGTGGCCGCCGGTCGGGTAGAGCCCGATCTTCGACAGCGCCTGCGACAGCACGTTCTCCGGTCCGGTGTCGGCGGAGTCGCTCAGCCAGCCGCCCGGGTCCTCGAAGACCACGACGTCGCCCCGCTCGGGCCCGTCGAACCAGTAGGACGGCTTCTCCACCAGGATCCGGTCGTCGACCTGGAGCCCCGGGGTCATGGACACCGACGGGATGTAGAACGCCTGCAGGAAGAACGACTTGATGACGATCGCGAGCACGACCGCGATCCCCAGCAGCAGGATCGTCTCCTGCCACAGCGGCAGCTGCTTGCGCCGCCGCCTGGCCGGAGACGACGACGACCGCGAGTCCACGTCCTCGTCGGAGGAGGTGGGGGACTCGCGGTCGTCGGTCGTCACAGCAAGAGACTAGCCACCCGAGGGGTGGCCGGCCGCTCAGGCCTCGCGGCGCTCCTTGATCTTCGCGGCCTTGCCGCGGAGGTTGCGCAGGTAGTACAGCTTCGCGCGGCGGACGTCACCACGGGTGACGACCTCGATCTGCTCGAAGATGGGCGAGTGGAGCGGGAAGGTCCGCTCGACACCCACGCCGAAGGACACCTTGCGGACCGTGAAGGTCCGGCCGATGCCGGAGCCCTGGACCCGGATGACGACGCCCTGGAAGATCTGGACGCGCGAGCGGCTGCCCTCGACGACCTTCACGTGCACCTTGACGGTGTCACCGGCGCGGAATTCGGGGAGGTCGGAGCGCTTGACGCCCGCCTCGAGCTCGTTGATGACGTTGCTCATGTCTGCTCCTCACGAGTGCCACAGGTCAGCCGCGGATAGTGGTCCGGATCGGGTCGCACCCCGCGGTCGACGATTCCCCTGTGGCAGAAGCGTCCGCGGAGCGACAGGCGATCCTGACACACCGGCCCCGCCCCGAGCGAATCGGGACGGGGCCGGCCGTCAGGTCACCCGCGCAGGTCAGCGGGGGTGCGGTGGTGCTCAGTCGAAGGCGTACGCCGCGCCGTGCTGGGTGTCGATGCCGGCGAGCTCGTCCTCCTCCTTGGCCCGGAAGCCGATCGTCTTCTCGATCGCCAGGCCGACCAGGTAGGCGACGACGAAGGCGTAGCCGATCATGAAGACCGACGAGGAGAACTGCGCCCACAGCTGGGCGAAGCCGCCGCCGAAGACGAGACCGGTGCCGTCGAACTCGGCGAAGAAGCCGAGGTAGATGCAGCCGATGAAGCCACCGACCAGGTGGATGCCCACCACGTCGAGCGCGTCGTCGTAGCCGAACTTGTACTTGAGGTCGATCGCGACGGAGCACACGGCGCCGGCGATCACGCCGAGCAGGAGCGCCCAGACCGGCGAGATGTGCGCGCAGGCCGGGGTGATGGCGACGAGGCCCGCGACGATGCCGGAGGCGGCACCGGCCGCCGTGGCCTTGCCCTCGCGGAAGTGCTCCACCACGAGCCAGCCGAACATGGCCGCGGCCGGGGTGATCAGCGTGTTGAGGAAGATCAGGCTCGTCTGGCCCTCGTCCGCGCCGTAGACACCGGTGTTGAAGCCGAACCAGCCGAACCACAGGATCGCGGCACCCAGCAGGACGAACGGCACGTTGTGCGGGACCGCCTCCTCCTTGGTGAAGCCGGTCTTGCGCTTGCCGAGCACCAGGGCGAGGGCGAGGGCCGCCGCACCGGAGGCCTGGTGGACGATCGTGCCACCGGCCCAGTCGAGCGCGCCGGTGCCGTTGAGGAAGAAGTCACCGTTGAGGATCCAGCCGGCCCAGACCCAGGCCTGGCCCGGGAAGTAGACCAGCGTGGCCCAGATGCCCGCGAAGAGGATCCAGGGGAAGAAGCGCGCGCGGTCCGCGATCGCGCCGGAGATCAGGGCGACCGTGATGATCGCGAACGACGCGCCGAACGCGATCGTGCCCAGCGTGCTGTCCTCGGCCTTGACGGCCTCGGTGAGCCCGAAGTCCTGGAACGGGTTGCCGAAGAACTGGCTGATCCCGCTGTCACCGATCGCGCCGATGCCGGTGGCGCCGTAGAGCACCCACAGGATCGTCACGATCATCATCGAGCCGAAGCTCAGCATCATCATCGACACGACGGACTTGGACTTCACCAGGCCGCCGTAGAAGAAAGCAAGGCCCGGCGTCATGAAGATGACGAGCGCCGCGCACAGCAGGAGCCATGCCAGATCGAGAGTCATACCAACCTCTTTGCTTGTCTCGGAGCGAGCGGCGACCCGTGCCTCGTTGCTGGCCGCGCTTCGTCCGGAATCGTGGCGACGCCGTGTTGCGCCCCGAGGGCCCTCCTGTTTCGAGCACGTAACGGAGTTCCCGGATTTGTGTCGGGCGGCGTCACACGGCCGTCGCCGGCCCCTCAGGAGATCCTCAGACGGCGCTCAGCGGACCGGCTTCTCCAGCCGCAGCGCACCGGGCTCGGCCGGGCCGACGACCCGGTAGCCGGCCTTGCGGTACATCCGCAGGTTGCCCTCGCTGCCCGCGCCCGTGACGAGCCGGTACGCCCGCACCTCACCGCTCGCGACGTGCGGGGCCGCGAGCTCCTCCCCCAGCCCGAGCAGCCGTCGCCCGATCCCCCGGCCCTGCAGGTCCGGCGCCACCATCAGGCGCCCGACGTCCCAGGCGCCGTCGTCGAGGCGCCCGCGCACGGACGCCACGAGGCGCCCGCCGGAGCGCGCGACCAGGGTCGTCCACGCCCCGAGGCCGGCGAGCACGTCGTCCAGGTCCTCGTGGAGGGCCGGGATCTCGACGCCGGGGTTGGCCTGGGCCTCCGCCACCCAGCACGCACGGCTCAGGGTCCACAGCTCACCCGCGTCGCCCGCGGTGGCCGTGGCGACGTCGTACTCCCCCAGCGCCGCGAGCTGCGAGACCGGCAGCAGGTCGGGCCGACGCCGCGCGGTGCGCTCGAGCGCGCGCTCGCGGCGCCACCTCTCGATCGCGCCGTGGTCGCCGCCCCGCAGCACGTCGGGAACGTCCAACCCGCGCCACGTCGGCGGCTTGGTGTAGACGGGGTACTCCAGCAGGCCGTCCTCGTGCGACTCCTCCACCAGCGACGACGGGTTGCCCATGAAGCCGGGCAGCAGGCGTACGACCGCCTCCACGACGGCCAGCGCGGCGACCTCGCCCCCGTTGAGGACGTAGTCGCCGATCGAGACCTCCCGCACCCGTGCGCCACCCGCCGCCGCGTGCTCCACGACGCGCGCGTCGATGCCCTCGTAGCGCCCGCAGGCGATCACGAGCCGCTCCTCGCCGGCGAGCTCCCGCGCCGTGGACTGGCGGAAGACCTCGCCCGACGGCGTCGGCACGAGCAGCACCGCGCCCTCCAGCCCGATCTCGTCGAACGCCTCGCCCCACGGCTCCGGCTTCATCACCATGCCGGCCCCGCCGCCGTAGGGCGTGTCGTCGACGGTGCGGTGCCGGTCGTGGGTCCAGGTGCGCAGGTCGTGCACCCGCAGGTCGAGCAGCCCGCTGCGCTGGGCCCGGCCGGGCAGGGACAGGTCGAGCGCGCGCAGGTAGTCGGGGAAGATCGAGAGGACGTCGATGCGCAAGGCTCAGGCCTCGCCCGGGGCCTGCTCGTCGGCGGCCTGCTCGGCCTGCTCGTCGGCGAACGGAGCGACCAGGCCCGGTCGGTCGGCGACCACGACGTGCCCGGCGTCGAGGTCGACCTCCGGCACGAGCGCGGCCACGAACGGCACGAGCGCGTCGCGCCCGTCCGGCGTCCGCACGCCCAGCAGGTCCTGCGCCGCGCCGTGCAGCACCTGACGGACCTCACCGATCCTGGTCCCCTCGAGGTCGAGGACCGCGAGGCCGACGAGCTGGTGGTCGTAGTACTCGTCCGCGTCGGCCGGGGTGGCGTCGGACGGCAGCGTGACCCGCAGCAGGGTGTCGCGCAGCGCCTCCGCGCCGTCGCGGTCGCCGACGCCCTCGAAGGTCACGAGCAGCACGCCCTGGTGCCAGCGGCTGCTGGCGACCTCGAGCTCGTCGCGTACGCCCCTGCTGCCGCGCGGCGCCTCCGTGCGCAGGCGGGACCCGGGCGCGAAGCGCAGCTCGGGCTCGTCGGTGCGGACGTCGATGGTGACGTCGCCGCGCAGTCCGTGGGGCTTGCCGATGCGTCCGACGAGGACTTCCGTGCTGGTGCTCACGGCCGCGAAGCCTACCGCCGCGCCGGCCCCAGGAACGCCGACGGGCACCGCCCCCGGTGGGGAGCGGTGCCCGTCGTGCGTCGCCGGACGGCGACCGGGGCCTCAGCGGCGCCGGTCGACGTCCACGAAGTCGATCCGCGCGCCGTCGCGACCGGCGAGAGCGCCGATCACCGTGCGGAACGCGGTCGCAGTGCGGCCGTTGCGACCGATCACCTTGCCGAGGTCGTCCGGGTGCACGCGCACCTCGAGGACGGAGCCACGACGCAGGTCGCGGTCACGGACCACGACGTCGTCCGGGTGGGCCACGACCCCCCGGACCAGGTGCTCGAGCGCATCGGCCAGCATCGCGCTCACGCCTCGTCGGACCCGGCGGTCTCGGCCTCGGCCGGAGCCTCGGTCTTCTCGGCGGGGGCCTCGGCGGGCGCCTCGGCGTCGGCAGCCGGAGCAGCCTCGGCCTTCTTGGACTTCTTCGTCACGGCCTCACCCTTGGGCTCGCTCTGAGCCTCCTTGAGCGCGGCGTTGAAGATCTCGAGCTTGTCGGCCTTGGGCGCGGCGACCTTCAGCGTGCCCTCGGTGCCCGGCAGGCCCTTGAACTTCTGCCAGTCGCCGGTGACCTTGAGGATCGCCTCGACGGCGTCCGACGGCTGCGCGCCGACGCCGAGCCAGTACTGCGCACGGTCGGAGGTGACCTCGATGTACGAGGGCTCCTCCTTCGGGCGGTACAGGCCGATCTCCTCGATGACCTGGCCGTCGCGCTTCTTGCGGGAGTCGACGACGACGATGCGGTACTGCGGCACCCGGATCTTGCCCAGGCGCTTCAAACGGATCTTGACGGCCACGGTGGGTGGTGTCTCCTCGAAGTATTGCGGGTGGTCGAGGTGCGGACGCCGGAGTGGGGCACCGGGCACGACCTCGGATGGGCGGGCGACGACCGGATGAGAGGGTCCGCTCGTCGTACGACTCGACCGGCCATTGTGCCAGAGCACTCACGGCCGGAGGAAATCCGTCAGACCTCCTCCGAGGTCTCGGCCAGGATGCGCAGCCGCAGCTCGCGCCGCTCGCGCTGCACGTCGGGGTCGGGGAAGGGGATCGCGGCCAGCAGACGCTGGGTGTACGCCTCCTTCGGCGCCCGCAGCACCTCCTCGCGCGGGCCCTGCTCCACGATCCGTCCGTGGTGCATCACGGCGATCCGGTCGCACATCAGGTCGACGACGCCGAGGTCGTGGCTGATGAACAGGCAGGCGAAGCCGAACTCCGACTGCAGGTTCTTCAGCAGCGCCAGGACCTTGCTCTGCACCGACACGTCCAGGGCCGAGGTCGGCTCGTCGGCGACCAGGAGCTCCGGTCGCAGCGCCAGCGCGCGGGCGATGCCGACGCGCTGCTTCTGACCGCCGGAGAGCTCGTGGGGGTAGCGGTTCGCGTACTCCCGCGGCAGCTCGACCGAGTCCAGCAGCGCCTGCACCCGGTGCTGCAGCTCCTTGCCGCGCGCCTCGCCGGCCAGCAGCAGCGGCTCGCCGATGCTCTCGCCGATCGGCAGCCGCGGGTTCAGCGACGACGCCGGGTCCTGGAAGACGATCCCGACGCGGCGGTAGACCTGGCGCCGCTCCGCCCGCGACAGCTGCAGGAGGTCGGTGCCGACCACGCTGAGGCGCCCCGAGTGCACGGGCAGCAGCCCGATCGCGGCCCGTCCGATGGTCGACTTGCCCGACCCGGACTCGCCCACGAGGCCGAGCACCTCGCCGCTGCGGATCACCA
Source organism: Nocardioides imazamoxiresistens (assembly GCF_032378595.1). NCBI lineage: Bacteria > Bacillati > Actinomycetota > Actinomycetes > Propionibacteriales > Nocardioidaceae > Nocardioides > Nocardioides imazamoxiresistens. Next base: position 191,097 of record NZ_JAVYII010000005.1, read on the forward strand.
GATTGGCGTCCTCGACCGCCCGGAACGCCGGCACCCGGCCGCGCTTGGGGTACTCGATGACGACGTCGGACAGCTCCAGGACGACCTCGCGCTGCTCGGCCTCCCGCTCCGCCCGCTCGTGGGCGAGCTTCGCGAGACGCTCCGCCTCGGCCGCCTGCGCCGCGAGCTCGGGGTCGAGGTCGGTCTGCGCCGAGGCCGCCAGCGACGCGGTCAGGTCGATCGTCTCGTCGCTCGCGCCGCCCGTGCCCAGCTTCGGCACGGCCTCCAGCAGCTCGCGGGTGTAGGGGTGGCGCGGCGAGGCGAACACGTCGTGCGTCGTGCCGCGCTCGACGATCTCGCCCTTGCGCATCACGATCATGTTGTCGGCCAGGTCGGCCACCACGCCCATGTCGTGGGTGATCAGCAGCGTCGCCGTGCCCAGCCGGCTCTGCAGCGAGCGCAGCAGCTCCAGCACCTCGGCCTGGACCGTCACGTCGAGCGCCGTCGTCGGCTCGTCGGCGATCAGGAGCTCGGGGTCGCACGAGATGGACTGGGCGATCATGCAGCGCTGCCGCTGGCCGCCCGAGAGCTGGTGCGGGAACGAGCGGTACGCCTTCAGCGGGTCCGGCATCTCCACCAGGTCGAGCAGCTCCAGCGAGCGGGCCTCGGCCTCCTTCGGGGACATGCCGAAGTGCAGCCGCAGGGTCTCGACCAGCTGGAACCCGATCGTGTACACGGGGTTCAGCGCCGTCATCGGCTCCTGGAAGATCGCCGCGATCCGCTTGCCGCGGACCTTGCGCAGCGACTCGGTCGAGCGGCCGACGAGCTCCTCGCCGCTGAGGCGGGCGCTGCCGCGGGTGCGGGAGTTGCGGGGCAGCAGCCCGAGCAGCGCCATCGAGCTCGCGCTCTTGCCGGAGCCGGACTCGCCGACGATGCCGAGCACCTCGCCCTTGTGGACCGTGTAGTCCAGCTTCTTCGCCGCCGGCACCCAGAAGCCGTCGACGGCGAAGTCGACGCTGAGGCCCGACACCTCGAGCACGGGCGTGCGGTCCGCGAGGGCCGCGCCCTGCTTGCCGAGGTCGACCGACTTGTCGTCCGTGGTCACATCTCCACCTTTCCGCTCGTGGAGGCAGCGGAGGTCCGTCCGCGTCGCCCTGCCACGATGGCCTCATGAGCTCGGAGGTCTACACGTCGCGGTTCAACCGACGCACCGCCGTCGCGCTGTGGGTGGTCGAGGCGCTCCTCGCGCTCGACCTGGCACGCACGGGCGACCTGCTGCCCGCGCTGCCGGGTTTCGTCCTGGCCGCCTACCTGCTGTGGCTGGTGCTGTGGCGCCCGCACGTCGTCGTGGACGCCGAGGGCACGCAGCTGCACAACGTCCTGCGCACCGTCGTGGTGCCGTGGGAGGCGCTCATCCACGTGGAGACGAAGTACGCCCTCACGCTGCGCACCGCGCGCGCCGCCCACTCCGCGTGGGCCGCACCCGCCCCGGCCCGGCCCTCGTCCGTGCGCCGGCAGCGCGAGGTGCGCAAGCCGCGTCCCGGCGAGGCGGGCGTGCGACCCGGCGACCTGCGCGGCACGAGCTCGGGCGACGCCGCCCACCTCGTGCGCGAGCGCTGGGAGCACCTGCTGGCCACGGGCGGCATCGAGGCCGGACGGGCCGAGGAGGTCCACGAGCAGGTCCGCTGGCACGTCCCGGAGCTCGCCGTCGCCGGTGTGCTCCTGGCCGCGACCGTGGTCCTGCCCGGGCTCCTCTGACCTCACGACCGGCCCTCCCCCGGGCCGCCGGTGCCACGGCCGTCCGCAGCACCCGAGGCGTCCGTCGACTTCGTGTCGAGGTCGACGGCCGCGACCGGCGCGTCGCGGTCGACCGTCTTGCGGGCGTTGAACCGCGTCTGGCGCGGGTCGAACGCGTCGCGCAGGCCGTCGCCGATGAAGTTGATCGACAGCGCGATGAGGATGATGAACAGGCCTGGCCACCAGAACAGGTAGGGCCGGTTCTTGAACGCCGCCGAGTTCTCGCTGATGAGGTAGCCGAGCGAGACGTCCGGCGGCTTCACGCCCAGGTTCAGGAACGAGAGCGCCGCCTCGAGCAGGATCGCCGACGCCATCACGAGCGTCGAGGTCACGATGACCACGCCGATCGCGTTCGGAAAGATGTGCTTGAAGATGATCCGTGCGTCGCTCGCCCCGGCGACCCGGGCCGCGTCGACGAACTCCCGCTCGCGCAGGCTGAGGAACTCGGCGCGCACGAGGCGGGCCAGACCGGTCCACAGGACCAGGCCGAGGAAGATCGACAGGATCACCACGCCGTTCGCGCCGAAGCCGCGACCGATGACCGCGCCGAGCACGAGGACGGGCACGACGATGACGAGGTCCGTCATGCGCATCAGGATCGCGTCGACCCAGCCGCGGTAGTAGCCGGCGAGGGCGCCGACGACGCTGCCGAGGACGGTGGCGATGGCGCCCATGATGAACACCGCGAGGAACGAGTTCTGGATCCCTCGCATCACCATCGCGAAGTAGTCCTTGCCCGTGCGGTGCTGACCGAACGGGTGGTCGCCCAGCGAGAAGGGCCAGAGCTCGAGGGTGGGCCGTCCGCCGCCGTTCTGCAGCGGCGGCGCCTCGGCGTACCCCCACTTCCACCAGCCCGGGATCGGGCCGACGCCGAGCGACGTGATGCCGAGCAGAGCCACGAGACCCAGCACGACGATCGAGACGAGCGCGAGCTTGTTCGCCATGAACCGCCGACGGATCAGCTGGCCCTGGCTCTTGCCCTGCTCCTGCTTGGTCTCCGGCACGTCGTGGCCGCCCTCGGGCGGCGGCGTGACCGTGACGTCGGGGTTCATGCTCAATGCGATCGCACCCTCGGGTCGAGAACGGCGTAGGACATGTCGGCGATGAAGTTGAACAGGATCGCGAAGGCCGCGACCACCAGGAAGAACGCCATCACCGGGTTGGGGTCGTCACGCAGCAGGGAGTCGGTGAACAGCGCACCCATGCCGGGGATGCTGAAGACCTTCTCCGTGATCACCGCGCCGCCCAGCAGCGCGCCGATGTCGGTGGCGACGATCGTCGCCAGCGGGATCAGCGAGTTGCGGAACGCGTGGCGCACCACGACGACCCGCTCGGGCAGGCCCTTGGCCCGTGCCGTGCGGATGTAGTCCTGGCCGAGGACGTCGATCATCCCGGCCCGGGTGTAGCGGCTGTAGGTCGCGATCGAGACCAGCACGAGCGCGAAGGTCGGCAGCAGGAGCGAGACGCCCAGGTCGAGACCCTCGACCCAGAAGCTGCCGTCGAGCAGCGGCGTGGAGGAACCGACGGTCGGCACCGGGCCGGAGCGCGCCTGCACGGGCGTGTAGTTGAGGTACGGCGCCCAGGCCTGCATGAACCGGTCGAGCAGGATCACCGCGCCGATGAGGAAGGCGATGATCGCACCGAGACGCATCTGCATGCCGCGGTCGTAGCCGCCGGCCAGCCAGCCGACCGCCATGCCGACCGCGATCGCCGCCACGGCCAGACCCAGGATCAGACCGATCGACGGCGCGTTGTTGAACGGGATCTGGACCAGGGGGTAGCTGACGACACCCAGGACGGCGGTGACGCCCGCGGTGATCTGCGCGCCGCGGTGCTTCGTGCCGGCGAGGACGACCATCGTCAGGCCGCCGATGACGGCCGCCATCAGGACGACGCCGACGTAGCCGAAGCCCGGGTCGAGGAACCACTGGGTCGTGACCAGCAGGGCGAGCAGCCCGGTCGCGACGGCGCCGGCGCCGGCGAACACGATCAGCCGTCGTCGCCGGTCCCCGGCGAGAGCGCTCTGCATGATCGTGCCGAAGACGACGAAGACGAGGACGTAGGCCCACCAGGGCAGGGACGGATCCTCGAAGAAGGCGTTGACGGGCAGGGCGACGAACTCCTTCATCAGCACCGCGACCCAGAAGGACGGGAGCGAGAAGAAGAGGAAGGCGGTGAAGGTCACGCCGTAGTCGAAGCCCGAGTTCTGGCGCAGCGCCGAGACGATGCCGACGGTGATGCCGACGACCCAGGCGGCGACGGTGGAGACGGTCACCAGGCGCAGGGTCGAGCCGAGCGCGCCGGCCAGCAGGCTGTTCACCGACTGGCCCGAGCGGTTGAGGCCGAGGTCGCACTCGAGGGGGCCGATCGGGGCCACGCAGCTCGCGGCGCCCCGCAGCCAGTCGAAGTAGCGCACGATCCAGGGCGAGTTGAGGTCGAGCCGCGCGATGCGGTCGGCCATCTGGATGTCGCGCGTGGCCGACCGGCTCTCGCGCAGGTCGCGCAGGGGGTCGAGCGTGAACGCCATCATCATGTAGACGAGGAACGAGGCGCCCAACAGGATGAGCACCGAGGCGAGAAGTCGCCTGAAAACGAATGCAGCCACGCTGCGGTCCTTCCTTGGCGGGCCCGGTCCGGGATCCTCCGGACCTGCGGGCGGATTTCGGGGGGCGCCGGAACTGCTGCTCCGACGCCCCCCGATCACGCTGTGTCGCCGACCGGCGTCAGCCGGTCACGACGTGGCGTGGGATCAGCTGAGCTCCCACTCCCAGAAGTTCCACACCGCACCGGTCTGGCCCGGGTAGTACGCCGGACCGGTGACGCGCTCGCCGTAGGCCAGCACGCCCGGGCTGGCGAAGAGCGGCAGGCCGTAGAAGTCGGCCCACAGGGTCGAGTCGATCTCGGTCTGCAGCGCGATCTGCTCGTCACGGTCGAGCGTCACGATGAGCTCGTCCATGAGCGCGTCGGCCTCGGGGTTCGAGTACCCGTTGTAGTTGCCGCCGCCGCCGGTGCCGAAGATCTGCGGCACGCCGGCCACGCCGACGCCCGAGGAGATCCAGCCGAAGATCGACGCGTCGTAGTCGCCGCCCGGCAGGAGCGAGCTCCAGTCCGGCGAGCCCAGGTCCTCGATCACGAAGCCGGCCTCGGCCGCGTTCTGCTGCAGCAGCGTGAACGCGTCCACGCGGTTCGGGTTCTCCGTGTTGTAGAGGACCCGCACGGTCGGGGTGCGACCGGCGAGGAGCTCCTGCGCGCCCGCGATGTCGGGCTCGGCGTACGCGTCGGAGCCGTTGGAGCCGGCGGCCTCGTCGTAGCCCTCCTGGCCCGGGAAGAAGATCTGCGAGTCCAGGATCGCCGCCTCGGGGTTGAGGGGGGTGACGATCGAGTCGAGGATCTGCTGGCGCGGGACGATCTTCATGAACGCCTCACGCACGGTCGGGTCCGCGAAGACCTCGGAGCCGAAGTTGAGGTCGAGGTGGTCGTACGAGAACTGGTCGCCCTGCTCGACGGTCGCGGTCTCGATCGACTCGAGGGTGTCGAGCGTGTCGGCCGACGGCTGCGGCGAGATGATGTCGACCTCGCCGTTGCGCAGCGCGGTGACCTGGGCGTTCGCGTCGCCGATGAAGCGGACCACGACGGAGTCGTAGGAGACCTCGCGGTCGCCGCCGTAGTTCTCGTTCTTGACCAGCGTCATCGACTCGCCGGCGTCCCAGCTGTCCACGATGAAGGGGCCCGAGGACAGGAAGAGGCTCTCGTCGTCCGGCAGGCTCGTCACGTCGAAGCCGGTGTTCCAGAAGTCGGCGACGGCCTTGATGGTCGGGTTCGCCTCGGCCGGGGCGTCGGCGTTGCCGCGCGGGGTGCTCTGGAAGGCCTCCAGCATCTCCTCGCTGGTCGTGCCCGCGCCCTCCGCGACGACGTGCGCCGGCAGGTCGATGCCCAGGTCGACGAGCTCGTAGTCCGCGTACGGCTCGGTGTAGGTCAGGGTGACGGACCGGCCGTCCTCGCCGACCTCGGGGAGCTCGGTGAGGCCCAGGCCGGCGGTGTCGCCCGCGTAGGTGAAGTACGACGTGCCGCCGGAGACCTCGCCCGTGGCCGGGTCGATGGTGGCGTCGTCGTAGTAGCCGGACTGCACGGCCCAGGCCAGCATGAGGTCGTCGGCGTCGACGGGCTCGCCGTCGGACCACTCGATGCCCTCGTTGACCGTGTAGGTGACCGTCAGCGGGTCCTCGGACTCGACCTCGACCGTGCCGAACCCCTCGTCCGGGACGATGTTCAGCTCGTCGTCGACGTAGATGAAGCTGCTGCGCGTCAGGTACGCGATCTTGCTGTTGGTGTCGAGGTTGCCCGCCGCCGAGTTGTTGTTGAACGAGGTGAACTCGTTCACCTCCGCGATGCGGACGGCGCCGCCGCCGCCGCCCTGCTCCTCGTCGCCGCTGCCACCGTCGCTGGAGCACGCGGTCAGTGCCGTCGCGCCCAGGCCGACCGCTGCTGCGGCCACGCCCCACTTCTTGACTCCCACGGGTCCTCCACTCTCTCCGTCACTGGCGCCGTCCCCACACACCTCGGGTGGGACCGAGCGGCACCGCGCGGCAAGTTATCCGCAAGGCGAGCGCCACGGACAGACCCGGAGCGCGACTAGACCAGCATCGTTACGCAAGCGAGACTTCTGCCCGAGCGCGAGGTGGACGGAAGGGTCACGCGCGTCACGGTCCGGCGCCGGAACATCTTCAGCCGTTGCGCGCAGAGCCGGAACCAGCGACGATGCGCCCCCGCAGCACGACGGCCAGGGGTCGCATCAGCGTCGACAGGTCGACGAGCGGGTCGCTCTCGGTGACCAGGAAGTCGGCGGTCGTGCCCTCGGCCAGCGAGCCTTCCCAGCCGAGCCACTCCCGGGCCCTCCAGGACGCCGCGCCGAGGGCGTCGGCGACCGGCAGGCCCAGGGCGGCCAACGCGACGACCTCGCCGACGAGGTTGCCGTGGCGCGACATCCCCCCGCCGTCCGAGCCCGCGTACATCGGCACCCCGGCCTCGAACGCACCCATCAGGGTGTCGCGGCGGCGCACGTGCAGGTCGGTCATGGTGGCCGCGTACGCCGGGAAGCGCGCCGCGCCGGCGCTCGCGTGCTCGGGGAACTTGTCGAGCTGCATCACGGTCGGGACCAGCGAGGTGCCGGCGGCCGCCATCTGCTCGACGAGGTCCGGCGTCAGGCCCGTCCCGTGCTCGATGCAGTCGATCCCCGCGTCCAGCAGCCCCGCGAGGACGTCGTGGCCGAAGCAGTGCGCCGTCACCCGAGCGCCCTCCTCGTGCGCCGCGGCGATCGCGGCGGCGAAGGCCTCGGGCGGGAAGGACGGCGTCAGGTCGCCGGAGGCGCGGTCGATCCAGTCGCCGACCAGCTTGACCCAGCCGTCACCGCGCCGCGCCTCCGTGCGTACCTGCTCGACGAGGCCCTCGGGCTCGACCTCGTGGGCGTACCCGCGGATGTAGCGGCGCGTGCGCGCCACGTGCCGGCCGGCGCGGACGAGGCGCGGCAGGTCCTCGCGCTCGTGCATCCACGAGGTGTCCAGCGCGGAGCCGCAGTCGCGGATCAGCAGGGCCCCGCCGTCGCGGTCGGCGAGTGCCTGGGCCTCGGCCTCGGCGTCCGTCGTGGCCCCGTGGTCGTCCAGGCCGAGGTGGCAGTGGGCGTCGACGAGGCCCGGGACGATCCAGCCGTCCACGGCGCCGTCCGCGCCCGCCTGGCGCTCGTAGGTGACGTGGCCGTCGACGACGTACACCTCCCGCGGCTCTCCGTCGGGCAGGACCGGACCCCGGAAGCGCAGCGCCGTCATGCGCCTCAACCTAGCCGGTCGAGGAGCCAGCTCGGCCCCACGGCCAGTGCCCCGACCCCGGCCGCACGTGCCTGCAGGGCGCGGTCCGCGCTCACCACCGTCGTGCGGGCGCCGGCCGCCACGGCCTCGCGCGCCTGGTCGACGATGGTGCGGTCGCCGTCGCGGGGCGCGTGCACGGTGCGGACGTGGACGTCGCGGCCGGCGCGTACGCCCGCCTTCGCCCCGCCCTCCAGGACCAGCACGACGACCTCGGCGTCGAGGTCGGCGACCAGCAGCTCCTCGTGCAGCCGACGCGCGGCGCCCGCGCGGTCGCGCCACCAGCCGTCGGCCCGGGCGCCGACGACGTTCGCGCCGTCGACGACGAGCACCGACGCGGGCGCGCGAGCCACCGGGCGCGGCCTACTTGAGGAACTTGGAGAAGTCCGACGGCAGGTCGAGCGCCGCGGCGGCCTTCTCGTAGTCCATGCCCTCGTCGCCCGCCGGGGCGCCGAACGGGTTGCCGGTGTCGGCCTTCTCCTTCGCCGCCTGGCGCTGCTGCGCCGCCTTGGCGGGGTTGCCGGAGACGCGCTTGCCCTTCGCCTTCTTGGGCTGCGGCTTGGCCTTGCCCCGCTTGCCGCCGCCGAGGCCGGGCATCCCGGGCATCCCCGGCATGCCGGGCATGCCGCCGCCCTTGGCCATCTGCTGCATCATCTTGCGGGCCTCGAAGAAGCGGTCCACCAGCGTGTTGACGTCGGAGACCTGGCGGCCCGAGCCCTTGGCGATGCGGGCGCGGCGCGAGCCGTCGATGAGCTTCGGGTTCGCCCGCTCGGCCGGCGTCATCGACTGGATGATGGCCTGGATCCGGTCGATCTCGCGCTCGTCGAAGTTGTCGAGCTGGTCGCGGAACTGCGCCATGCCCGGCAGCATCCCCATGATCTTGGAGAGCGAGCCGAGCTTGCGGACCTGCTGCATCTGCTCGAGGAAGTCGTCGAGCGTGAAGTCGCCGCCCTGGCCCTGCAGCTTCTGCGCCGCCTTCATCGCCTGCTCGGCGTCGAAGGTGCGCTCGGCCTGCTCGATCAGGGTGAGCACGTCGCCCATGTCGAGGATGCGCGAGGCCATCCGGTCGGGGTGGAACAGGTCGAAGTCGGTCAGCTTCTCGCCGTTGGAGGCGAACATGACCGGCTTGCCCGTGATGGAGGCGATCGAGAGGGCTGCACCACCGCGGGCGTCACCGTCGAGCTTGGTGAGGACCACCCCGTCGTAGCCGACGCCGTCGAGGAACGCCTGCGCCGTGGTGACCGCGTCCTGACCGATCATCGCGTCGACGACGAAGAGGACCTCGTCGGGGCGCACGGCGTCGCGGATGTCGGCGGCCTGCTGCATCAGCTCGGCGTCGACGCCCAGGCGACCCGCGGTGTCGACGATGACGACGTCGTGCAGGCGCCGCTTCGCCTCCTCGATCGAGGCCTGCGCCACGGCCACCGGGTTGCCGACCCCGTTGCCGGGCTCCGGGGCGTACACCGGCACACCGACGCGCTCGCCGTTGACCTGGAGCTGGTTGACGGCGTTCGGACGCTGCAGGTCGCACGCGACGAGCAGGGGCGTCTTGCCCTGGTCCTTGAGCCACAGCGCGAGCTTGGCGGCCAGCGTCGTCTTGCCGGCGCCCTGGAGGCCCGCGAGCATGATGACGGTCGGGCCGTTCTTCGCGTAGCGCAGCCGGCGCGTCTCGCCGCCGAGGATCGTGACGAGCTCCTCGTTGACGATCTTGACGATCTGCTGCGCCGGGTTCAGCGCGCCGGAGACCTCCTCGCCGCGCGCGCGCTCCTTGACCGCACCGACGAACTGCTTGACGACGGGCAGGGCGACGTCGGCCTCGAGCAGCGCGATGCGGATCTCGCGGGCGGTGGCGTCGATGTCGGCCTCGGAGAGCCTGCCCTTGCCGCGCAGGTTCTTGAAGGTGGCCGAGAGCCGGTCGGAGAGAGTGGCGAACAACGGATGTGGTCCTCGCGGTCGTGATTCGGGCGTCGGTCCAGCCTAGCCCGCCCCGCGCGGAACTCAGGTCTCGACGGTCCCGGCCAGCACCTCGCGGACGTGGTGGGCCGCCTGCGCCGCCCTCGCCTCCGAGAGCGCACCGGCCGACTCCTCCTGCACGTAGAACACGTCGACGGCCTGCGGCCCGAGCGTCGAGATGTGGGCCGAGCGCACCGACACGTCGAGCTCCGCCAGGGTGCGGCAGACCATGGCCACCACCCCGGGCCGGTCGTCCGTGCGCACCTCGAGCACGGTCGCGGTGGTCGAGGCCTCGGGTCGCACGACCACCGACGGGGCCCGGCGCGAGCGCACCTGGCGCGCGATCCGCTCCCGCGGGTCGAGGCGGCCCTCGACGATCGCGGCGACCTGCTGGCGCAGCACGGCGGCGTCGATCCCGCTCGCCGCGGTCTCCCACACCGACACGGCGTAGGAGTCCTGCAACCAGGCCCGTGCTCCGCGCACCGCGACCTTCTGCACCGCCAGGGCCGCCGCCACGTCGGCGAGCACGCCCTTGCGGTCGAGGGCGACCGCGGTGACGCGCGAGCCGTCGGCCACCTCGCTGACCTCGATCTCCACGACGCCCTCGCGCACGTCGGCGGGGAGGGGCACCTCGCTGTCGGGTACGCGCGGGGCGCTGGCTCCGCTCGCCCGGGCCAGGAGGGTCGCCAGCGTGCGTCGGGCCAGGTGGCGCACGAGGCCGGCCCGCCACGTCGACCACGCCTTCGCCGACGCGGCCCGGGCGTCCGCCTCGGTCAGGGCGACCAGCAGCGAGAGGGTCTCCGGGCTCGTGATCCGCTCGGCCACCGCCTCGACGGTGGCGGGGTCGTCGGGGTCCCGCGTCGTCGCGGTCTCCGAGAGCAGCAGGTGCCAGCGCACGAGGTCGCCCACCAGGTCGACCTCGTCGGGGGCGAACCCGATCCGGGTCGCGACCTCGCGGGCGATCGGCTCCCCCGCGACGCTGTGCTCGGTCAGCCCGCCCTTGCCGATGTCGTGCAGCAGCGCCGCGACCATCAGCACGTCCGGGCGGGCGACGTTGCGGATCAGGGCTCCGGCCTCGATGCACGTCTCCACGACGTGGCGGTCGACCGTGAACCGGTGGATGGCCGAGGCGTGCGGCAGGTTGCGGATCCGGGCCCACTCCGGCAGGAGACGCGCGACGACGCCCGTCTCCTCCAACGTGCTCCACACGTCGAGCAGGCCGCGGCCGGAGGCCAGCAGGCGTACCAGCGCCTGGCGCGCCTCCTCGGGCCACGGGACGGGCAGGTCCGCCGACTCCCTCGCCAGGCGCGCCGCCGTCGCGGGCGCGAGCAGCACGTCGCGCTCGGCGGCCTCGGCCGCGGCGCGCAGGACCAGCACCGGGTCGTGGGCCGGCCGCGCGGACGCCTCGAGGACGATCTCGCCGGCGGCGAGCGCGACCCCGGGCGCCACCCTCTCCAGCGCCGGGCGTCGGGGACGGGTGGGCACGCGCTCCTGGGCCAGCACCGCGTCCACCCGGCGCCACGTCGTGCGGGAGATGTGGTCGATGCGCCGTCCCAGGTCGCGCACGTGCACCTGGGCGGCCACCGCGTCGGCCGCGCCGGTGCGCTGCGCGAGACCGTCCCAGGCCTCGGGGGCGACGCGGTCCGTGGCCCGGCCCGCGAGGTCGTGCACGTGGTCGCGGACGTCGAGCAGTGCCCGACGCGCCAGGTCGAGGTCGGTGTGCGCGACGTCGACCAGCCACGTCGCGACGAGCGCCTTCAGCACGACGGCGTCGCGCAGCCCTCCCTCGGACTCCTTCAGGTCGGGCACCGAGAGGTGGGCCAGCTCGCCGACGAGCTCGTGGCGGGCGCGGGTGAGGCGCCGCAGCTCGGGCAGCCGCTCCCGCGCCGTGCGCCGCCACTCCGCGAACACCCACGTGCGCAGGCGCAGCGTCAGGTTCGAATCACCCGCGAGGTGCCGCAGGTCGAGGAGACCGAGCGCCACCTTGAGGTCGCCGCCGGCCGCGGCCATGGTCTCCTCGGTCGAGCGGACCGCGTGGTCCAGCTTGGCCCCGGAGTCCCACAGCGGGTACCAGAGCAGCTCCGCGACCGCGGCCGGGTCCACGTCCGGGTCGTGGACCAGCAGCACGTCGAGGTCGGAGTACGGCGCGAGCTCCCGACGCCCGTAGCCCCCCACCGCGACGAGCGCGGTGCCGACGTCCGGCCCGCCGGCGTCCGCGTACGCCCGTGCGCACAGCGCGTCCGCCCGGTCGGTGCGGGCGGCGCGCTCCGCCGCGCTCAGATCGCCGAGGAGTCGCGGTCGCCGGTGCGCACGCGCACCACGGTGTCGATCCCGGAGACCCACACCTTGCCGTCGCCGATGCGCCCGGTCTGCGCGGTCTTGACGATGATCCCGACGATGTCGTCGGCGTCCTCGTCGTCCACGACGATCTCGATGCGGATCTTGGGCACCAGCGCGATGTCGTACTCCGCGCCGCGGTAGACCTCCGTGTGGCCCTTCTGGCGGCCGTAGCCGCTGACCTCGCTGACCGTCATGCCGGTCACGCCGAAGGTCTCGAGCGCCTCGCGGACGTCCTCCCACTTGTGCGGCTTGATGACTGCGGTGACGAGCTTCATCTTCCCACTCCCTCCGGCCCCTTCGGGTTCGTGCGCCTCACCCAACGCGGCCGAGGTTTCGGCCCCGCCGTCGTCGTGTTTCAGACGTGTAACAGCGTCCCAGGCCGAGGTAACTTCCGTGCTCAGCCGAGCAGGGCGTCCACGAACGCGCCGGCGTCGAAGGGCGCCAGGTCGTCGGGGCCCTCCCCCAGACCGACGAGCTTGACCGGCACGCCGAGCTCACGCTGGACCGCCACCACGATGCCGCCCTTGGCCGACCCGTCGAGCTTGGTGAGCACGATGCCGGTGACGTCGACGACCTCGCTGAAGACGCGCGCCTGGACCATGCCGTTCTGACCGGTGGTCGCGTCGAGCACGAGGAGCACCTCGGTGACGGGCGCCTGCTTCTCGATCACGCGCTTGACCTTGCCCAGCTCGTCCATCAGGCCGGCCTTGTTCTGCAGGCGACCGGCGGTGTCGACCAGGACCGTGTCGACGTCCTCGGCCACGCCCTGCTTCACGGCCTCGAACGCGACGCTGGCCGGGTCGGAGCCCTCCGGCCCCCGCACGACCGGCACGCCGACCCGCTCGCCCCAGGTCGCCAGCTGCTCGACCGCGGCGGCGCGGAACGTGTCCGCCGCGCCCAGCACGACCGAGCGGTCCTGGGCCACGAGGATCCGGGAGATCTTGCCAACGGTCGTGGTCTTGCCGGCGCCGTTCACGCCGACCACGAGCACGACGCCCGGAGCGCCGTCGGCGCCGCTGACCTTGAGCGTGCGGTCCATCGTCGGGTCGACGAGCTTGACCAGCTCCTCGCGCAGCGCGGCGCGGACGTCGACGGAGTCGCCCTCGACGCGCAGGCGGGTGCGCAGGCCGTCGACGAGCTCCTGGGTGGGCGCGACACCGATGTCGGCGGTCAGCAGCGTGTCCTCGATGTCCTCCCACGCGTCGTCGTCGAGACGGTCGCGCGACAGGATCGCGAGCAGTCCGCGGCCCAGCCCGCCCTGGGAGCGCGAGAGCCGCTGGCGCAGCCGCACCAGGCGCGACGCCGTGCCCTCGGGCTTCTCGACGACGGGCGTCGGCACCGCCGTCGGCGCCTCCGGCTCCAGCGGCTCGACGACCGCGTGCGTGGGGTCCTCGGGCGCCTCGACCGGGCGCGGTGGCGCCAGCGTGTCGGAGCCCGGCGTGTCGGGGGCCTGCGAGTCCGGCGCCTCGACCGGCGGCACGGGCCGGCGCCGGCCGACCGTGACGAGTCCGACGATGACGACGACGGCCAGCACGGCCACGCCGATGACGAGGTACAACCACTCACCCATGGGCGCCATCCAACCACCCGGGCCCCACGGGTCCGAACGCGACCGAGGTCCGACGCGGCCCGGCGGGACGGGTCACCGGAGCACCCATCCGGTTCGGCGTCCGGGACCGCTGGCTCGGACGCCGGCGGACCTCGCCGGCGCGGTGGGCATCTCACGTCGGCGTCTGTACGCCTCCACGCCCGGCATCGAGGCGCTAGCGATCGACGTGCTGCGCGACGGCCACCAGCGCTGGGTCGTGGCCGCCCGCGACGCGACGGCGGAGGACCCGGCCGCGGTGAGGGATCCGCTGGCCCGGCTGGTGGCCCGGTCGACCGACGGTCTCCCGACGACGAGCGCGGTGCCCCGCCTGCTGGTCGAGCTGCGCGGGCGGGTGGGCGAGCCGGAGCGGGTGCACGCGCAGGTGTGCGCGGAGCGGAGGCGGATCGTGACCGACACCTGGCCGGACGCACCGGACCACCTGCTGATGCTCGCGGAGCAGCCGGTGATCACGGGAGCCGGTGATCACGCGAGCTGGTGGTCACCGGCGCAGGTGCACGTCCTCGTCCTCGCGGATGACCGGCAGGGTCGGCAGCGCGTTGCGGACCCGCTGCGCGAGGGGGTGGTCGGCGGCCTCCCGCGACGAGCTCGCGACGACGGCCACGACGCCGCCCGCGACGAGGAGGATGACGAAGAGGGACACGGCGATGACGAGCACGGGGAAGGCCTTCCGAGAACGGTCCAGCAGCGAATGACGACAGCGTCGTTCACAGGGTGACAGGCGCCACCAACAACCGCCAAAGGCTCAGTCGCGGCGCAGCGGCTCCACGGCGGCGCGGATCTCCGGGGGCACCGGCACGCTGGTGCGTCCGTCGGGTCCGCCGGTGTTGTCGACGTAGACGTGGACGAACCGGCCCTCCGCCGCGGCCTCCTCGTCGGGCCCTCCGTCCGGGCCCTGGAACAGGCCGATCCGGTACGTCACGGACGACGTGCCGAGCCGCTCCACCACCAGGCCGGTGTCGATGGGCGCGGGGAACCCGAGCTGACGGAAGTAGCGGCAGGACGTCTCCGCGACGACGCCGATCTGCGGGAGCGCCCGGACGTCGAGGCCGGTGGCCTCGTAGAGGTGGGCGTTCACGGCCGTGTCGAACAGCTCGTAGTAGGTCGCGTTGTTGAGGTGGCCGTACGCGTCGTCGTCGCGCCAGCGGGTGGTCACGCGGCGCCAGGCCACGAAGTCGGACCGGGTGGGGCGGGCGGGACGGGTCATGCGGAGGCCTCCTCGCGCAGTCGCTGGCTGATCACGGCCGACACGCCGTCGCCGCGCATGGTCACGCCGTAGAGCGCGTCGCCGACCTCCATCGTCCGCTTCTGGTGGGTGATCACGAGCAGCTGGGAGCTCTCGCGCAGCTCCTCGTAGATCTCCAGCAGCCGCCCCAGGTTGGTGTCGTCGAGGGCCGCCTCGACCTCGTCGAGGATGTAGAACGGCGACGGGCGGGCCTTGAACAGCGCCACCAGGAACGCCACCGCGACGAGCGAGCGCTCGCCGCCCGAGAGCAGCGAGAGCCGCTTGACCTTCTTGCCGGGCGGGCGGGCCTCGACCTCGACGCCCGTGGTGAGCATGTCGCTCGGGTCGGTCAGGAGCAGGCGCCCCTCGCCGCCCGGGAAGAGCCGGGCGAAGACGTGATCGAAGGCCTGGCGCACGTCCTCCCACGCCTCGGTGAACACCTGCTCCACCCGGGCGTCGACCTCGCGCACGATGTCCAGGAGGTCCTTGCGGGTCTTGCGGAGGTCCTCGAGCTGCTCGGTGAGGAACTGGTGACGCTCCTCCATCGCGGCGAACTCCTCCAGCGCCAGCGGGTTGACCCGGCCGAGCTGGGAGAGGGCACGCTCCGCGGAGCGCAGCCGCTTCTCCTGCTCGGCGCGGACGTACGGCGTCGTGGCCGGCTCGGGGTGCGCGTCGCCGTCCCCGCCCCCGTCGGCGTCGACCGCGTCGCCCTCGGCCCCGGCGGGCGCGTCGACCGGCACCGGCACGTGGGGCCCGTACTCCGCCACCAGCACGTCCGCGTCCGTGCCCAGCTCGTCGACGGCGCGCTGCTCCAGCTGCTCGACCCGCATCCGCTGCTGCGCGCGCGCCATCTCGTCGCGGTGCACGCCCTCGGTGAGCTCGTCGTGCTCCTTCGCGAGGTCCCGCGCCCGCGCCCGGACGGCCACGAGGTGCTCCTCGCGCCCCCGACGGGCCTCCTCGATGCGGCCCCGGACGACGGCCGCCTCCGCCACCGACAGCTCGAGCCGCGCCAGGGTGACGTCGGCGCCGGCGAGGACGGCCCGTGCGGCGGCCGCCTGGCGGCGTACCCGCTCCCTGCGCTCCGCCGCCCGCGCCCGCGCCTCCCGCTCCTGGCGGGCCTGGCGCAGCAGGGCGTCGGCGCGGCCGTGGATCGCGCGAGCCCGCTCCTCGGCGGTGCGCAGGGCGAGCCGGGCGTCCATCTCGCCCTGCCGAGCCTCCCGGGCCGCGGCGGCGCGCTCCTCCCGCTCGGTCGTGTCGGGCTCCTCGTCGGGCGCCGACTCCGCCTCGGCGAGGCGGCGCTCGAGGTCGGCGAGACCGGCCACGCCCTCCTCGCGGGCCTTCTCGGCCGCGGCGATCGCCTTCTCCAGCCGGTCAGCCTCGCCCCGGGCGGCCCGCGCCTGGGACCCGTGCTGCGCCAGCTCCTCGGCCACCGCCGCGAGCGCGGCGTCGGACTCGTGCAGGCGCGCGAGCGCCGCGTCGACCCGCTGCCGGGCGCCGGTGAGCTCGCCCTCGGCCTGCGCGAGGTCGGCGGCCAGCCGCTCGACCTCCCGGTCGGCCGCGCCGAGCTGGTCGGTCGCCTCGTCCACCGCCGCCTGGACCTCCAGCAGGCTCGGCTGGGCCTGCGACCCGCCGCGCGCCCAGTGCGTGCCCAGCACGTCGCCCTCCTGGGTCACCGCGACGAGCTCCGGGTGGTCGTCCAGGAGGTCGCGGGCGGCCGCCAGGTCGTCGACGACGACGTGGCGCTCCAGGAGGTGCGCGAGGGCCGGCCGAGCGGCCGGCGGCGCCTCGACGACGTCGATGACGTAGGTGGCGCCCGGGGGCAGCGGCGCGCGTCCGGCCCCGGCCGCGGGGTCCGCCGGGGCGCCCGGGCCGCCCGCGACCACCAGTCCCGCGCGGCCGGCGTCGTCGGCCTTGAGCAGCTCGATGGCCGCGGACGCGGAGCCGACGCCCTCCACGACGACCGCGTCGGCGGCTGCGCCCAGGGCGGCGGCGACGGCCGTCTCGTGGCCCGCCCGCACGGTCAGCACCGCGGCCGTCGACCCGGTGATGCCGTCGAGCCGGTCGCCCGCGGCGAGCAGCGCGCCGGCGGCGTCCTTGCGCGCGAGCCCGAGCTCGAGCGCCTCCTTGCGGGCCGCGAGGGCCGCACGCTGCTGGCCGGCTCCCTGCTGCGCCGCGCGCAGCTCCGCGATCCGCTCCTCGACGCCACCGAGCAGGTCGCTGGCGGTCTCGTGCTCCGCGTCGAGCCCCTCCTCACCCTCGTCGAGACCCGCGACCGTGCCCTCGAGCGCCGCCAGGTCCTGCTCGGCTCGCTCGGCCCGGGCGAGGGCGTCGGCGCGGGCGAGCGTGAGCCGACCGACCTCGTCCTCGGCCGCCGTGGCCCGCGAGCGCACCACGTTGACCTGGCCGTGCAGCCGGGCGAGGCCCTCACGGCGGTCCGCCGCGGCCCGCTGCAGGGTGGCGATGCGTCGCTCCTCGGCGGCCGCGGCCTCCTCCGCCTCACCGCGACGCTCCACGGCCTGCTGGAGCGCGGCGGACTTCGCGGCGACTTCGGCAGCGATCCGCTCCTCGTTCTCGCGCACCTTCGCGGCCTCGGTCTCGAGCTGCTCGGGGTCGCGGCCGGAGGTCGGCGCGGGCTCCGCGTCGGCGGCCGTACGCACGCGCTCCGCGGCCAGCGACCGCGTGCCCTGGATCCGGTCGCGCAGGCCCGCGAGCCCGAACCAGGTCTCCTGCGCGGCCGCCAGCGCCGGCAGGTCCTCGCGCAGCGCCGCCTCGACCTGACCCTCCTCGGCGCGCGCGCTCTCGAGAGCGGCTGCGACCTCCTTGCGCCGCTCGACCAGCACGGACTCGTCGGCCAGCTCCTGCGCCAGGGCGTCGCGGGCGGTGACCAGGTCGTCGGCGAGGAGGCGGGCGCGGGCGTCGCGCACGTCGGCCTGCACGGTCCTGGCCCGCCGGGCCACCTCGGCCTGCCGGCCCAGCGGCTTGAGCTGGCGCCGGATCTCGGTGAGCAGGTCGCCCAGGCGCGTCAGGTTGCCCTCGGTCGCGTCCAGCTTCCGCAGCGCCTTCTCCTTGCGCTTGCGGTGCTTGAGGACCCCGGCCGCCTCCTCGATGAAGCCCCGCCGGTCCTCCGGCGTCGCGTGCAGGATCGAGTCGAGCTGGCCCTGGCCCACGATGACGTGCATCTCGCGGCCGATGCCGGAGTCGCTGAGGAGTTCCTGCACGTCGAGCAGGCGGCAGGCGGTGCCGTTGATCGCGTACTCCGACCCGCCGTTGCGGAACATCGTGCGACTGATGGTGACCTCGGCGTACTCGATCGGCAGGGCGCCGTCGGCGTTGTCGATGGTCAGGGCCACCTCCGCGCGGCCCAGCGGCGGGCGGCCGGAGGTGCCCGCGAAGATGACGTCCTCCATCTTGCCGCCGCGCAGGCTCTTGGCGCCCTGCTCCCCCATCACCCACGCGAGCGCGTCCACGACGTTGGACTTGCCGGACCCGTTGGGCCCGACGATGCAGGTGATGCCGGGCTCGAGCAGGAGGGTCGTCGACGAGGCGAAGGACTTGAACCCCTTGAGGGTCAGGCTCTTCAGGTACACCGGCACGCTCCTCGTCGGAAGATGGTGCGGGTCAGGCTAGTCCTCGTCGTTGTCGGCGTGGGCGATCCGGGGAAGCCAGGACCAGATCAGCGCGAGGATCAGCGCCGAGCCGACGCAGCTGACCGCGAGGGTGAGGCGTACCCCGCCCAGCTGGGCCAGCGCTCCGCCCGCGAGCGCGCCGACGACGATGCCGCCGCGCACGCCGAGCAGGTAGACGCTGGTCACCCGGCCCTGCATCCGGTGGGGCACGGCGCGCTGGCGCACGGCGGTCGAGGTGGTCCCCCACACCGACGCCTGGAAGCCGAACAGCACGAGCAGCGCCCCGGCGACCGCCGGGATCGTCGTGATCGCGAGGAGCCCGTGCAGGAGGGTCTCGTAGAGCAGCCCGAGCCGCATCATCGACCCGAGGGCGAAGCGGCGCTCGAGCCGGCCGTACACCGAGGCCCCGACGACACCGCCCACCGCGGCGCAGGCGGTGAGCAGGCCGAAGCCGATCTCGCCGAGCCCCAGCTGCTGCGTCGCGTAGAGCACGAGGATGCTCCAGGTGGCGCCGAACGTCAGGTTGAACATGAGGATGGCCAGCGCCAGCGTGCGCACCGGAGGGTTCCCGGCCAGCCAGCGCACGCCCTCGACGACCTCGCGCACCAGCGAGGTGGACCCCGGCTCGCGCGGCGCCCGGGGCGGCAACCGCAACCGTCCCAGCTGCACAACGACGAGGGCGAGGAAGACGGCCTGCGTGACGACGGGCCAGTACGCACCCGCGGCGAACAGCGCCGCGCCCAGCGGCGGGCCGCCCAGCTGGTTGATGGTCATCACCCCGACCATCACGCGGGCGTTGGCGATGCCGAGGTCCCGCTTGGCGACGAGCATCGGCAGCAGGGTCGAGGCGGTGGTGTCCGTGAAGCACTCCGCGATCCCGAGCGCGAGCAGGCTGAGCAGCACCCAGGCGACGGAGACGCAGCCGGTGGTGATGGCGGTCGCCAGCACGACGAGCACGGCCACCCGCACGACGTTGGTGACCATCAGCAGGAGCCGGCGGTCGACCCGGTCGGCGATCGCCCCGGCGTACAGGCCGAAGGCGACCCAGCCGGCGTGCTGCGTCGCGGCGCCGAGGGCGATCAGGAAGGGGTCGCGCGTCAGCGACGCGACGAGGAGGGGGCCGGCGGCCAGCATGACGCCGTCGGCGAGGTTCGCGGTCCAGAAGGCGCCGAGCAGCCGGCGGAAGTCCGGGCCGAGGCGCGCAGGGGCGAGGAGCTCCGAGATGCTGCGCATGGGGGCACCCGCGCCGCAGGGGGTGCGGGCGTGCGGGCGATCAGGCTCAGGCGGGCTGCAGCTCGCTCGCGGCGTCCTCGAGGTCGAGGAGCACGGCGGCGTGCGCGGCGGCCAGCCTGTCGTTCTCGGCCTGGAGACGCAGCACGAGCGCCTCGAGGTCGCTGACACGCGCGCGGAGGCGGGCGTTGTCGACCGCCAGCCCCGAGGGAACCCGCAGGTCGCTGTTCAGGTAGCCGATCAGCGCCTTGGCCATGGACGTTCCTCCGGAGAAAAGTGCGTGGTGGGTGGGGTGGCCGGAATGGGCCGTCGTCAAATGTCTCACCCGGCCGCGCGTCGGTCAATCCGACGCGGGACCGGCTGGCAGCGGGGGCAGAAGTAGGAGGAGCGGTTCATGAACGCGACCCGCCGCACCGCGGTCCCGCACCGCCGGCACGGCCGACCCTCCTGGCCGTACGCGTCGAGCGAGCGGTCGAAGTAGCCCGACTCGCCGTTGACGTTGACGTAGAGCGCGTCGAACGACGTCCCGCCCTGCGCCAGCGCCTCCGCCATCACCGCGCGGACCTCGGTCAGCAGCGAGCGCACCTGCACCGGCCGCAGCCGCTGCCCCGGTCGCTCGCCGTGGATCTGGCTGCGCCACAGCGCCTCGTCGGCGTAGATGTTGCCGACCCCCGAGACCACCGTCTGGTCGAGCAGGATCCGCTTGACCGCCGACGCGCGCCGCCGGACCGCGGCCACGAACGCCGCGTCGTCGAAGTCCGGGTCGAGCGGGTCGCGGGCGACGTGGGCCATCTCGGGCGGGAGGTCCGCGCCGCCGACACTGACCGCGACGCCGCCGAACATCCGCTGGTCCACGAAGCGCAGGTCGGTGGCACCGGTGCCGTCGGGCCCACCGTCGGGGGCGCCGTCGAGGCGGAAGCGCACCCGCAGGTGCCGCTCGTCCGGGGCTGCGGCGGGCTGGACCAGCATCTGGCCGCTCATGCCGAGGTGGGCGGTGAGGGCGTCGCCGTTGTCGAGCGGCAGCCACAGGTACTTGCCGCGGCGCCGGGCCCCGACGATGCGCCGGTCCCGCAGGGCGTCGGAGAAGCCGGCGGGTCCGCCGGGGTCGCGGCGGACGGGACGGGGGTGGAGGACCTCGACCGCGGCGATCGTGGCGCCCACGACGTGGCGCTCGAGGCCCGCGCGGACGACCTCGACCTCAGGGAGCTCCGGCACCGTCGGTCGGCTCGGTGGCAGCGGTCTCGGCGGCGGGCTCGGCGGGCTCGGTGACCGCGGTCTCGGCGGGCTCGAGCGCGGCGACCAGCTCCTGGTACGCCGTCTGCGCGGCCTGCTGCTCCGCCTCCTTCTTGGAGCGCCCGACGCCGTGGCCGTAGACGCCCTCGCCGACGCGTACCCGCGCCGTGAAGGTCTTGAGGTGGTCCGGGCCCTCGTCGGTGATGAGGTACTCCGGGACGCCGAGCGAGCGCTCCGCGCCCAGCTCCTGCAGCGACGTCTTCCAGTCGAGGCCGGCGCCCAGCGCGGCGGCGGCCTCCATCAGAGGGTCGAAGAGGAGGTGCACGACGTCGGCGGCGACCGTGATCCCGCCGGAGAGGTGCACGGCGCCGATCACGGCCTCCAGGCAGTCGGACAGGATCGACGCCTTGTCACGACCACCGGTGGCCTCCTCGCCCCGGCCGAGCTTGATGTTCTCGCCCAGTCCGATGCCGCGGGCGACCTGCGCCAGGGCGCGCGCGTTCACGACCGCGGCCCGCAGCTTGGCGAGGCGGCCTTCGGAGAGGTCCGGGTGCGCCTCGTACAGCGTCTCGGTCACGACGATCCCCAGCACCGAGTCCCCGAGGAACTCGAGGCGCTCGTTGTGCGGGAGGCCGCCGTGCTCGTACGCGTACGAGCGGTGCGTCAGCGCGCGGTCCAGCAGCTCGGGGACCAGGTGAGGGTCCCCGAGCGCTGCCCGGAGGTCTGCGTACTCGGTCAGGACGACGAGCGTGAGGAGTCGTGCCGGGTCAGAGGACCTGGCGACGGCTCGCCTTCGCGCCGTACTGGCCGCAGTTGCCGCACGCGCGGTGCGGCAGGTGCTGGGCACCGCAGGCGGGGTTCACGCAGGTCACGAGGGACGGCACGGACGCCTTCCACGCCGACCGACGGTGACGCGTGTTGCTGCGCGACATCTTCCGCTTCGGGACAGCCACTTCTCACTCCTGTTTCGTTGGCCGACGGGGGTCCGCCGGCACCTGACGGGACGCTCTGCGCCCCGGACGTTCAGTTCTCGCCGGTCCCGGAGGAGCCGGCGTCCTTCAGCTCGGCGAGACCGGCCCACCGGGGGTCGATCGGCTCGCCGTGCCCGTGCTCCGGGTCGTCCGCGAGCCGCGCACCGCACTCGGTGCACAGCCCCGGGCAGTCCTCGGAGCACAGCGGCTGGAACGGCAGTGCGAGCACCACCGCGTCCCGCAGCATCGGCTCGAGGTCGACCAGGTCGTCCACGAGCCGCCGGACGTCGAGCTCCTCGTCCGCCTCGGCGTCCGCGTTCCCGTCGTCGTAGACGAACAGCTCCTGGAAGTCCGCCGACATCTCGTCGTCGATCTCCTCCAGGCACCGCACGCACTCGCCGACGAGGACGGCGTGCGCCGTGCCTGTGACCAGGACGCCCTCCATGACCGCCTCCAGGCGCAGGTCGATCTCGACCGGCGCACCTTCGGGGACACCGAGGACCTCGATGCCGAGCTCTGCCGGCGCAGGGACGGTGGTGGACACCTGGTGCTGGGACCCCGGGCGGCGGCCGAGCTCGCGTGTGTCGAGCACGAGCGGCGCTCTCGGGTCCAGGCGGTTCAGGGTATTCACTTCCGACGCACGGGCAGACAGAACCGGGGAATGGTACCCACCGCCCGCCGACGGGACCAAACCCGAGGTCACCGCTGCGCGAGACGCGCGAGGAGCCGCTCGTGGACCGCGGGGGTGAGGAAGGCGGAGACGTCGCCCCCGAGCGAGGCGACCTCCTTGACCAGGCTCGACGAGACGTGGGTGAACTGCGGCCGCGCCGCCACGAACACGGTCTCCACGCCGGAGAGGTGGTCGTTCATCCGGGCCATCGGCAGCTCGTACTCGTAGTCGGTGGACCCCCGCAGCCCCTTCACGAGCGCCTCGGCGCCCTGCTCGGCGCAGAAGTCGGTCAGCAGGCCGGTGAAGCCCTCGACGCGGACCCCCGGGAGGTGGGCGGTGGCCTCGACGAGCATGTCGATGCGCTCCTCGGGGGTGAAGAGCCGGCGCTTGGAGGCGTTCGTGCCGATCGCGACCACGACCTCGTCGAAGAGCCGCGCGGCGCGCGTGACGATGTCGAGGTGGCCCAGCGTCACCGGGTCGAACGAGCCCGGGCACACGGCGCGCGTCATGGCGCGTGACCGTACCAGAGCGTGGTCTCGCCGTAGCGCCGGCTGAGCTCGCGCTCGAGGCCGTCCGGCCAGGTCGGCTCCGGGCTGCGCGAGGACCGCTCGACGACCACCGCGGCGTCGGGCGCCAGCCACCCGTGGGCCACCAGCGCCGCCAGGTCGGCGGCCACCGCGGCCTCGGGCAGCGGGTACGGCGGATCGGCGAAGACCACGTCGAAGACGGCCCCCTCGACCGGTCCGCGCTCGAGGAACGTGGCCACGGCGGCGGTGACGACGCGGACCTCCGCGCCGGCGCCCAGCTCCCTCACGTTGGCGGCGACCACCCCGGCCGTGCGGCGGTCCGACTCGACCAGCGTCGCGGTGGCACCCCGCGACCAGGCCTCCAGGCCGACGGCGCCGGAACCCGCGTACAGGTCGAGGAACCGCAGCCCGTCGACGTCGCCGAGCAGCGAGACCAGCGTGGAGAAGAGGGCCTCGCGCACCCGGTCGGACGTGGGCCGGGTCGCGTCGCCCCTGGGCGTCGCCAACCGTCGCCCGCCCGCGCGGCCGGCCACGATCCGGGTCACGACTTCTCCAGGAACGAGGCGTTGGCCGAGGCCTCCAGCTCGTCGGCGGCCGCGCCGACCTGCGGCAGGCCGCGCAGGGCCGGGTCGGTCTCGAGCAGTGCGAGCGCCTCCTCGCGGGCCGCGACGATCGTCTTCTCGTCGCGCAGGACCCGCAGGTTCCGCAGGCTGGAGCGGAAGCCCGACTGCGAGGCCCCCAGGACGTCGCCCTCGCGTCGCTGCTCGAGGTCGACGCGGCTCAGCTCGAAGCCGTCGGTGGTCGCCGCGACCGCGTCGAGCCGGTCCCGGGCCGGGGTGCCCACCTGGGCGCGGCTGACCAGCAGGCACAGCCCCGGCAGCCCGCCACGGCCGACCCGGCCGCGCAGCTGGTGCAGCTGCGAGACGCCGAACCGGTCGGCGTCGAGGAGCACCATCGTCGTCGCGTTCGGCACGTCGACGCCCACCTCGATCACGGTCGTCGCGACGAGGACGTCGATCTCCCCCGCCGCGTAGGAGCGCATCACGCGGTCCTTCTCCTCGGCCGGCAGCTTCCCGTGCAGGGCGGCGACCCGCAGGCCCGCGAGGGGGCCCTCGGCGAGCTGGGCCGTCGTGGTCTCCACCGCCGCGGGCTGCTCGGTCGGCGGGGCCAGCGCCTCGCCCTCGGCGTCCAGGTCGACCGCGTCGCTCTCGCCCTGCTCGGCGTCGCCGTCCGTGATGCGCGGGCACACCACGTACGCCTGGTGGCCGCGGGAGACCTCCTCGCGCACGCGCTCCCAGACGCGGTCGTACCAGCGCGGCGCGTCGGCCAGCGGCACGACGGTCGACTGGATCGGGGCGCGGCCGGCGGGCAGCTCGGCGAGCACGGAGGTCTCGAGGTCGCCGAAGACGGTCATGGCGACGGTGCGCGGGATGGGCGTCGCGGTCATCACCAGCACGTGCGGCGGCGTGGCCGCCTTCGAGGTGAGCGCCGCGCGCTGCTCGACGCCGAAGCGGTGCTGCTCGTCGACGACGACCAGGCCGAGGTCGGCGAACGAGACCGTGTCCTCCAGCAGCGCGTGCGTGCCGACCACGATCCCCGCCTCCCCCGACGCGATGTCGAGGAGCGCCGGGCGCCGCTGGGCGACGCCCATCGAACCGGTGAGCAGGCGTACGCCCGTCGCCTCGTCCGCCCCGCCGAGCATCCCGGGCTGGGCGAGGTCGCCCAGCATCCGGCTCAGCGAGCGGTGGTGCTGCTGGGCGAGCACCTCGGTCGGGGCGAGCAGGACGGCCTGGCCCCCGGAGTCGACGACCCGCAGCATCGCCCGCAGCGCGA
This sequence comes from Nocardioides imazamoxiresistens, assembly GCF_032378595.1. NCBI lineage: Bacteria > Bacillati > Actinomycetota > Actinomycetes > Propionibacteriales > Nocardioidaceae > Nocardioides > Nocardioides imazamoxiresistens. The sequence continues at coordinate 215,945 of NZ_JAVYII010000005.1, forward strand.
CCAGCGTCTTGCCGGAGCCGACCTCTCCCTGGAGCAGCCGGTTCATCGGGTGGTCGGCGGCGAGGTCGGCGGCGATCTCCTCGCCCACCTGGACCTGCCCCGCGGTCAGCTCGAACGGCAGGCGGGCGTCGAAGGCCTCCAGCAGTCCGCCACGCGTGCCGTCGGGGGCCACGCCCGTGCGCGGGGCCGCCGCCACCGCGCGCAGCGCCGCCCGGCGGCGGGCGAGCACGACCTGCGTGACCAGCGCCTCGTCGAAGCGGAACCGGCCGAGGCCACGCTGGACGTCTCCGTAGGAGTCCGGCTGGTGCACCCGCGAGAACGCCTCCCGCAGCCCGACGAGCCCACGCCGCTCCCGCAGGTCCTCGGGCAGCGGGTCCTCCGGCGCCTCGACGACGCTCAGGGCGAACCCGACGGCCGCCTGGAGGTCCCACGACTCCACGCCCGCCGTGGCGGGGTAGACGGGGAACAGGTCGCGCAGGCCCGCGACGGCGACCCGGCCGGCCTCGTCGCGCTGCGTGGTCGGCGCCGTCGTCTCCAGCGGCACCATCGTGGGGTTGGTCAGCTGCCAGCGACCGTTGAAGACGTCGGCCCGGCCGAGGAAGACGCCCAGCGTGCCGGGTCGGTGCCGGCTCTCGTGGTGGCCGGCCAGGCCCTTGTGCTGGGCGAAGTACGTCAGCCGCAGCGCGGGACCGTCGGTCTCCACGACCACCTCGACGCGGTAGGCCGTGCGGCCGGTGCGGCGGTCGCGGTACGTGCGTACCTGCGTGTCGGCGACCCGCCCGACGATGGTCAGCTGCTGGCCCTTCTCCAGGTCGCCGACCTGGGTGAGCTCGCCGACCTTGAGGTAGGTCCGCGGGAAGTGGCGCAGCAGGTCCCCGACGGTGACGAGGCCCAGCTGCTCCTTGACCTTCGCGACCTTCTTGGGGGCGCCGCCGAAGACGGTCTCGACGGGCGAGTCGAACGTGATCATCCGCGCGCCACGCTCACTCGACCGACACCAGCAGCGGGTAGCGCGGCTGGCCGCCGTCGTAGGTGACCACGTCGACGCCCGGGTAGGTCTGCTCGACCCACCGTACGACCCGGTACGCCAGCCCGTCCGCCTCGGCGCCCGCGACCACCGTCACGAGCTCGCCGCCGACCGCCATCAGGCGCGTCAGCACCTCGACGGCCGCCGCGTACAGGTCCTCGCCCACGACGGCGAAGTCCCCCATCACGACCCCGAGCGCGTCGCCCGGCTCGCAGGGGCCGGCCGTGGTGATGGCCCGGCGGGCCGCGCGGGTGACGGCGCCGTGGCGGCAGTGCCGCACGGCGGCGGTCATCTCCAGCACGTCCGCGCCGAAGCCGCGGCCGGGCTCGTGCACCGCCAGCGCGGCCAGACCCTGCACCTGCGTGCGGCTCGGCACGACGGCGACCCGCACGTCGCCGTCCTCCTCCGCGGTGCGCGCCGCCACCTCGGCGGTGCGCACGGAGTCGGGGTCGTTCGGCAGCAGCACGACCTCGGCCGCGCCGCTGCTGCGCACCGCGTCGAGCAGCATGCCGGCCGAGGGCCGCTCGCCCGGGCCACCCGGCACCGGCACGGCGCCCGCGTCGGCGAACACCTGCTCCAACCCCGGCCCGGCGCTGACCGCGACCACGGCACGGCCCGTGCGGCGCACCGACGGGCTCGTCCGGTCGGCGGCGTCCCGGTCGTGGCCGTCCGTCGCCGGCCCGTGGCCGTCGTGGTCGTGGCCCGCGCCGGCGGGTTCGTCGTGGTGGGCGTGCGCGGCCTCGTCACCGAAGTGGGTGATCCGGATCTGGTGCGGCCGGCCGGCCTCGACCCCGGCCTCGACCGCGGCGCCCGGGTCGTCCGTGTGCACGTGCACGTTCCACAGGTCCTCCTGGCCGATCACGACCAGCGAGTCGCCCAGGCCGCCCAGCCGCCGCCGCAGGCCGGCCACGGCCTCGGGGGTGGAGCGGTCCAGCAGGTACATCACCTCGTACGCCGGGGTGCCCGGCGCCGCCTCGCCCGCGGGGCGCGCGAGGGGGATCGTGTGCTGCCCCAGCTGCGTGCGCACCGGCAGCGGGCGGCGCCCGGTCAGCGCGGTCTCCGCGGCGTCGAGGATGACCGTCAGCCCGCGACCGCCCGCGTCGACGACGCCGGCGTCGGCCAGCGCCCGGAGCTGACCGGGCGTCGCCTGCAGGGCCTCGCGGGCCGCGGCTGCCGCAGCGACGTACACGTGCCGGCTGCGCGCCTCGGGGCGCTCGGCCACCGCGACGGCGGCCTCGCTGGCCGCGCGGGCGACCGTGAGGATCGTGCCTTCGACCGGGTCGCCGACGGCCTCGTAGCTGGCGCGCGTGGCCTCCGCGAGGGCGCCTGCCACCAGGGTGGCCGCCCGTACGCCCGGCTCCGCGTGTTCGAGGTGGTGCGTCACCGCACCGAGCATCTGGGCCAGGATCACCCCGGAGTTGCCGCGGGCCCCCAGCAGGGCGCCGCGGCCGAGGGCACGCAGCGCCGCACCCAGGTGCTCCGGCGTGATCTCCACGTCGGGCGCGCCGGCGTGCGCGTCGCCGGCGATGTGCGCCAGGCCGGCGTCCCGCAGCGCCTGCCCGAGGGCCTCGCGGGCAGCGGACATGGTGAGGAACATGTTGGTGCCGGTGTCGCCGTCGGGCACGGGGAAGACGTTGAGGGCGTCGATCTCCTCGCGCGCGTCCGCCAGGGCGTCCGCCGCGATGTCCACGAAGCGGGTGACGATCTCGAGGCGGACGGGCTGCACGAGGGGTGAGGGTAGTCGTCGGGACCGACGGCCCGCACGGTCATCGGCGTCGATTCGCACCCCTCGCTCCCCTGGGCTACTCTTCCGTGGTTGCTCAGTCGACGTTGCGTGCCCGCAGCCGACCGAGGACACCCGATCAAGACTCAATCTCGACTTCAGGAGTTCACGGTGGCTGCCGTCTGTGACATCTGCGACAAGAAGCCGGGCTTCGGCAACAACAGGCCGTGGTCGCGGAAGATCACGAAGCGTCGCTTCGACCCGAACATCCAGCGCGTGCGCGCCAAGGTGGACGGCACCCCGAAGCGCCTCAACGTGTGCACGGGCTGCCTCAAGGCCGGCAAGGTCAGCCGCTGACCCTGCGCCTGCGCAGCTCTTCGAAGGCCCTCCCGGTCGAGACCGGGAGGGCCTTCTGCTGTCCCCGGACGGCCTCCTGACCGGCCTGGCGACCAGCGCGACGCCCGGCGGGCTCAGAAGTGCCGCCACCCCAGGTCGCCCTCCGGCACCTCGCCGTCGACCGTGACCGCGGAGGTGTCGTCGACGCGCAGCTCGTGCACCGCGCCCACCGCGCGCCAGCCCTCCGGCAGGGTCGCGCCGGCGGGGAACGTGCCCAGCAACGGGTGGTCGTCACCCCCGGTGAGCACGAACCGCAGCGGGTCCGCCCCGAGCGCCGACCCGACGGCGTGCAGCGGCTCCGCGACCTCGAGGTCGGCGGTGCGCAGGTCGATCCGCACGCCCGAGGCCTGCGCGACGTGGCCCGCGTCCGAGAGCAGCCCGTCGGAGACGTCCACCAGTGCCGTGGCCCCGGCCTCCGCGGCGGCCGGGCCCGCGGCGTACGGCGGCTCAGGGCGCCGGTAGGCCTCCACCAGCACCCGCGGGGAGCGGAAGCCGCGACCCAGCACGGCCAGGCCGCCGGCGGCCCAGCCCTGGCGCCCGCAGAGGGCGACCACGTCACCGGGTCGCGCGCCGGAGCGCAGCACGGGGGCCTTGGCGACGGTGCCCAGCACCGTCACGGCGACGACCACCTGGTCGCCGCCCGTGACGTCGCCGCCGACCACCCGGGCGCCGACGCGCGCGGCCTCGGTCGCGAACCCGTCGGCGAACTCGCGCACCCAGGCCAGCGGCAGGTCGGAGGGCAGCGCCAGCCCGAGCGTGAGCGAGTGGGCCCGACCGCCCATGGCGTTGATGTCGGAGAGGTTCTGGGCGGCGGCGCGGTGGCCGACGTCGGTGGCGGAGCACCAGTCGCGGCGGAAGTGGCGGTCCTCCACCAGCAGGTCGGTCGAGACCACCGCGTGGCCGCGGCGCACGCGCAGGACGGCAGCGTCGTCGCCCGGGCCGACCAGCACGTCGTCGGGCTCGCCCGCCGCGGGACCGAGCGCGGCGAAGCGCTCCAGCAGGGTCGCCACGACCGCGTCCTCCCCCACGTCCGCGAGCAGCCCCGCGCCCGTGCCGCCCGCTCCCGACCCGGCCTCCGACGTCACCATGGCCCCATCCCACCACCCGGCACCGACCGTGGGACGCTGGGGCCTCCCGCCACGACGACCACCCGGGAGGCCGACCGCATGCGTCCCAGCACCCGCCGCACGCGCTGCGCGCTCGGCGTACCCCTGTCGGCGGCGCTGCTGGTGCTCACGGCGTGCGGAGCCGGCACGGTGACGGTCGAGGGCGCCGCGCAGCTCGAGGACCTGGGAGCGGCCGAGGAGGCGTGCACGGGCCTCCTGGACGCCCTGCCCGACGAGCTCGGCGGCCAGGAGACCCGCGACGTCGAGCCGGCCGGGGTCGCCGCGCAGGCGTGGGGCGACCCGGTGGTCGTGCTGGTGTGCGGCGCCGAGATGCCCCTGGCCTTCGGGCCGACCTCGCCGTGCGACGTGGTCGAGGAGGTCCAGTGGTACGTCGACGAGCGCTCCGCGCTCGACCCGGCCGCCGACGTCGTGCTCACCACGATCGGCTACGAGCCCGTCGTGCAGGTGCGCATCCCGGCGCGGCTGCGCCCACCGGCCGACGAGATGGTGGCGCTGGCGCCGGCCATCCGCGAAAACGCGGAGCTGGTCGAGTCCTGCACCTGAGCGCTCAGCGCAGCCCGGCCTCGCGGGCCAGGGCCAGGCGCACCAGGCGGTCGACCAGCGTCGGGTAGTCGACCCCGCTCGCGGCCCACATCCGCGGGAACATCGACAGGCTCGTGAAGCCCGGCATCGTCTCGACCTCGTTGACGACCACCCGGCCGTCGGGGAAGACGAAGAAGTCGACCCGGGCCAGGCCCTCGCAGTCCAGCGCCTCGAACGCGGCGACCGACAGCTCGCGCACCTGCCGCGCCACCGCCTCGTCGAGCACCGCGGGCACGTCCAGCGCCGTGTTCTCCTCGGGCAGGTACTTCGCCTCGAAGTCGTAGAACTGGTGGTCCCCCGTCACCCGGATCTCGGCGATCTCGCTGGTGCGGTGGTCGCCGAACGACTCGCCCTCGAGCACGCCGCACTCGACCTCGCGGGCGCCGACGGCCGCGGCCTCCACGACCACCTTCGGGTCGTGGCGACGCGCCTCGTCCAGCGCCGCGTCGAGGTCGGTGAGGTCGTCGACGCGGGAGATCCCGAAGCTCGACCCGGCACGAGCGGGCTTGACGAACACGGGCAGCCCCAGGTCGGCGACCCGACGGCGTACGCCCGCCTCGTCGCGCGCCCAGTCGCGCGGCGTGATCGCGACGTAGGGCAGCACGGGCAGGCCGGCGACCTCGAAGAGCCGCTTCATGAAGATCTTGTCGGTGCCGACCGCGGACGACAGCACGCCCGCGCCGACGTAGCGCACGCCCGCCATCTCCAGCAGGCCCTGCAGCGTCCCGTCCTGGCCGAACGGGCCGTGCATGACCGGGAAGACGACGTCGACCTCGCCGAGCACGGGCGGCACCTCGCCCGGGTCGGTGGCGACCAGCTCGGGCGCGTCCCCGGCGACGATCTGCACGCCCGTCCCGCCCTGCACCGTCGGGAGCGCGCCACCCGGGCCGAGCTCGAGCCGGTTGGTCGTCGGGTCCTCCAGCACCCACCGCCCGTCGGTGGCGATGCCGACCGGGACGACGTCGTAGCGCTCCGGGTCGAGCGCCGCGATCACGCTGCCCGCCGAGATGCAGGAGATCGAGTGCTCGGCCGACCGGCCGCCGAACACGACGGCGACCCGCGGACGGCGGGAACTGGGCTCGCTCATGGCGCAGGACCCTACCGGCCTACGCTGGTGGCCATGCCTGACGACGCCCCGCGCCCGACCGTGTCGGTCCCCACGCCGGACACCTCCCCCCAGCACCGCCCCGCGACGCGCGCCGTCCACGCCGGCCGCCCGGCCGTCGTACCGGACGCTCCGCTGAACACGCCGCTGACCATGGCGGCCACCTACGTGGCGGGCGGGGACGTGGAGTACGGGCGCTACGGCAACCCGACCTGGACGGCGTTCGAGGAGGCCCTCGGCGAGCTCGAGGGCGGCCGCGCGCTGGCCTTCTCCTCCGGGCTCGCCGCCGTCGCCACCGTGCTCGACCTCGTCGCCAACGACGCGGTCGTGGTGGCCCCGCAGCACGCGTACCAGGGCACCCTCGGCCAGCTCGGCGACGCGCAGCTGCGCGGTCGCGCGCGCTCGCGCCTCGTGGACATCGAGGACACCGACGCCGTGCGCGCCGCGCTCGACGACGACGTGGCGCTGCTGTGGCTCGAGTCGCCGACCAACCCGGCGCTCGAGATCGCGGACATCCGCGCGCTGACGGCCGCGGCGCGCGAGGCGGGGGCGTACTCGGTGGTCGACAACACCTTCGCGACCCCCCTGCTGCAGCAGCCGCTGGACCTGGGCGCCGACATCGTCGTGCACTCGGCGACGAAGTACCTCGCCGGGCACTCGGACGCGCTGCTCGGCGCGGTCGTCGTGCGCGACGACGAGCTCCACGACGTGCTGAAGAAGCGTCGCGACCTGCTGGGCGCCACCCCCGGCACGCTCGAGACCTGGCTGGCCCTGCGGGGCATGCGCACGCTGCACCTGCGCGTCGAGCGCGCGCAGCAGAACGCGACCGAGCTGGCGCGCCGCCTCGAGGCCCACCCGGCCGTCACGCGGGTGCGCTACCCCGGCTTCGGCGGCATCGTCGGCGTGGAGCTGGCCGGCGGCGCCGGCGCGGCGGACCTGCTGTGCCACGCCACGCAGGTGTGGGTGTACGCCACCAGCCTCGGCGGCGTGGAGTCCAGCCTGGAGCGTCGTCGCCGATGGAGGACCGAGGCCGCGACGATCCCGGAGTCGCTCGTGCGGCTCTCGGTCGGCATCGAGGACGTCGAGGACCTGTGGGACGACCTCGACCGGGCGCTGCGCGCCTGGTCCTGAGGCCCGTGGGCCCCGGCGGGGCTCAGTCCGACTCGGCCTTCGTCTCGCGGGCCACGAACGCCGCCATCATGTCGCGGGCGGTGATCTTGCCGGCGACCACCTCGTCGACGTGCTCGGCGATCGGCACGTCCACGCCGGTGCGCTCGGCGAGGTCGCGCAGCGAGCTGCAGGACTTCGCGCCCTCGGCGACCTGCCGCGTCGAGGCGTAGATCTCGTCGGTGGTCATCCCGCTGCCCAGGCGCTCGCCGAAGGTGCGGTTGCGGCTCAGGGGCGACGAGCACGTCGCGACCAGGTCGCCCAGGCCGGCCAGGCCCATCAGCGTCAGCGGGTTGGCGCCGAGGGCGACCGCGAGCCGGGCGGTCTCCGCGAGGCCCCGGGTGATCACCGAGGCGGTCGTGTTGTCGCCGAAGCCCAGCCCGACCGCCATCCCGACGCCGAGCGCCACGACGTTCTTGTAGGCGCCGCCGATCTCGCAGCCGACGACGTCGGTGGAGGTGTAGGGGCGGAAGGCGGGCGTGTGGCACAGCCGCTGCAGGCGGCGCGCGGTCTCCTCGTCCTCGCAGGCCACCACGGAGGCGGCCGGCTCGCGCCGCGCGATCTCCTTGGCCAGGTTGGGGCCGCTGATCACGGCCACCTGGCGGCTCGGCACGTCCAGCGACTCGGCGATCACCTGGCTCATCCGCTCGACCGTGCCGAGCTCGACGCCCTTCATGAGCGACACCGAGACCGCGTCGCGGGGCACGAGGTCGCGCCACTCGGCGAGGCTGCCGCGCAGGGTCTGCGAGGGCATCGACCACACGACGATGTCCGCGCCCGCGAACGCCTCCTCGGCGTCCGTGGTCGCGGTGACGCTGGGCGGCAGCTGGATGCCGGGCAGGTAGTCGGTGTTCTCGTGCCGCGTCGTGATCCGCTCGGCCACCTCCTCGCGGCGTGCCCACAGGGTCACGTCGCTGCCCCCGTCGGCGAGCACGAGCGAGAACGCCGTGCCCCAGGACCCGGCGCTCGCCACCGCGATCTTCGTCATGCCTTCTCCTCGTCGGTGGTGGTCGGGCGGTCCTCGCCGCGCGCCTCGCGCGGCGGGTCCGACGGCGGCACGGCCTCGGGCCGGCCGAACTCGCTGACGCCCGCCGCGCGCGGGTCGAACCGCTCGCTCGGCGGCTGCTCGTGGCGGATCCCGGCGAGCAGCAGCGTGACGGCGTCCATGATCCGGTGCGTCGCCTCCCTGGCCCGGGCGGCGGCGTCGTTCCCACCCGCACCGTCACGGCCGGCCGCGAGGTCCAGGAGGTCCGCCAGGTCCACCGGGGGGCCGGCCTGCACCGTGACGTGCTTGCGCGGCAGCAGGCGCGGGGCCCTGGCGTACGGCGCCAGCACGTCCTGGGCGCCCCACTGGGCCACCGGGATGACGGGGCATCCCGTAGCCAGCGCGATCCGCGCGGCGCCGGACTTGCCGGTCATGGGCCACAGGTCCGGGTCGCGGGTGATGGTGCCCTCGGGGTAGACCACGACGCACTCCCCCGCCCGCACGGCCGCGACGGCCGCCGCGTACGCCGACGCACCCGCGCTCTCGCGCTGCACCGGGATCTGGCCCGCGCCGTGCAGGAAGCCGCCGAGGCCCTTGACCTCGAACAGACCGGACTTCGCGAGGTAGCGCGGCAGCCGACCGTGGTCGTAGAGGAAGTGCGCCGCGAACAGCGGGTCGACCTTGGTGACGTGGTTGAGCGCGACGACGCAGCCCCCGGTCGCGGGCACGTGCTCGCCGCCGCCCCAGGTATGCCCGACCGCGGAGAACAGCGTCGGCTTCAGGATCCCCGCGCCCAGCGCGTACGCCCAGCCCCGCGGCTGGTCGAGCGGTCGCACCGGTCGCAGTCCCACAGCCCGCACCCCCTCGTCGTCTCGTCGTCGCCCACGGGCCCTGAGCCGGGCCCCGGAGCAGGATAGGTGGTGGCCCGGCCGGTCACCTTCCGGCCACCGGCGCGGGGCTGGGAGGATCACCCCACCATGTCCACCACCACGGCCACCGCCTCCGTCGTCCTGCCGGTGAAGCCCCCGGCCGTCGGCAAGTCGCGCCTCGCGGTCGGCACGGAGCTGCGGGGCGCGCTCGCCGCCGCCTTCGCCCTCGACACGGCCACCGTCGCGCTGGACACCCCCGGGGTCGTCGGCGTGCTCGTGCTCTGCGACGACCACCGCTTCGCCGCCGAGCTGCGCGCGCTCGGCTGCGTGGTCGTGCCCGACCCGCTGCACGGCGACCTGAACGGCACCCTGCGCCAGGGTGCGGCCGAGGCCGTGCGCCGTTGGCCGGACGCGCTGCCGGTCGCCCTCTGCGCCGACCTCCCCGGCCTCGCGGTCGACGACCTCGCCGCGGCCGTGGCCGCCGCGACCGACCTCGGCGCCCCCTGCTTCGTGGCCGACGCCGACGGGACCGGGACGACGATGTACGCCGCCCCGCTCGCCGAGTTCGCGCCCGCGTTCGGGCCGGGCTCCGCGGCCGCCCACGCGGCCCGGGCCAGCGCCATCCCCGGCGACCTCGGCACCCTGCGCCACGACGTGGACGACGCGGCCGCGCTGGCGGCGGCCGCCGCCCGTGGCGTGGGGCCGCACACCGCCGCGCTGCTGGCCTGAGGGCTCAGTCCGCCGAGCCGCCGTCGGCCGGCGTCCCGGTCGCGGTCTTCGTGGCCGGGGCCTTCTTCGCGGGGCTCTTCTTCGCCGGGGCCTTCTTCGCCGGGCTCTTCTTCGCCGTGGCCTTCTTCGCCGTGGTGGCCTTCGTGGTCGTGCCCGACGACTTCTTGGCGGGAGCCTTCTTCGTCGTGGTGCCCGAGGCCTCCGGCGTCGGGCTCTTCGTCGCGGGGCTCGTCTTCGCCGTCGTGGCCTTCGTCGTGGTGCCCGCCGACTTCTTGGCCGGAGCCTTCTTCGCCGGCGCCTTCTTCGCCGGCGCCTTCTTCGCGGGGCTCTTCTTCGCCGACGACTTCTTCGCGGGTGCCTTCTTCGCGGGCGACGTGCTCGCCGCCGTCTCGCTCGCCGGTTCCGCGGCCGAGCCGGTGGCCGGGGAGGACCCGGCGGGCCGGGTCGACCTCGCCGGCGCCTTCTTGCCGGTCACCTTCGCGACGAGCCCGGTCGCCGCGTCCGCGGCGACGCCCACGGTCGCGGCGGGCAGCTGCTTGGCGCCCGAGATGACGTTGCGCAGGTCGGCGCCCGGGGTGAACTTCGGGACCGCCTTGCGGGCCGCCTCGATGAGCTCGCCGGTCTGCGGGTTGCGGACGGTGCGCGCCTCGCGCACCCGCTGCTCGAACGCCCCGAAGCCGGTGATGACGACCTTCTCCCCGCGGGCGACCTCGCGGGTGATGGTGTCGACGACCGCGTCGAGCGCCTCCGCCGCCGCCTTCTTGTTGCCCTCGAACTTCGAGGAGAGCGCGTCGATGAACTGCGACTTGTTCACTGCCGATTCCTTCCGGTGCGCCCCGGGACGGCCCCGTGCCTCGCGGGTGCTGTGCCGCACGCTAGGCGGATGTGGCGGCCGCCACAACGACCCCGGCCCGGTGCGTCACCGGGCCGGGGTCGTCGCGGTGCGGCCGGGAGCCGCTCGCGGGGGCCTCAGCTGCGGCCGAGGAAGTCGAGCAGCGCCGCGTTGAACTTCTCGGCGTGGCTGACGTTGAACCCGTGCGGGGCGTCCTTGACGACGACGATCTCCGCCTGGGACACCGCCTTGCCCGTGCGCTGCCCCGACACCTCGTAGGGCACGGTGGCGTCCGCCGAGCCGTGGATGACGAGGGTCGGCACCCCGATCCGCGCGAGGTCGTCGCGGAAGTCGGTGCGGGCGAACGCGTTCACGCAGCCGGCCAGCGACGCCGGCGTGGCCGACTTCTCCAGCTCCAGGGCCTTGCGCCGCTCGTCCTCGCTGACGGCGAGGGTCCCGTCCACCGAGAAGAAGTCGGTCGTGAAGCCGTCGAGGAAGCCCTCGCGGTCGTTCGTGACCCCGTCGACGAAGCCCTGGACGTCCTCCTCGGTGAGCCCGCCGTCGGGGTTGTCGTCGCTCTTGAGGAGGTAGGGGGGCACCGCGGCCGCGAAGACCGCCGCGCGGACGCGCTCGGAGCCGTGCGTGCCGAGGTAGCGCGCCACCTCGCCGCCGCCCATCGAGAACCCGACCAGGGTGACGTCGGTGAGGTCGAGCTGGGTGAGGACGGCGTCGAGGTCGGAGGCGAGCGTGTCGTAGTCGTAGCCCGTCTCGGGCTTGTCGGAACCGCCGAAGCCGCGGCGGTCGTAGGTGACGACGCGGTAGCCGGCGCCGGTCAGGGCCGGCACCTGGTGCTCCCAGGACTCCCCGCTCAGCGGCCAGCCGTGGATCAGCACGACCGGTCGGCCCGCGCCGCCGGTGTCGGTGTGGTGGAGGTGGACGCCGTCTGCCGAGATCGTGGTCACGCGGACTCCTCTTCGTCGGTGCTGCGGTGCGGCGCGCCCGGTCGGCGCGCCGTTCGTTCCACCGTAGTTCGACGGCGGAGCGCGACCGGATGGCCGCGCTCCGCGATCAGGCCCGCTGGGTGACCGGCTTCCAGCCCGGCCGACGCGACTCGTACGCCGTGATGTCGGCGTCGTGGCCGAGCGTGATGCCGATGTCGTCGAGGCCCTCCAGCAGGCGCCAGCGGGTGTAGTCGTCGATGTCGAAGGAGTCCTCGATCGCGTCCGGGCCCTCGCCCGCGCGCACGGTGCGGGTCTCGAGGTCGACGGTCACCGAGGCGCCCGGCTGCTCCTCGAGCAGCGACCACAGCCGCTGGACGACCTTCTCGTCGACCTGGGCCGCCACCAGTCCGGCCTTGCCGGAGTTGCCGCGGAAGATGTCCGCGAAGCGGGGGCTGATGACCGCGCGGAACCCGTAGTTCTGCAGGGCCCACACGGCGTGCTCGCGCGACGAGCCGGTGCCGAAGTCGGGGCCGGCCACGAGCACCGAGCCCTGGGCGTACGCCGGCTGGTTCAGCACGAAGGTCGGGTCGTTGCGCCAGGCCGCGAAGAGCCCGTCCTCGAAGCCCGAGCGCGTGACGCGCTTGAGGTAGACGGCGGGGATGATCTGGTCGGTGTCGACGTTGCTGCGCTTCAGCGGGACGCCGACGCCGGTGTGCGAGGTGAACTTGTCCATGACAGCTCCCGGGTTCAGCTCGGGGCGCCGGCGACGGCCGGCTCCAGGTCGGCGGGGGACGACAGGGTGCCGCGGATCGCGGTCGCCGCGGCCACGGGGACGGAGACGAGGTGGGTGCGACCGCCCTTGCCCTGCCGGCCCTCGAAGTTCCGGTTCGACGTCGACGCGCTGCGCTCGCCGGGCTGGAGCTGGTCGGGGTTCATGCCCAGGCACATCGAGCAGCCGGCGCCGCGCCACTCGGCGCCCGCCTCGGTGAAGACCACGTCCAGGCCCTCCTCCTCCGCCTGCAGGCGCACGCGCACGGAGCCGGGCACGACGAGCAGACGCGTGTCGGCGGCGACGTGGCGACCGCGGACCACGTCGGCGGCCGCGCGCAGGTCCTCGATGCGGCCGTTGGTGCAGGAGCCGACGAAGACGGTGTCGACCTTGACCTCGCGCAGCGGGGTCCCGGCCTCCAGGCCCATGTAGGCGAGGGCCTTCTCCGCCGCGAACCGGTCGTCCGGCTCGTCGAAGTCGTCGGGCGACGGGACGCTCGCGCCGAGCGGCGCACCCTGACCGGGGTTGGTGCCCCAGGTGACGAACGGGGTCATCTGCGAGGCGTCGAGGACGATCTCGCGGTCGAAGACGGCGTCCTCGTCGGTGACCAGCGTCTTCCAGTGCGCCACGGCCGCGTCCCAGTCGTCGCCCTGCGGCGCCTCGGGACGGCCCTGGATGTAGTCGAAGGTCGTCTGGTCGGGCGCGATGAGACCGGCCTTGGCGCCCCACTCGATCGACATGTTGCACACGGTCATCCGGCCCTCCATCGAGAGCTCGCGGATGGCCTGGCCGCGGTACTCCACGATGTAGCCCTGGCCGCCGCCCGTGCCGGCGTGCGTGATCAGCGTGAGCACCATGTCCTTCGCCGTGACGCCCTCGGGCAGGGAGCCCTCGATCGTGACGGCCATGGTCTTCGGCTTGGCCTGCGGCAGCGTCTGGGTGGCGAGCACGTGCTCGACCTCGGACGTGCCGATGCCGAAGGCGATCGAGCCGAACGCGCCGTGGGTCGAGGTGTGCGAGTCGCCGCACACGATCGTCATCCCGGGCTGCGTCAGGCCCAGCTGCGGGCCGATGATGTGCACGATGCCCTGCTCGACGTCGCCGAGGGGGTGCAGCCGCACGCCGAACTCCTCGGCGTTGCGCCGCAGCGTCTCGACCTGCGTGCGCGAGACCGGGTCGGCGATCGGCTTGTCCCAGTCGACGGTCGGGACGTTGTGGTCCTCGGTCGCCAGCGTGAGGTCGGGCCGGCGCACGGGGCGCCCGGCGAGGCGCAGGCCGTCGAAGGCCTGCGGCGAGGTCACCTCGTGGAGGAGGTGGAGGTCGATGTAGAGGAGGTCCGGCTCGCCCTCGACGCTCCGCACCACGTGCTCGTCCCAGACCTTCTCGGCCAGCGTGCGCGCGACCGCACGGCTCTCCGTCCCACTCACGGTTCCTCCAACTGCGCCACAGAGGTCGGTGGATCTCATCCGACCCGCCGAGCACTCTAACCCTTGCATCCCAGTGAATGAGACGTCAGTATTGCCATATGGACAAGGGAAGTGGCGTCGGCGTGCTCGACAAGGCGGCGCTGGTGCTCACCGCGCTGGAGGCCGGACCGGCGACGTTGGCGGGGCTGGTCGCCAGCACCGGACTGGCTCGCCCGACCGCGCACCGCCTGGCGGTCGCGCTCGAGCACCACCGGCTCGTGGCGCGCGACATGCAGGGCCGCTTCGTGCTCGGACCCCGGCTCTCGGAGCTCTCCGCCGCCGCGGGCGAGGACCGCCTGCTCGCCGCCGCCGGCCCCGTGCTCGCACGCCTGCGCGACATCACCGGCGAGTCCGCCCAGCTCTGGCGCCGCCAGGGCGACCACCGCATCTGCGTCGCCGCGGCCGAGCGGCCCAGCGGCCTGCGCGACACCATCCCCGTGGGCTCCCAGCTGACCATGCGGGCGGGCTCCGCGGCGCAGGTCCTCCTCGCGTGGGAGGACCCGGACCGGATGCAGCGGGGCCTGCAGACCGCCGCGTTCTCCGCCACGGCCCTCTCGGGCATCCGTCGCCGCGGCTGGGCGCAGTCGGTCGGCGAGCGCGAGCAGGGCGTCGCGTCGGTCTCGGCCCCCGTCCGCTCCCCCAGCGGCAAGGTCATCGCCGCGGTGTCGGTCTCCGGTCCGCTCGAGCGCCTCTCGCGCCAGCCGGGCCGCATGCACGCCCCCGCGGTGCTCGCGGCCGCGGAGCGGCTCAGCGAGTCGCTGCGCCGCGCCGCCGCGGAGTAGCCGGGAAGGCCGCGAGCGGGGCCGGCTCAGAACAGCGCGCCCCGCTCCAGGTCGAGCAGCACCCGCTTGCGCTCGAGGCCGCCGGCGTACCCGGTCAGCGTGCCGTTCGCCCCGATCACCCGGTGGCAGGGCACCACGACCGGGACGGGGTTGCGGCCGTTGGCCAGCCCCACGGCACGCGAGGCCGCGCCGCTCATCCCGAGCCGCTGCGCCACCTGGCCGTACGAGGCCGTCTCCGCGTAGCCGATCCGCGCCAGCTCCGCCCACACGCGCTGCTGGAACGGCGTGCCGGCCGGGGCCAGGGGCAGGTCGAAGTGCGTCAGGGCGCCCGCGAAGTACGCCCGCAGCTGGCGCACCGCCTCGACGAGCACCGGGACGGCGTCGTCCCGCTCGTCCGTCGGACGCAGCGGCGCGTCGGGGAACGGCGAGAACTCGATCGCGGTGATCGCCCCCTCGTGCTCGACGATGCGCAGCTCGTCGATCGGTGAGTCCACGACGGTCCACATCAGCTCTCCTCCTCGTTCTCCGCCGACGGCGCCGCGGACGGCATCACGGTCGACCACAGGTGCAGCAGGGCGTACGAGCGCCACGGCCGCCACGCCTCGACCCGCTCCGGCGTCAGCGGCGGGTGGCCCAGCCCGGCGACCGCGCGGCGCACGCCGACGTCGGTCGGCAGGAACACGTCGGGGTGCCCCAGGGCGCGCAGGGCCACGTAGTCGGCCGTCCACGGCCCGATGCCCGGCAGCTCCACCATCCGTGCGCGGACCTCGTCGCGCTCGCTGCCGCGGTCGAGGCGCACGCGCCCGGACTCCAGCGCGGCCGCCAGCGCGAGCACCGCCCGGCCGCGTGCGTGCGGCATCGAGAGCCGCTCCGGGTCGGCCTCGGCCAGCGCCGCGGGCTCGGGGAAGACGTGGGTCAGGCCCGGTACGCACCCGCGCAGCGGCTCCGGCAGCGGCTCGCCGTGGCGCGCCACGAGGCGGCCGGTCACGGTGCGCGCGCCCGCGACGCTGACCTGCTGACCGATCACGGCGCGGATCGCGAGCTCGGCGCCGTCGACGGCGCCCGGCACGCGCAGACCGGGCCGGGCGGCGACGAGGGGCGCGAGGAGCGGGTCGGCGCCGAGGTGGCGGGAGGCGGCTGCGGTGTCGGCATCCGCGTCGAGCAGCCGACGCGCGCGCTCCAGGGCGGCCGCGGTGTCGCGCAGGTCGCTGAGCCACAGGCGTACCGGCAGCTGGGCGACGCCGGGCACCTCGGCCGGGACGTCGACGAGCTCCACCTCCAGGACCGCGGGGCCGTGGGGCAGCGCGAGGGTGCGCGCGTACGCCCGCCCGCGCACGACCTCCATGCCCGGCACGACGTGGAAGGCGAGGAAGGTCAGGACGTCGTCGCCCGCGTAGGGCGTGCGCACCGCCAGCCGCAGGTGCAGGGCGCCGCTGCCGTCGCCCGGCGGCGTGGTCGCGACCGTCCGAGCGGAGCGCAGCTCGCGCGGGGACGTCGCGTAGACCTCCTGCACCGTCGCGTTGAACTGGCGGACGCTGGCGAACCCGGCGGCGAAGGCGACGTCGGTGACGGGCAGGTCGGTGCTCTCCAGCAGGGTCCGGGCGGTCTGGGCCCGCCGTGCCCGGGCCAGCGCCAGCGGCCCGGCGCCGAGCTCGGCGAGGAGCAGGCGGTGGACGTGGCGGGGGGTGTACCCGAGGGCGTCCGCGAGGCCCTCGACACCGGCCCGGTCGACCAGCCCGTCGCCGATCAGCCGCATCGCCCGGCCCGCGACGTCGGCCGCGACGTCCCACTCGGGACTGCCGGGTGCGGCGTCGGGCAGGCAGCGCTTGCAGGCGCGGAAGCCGGCCCGCTGCGCCGAGGCGGCGCTGGGGTGGAAGGCGACGTTGGCGAGGGCGGGCGTACGCGCCGGGCACGACGGACGGCAGTAGATCCCGGTCGTGCGCACCGCCGTCCAGAACATGCCGTCGAAACGGCGGTCGCGGCTGCTCACGGCCCGGTAGCAGGCCTCGGGGTCGAGCCGGCGGGTCGTGGCGCCCGGCTCGGCGCCCGCACCCTCCGCCGCGTCGTCGCTCGTCGTCATGCCGCCCATCCTGCCGCGCCCGACCGACGCACACACGCGGGAATCGGACACGGCAGGGAGACCCTGCTCGGCGGCTCAGCCCAGACGCGCCGCGAGGTTCTGCAGCAGCTCGGTGTGGATCCGGCCCAGGCCCTTGGGGGCGAAGGTGCGCTCGAAGAACCCGCCGATGCCGCCGGCGCCCTGCCAGGTCGTGGTCGCGACCACGGTCGAGCCCGATCCCTGCGGGGTGACCCGGAAGACGGTGACCAGGGTCGAGTTGCGGTCCTTCTCGGTCACCGAGTCCTCGCCCACCGTGACGTCGGCGACGACGTGGCGCACGCGCTTCTTCGTCGCGTGCAGACGCCAGGTCGCGACCGTGCCGGCGCCCGTGCCGCCCTCGAGCACGGCGTAGTCGGTGTACTGCTCCGGCTGGATCGCCGGCCGGGTCTCGACGTAGTCCGCCAGGGCCGCGCGCACCTCGGCGGGGGCGGCGGGGACGGTCGCCTCGGCGACGGCGGTGACCTGGGCCATGGGGGTGCTCCTCGTGGTGGCGCGGGGGTGGACGACCGGACGGTCGGCCCCCGCCACCCTAGGACGCCCGCTCCCCACCGCCCGGTGTCGTCCCGCGCCGTGGAGCGTGACCTGTGTCCCCCCGGACCCCGGACCGCGGCGGACGGAAATGACGAAGGGCCCGGTCCGATGGACCGGGCCCTTCTGCCTGTACCCCCGACCGGATTCGAACCGGCGCTACCGCCTTGAGAGGGCGGCGTGCTAGGCCGCTACACAACGGGGGCATCGTCTCCGCAGATCCGCCTCGCGGCTTCCCTGTGGCAACTCGAGAGACTCTAGCGAAGCTGGCGTCTCACACAAAATCGCGGTTCCGGTGGCCACCAGGACCGCGATCTCGCTGGGATACAAGGACTCGAACCTTGACTAACTGAACCAGAATCAGTCGTGCTGCCAATTACACCATATCCCAATGGTTCCGGCCCTTACCGAGCCGAGGAGAGACCATACACGCGACCACGGGACGCGATCAAAACGGCCGAGTCGGCCCGCTTCCGCTCGCGCATCCACCGGTGCACCAGGAGGGCTCCGCCGAGGAAGACGGCGGTCCGCACGACCGTCACCGGCACGGCCCACCAGCTGCTCTCGGTGGCCGTCAGGACCTGGTCCATCTGACCGAGCAGCACGGCCAGCCCGAAGGCGAACCAGTTGTTGACCACGTGCATCGCGATGGGGGCCTCGAGCCCGCCGGTGAGGATGACCAGCACCCCGGCCATCACGCCGAAGGCGAAGCGGTCGAAGAACAGCGGCGGGTTCTGCGCCCCGTGCGCCAGGGCGAAGAGCGTCGCGGGCACGAGGACGGCCAGCACCTTCGCGAGCCGCTCCGAGGAGAAGATGCCACCGGCGACCTGGGTGAGGTAGCCGCGGAAGACGTACTCCTCCGCCGCCGCCTGGAACGGCGTCACCAGCAGCACGACCAGCAGGAAGTCGCGGGTCGTGGCCGACCAGCTCGCGAGGGTCACCTGGCTGTCGACGGCGGGGTCGACCTCGGCGAGCGACGGGTCGAGCAGGCTCACCACGACGGAGGTCGCCAGGCCGGCGATGAACGCCACCACGGAGACGCCGAGGCAGGCCAGCAGGAACTTCCAGCGGATCCGCGGGGCCACCGACGACAGCCAGCGGGGCTTGAGGCCGTGCAGCCGCCCGACGGCCCACACGACCGGGATCATCACCGCCAGCGACGTCAGCAGGTACGCCAGCGTGACCGGCCGCACCGGCTCCCCCGGATCGAGCACCAGGGCGTCGAGCGCGCCGTCGACCCCGCTGCCGGTCGCCGCGAGCACCGCCGCGAAGGCCACGAGCACCACGAGGGGCACCACGAGCATCATCGAGGCGGCGACGACCACCACGCCGAGCACGCCACGCCACCAGGCACGCTCACCAGCCAGGTGCAGCCGGTGGTACTCCAACGGCGGGTACGCCGCGTCGAGCTCCGCCGCCGTCGGACCGCCCCGCTCCCCCGGTACCGCAGACGGCGCCGGGGCCGGCGCCGGCGGGGCAGCCGGCGTCACCGGGGCGGCCGGGCCAGCCGGGCCCGCCGGCGGCGCGGAGGCACTGCCGGGCGGCGCCCACTCCGACGACATCAGACGAGCGCGCCGCGCAGCCGGCCCAGGCCGCGCTCGCGGCCGAGGAGCTCGAGGGACTCGAACAGCGGCGGCGAGATGCGTCGACCGGTGACCGCGACGCGTACCGGCCCGAAGGCGTTGCGCGGCTTGAGGCCCAGGCCCTCGACCAGCGCCACCCGCAGCGCCTCCTCGATGGCCGCGGTGGACCACTCGTCCAGCGCGGCGAGCGCGTCGTGCGAGGCCTCCACGACCTTGCGGCCGTCCTCGTCGAGCACCTTGGCGACGTCCGCCGGGTCCCGGGTGAACGCCTCCTCGTCGACGAACAGGAAGCCGAGCATGTCCACGGCCTCGGTGAGCTTGTTGATCCGCTCGCCCACGAGCGGCATCGCCTGCTCGAGCAGCTGAGCGTCCGCGTCGCTCACCGGGTCGCCCACGACGCCGGCGTCCTTGAGGAAGGGCAGGACCCGGTGCGTGATCTCGTCGAGCCCGAGCGTGCGCATGTGGGCGGCGTTGATCGCCTCGGCCTTCTTGGTGTCGAAGCGCGCCGGCTGCGGGTTGACCCGGCCGATGTCGAACGCCTCGACCATCTCGTCCATGGTGAACACGTCGCGGTCCTCCGCGATCGCCCAGCCCAGCAGGGCGAGGTAGTTCAGCAGGCCCTCGGGCAGGAAGCCCTCGTCGCGGTAGGCGAACAGGTGGGCCTGGGGGTCGCGCTTGGAGAGCTTCTTGCTGCCCTCGCCGGTGATCAGCGACAGGTGGCCGTAGGCCGGCGTCCGCTGCGCCACGCCGAGGGCGACCAGCGCGTCGAACAGGGCGAGCTGGCGGGGCGTGGAGGAGAGCAGGTCCTCGCCGCGCAGCACGTGGGTGATCCCCATCAGCGCGTCGTCGACGGGGTTGACCAGGGTGTAGAGCGGGTCGCCGTTCGCGCGGCACAGCGCGAAGTCGGGCACGAACTCGGTCTCGAACGTGATCTCGCCGCGCACGAGGTCGTCCCAGGTGAGCGACCCGTCGGGCATCCGGAAGCGCACGACCGAGGCCCGGCCCTCCGCCTCGAAGGCGTCGCGCTGCTCGGGGGTGAGCTCGCGGCAGAAGCCGTCGTAGCCCATCACCTTGGAGCCCGACGCCTTGCGGCGCGCGTCGACCTCCTCGTTGCGGCAGAAGCAGTCGTAGGTGTACGACGACGCGGCCAGCTGCGCCAGCACGTCGCGGTAGAGGTGCTCGCGCTCCGACTGGCGGTAGGGGGCGTGCGGGCCGCCGACCTCCGGCCCCTCGTCCCAGTCGAGGCCGAGCCAGCGCATCGCGCCGAGCATGGCGTCGTAGGACTCCTGCGTGCTGCGCGCCTTGTCGGTGTCCTCGATGCGGAAGACCAGGGTGCCGCCGTGGTGGCGGGCGAACGCCCAGTTGTAGAGCGCCGTGCGGGCGAAGCCGACGTGCGGGGACCCGGTCGGCGAGGGGCAGAAGCGGACGCGGACGTCCTTGCCGGTGGGGGCGTTCATCGGGAGACCACCTTGTTGGTCAGGGAGCCGAGGCCCTCGACGACGATCTCGACCTCGTCACCCGGCGCCATCGGGCCGACGCCCTCCGGGGTGCCGGTGAGGATGAGGTCGCCGGGCAGCAGGGTCATCACGCTGCTCACGTAGGCGACGAGGGTGGGGATGTCGAAGACGAGGTCGGCGGTCGTGCCATCCTGCACGACGTCGCCGTTGAGGTACGTCTGCACCCGCCGCCCCTGGGAGAAGTCGTGCGGGTCGAGGTCGGTCTCGATCCACGGGCCGACGGGGCAGAAGGTGTCGAAGCCCTTGGCGCGCGTGAACTGCACGTCGCCCTTCTGCAGGTCGCGGGCGGTCACGTCGTTGGCGATCGTGTAGCCGAAGATGACGTCGGTCGCCTTCTCGACGGGCACGTCGCGGCAGATCCGGCCGATGACGACGGCGAGCTCGCCCTCGTACTGCACGTCCCGCGACTGCTCGGGGTGCACGATCGCGTCGCCGGGGCCGACGACGCTGGTGTTGGGCTTGAGGAAGACCAGCGGCTCGCTCGGCACGTCGTTGCCCAGCTCGGCGGCGTGCTTGGCGTAGTTGCGCCCGATGCCCACCACCTTGCTGCGCGGGATCACCGGCGCGAGCAGCTTGACGTCGGCCACCCTGTGCTGGCGCTCGAGGAGCTTGACGCCGACGTACATCGGGTCTCCGGCCAGCTCGACGATCGTCGCGTCGTCGCTGAGCTGGCCGTGCTCGTCGAGGTCGCCCGTCAGGACGCCGTACTGGGGATCTTCACCTACGAGGAATCGGGCGATACGCACCCGGGGAGCCTATCGCCCACCTATATGACATCGTCACTGTCACATCCCTTGCCGCCCCCGACCGCGCCGCCCTATCGTCGCCGGGGTGACGACCACCACCTCCCGCACCGTCCGCACCAGCGACGGCGTCGACCTCGCCGTCGTCGAGGAGGGGCCCGTCGGCGCGCCCGTCCTCGTGCTCGTGCACGGCTACCCCGACGACCGCACCGTGTGGGACGGCGTGGCCGCCCACCTCGTCGACCGGTTCCGCGTGGTCCGCTACGACGTGCGCGGCTGCGGCGCGTCCGGGGTGCCCGCCCGCACCCGCGACTACGCCCTCGAGCGGCTGGCCACCGACCTGCGCGAGGTGGTCGACGCCGTGAGCCCGGGCGTACCCGTGCACCTGGCCGCCCACGACTGGGGCTCGATCCAGACGTGGGAGGCGGTCACCGACCCCGCCCACGCCGGGCGCTTCTCCTCCTTCACCTCGATCTCCGGCCCCAGCCTCGACCTGGCCGCGCGGTGGCTGCGCGCCGGGGCCCGCCACCCGCGCGCGGCGCTGGCACAGCTGGCCGCGTCCTCCTACATCGCCCTGTTCCAGCTGCCGGTGCTGCCGGAGCTCGCCGCGCGCTCCGGCCTGCTGGACCGGGCGGTCGCGCACTCGGAGCGGGCCGGTACGCCCTGGCGCCGCGGCCGGACGGTGACGCGACGCCCGCGCAAGGACGCCGTCAACGGCCTGGAGCTCTACCGCGCCAACTTCCTCGAGCGGATGCGACGTCCCCGCCGGGTCGGCACCGACGTGCCCGTCCAGGTGCTCGCCCCCACCCACGACGCGCACGTCTCGGTCGCGCTGCAGACCCGGGCTCCGGTCGGCTTCGCGACCCGGCTGCACACCCGCACCATCGTCGGCAACCACTGGGTGGTGGCCCAGCGGCCCGCGACCGTCGCCGCGAAGATCACCGACCTCGTCGACCACACCACCGGCGGCCCGCTCCCCCGCTCGCTGCGTCCGCGCTCGCGCCACGGCGACCTGGCCGGCCGGCTGGCCCTCGTCACGGGCGCGGGCAGCGGGATCGGCCGCGCGACCTGCGTCGAGCTCGCCCGCCGCGGGGCGGACGTGGTGGTCACCGACCTCGACGAGACGACGGCGAAGGAGACGGTCGGCCTGGTGGAGCAGGCGGGCGGCGAGGCGTGGGCGTACGTCCTCGACGTCACCGACCCCGCGGCCTGGGACCGGGTGGCGGAGACCGTGGCCACCGCCCACGGCGTGCCGTACGTCGTCGTCAACAACGCGGGCATCGGGATGGGCGGCCCGTTCCTGGCCACCACGCTCGAGGACTGGCGGCGCGTCGTCGACGTCAACCTGTGGGGCGTCGTGCACGGCTCCCGCGTGCTCGGCCGGATGCTCGCCGAGCACGGCGAGGGCGGTCACCTCGTCAACGTCGCCAGCGCCGCCGCGTTCGCACCGAGCCGGTCGCTGCCGGCGTACGCGGCGACCAAGGCCGCCGTGCTCAGCCTCACCGAGTCGCTGCGCGCCGAGCTCGCGTACGCCGGGATCGGCGTCACCGCGGTGTGCCCCGGCTTCGTCGACACCAACATCACGCGCACCACCCGCTTCGTGGGCACCGACCCGGACGAGCAGCGCCGGCTCAGCGAGCACCAGCAGGCCGCGTACCGCCGCCGCGACTACCCGCCGGAGCGCGTGGCGCGCCACCTGGTCGACGCGATGCTGGCCGACCGGCCGGTCGCCGCGATCAGCGCCGAGGCGCGGGCGCTGCAGCTGGGCCACCGCTACCTGCCGGCCCTGACGCGCCGCTTCGCCCGCCTGGACCTCAACGAGCTGTGAGCAGGCGGCGCCGAGGTCCTACCCTTGGTCGCCATGGTGACGACGGCCCCCGACCCGGTGCAGATGCAGGCGCCGGTGGAGGTGCTCAGCGAGGCCGAACTGGACCGCCGCCGCGACGCGCACGAGGCCCGCGTCGACGCGTTCGTCGCGCCCCACCTCGCCCGCCGCTCCGAGCGGGTCAAGCACCCCGTGCACGACTTCCTGTTCACCTACTACTCGCAGCGCCCGGCGCAGCTGCGGCGCTGGCACCCCGGCCACGGCGTGCGCGTCCCGGCGTCGCGGGCGCGGGCGTACGCCGGGCTCAAGGGCTACGTGGTCGACCCCGACGGCACCACGACGGTGGGTGAGGCGCACGTGCGCGCGCAGCGCCCCCTGCTCGAGGCGCTCGTGCGGCTGCTGCGCGCGACCGCGGCCCGGCCGGCGAACCTGGGCTGCTTCGGCCTGCACGAGTGGGCGATGGTCTACGGCCTCACCCCCGAGGAGGTCCGCCACGCCGACTGGCCGCTGCGGCTCGGCGCCGAGGGCACCGACCGCGTCGTCGAGGGCCACCGCATCGCGTGCTCGCACTTCGACGCGTACCGCTTCTTCACCCCCGCCGCGCGCCCGCTCAACCAGCTGGCGCCGAGCGCGGGCGACCGCGAGGCGCACGAGCAGCCGGGCTGCCTGCACGCCGGGATGGACCTCTACAAGCACGCCTTCCGGCTCACCCCGATGGTCTGCTCGGACCTCGTGGCCGACTGCTTCGCGCTGGCGCGCGACATCCGCGAGACGGACATGCGCGCGGCGCCCTACGACCTGCGCGCCCTGGGCTTCGAGCCGATCCGGGTCGAGACCGCCGAGGGCAAGCGGGCCTACGCCGACCTGCAGCGCTCCTACGCCGAGCGCGGCGCGCCGCTGCGCGCCCGGCTCGTCGCGGAGTGCGAGCGGCTGCTCGCGGTCGCCGACGGCTGAGGGTCAGATCCAGCGCGCCCCGATCTCGTCGTGCAGCTGCTGGGTCTTCTGCACCATCAGCACGCCCTGCTCCACCTTCGTCTCCAGGCCGACCCGCGTCGCGACCTCGACGATCGCGTCCCGCTCGGCCGGGTGCTCGTCGGCATCGCCGCCGTCCCACAGCTGCAGCCAGCGGTCGGTCGGGTCGTCGCTGCCGTGGTCGGCCCAGTGGCGGCAGACCAGGTCCAGCTCGTCCTGGGTCATCGGGCGGGTGGGGGTCGCGTACACGGGGGGTCTCCTGCCGGTCGGTGAGGGTGGGCGGCCGCACCGTGTCCCGGACCCGGCGCCGCGAAACCCCGCACTCAGTCGACGACGCCGGCCAGCACGACGGCGGCCACGACGCACGCCACGGCCACCCCGACCCCGACCAGCGCACCGACGGTGGCGGAGCCGCCCCGCGATCGCCGGACGCCGGCCAGCACGGCCCCGAGGACGACGCCGACCGCCGGCCCGCCGGCGCTGAGGAACCACACCGCGTTGACCATGCTCTGGCAGCCCCGCGGGCCGCCGTCGCCGCAGGCCGTGCCCGACAGCCCGGCCGCGCCCATCGTCCCGACGAGGAACATCATCGCTGCGCCGAACCCGAGACCGACCAGCAGCAGCACGGCCACCACGACGTCCGCCGTGCGTCCCGGGCCCGCCCCGCGCTGCTCGTCCATGCGCCGCGGTGTGCCCGGCCGCGCCGGGCCGGAAACGCGGCTGCGGCGGCCGGGCGCCGGGCGTACCGTGCCGCGGGTGGACCCCACCGACCTCCCCGCGCTGCCCGCCGCCGAGCGGGCGCGGGTGCTCGCCCAGTTCGTCGACGCCGACGGCGCGCTGCACACCATGCCGACGAAGCACACCAAGCGGCTGGTCGTGCTCGACCACGTGGCGCAGGTCTTCGAGCCCGGCGTGGTCTACCCCGAGCTCGAGGTGAACACGGCCCTGCGCCGCTTCCACCCCGACGTCGCCGCGCTGCGCCGCTACCTCGTCGAGAACGGGTTCCTGGAGCGCGAGGCGAACCGGTACTGGCGCTCCGGCGGCCGCGTCGAGGTCTGAGCGGACGACCGCGTACGCCGCTCAGGCGTGCGGCACCAGTCCGTCGCGCCAGCCGTCGAACGGGGCCAGGGCGCCCAGCGTGCGGTGCAGCACCGCCGGGTCCTCGGGCCCGAGGTCGGGCCGGAACGACCACGCCGTCCCGGCGAACGCGTCCGCCAGCCGACCGCCCGGGCCGCTCGGCAGGCGCAGCGCGGACGACCACAGCGACGCCAGCAGGCGCTGCTCGGCCGGGCCGCCCACCCGCGGGGCCTCGTCGGAGCCGGTCAGCACGACCTGCACCCCGTCCGGCGGGCCCGTCA
Organism: Nocardioides imazamoxiresistens; assembly: GCF_032378595.1. Classification (NCBI taxonomy): domain Bacteria; kingdom Bacillati; phylum Actinomycetota; class Actinomycetes; order Propionibacteriales; family Nocardioidaceae; genus Nocardioides; species Nocardioides imazamoxiresistens. Next base: position 241,090 of record NZ_JAVYII010000005.1, read on the forward strand.
CGAGCTGGTCGACGAGCGGCAGGGTCTCGGCCTCCCAGGCGGTCGGCGCGTCGAGCAGCACGAGCACCACCGGGCGGAGCAGCTCGGCGTCGAGGGCGTCCATCGCCGCGCTCGACCGCGCGAGGTCGATCAGCTCGGCGCGCGCGACCAGGTCCCGCAGCACCGAGGTCAGCACGGGCGGGGAGGTCACCGGCGCCACCCACGCCGGGGGCAGACCCAGGTCGCCGCGGGCGCTGCCGAGGTCGGCCACGACGAGCCGCGGCCGGTGGGGCGCGAGCGCGGCCACGGCGCGCACCGCGATGCCCGTCGCCACCTGCGTCGCTGCCCGGTCCCCGCCGGCGTCGGCGCTGACCACCAGCGGGCGTCCGGGCACCCGCCACACGAGCGGCACCCGGAAGTCGCCGCCGGGCACTGAGGGCGGCAGGTCGGCCAGGTGGGCCGGCCCCAGCTCGCCCGCCCGCAGGGCCGTCACGGGGCCGGCGCCCGCCGAGGCCGGCGCCATCGTCTCCCAGCGCGACAGGGCCGGCGGCAGCGAGCGCTCGATCTCGGCCATCTCCCCACCCAGCTGCACGAGGTCGCGCAGGTGCGCCTCCCCGGCGCGGGCCACCAGGTCGTCGCGGCGGGCGCGGGCCGCGGCGCGCGCGGCGTCGCCGGCGGCCGAGACGCGCAGGGAGGCGTCGGCGACGATCGCCGCCTCGTCCCGCTCGAGCGCCTCGTCCGCGAAGGTCACGCTGGAGGAGTACGACGCCGAGCTGCGCGCCGCGTCCTCCAGCACCATGCCGATCAGCTGGACCGCACGGTCCGGGTCGACGGCCTGGGTGGCCGGGGTCGCGGCGGACGGCGGGGGTGTCGGGGGTGTCGGGGGCGCCGGCGGGGCCGCCGGCGGCGCGGGCCGAGCAGCTGGCTCGCCCTGCTGCGGCAGGGTCATCCGCACGCCGTGGAGGCGCTCGACGTCCGCGGCGGAGCCGTACGCCCGGCCCACCGCGCGCAGCTTCCAGCCGCTGCCGCGCCGGTACAGCTCCACCAGCGCGACCACGGTCTCCCCGCCCGGGGACGCCGCCGCACCGTCGGCCTCGGGCTGGAGGTCGAAGGTGACGACCGCACCGGCGTCGGCTCCGGTGCCCGCGCCGGGGTGGACCTGCAGCCGCAGGGCCCCCGGGTCGAGCCCCAGCACGACGAGGCGGGCGCAGGTGTCCGGCACCGCGGTGAGCGCGAGGCGTACGTCGCCCAGCGACCACAGGAGGCCGTCGGGCGTCAGCGCGCGGTCGTCCGCGCCGAGGGCGAGGACCGCCATCCGCCGCCCCGGCGCCTCGACCCGGCAGCCGGGGTGCGGCCAGGGCACGTTCTGCCCCGGCACGAGCGCGGTCACGTCAGCGGGCCGCGTCGCTCAGAGGAACTTGGTGAGCTGCGGGATGGCCTCGCTCGGCACCTTGGCGTTGAAGCCGTCGCCGATGGCCTGCATCTTCCAGCCGCCGCCCTCGCGGTAGACCTTCGCCATCACCAGCGCGGTGAACGGCATGCCGCCGGCGAGGGTGAAGCGCGCCAGCTCGCCGTCGGTCTGGTCGATGAGGCGGCAGAACGCGTTCGAGACGTCCTGGAACGTCTGGCCCTGGTAGCTGGTGACGATGAAGACCAGGTTGTCGACGTGCACGGGCACCCGCGTCAGGTCGACCACGATCGTCTCGTCGTCGCCGTCCCCGTCGCCGGTGCGGTTGTCGCCGAGGTGGCGCACGGAGCCGTCGCGGGTGGTGAGGTTGTTGTAGAACGCCAGGTCCACCGCCTGCTGGCCCGCGAACAGGACCACCGAGGCGTCGAGGTCGATGTCGACCTCGCGGGAGCCGAAGAGTCCGCCCTTGCGCAGCGGGTCCCACCCGAGGCCCATCCGCACCTGCGTCAGCGCCTGCCCGCCGTCCTTCTGCAGGGAGACCCGCTGGCCCTTCTGCAGCGAGACCGACGCGCCCTTGCGCAAGCTGACCTCGCCGCCCTGCTGGGGGGCGGGCGGCTGCTGGGCCGGCGGCTGCTGGGGGGCCTGCTGCCCGTACGCCGGTGGCTGCTGCTGCCCGTACGCGGGCGGCTGCTGGCCGTAGGTCGGCGCCGCCGGGGGCTGCTGCCCGTACGCCGGGGGCGCCGGCGGCGGCGGAGAGCTCGGGGTGCCCCAGGTCGGAGCGCTCGGCGGCTGCTGCGGCGCCGGAGCGGGGGTCGGAGCCGGGGCCGGAGCGGGGGCCGGGGTGGGAGCGGGCGCGGGGGCCGGCGCAGGCGCGGCAGCAGGTGCCGCCGGGGCGTCGTCCACGCTCACACCGTGGTCGGCGATCAGGTCGGCGAGACCGCCGTCGTAGCCGCGACCCACGGCGCGTACCTTCCAGTCCGCGTTGCGGCGGTAGAACTCGACCGCGACCACGATGGTCTCGCGGTCCAGGCCCGTCATCGCGAACTCCGCGACCTGGCTGCCCCCGCTGCTCACGCGGGCGACGGGCTGGCCGACCTGCCCGAACACCTTGCCGCCGTCGTCGAGCGACGTCACGAAGCGGACGGCGTGCACGTCGGCCGGCACCTGGGTCAGGTCGACGTCGACCCGCCACTGGCCGCCGCCGTTCGGCGGCACGCAGGTGACGCCGGGGCCCTGCGGCTGGTTGTAGAAGACGAAGTCCGCGTCGCTGCGCACCTTGCCCTGCTCCGTCACCAGCAGCGCCGAGAGGTCGGCCGAGGCGGAGACGTCGACGGTCACGGACAGCCGGGTGGCGCTCAGCGGCGCGTTGGCGCCCTTCACCAAGGAGGTCACGAGCCGGGAATCTATCGGATCGGACCACGTCGCAGGGGCGTCGTAGCCTTCTCGGTCGTGGCCCTCTCCCTCGTCTCGCTGCACCACTACCCCGTGAAGTCCCTGCGCGGCACGAACCTCCCCACGGCGGTCGTCGAGCCGTGGGGTCTCGCGGGCGACCGGCGCTGGATGCTGGTCGAGGCCGAGGGGCCCGCGACCGGCACGTTCGTGTCGGCCCGCAAGGACCCGCGGATGCTGCCGCTGCACGCCGAGGCGCAGCCGGACGACGCTCTCGTGCTGCGGGCCCCGGACGGCTGGGACGTGCCCGGTCCGCTCCACGTCCCCGTGCCCCCGCCGCGCGACCACCTGCGGGTCGACGTCTGGGGCTCCGAGCTCGACGCCGCCCCCGCCGGCCCGGCCGCCGACGCCTGGCTCAGCGCCGCGCTCGGGCGCCCGGTGCGGCTGGTGCACCTCGACGACCCGACGCGCCGCCCCACGAGCCCCGCCTTCTCCGAGCCCGACGACCGCGTCTCCTTCGCCGACGGCTTCCCCGTGCTGCTCACGACCCTCGCATCGCTGCGCGCGCTCAACGACGACCTGCTGGAAGCCTCCCAGGGGGCCGAGGCGGCCGTCGCCATGGACCGGTTCCGGCCCAACGTCGTCGTCGACGGCGACGTCGCCTGGGCGGAGGACGACTGGCGTCGGGTGCGGATCGGCGACGCCACCTTCCGTGCGGTCAAGGGCTGCGCCCGCTGCGTGCTGACCACCGTCGACCCCGCGACCGCCGAGAAGGGGCGCGAGCCGCTGCGGACGCTCGCCCGCACCCGGCGCTTCGACCAGGGCGTCTGGTTCGGCGTCAACCTGGTGCCCGACGCCCCGTTCGGGACACGTCTGCAGGTCGGGGACCCGGTCGAGGTGCTCGAGGCGGTGCTCCCGGGCGAGGGGCCGCTGCGCTCCCCCGCCTGAGCTCGGCCGGCCCCCTGGCCGCGCGAGGTCGCGGCTGGTAGGCATGGCCGGCGAGGGCGGTGGCGACGACGCCACGGCCGAGCGAGAGAAGGGACGTGCTCATGACCGCATCCCCCGGCCTGGCCGGCAAGACCGCCATCGTGACCGGTGCCAGCCGCGGCATCGGCCTCGCCGTGGCGCAGCGGCTCGTCGACGAGGGTGCGCGCGTGGTGATCACGGCCCGCAACACCGAGGCTCTCGACGAGGCCGTCGCCGAGCTCGGCGGACCCGACAAGGCGCTGGCCGTCGCCGGCCGCGCCGACGACCCCGAGCACCAGGCCGACGCGGTCGCCCGCGCGATCGAGACGTTCGGCAGCCTCGACCTGCTGGTCAACAACACGGGCATCAACCCCGTCTACGGCTCGCTCATGGAGCTGGACCTCGACGCGGCCCGCAAGATCCTCGAGGTCAACGCCATCGGCACGCTGGGCTGGACCCAGCACGCGGTGGGCGCCTGGATGAAGGACCACGGTGGCGCCGTCGTCAACGTCGTCTCCGTCGCCGGTCTGCGGCCCGCGCCCGGCATCGGGTTCTACGGCGCCTCCAAGGCCCTGCTGGTGCACCTCACCGAGGAGCTCGCGGTCGAGCTCGGCCCCGACGTACGGGTCAACGCCGTCGCCCCGGCCGTCGTGAAGACCCGCTTCGCCGAGGCGCTCTACAGCGGCCGCGAGGAGGAGGTGGCCGCGGCGTACCCCCTGCGCCGCCTCGGGCTGCCCGAGGACGTGGCCGGGGCGGTGGCGTACCTGCTCTCCGACGACGCCGCCTGGACGACCGGCCAGACCCTGGTCGTCGACGGGGGCCTGACGCTCAGCGGCGGGGTGTGAGCGGGTAGGTCTGCACGAACTCCGTCAGCCGCGCGAGCTGGTCGGGGTCGGTCGACGGGATGACGCCGTGCCCGAGGTTGAAGATGTGGCCGCGGGCGGCGCGACCGGCCTCGATGACCTCGGCGGCGCGCGCGGTCATCACCTCGGTCGGCGCGAACACCAGCGTGGGGTCGAGGTTGCCCTGCACGGCCCGGTCGCCGACCCGACCGATCGCGTCCTCGAGCGGGGTGCGCCAGTCGACGCCGACCACGTCGGCGCCCGCCTCGCCCATCGGCCCCAGCAGGTTCGAGGTGCCGACCCCGAAGTGGATCCGGGGCACGCCGAGCTCGCCGATCGTCGCCAGCACCCGGGCCGAGTGGGGCTGGACGTACGCCGCGTAGTCCGCCGGCGCCAACGCACCCGCCCACGAGTCGAACAGCTGCACGGCCGACGCGCCGGCGCGCACCTGGACCGCGAGGAACTCGGCGGCGATGCCGCCGATCTTGCGCATCAGCGCGTCCCAGACGTCCGGGGCGCCGAACATCATCGCCTTGGTGCGGGCGTGCTCCTTGGAGGGTCCGCCCTCGACCAGGTAGGACGCGACCGTGAAGGGGGCGCCCGCGAAGCCGAGCAGCGGGGTCCCACCCAGCTCGCGGGTCAGCGCCTGCACCGCCTCGGTGATGAACCAGACGTGCTCGGGCGTGAGGTCGGGGATGGCCTCGACGTCGGCCAGCGTGCGCACCGGCGACTCGACGACCGGGCCGATGCCGGGCTTGATGTCGAGGTCGACGCCGACCGCCTTGAGGGGCAGCACGATGTCGGAGAAGAACACCGCCGCGTCGACGCCGTAGCGCCGCACGGGCTGCAGCGTGATCTCGGTCGTCAGCGCCGGGTCCATGCAGGACTCGAGCATCCCGACGCCCTCGCGCACCGCGAGGTACTCCGGCAGCGAGCGTCCCGCCTGCCGCATGTACCAGACCGGCGTGTGCGGCACCTCCTCCCCGCGGGCCGCCTTGAGGAAGGCGGAGTCGGCGAGGCGGGGGTCGGGCGTGGGAGCGACGTTGCTGGACACCCCGTGATCCTCGCAGGTCAGGCGGCGTGGCGCAGCGGCGACCTCGCGACCTCGGCTTACCGTGGGCCTCATGCCCGCAGGACACGACGCGCACCCGGGGACCGATCCCGCCCCGGTGCCGCGCGCCTTCGCCGACGCGGTCGCCGCCATGCGCGCCGCCTCCGTGCGCCCCGAGGTGCGTCTCGAGGAGATGACCGCGCCCCGCCGGATCGCCACGTACGCCTTCGCCCTGACCGGCGACGTCGTCGTCCGGGAGGACGAGCTCGCGACCGGCCGGATCATCCTGCTGCACGAGCCGGACGGCAACGACGCGTGGGAGGGGACCTTCCGGTGCGTCACCTACGTGCGCGCCGAGACCGACGCCGAGGCCGTCGACGAGGGCCAGGGCATGATGGGCCAGGTCGGCTGGTCGTGGCTGACCGAGGCGCTCGAGGCGCACGGCGCCGAGCACCACGCCGCCGCCGGCACCGTCACGTGCGTCGTCACCCAGGGCTTCGGCCAGATGGCCGACGAGGCCCGCACCACCCAGGTGGAGATCCGCGCGTCGTGGACGCCCTCGGGCCCCGACCTCGCCCGTCACGTGGCGGCCTGGGCCGACCTGATGTGCCAGGCCGGCGGCATCGAGCCCGTGCCCGACGGCGTCGCCGTGCTGCCGAACCGGCGGCGGGCCGGGTCGTGACCCGGCCCGAGGCCGACCGCACCGACCAGACCGACCAGACCGACCGGACCGGCGAGGCCGACGCCGGCACGAGCGGGACCACCGAGGCTCCCCCGCCGCCGCTGCTCGAACTGCGTGACGGGCTGACCGAGGTCGTCGACACCCCCGAGGCGCTGGCGGCGTACTGCGCCGCGCTCGCCGCCGGCACCGGTCCCGTCGCGATCGACGCCGAGCGGGCCTCCGGCTACCGCTACTCCTCGCGGGCGTACCTGGTGCAGCTGCGGCGCGAGGGCGCGGGCACGGCGCTCGTCGACCCGATCGCGTTCGACGACCTGGCGCCGCTGCAGGAGGCGATCGGCGAGACCGAGTGGATCCTGCACGCCGCGACCCAGGACCTGGCCTGCCTGGCCGAGGTCGGCCTGCGTCCCGCCCGCCTCTTCGACACCGAGCTGGCCGGGCGCCTGCTCGGGCACCCGAAGGTCGGGCTCGCGACGCTCGTCGAGACCGTCCTGGGCCGCCGCCTGCGCAAGGAGCACTCGGCGGTCGACTGGTCGACGCGGCCGCTGCCGGTGCCGTGGCTGGAGTACGCGGCGCTCGACGTCGAGGTGCTCGTCGAGCTGCGCTCGGCGCTCGGCGCCGAGCTCGAGGAGGCCGGCAAGACCGAGTGGGCCCGGCAGGAGTTCGAGAGCCTGCTGCGCTTCGAGCCGAACGTGCGCGCCGAGCCGTGGCGCCGGGTCGGCACCCACAAGCTGCGTGGACGTCGCGCGCTCGGCGCCGTGCGCGCCCTGTGGGAGACCCGCGACGACATCGCCCGCAGCCGCGACGTCAGCCCCGGGCGCGTGCTGCCCGAGGCGGCGATCGTCGCCGCCGCCGAGGCGATGCCGACCACGCGCGCCGCGCTGCTCTCGACGCCGGGGTTCAAGGGCCGCGGTGCCGACCGGTACGCCTCGCGCTGGCTGGCCGCGATCACCACCGCGCTGGAGCTGCCCGACGCGGAGCTGCCGGCGCGCAGCCCGCGCGGCGACGGCCCGCCGCCGCCCCGGGCCTGGGCCGACAAGGACCCGGTCGCCGCCCGCCGGCTCGTGCTGGCCCGCGAGGCGGTCGCGCAGCGCGCGGCCGAGCTGCGTCTGCCGACCGAGAACCTGCTGACGCCCGACTACCTGCGCCGCGTGCTGTGGACGCCGCCGGTCGAGCGCGCCCCGCAGCCGCTGGCCGCGGGCGTCGCCGAGCGGCTCCGCGACCTCGGGGCCCGCCCGTGGCAGGTCGACATCGTCACGCCGATCGTCGTCGAGGCCGTGCTGGCCGCCGACGTCGAGCCGGCGGACGAGGCCCCGGGCGACCCGGACGTCTGAACCTCCGGGCGACCCGGGCGATCCGGGTCAGTCCTCCTCGGCCTCGCCGCCCAGCGCGAGGCGGGCGGCCTCGTCCAGGTTGGCCGTCGTGGCGGCGATGCTCTCCGAGTTCACGATCGCGTCGTTGAGCAGGGCGTCGAGGTAGGGCGCCACGGCCTCGTCGAGGGCGGCACGGTCCTGCACGGCCGGCAGGAAGTAGGTCCAGCGCAGGTTGTTCGGCCACACACCGGCGTCCTCGGGCAGCTGGTCGGGCTGCAGGAACGCGTCCGAGGCGGCCACCTCGAGCAGGGCCGGGACGCTGTAGCCCGCCTCGGCGACCGCCGAGACGACCTCGGGCGAACTCAGACCCACGATGGTGTCGGCGGCGGCCTCCTGGTGCTCGCTGGCGGCGGACATGCAGATGCCGGTCGCGGTGCCGACGGTGGCCCGGTCGTCGAGGGTGGGCGGGAAGATCACGTCGAAGTCGAGGCCCTCGACGCCGCGCAGCTCGGGCACCAGCGAGCGCGGCGCGAGCATCATCCCGAGCCGCCCGGAGGTGAACCACTCGAGCGCGTCGGCCTGCGCGAGCTCGTCTGGCGTGAGGGTGATGAGGGGGTCGCGCAGCACCTCGAGCGTGCGGGTCAGCGCGTCCACGGCGGCCTCGTCCGACAGCGCCGTCGACGTCGGCGGCTCGCCCTCGGCGAACACGCTGCCGCCCCCGGAGAGCACGAACGGCGCGATCTGGTCGAGCGTCGGCGCCACGTAGAGGCCCTTCGTGCCCGCCTCCGGGTCGGAGGCGAACTCGGCGGCCGCGCGCAGCCGGTCGAGGTCCCACCGGCCGTTGCTGGGAGTGGGCAGGCCCTCGGCGTCCATGGCCTCGAAGTCGACGAGGTCGGGGTTGTAGACCACCACCTGCGGGTCCATCCCGAAGGGCATGCAGGTCAGGCGGCCGTTGACGGTGAAGGCCTGCACCCCGTCGTAGGAGAAGTCGTCGCCGAAGTCGACGTTGCGCTCGACCATGGCCCGGTCGACGGGCTCGATGACGTCGCCGGCCTCGAGCCAGGCGAGGTCCTCGTTCGAGGCGAAGAACAGGTCGGGCAGCGCCTCGCCCGCCGTGACCGCCTCACGCAGCGTGGTGTCCGAGGTGGTGAGCTCGACCGAGCGGGTGGTGGTGTCCTCGTTGAGCCGCTCGACCTCGGTCTGCAGGGCCGTCACCTCGGCCTCGGGGAGCCCGTAGGTCCCGAGCGTCAGCCGGGCGGGGGCCGCCTCGGTGGGCGGTCCGGGCTCCGGCTCCCCCTCGCTCGTGCACGCCGCGAGGAGCGGCACCGTGAGCGCGAGCGCGACGAGCCGCCGCCGAGTCCTACCAGCCTGACCAGCGTGCACCGCGTCGTGCTCCTCTCGTTTCCCCCGACGGCGCCGGGGCGCCCGGGAGAGGATACCGACCGGTCACGGCCCGGCCCGCACGCGGGAGCGGCGAGGTGGAGTGACGTGCACCGGACCGGGAGCGCCTCACGGCGCGTGGCCGCTCGTAGCGGCTTCAATTGGGACCCGGGGCTGCCACGGCCCGGTGCACGACATCGATTCTAGGACGCACGTGCCGGGACTCAACCCGAACCCCGGATCTCATCCCAGGTCGCCGGCGAGCTCGAGGTGACCGGCGCGCTCCAGCTGCTCGGAGAGCACCAGCACGCGCTCGGTCTCCTCGGTCCCGGCCCCCGTCTCGGAGCGGCCGGCGGCGACCACCCGCGCGAACGCGGCCGCGCGCAGGAGCACGTCGGCGAAGTCGCGCTCGGCGATGCCGCGCAGCACGTGGTCGACCATCCGGCGCAGCTCGTCGGGACCCGGCGGCTCGGCGACCCCGGCGACGACCCACGCCACCGGGGCCCGACGGCGTCCCGCGTCGAACTCGCGAGCGGCGCCGACCGGGTCGGCGTGCACCCACGAGCGCAGGAGGTAGAGCCGCCACAGGCACCCGGCGACCGAGTCCGGCGCGGCGCCCGACCACAGCTCGGCCAACGTGTCGATGCCCTCGGTGTCGGCCAGGCGCACGACCCGGTCGGCCACCCGGGCGTCGTCGGCGCCGCGCGCGCCGCGCACGAGGAGCAGGGCGGCACGGTCGGCCGCGGCGGTGACCTCGGCAGGATCGGCTCCCCCGTCCTGCGTCTCGAAGAACGCGGCGCCGGGCCGGGTGGGGCGGTGGTGGCGGCGCTGCTCGCTCATCCGGCCAGCACCTTCCGGATCCGGCCGTCGCTGACGGGCACGGCGGTGCCGAGCTGCTGGGCCCACAGCGAGACGCGGAACTCCTCGAGCAGCCAGCGCACCTCCCGCAGGGCCCTGCCGGGCGGGCGCCCGGTCGGCAGGGCGGCGACCTGGTGGGCGTACGAGCGCTGCAGGTCCACGACCTGCGCCGTGAGCGTCCGGTCGCGCTGCAGGGCGGCGGCCCCGCCGGCCACCAGCCGCTCGTGCCGCTCCTCCATCGCGCGCAGGTAGGTCGGGTAGCGACGCAGCCACGTCGGGCCGGCCTCGGCGACGAACCCGTCGTGCACGAGCCCGGCGAGCTGGGCCTTGAGGTCGCTCATCGCGTCCAGCAGGTGCATGTCGACGCGCCCGGTCAGGCGGCGGTCGACCGCGCGGTGCGCGGCCAGGGCGCGGCCGACGTCGGCGACCACGGTGCGTACGCGGGGTTCCAGGTCGCCGCGCACGGCCGCCAGCAGCGCGGTGAACGCGGCCTCGTCGCGCACGGCCGGGCGGGCGTCGACGGCCTCGGCGACCACGGCGGCCCGAGCGTCGGCGAGCAGCGCGTCGACCGACGGGTAGGGCGAGCCCACGAGCCCGAGCTTGGCGTTGGTGTCGAGCGCGCCGCCCACCCGCGTCAGCAGGCCCGGCTGCTCGGCGTCCAGCGCCAGCAGCAGCAGCCGGCGCACCCCGAGCCGGTGGCGCGCCTCCTGCTCGTCGGTCGTCGAGACCACCGTCAGGCCCACGCCGGACCCCTCGTCGTCGAGGGTCGGGAAGCCGCGCACCTCGTGGCCGGCGCGCTGCTGGGTGAACGACTTCTCGATCGTGCCGAACACCCAGGTCGTCGCACCGCTGACGGCCTGGCCGGCGTCGGCGGCCACCTCCGCGATCGCCTGCTCCAGCGAGGGCCGCAGGGGCTCGGCGAGCGCGCGCAGGTCCTTGCCGCGCGACACCTCGTCGCCGTCGGCGCCGAGGACCCGGAACGTGGGCCGCAGGTGGGGCGCCACCTTGTCCCAGTCCCAGGCCTCGCGCGGCACGACGATGCCGGCGGTGTGGCGGGCGTACCGCTCCAGGGCGTCGAGCAGCGGCTCCGAGCCCGGCGGCGTCGCGGCCAGGAAGCGGCGGGCGTGGTCGGGGGCGGGCACCAGGGCCGTGCGCAGCTGCTTGGGCAGGGAGCGGATCAGCGCGGTGACCAGCTCCTCGCGCAGCCCGGGCACGTTCCAGGAGAAGTCGCCCGGCTCGAGCTGGTTGAGCGCGGCCAGCGGCACGTCGATGGTCAGCCCGTCGTCGGCGGCGCCCGGCTCGAAGTGGTAGCTGATCGGGAAGGTCAGCGGACCGCCCCCGGCGCCGGTCGAGGACCAGCTCTCGGGGTAGTCCTGCGCCTGCACCTCACCGGCGGTGCCGTGCGTGAGCATCGCCGGGTCGAAGACCAGCAGGTCCGGCCGCTTCTGCCGCTCGCGCTTCCACCACTGGTCGAAGTGCGCGGCGCTGAGCACCGTGGCCGGCACCCGCGCGTCGTAGAAGTCGAAGAGCGTGTGCTCGTCGACGACGATGTCGCGCCGGCGGGCGCGGTGCTCCAGCTCCTCGGCCTCGGCCAGCAGGCGCTGGTTCTCGACGAGGAAGCGGTGCCGACCGGTCTCCGCGGCGCCCCACTCGCCGTGGACGAGGGCGTGGCGCAGGAACAGCTCGCGCGCCAGCGCCGGGTCGACCCGGCCGAGCTGCACGGTGCGGTCGGCCGCGAGGGGTACGCCGTAGAGCGTCACCCGCTCCTTGGCCACCGCGCTGCCCCGCTTCTTCGACCAGTGCGGCTCGGCGTAGGTCCGCTTGACCAGGTGGGCGCCCAGCCGCTCGGCCCACAGCGGGTCGATCGCCGCGGCCTGCCGCGCCCAGAGCCGACCGGTCTCGACCAGCTCGGCGGCCATCAGGTACTGCGGGTTCTTCCCCTTCAGGACGCTGCCGGGGAAGATCGCGAACCGGCTGCCGCGCGCCCCCACGTACTCCCGCGGGCCGGGGCGACGGCCCTTCGCGCGGGCACCGGGCGCCTCCTTCTCGCGCTCCTCCAGCAGCCCGATCTGCGAGAGCAGACCCGACAGCAGGGCCTGGTGGATGCCGTCGGCGTCCGGCTGGTCGGCCGGCGTGCCGACGTCGACGCCCATCTCCTTGCAGACCTGGCGCAGCTGCGACTCGAAGTCCTGCCACTCGCGCACCCGCAGGTAGTTGAGGAACTCCGCGCGGCACATCCGGCGGAACGCGCTGCCCGACAGCTCGCGCTGCTGCGCGCGCAGGTGGCGCCACAGCTGCAGCCACGTCAGGAAGTCGCCCGACTCGTGCTTGAACCGGGCGTGGGCCTGGTCGGCCTGCGCGCGCTGCTCCTCGGGGCGCTCGCGGGGGTCCTGCAGGCTGAGCGCGGCCGCGATCACGACCACCTCCCGCACGCAGCCCAGGCGCTCGGCCTCGAGGATCATCCGGGCCAGGCGCGGGTCGATCGGCAGGCGCGCCAGCCGGCGGCCCACGTCGGTCAACCGGGTGCGGCCCTCGGCCTGCTCCAGCGCGCCGAGCTCCTCGAGCAGCTGCGTGCCCGCCGAGACGTTGCGCCGGTCGGGCGGCTCGACGAACGGGAAGCGGGCGATGTCGCCCAGCCCCAGGCTGGTCATCTGCAGGATGACGCTGGCCAGGTTGGTGCGCAGGATCTCGGGGTCGGTGAACTCGGGGCGCGCCTCGTAGTCCTCCTCGGCGTAGAGCCGGATGGCGATGCCCTCCGCGACGCGGCCGCAGCGGCCCGAGCGCTGGTTCGCGCTCGCCTGGCTGATGGGCTCGATCGGCAGGCGCTGCACCTTGGTGCGCACCGAGTAGCGCGAGATGCGGGCCAGGCCCGAGTCGACGACGTAGCGGATGCCCGGGACCGTCAGCGACGTCTCGGCCACGTTGGTCGCCAGCACGACCCGGCGACGCGAGCCGCTCGGGGAGAACACGCGGTGCTGCTCGGTCGACGAGAGCCGGGAGTAGAGCGGCAGCACGTCGACCCCGCGCGGACCGCTCACCTTCGCGAGGTCGCCCAGCGCCTCCGCGGTGTCGCGGATCTCGCGCTCGCCGGGCAGGAAGACCAGGACGTCGCCGGGCCCCTCGGCCGAGAGCTCCTTGACGGCCTCGACCACGGCTTCGGTCTGGTCGCGGACGACCGGCTCGCCGTCCTCGTCGTCGTCGCTCAGCTCCATCAGCGGGCGGTAGCGCACCTCGACGGGGAACGTGCGGCCCGAGACCTCGATGATCGGCGCCGGCCGGCCCTGCGCGTCGCCGAAGTGCGCGGCGAAGCGCTCGGGGTCGATGGTGGCCGAGGTGATGATGAGCTTCAGGTCGGGGCGGCGCGGCAGCAGGCGGCGCAGGTAGCCCAGGAGGAAGTCGATGTTGAGGCTGCGCTCGTGGGCCTCGTCGATGATGATCGTGTCGTAGCGGCGCAGGTCGCGGTCGCGCTGCAGCTCGGCGAGCAGGATGCCGTCGGTCATCAGCTTGACGCGGCTGGAGCGGGAGGTGCGGTCGGTGAACCGCACCTGGTAGCCGACCAGGTCACCCAGCTCGGTGCCCGTCTCCTCGGCGATCCGCTCGGCCACGGCGCGGGCCGCGATCCGGCGCGGTTGGGTGTGGCCGATCAGCCCGCCGCGGCGGCGCGTGCGGCCGTCGCGGCCGACGTGCTCGACCGCCTGCCCGCGGCCCAGCTCGAGGCAGATCTTGGGCAGCTGGGTGGTCTTGCCCGAGCCCGTCTCGCCCGCGACGATCACGACCTGGTGGTCGCGGATCGCCGCCGCGATGTCGTCGCGACGGGCGGAGACCGGGAGCTGGGGTGGGTAGTCGATGCGCACAGCGCCGACCATTCTCCCCCACGGGCGGCAACGCCGCGGCCCGCCCCGCAGCCGGGCCTCAGCCCTCGTCCGCCGCGCCCGGCGGTGGGCCGGGGGCGGAGCCGTCGGGGCCACCCTCGGGGGGAGCCTGCTGGTCCGTGCCGGGACCGGCGGCGGCCGCGGCGTCGTCGCCCAGCGCACCGGCGGCGAACCCTCCGCCCGCGCCCAGCACGAGCGCGGCGATCGCGACGGCGGCGCTGGCCCGGGCCGACACGACGCGCTCACGCCAGGGCGTACGCGCCGGCCTCGGCGCCGCGGGCGGCTGCGGCGGGAGCGGCGGGAGCGGGGCGGGGGTCGGCTGCTCGGTCATGCCGACCACGATGGCCGCGCCGGCTGAGGTGGTGCTGTGCCCCACGGAGGTCGATCCTGTGAGGCGACGCCCAGCAGGTCCACAGCGAACGCACAGCGACCTGGGGCAGAGTCGCCCCCATGGACCTGACCCGCCCGGACGGCTCCGCGCTGCGCGTGCTCGTCGTCGACGACGAGGTGAACCTCGCCGAGCTGATCGCGATGGCGCTGCGCTACGAGGGCTTCGAGACCGCGATGGCGCACACCGGACGGCGCGCGGTGGACACGGCGCGCGACTTCGGCCCCGACGTCGTGGTGCTCGACATGATGCTGCCGGACTTCGACGGCCTGGAGGTGCTGCGGCGGGTGCGTGCGTACGACCCGGGCGTACCCGTCCTGTTCCTCACCGCCCGCGACGCCGTCGAGGACCGGGTCGCGGGCCTGACGGCCGGCGGGGACGACTACGTGACCAAGCCGTTCTCCCTCGAGGAGGTCGTGGCCCGGCTGCGCGCCCTGCTGCGCCGCGCGGGTGCGCGCGACGCGGAGCGGCAGAACGTGCTGGTGGTCGGCGACCTCGTGCTCGACGAGGACAGCCGCGAGGTCCGCCGCGGCGACGTCGAGGTGGCCCTGACGGCGACCGAGTTCGAGCTGCTGCGCTACCTGATGCGCAACCCCCGGCGGGTGCTCAGCAAGGCGCAGATCCTCGACCGGGTCTGGAACTACGACTTCGGCGGTCAGGCCAACGTCGTCGAGCTCTACATCTCCTACCTGCGCAAGAAGATCGACGCCGGCCGGGCGCCGATGATCCACACGATGCGTGGCGCGGGCTACGTGCTGAAGCCGGCGGAGTGAGCGTGGCCCGCTCCCGGCTGCGGCCGGCGACGCTGACCTCGCGGCTCGTGCTGACCACGGTGGTGCTCGCGACCCTCCTCGCGATCGCGATCGCGGGGGCGACCACGTTCGCGATGCGGGCCAACCTCACCCACGGCCTCGACGTCGAGGTCACCTCGATCGTGCCGCGGGCCGGCGGCGGCGACTACCAGCCCCCCGACGACGTGGCGGGCCGGCCGGGAGGCGAGGAGCCCGGCTACGGCGGCGGCTGCGACCGGTTCCTGCCCGGCAACCAAGGCCCCGGCACGCTGCTCGCCGCGCTGTCGGACGGCTCGGCCGGCAGCGCCGCCCGCGGCAGCGTGCTGACCGAGGAGGTCTGCGGCGAGCGCGCGCTGTCGTCCGGGGCCCTCGACCAGCTCGCGGACGTGCCCGTCGACGGCCGCGTGCACGCCCTCGACGTCGACGGTGTCGGCTCCTACCGCGTCGTCGCGACCCCGACCGACGACGGCACCGTGCTCGTGGCCGGCCTGCCCACGTCGTCGGTCGACGACGCGGTCCGCTCGCTCGTGGGCTACGAGGTGCTGATCGGCCTGCTCGGCGTGCTGGCCGCCGGCGGTGCCGCGACGCTGGTGGTACGCCGCCAGCTGCGGCCCCTGCGCGACGTCGCCGCCACGGCGCACGAGGTCGCCACGCTGCCGCTGGACACCGGCGAGGTCGACCTGGCCGGCCGGGTGCCGGCGAGCCTGCGCGACGCGCGCACCGAGGTGGGCCAGGTGGGGGTCGCGCTCGACACGCTCCTCGCCCACGTCGACGCCTCGATCGCCGCGCGGCACCGCAGCGAGCAGCAGGTGCGCCGGTTCGTCGCGGACGCCTCGCACGAGCTGCGCACGCCGCTGGCGACGATCGCGGGGTACGCCGAGCTGGCCCGCCGCCGGCCCGACGACGCCGAGGCGGCCCGTACGGCCCTGGCGAAGGTGGAGGGCGAGTCGGGGCGGATGCGCGTGCTGGTCGAGGACCTGCTGACCCTGGCCCGGATCGACGCCGGGCGACCGCTCGCGCGCGACGACGTCGACGTCACCCACCTGCTGCTCGAGGCGGTCGGCGACGCCCGCGTCCTCGCCCCCGCCCACCGGTGGCACCTCGACCTGCCGGACGAGGCCGTCGAGGTGGTCGGCGACGCGCACGCCCTGCACCGGGTGGTGTCCAACCTCCTGACCAACGCCCGCCGCTACACCCCCGACGGCACCACGGTGACCGTCCGGGTGGCCCTCGACGAGGCCGGTGGCGGGGCCGGCGGCTCCGTGCTGATCGCCGTCCACGACGACGGGCCGGGGTTCGCCCCGGAGCTGGTCGACAGCGCCTTCGACCGGTTCGTGCGCGGGGACGCCGCGCGGACGCGTACCCCCGTCGACGCCGGCGGGTCGGGCCTCGGACTGGCCCTGGTGCGGGCCATCGCGCGGGCCCACGGCGGCGACGTGCACTTGAGAAGCGCTCCCGGAGACACCACGGTGGAGGTGGCGATCCCGCGACGAGCGGCTACGCTGACCGACGGGCAGATTGTCTGACAATCCTGACCGTGACCGGGTTCCGTCCCGGCCCGTCTGCCCGCACCGACGAGGAGGAGGCGAGATGTCCCGCACGACGAGCACCGAGGCGCCGCGCAGCCAGGCGTACTTCCGCGAGGCCCAGGAGCGCACCGCGCACAACTACCACCCGCTGCCGGTGGTGGTGGAGCACGCCGAGGGCGCCTGGATGACGGACGTCGACGGCACGCGCTACCTCGACATGCTCGCCGGCTACTCCGCGCTCAACTTCGGCCACGGCCACCCCGAGCTGCTGCAGGTCGCGCACGCGCAGCTCGACCGCCTCACCCTGACCAGCCGCGCCTTCGTGCACGACCAGTTCGGCACGTTCTGCGCCGCCCTCGCCGACCTGTGCGGCAAGGAGCTGGTGCTGCCGATGAACACCGGCGCCGAGGCCGTCGAGACCGCGATCAAGGTCAGCCGCAAGTGGGGCTACGACATCAAGGGCGTCACGCCCGACAGCGCCGAGATCGTCGTCGCGACTGGCAACTTCCACGGCCGCACCACGACGGTCGTCGGGTTCTCCGACGACCCCGACGCCCGCGACGGGTTCGGTCCGTTCACCCCGGGCTTCGTGCCGGTGCCCTACGGCGACGCCGCCGCCCTCGAGGCCGCGATCACGCCGAGCACCGTCGCGGTCCTGATCGAGCCGATCCAGGGCGAGGGCGGCGTGGTGATCCCGCCGGACGGCTACCTGCGCGAGGTCCGCGACATCACGCGCCGGCACAACGTCCTCTTCGCCGCCGACGAGATCCAGGCCGGCCTCGGCCGCACGGGCCGCACCTTCGCCTGCGACCACGAGGACGTGGTGCCCGACCTGTACGTCCTCGGCAAGGCCCTCGGCGGCGGCATCGTGCCCGTCTCCGCCGTGGTCGCGGACCGCGACGTGCTCGGCGTGCTGCACCCGGGCCAGCACGGCTCCACCTTCGGCGGCAACGCCCTGGCCTGCGCCGTCGGCACCAAGGTCGTCGAGCTGCTGGCGAGCGGTGAGCTGCAGGAGCGCTCGAGCACCCTCGGCGCCGTGCTGCGCGACCGGCTCGAGGCGCTGGTCGGCAAGGGCGTCCTCGCCGTGCGCACCCGCGGCCTCTGGGCGGGCGTCGACATCGACCCCACCGTCGGCACCGGCCGCGCGGTCTGCGAGGCGCTGATGGAGCGCCGCGTGCTGGCCAAGGACACCCACGGCTCGACCATCCGCCTCGCTCCCCCGCTCGTCGTCAGCGAGGACGACCTGCACTGGGGCCTCGACCAGCTCGAGGCGGTCGTCACCGGCGGGTGACGTCGCGGAGCGTCCGTCCGGCGCGGCGGACGCTCCGGTCGGGGGCCGTCGCTCGGACACGGCCCGCGCTGAGGACTGTGTGCCGGAACGCTCGACCTGGACCCCGTTCGAACGGGGTCCAGGTCGAGCGTTACCCGGTGAACCGGGTAATCCAGAGGGCGCTCACCCGATGCACACGCCTCACATGGCGCTGCGCAGGACCGGCGAGCCGATGCGGTCGAACGGCCGGCCACAGGCGCGGAAGACCTCAGCGGGCCGGCCGCGGCCGCCGGCCGGCTTCACCGAGGCGCCGGTGCTCTCGAGGAAGTCGGGGGCGGCGCGGAGCTTGCGCTGGAAGTTGCCCGGGTCGATGGGGTGGCCCCACACGGCCTCGTACACCCCCCGCAGCTGCGCGAGGGTGAACTCGGGCGGCAGGAACGAGGCGGCGAGCTGGGTGTACTCGATCTTCGACGCCACCCGCTCCCGCGCGTGGGCGAGGATCTCGTCGTGGTCGAAGGCGAGCCGGCCGGCCACCTCGTCGACCGGGAGCCACACGGCCGCCCGGGCGTCGGTGCCCGCCGTGGGCGCCTCGGCGTGCCGGGTCACCGCCAGGTGGGCGACGCTCACGACCCGGTGCGGGCGGCGGTCGCGGTCGGGGGCGCCGAAGGTGCGCAGCTGCTCCAGCGCCAGGCCCTCGCCGTCGATGCCGGTCTCCTCGACCAGCTCGCGCCGGGCCGCGTCGACGAGCTCCTCGCCGTCGCCGACGAAGCCGCCCGGCAGCGCCCAGGACCCCGCGTACGGCTCCTCGCCCCGCTCGACCACCAGCACCGCGAGCTCGCCGTCGCGCTGCGCGAACAGCACGACGTCGACGGTCAGGTAGAAGATCGGGAAGTCGCTGTGGAACATCCACGGCACGATAGTTGTCACTTCGACAACAAGCAACGCGCCACCGGGCGGCCCACGCGTCGGCTCAGACCGTCGCGCGCAGGGCCCCCTCGAGCCGGGTCGCGATCGCCGCGGCCGCGCGGCGTCCCTCGGGCACGGGCAGCAGCGGGTAGACGTGGATCGCCCCCGGCTCCTCGTGCAGCGTCACGGGCGTGCCCGCCGCCCGCAGCCGGTCGACCAGCAGCCGGCAGTCCGGCCAGGTCACGTCGCGCGTGCCGACCCACACCTCGACGGGCGGCAGGCCCTCCATCGGGCCGAACAGAGGACTCACCGCGGCGTCGGCGACGGACTCCTCCCCCGCCCACGACTGCGCCACGCGGTGCAGCGCGGCCCGCGCGAGCCAGGGGTCGGTCGGCTCGACCGCGTCGACCTCCGGGTTGGCCATGGTCAGGTCCACCCAGGGCGCCATCGCCGTCACGCCCACGATGCCCGCGTCCGGGTCACCACGCTCGGCGGCCGCCGCGACCGCGGCCTGGGCCGCGACGAGGGCGAGCCCGCCGCCCGCCGAGTCGCCCATGAGGTACGCCGGCCGGCCCTGCCGCCGCAGGTCCTCCAGCAGGGTCGCCACCAGCTCCCGGGCCTGCGCGGCGTGGTGCTGCGGCGCGAGCCCGTAGACCGGCACCAGCACCTCCACCCCGAGCCGCGGGTCGAGGGAGGTGACCAGGCGGGCCAGGAAGTCCCAGTGCTGCTTCACGATCTCGTTCACGTAGGCGCCGCCGTGCAGGTAGACGACCGCCGGGCCCGTGGGCTCCGCGAGACCGGCCCGGCGCACCCGGTAGACCGTGGCGCCCTCGACCGTCTGCGTCGTCACCAGCACCTGCGTGGTCACCCGCGCGGGCGGCGTCGGGTCCGCCTTCGCCCGGTCGAGCAGGGCCTGGCCGCCCTCCGGGTCCTCGAACGCGCGCTTGCGCGTCGCCCTCATCAGCCACCCGACCCCGGTCATCTGCCACGACATGGGCGCAGCCTGCCACGTCCCACCGAGCCACCGGCGCCGGAAAAGCCGTGGCGCGCGCGGGTCCCACCGCCGTAGCGTCACCGCGACCGCGCCCCACCGGGGCGCCTCGGAGGGGAAGGAGCGTGAGCGCCATGGCCGTCGTCGAGCCACGCCCGCAGACCCCCACCCCCGAGGTCGCCCGCCCCTGATCGCGCGCCGGTGACCTCCTGCTCCAGGAGCCTCATCGTGACCACCGACAGCACCACCCACCTGCCCGACCCCGACGACCTCGGCCCCGACCGGCGCTGGTCGACGTGGGACGAGACCCTGCCCACCCAGCGCGGCCCCGAGCCGCGACCCACCTGGGTCGTCACCGCGGCCGCCGCGGTCGACACCGAGCTCGGCGTCGTCAAGAGCGGCAAGGAGGCCGACCTCCACCTGCTCGAGCGGGCCGTCCCCGCCGGCCCCGCCAGCCTGCTCGCCGCGAAGCGCTACCGCGACAGCTCGCGCACCGACTTCCACCGCTCGGCCACCTACGAGGAGGGGCGCCGCCTGCGCCGCTCGCGCGACACCCGGGCGGTGGCCCGGAAGTCGGCGTACGGCCGCGCGGTCGCCGCGTCGCACTGGGCGGCGGCGGAGTTCGTGGCGCTGTCGCGGGCGTGGTCGGCGGGCGTGCCCGTCCCCTACCCCGTGCAGATCCTCGGCACGGAGATCCTCATGGAGTTCGTGGGCGAGGGGCGCACGGCCGCCCCACGGCTGGCCCAGACGCGCCTGCGCGGGGCCGAGCTGGGTGACGCGCTGGCGCAGGTCGAGGAGATCCTGGTGGCGCTGGCCCGGGCGGGGTACGCCCACGGCGACCTGTCGGCGTACAACCTGCTCGTCCACGACGGCCGCGTCGTGGTGATCGACCTGCCGCAGCTCGTCGACGTGGCGGCCAACCCGCAGGGCTTCGACCTGCTGCACCGCGACGTCGTCAACGTCGCGACGTGGTTCTCGCGCCGGGGGCTGGCCGTCGACGGCGACGAGCTGTACGCCCGGCTGCTCGGCGAGCTGTGGTGAGCCGGGTCCTGCCGGCCGGGGCTCAGGCCGAGGGCGGCGCGCTCTGCGCGGCGTGGGCGAGCATGGCGGCCAGCGTCGCCAGCAGGTCGTCGCGGCCGACGCCGACCGGGTCCGCGACCCAGCGCACGACGACGTCCTCGACCATCACGGCCCACGCCCGCACCATCATCCGCACGGCCGGGGTGTCGACGACGCCGAACGTGGCGAGGCCGTCGGTGCCGGCGGTGTCGAAGATCCGGTCCGTCAGGGCGCCGCGTGCCTCCTCGTAGATCTCACGCATCACCGAGTTGCTGCCGTTGGCGGCGCGCACGAGCGAGACGTAGCCGCGGTGGTTGTGCTCGACGAAGGCGAGGTAGCGGTCCAGCGAGACGAGCAGCCGCGTGCCCAGGTCGGGGTCGTCGACCGGGGCCGTGACGGCGATCAGGTCCGCGGCCGCGCGGCGCACGACCGCCTCGTGGAACTCCTGCTTGTTGCCGAAGTAGTGGTACAGCAGCCCGCGCGAGATCCCCGCCTTCTCGGCGAGCAGGTCGATCGAGAGCTCGTCGAGGTCACGGGTGGAGAGCAGCTCGACCCCGAGGCCCAGCAGCTGCTCCCTGCGGGCCTCGGGGTCGAGACGGGTGCGGGCACCACTGGGGACGCTCATGCCGGACACCCTACTGAACGTCGTTCCAACAAGTCTATTGACTTGCGTTCAACAGCCTGCCTACCGTGAGCGGCATGAGCACCTCCACCGTCGCCGGCGCCACGGGACCGCAGGGGTACGCCGGCCCCCTGCCCGACCACGTCGACGTCCTCGTGATCGGCGCCGGGTTCGCCGGGCTCGCGGTCGCCATCAAGCTCACCGAGGACGGGCGCGACGTGCTCGTCGTCGACAAGGGCGACTCGGTCGGCGGGACCTGGCGCGACAACACCTACCCCGGTGCCGCCTGCGACGTGCCGAGCCAGCTCTACAGCTACTCCTTCGCCCCCGGCGACTGGTCGCGCTCGTTCTCCCCGCAGCCGGAGATCAAGGCGTACCTCGACCGCGTCGCCGCGCGCTCCGGCGTGCTGGACCGCTTCGTGTTCGGCACGAGCGTCGAGCACGCGCAGTGGGAGGCCGACCGTGGCGTCTGGGCGGTACGCACGTCGCGCGGCGACCTCACGGCCGACGTCCTGGTCTCCGGGGCCGGCGGCCTCTCGGAGCCGAAGCTGCCCGACATCGCGGGCATCGACGACTTCGGCGGCGAGATCTTCCACTCCGCCCGCTGGGACCACGACACCGACCTCGCCGGCAAGCGCGTCGCCGTGATCGGCACCGGGGCCTCGGCGATCCAGATCGTCCCCGAGCTGCAGAAGGTCGCGGGCCACCTCGACGTCTACCAGCGCACCGCCCCCTGGGTCCTGCCGCGCCACGACCGCACGTACCCGGGGCTCGAGCGGCTCGCGCTGCGCTCGGTGCCGGGCCTGCAGCGGCTCTACCGCACCGCGATCTACTGGGGCCGCGAGACGTACGTGCCGGCCTTCACCCTCGTGCCCGACCTCGCCAAGCCCGCGGAGCTGCTCGCCCGGGGCAACATCGCGCGCGGCATCAGCGACCCCGACCTGCGGACGAAGGTGACCCCCGACTTCAAGATCGGCTGCAAGCGGATCCTGATCTCCAACGCCTACTACCCCGCCCTCGACGCGGACAACACCGAGCTGGTCACCGACCGGATCGAGCGGATCACCCCGACCGGCATCGTCACCGCCGACGGCACCGAGCGCGAGATCGACGTGCTGGTCGTGGCCACCGGGTTCCACACCACCGACCAACCGATCGCCCACCACGTGGTCGGGCGCGAGGGCCGCTCCCTGGCCGACGTCTGGCGCGAGCACGGCCAGCAGGCGTACCGGGGCACCACCGTCGCCGGCTTCCCCAACTTCTTCCAGGTCGTCGGGCCGAACACCGGCCTCGGGCACTCCTCGATGGTCTTCATCATCGAGTCGCAGGTGGCCTACCTGCGCGACGCCCTGCGGGTGATGGCGCGCAACTCCTACGGCAGCGTCGAGCCCCGCCAGGACGCCCAGGACGACTGGAACGCCCGCCTGCACCAGCGGATGCGACGCACGGTGTGGAGCACCGGCGGGTGCGCGAGCTGGTACCTCGACGAGCACGGCCGCAACACCACCCTGTGGCCGCGCGCCACCTTCACCTTCCGGCTCGGGCTGTCCCGCTTCGACACCCGTGCCTACCGTGTCACCGGGCCGGTCCCCGACCCCGGTGGCGCCGAGCGCCCCACCCCCACCACCACCGAGCGAGAGGTCGTGCCCGCATGAGGACCCTGGACGACAAGGTCGTCGTGATCACCGGAGCCGGATCGGGCATCGGTCGCGCCACCGCGGTCGAGGCCGCGGGCCGCGGCGCCCACCTGGCGGTCTCCGACGTGAACGAGACCGGACTGGCCGAGACCGTCGACCTGCTCAAGGCCGCGGGTGCGCGCACCGTGCGCTCCGACCGCCTCGACGTCTCGCAGCGCGAGGAGATCACGGCGTACGCGTCCGCCGTGGCCGACCAGTTCGGCCGCGTCAACGTGGTCGTCAACAACGCCGGCGTGTCCATGACGGGCAACTTCTCCAAGCTCACCTACGAGCAGATGGAGTGGATCGTCGACATCAACTTCTGGGGCGTCGTCAACGGTACCAAGGAGTTCCTCCCCCACCTGATCGCCTCCGGCGACGGGCACGTCGTGAACATCTCCTCGCTGTTCGGCCTCATCTCGATGCCGGGCCAGACGCTCTACAACGCGACCAAGTACGCCGTGCGCGGCTTCACCGAGGCGTTGCGCGAGGAGATGCTCGTCGGCCGCCACCCCGTCGGCGTCACCGCCGTCCACCCCGGCGGCATCAAGACCGGCATCGTGCGCAACGGCCGGGTCGCCGACGGCGACGACCTCGAGGCGCTCGGACGGCTCTTCGACAAGAAGCTCGCCCGCACCTCGGCCGACGACGCCGGCCGCGCGATCGTCAAGGCCGTCCTGCGCAAGCAGCCCCGCCTGCTGATCGGGGCCGACGCCCACGCCCTGCACCAGATCGGCAAGCTGCTCGGCGCCCGCTACCAGGACGTCTTCGCGGCGGGCGCCAAGCGCGTCCTGCCCTGATCCTGGTCCTGGTCACGGCCTGATCCCGGCCTGATCCGCCGAACGACGCTCGTGGTGCTCCGGAGCCGGTAGGTTCCGGAGCACCATGAGCACGTTGGAGCCCGGGACCCCCGTCGTCGTCGCGATGACCAAGCACGACGGGCGACGGCACTGGGGCTACGAGGCCCGCTTCCTCGGCTCCGACGTCCACGGCGACTGGATCGGCGTGCCCGCCGGCACGCACCACGCCCGGCCCGGGCTCGAGTTCGACTCCGCGGTCGCCACGGTGGCGCTGGTGCCGGCCGACGGGGCGTACGCCTTCCCCGCCGTCAACGCGCCCGGCCTGTGGTGCGACGTCTACGTCGACATGGCCACGCCACCCGCCTGGGACCTCTCCGGGCCGGTGCCCGTCGTGCGCTCGGTCGACCTCGACCTCGACGTGATCCGGCTCGAGGACGGCACCGTCCTCGTCGACGACGAGGACGAGTTCGCGGCCCACCGCGTCGAGATGGACTACCCGCCCGCGCTGGTCGCGCACGCCGAGGCGGCCTGCGCGCAGGTGGTCGCGGCGGTGCGCGCCGGCGCCGCGCCCTTCGACGGGCCCACCGCCGAACGCTGGTTCGCCGTGCTGGACGGGCTGGACGGGCCGTGAGCGCCCACGGTCCGGTCCACCTGCGCCCGCCGTCGCGCCCCGGCCTGGTGCGGCTGCTCAACGTCGTCGCCGTCCTCGGCGCGACCCTGCTCGTGCTGGGCGCGCCCACCTGGTGGTTCATGCACGGCACGGCGCAGGGCTGGACCGAGGACCGTGCCGTCGTGGTCACGCTGGAGGCCGACGCCGAGTGCCGCACCGGTCCGCCGCCCGGGAACCCCCGCACCTGCGAGGCGACGTGGACGGACGCCGACGCGCCCTCCGACGCCACCCCGACCTCCGGCGAGGTCAGCGACCGGTACGGCGGCGACCTGCCGGCCGACGGCGGCACCGTGCAGGCGCGCGTGGTGAGCGAGGGCGGCACCCCGATGGCGTTCGCCGGCTACCACGGCTTCCTGCTGCAGTGGGCGCTCGTCGCCCCCGTGCTGGCCGTCCTCGGGGCGGTGCTGCTGCTCGGCGGTGCGCTCGGGCTCGTGCGCACCGACCCGCGCTGGGCCGCCGCGCGTACCGACCTGCCCGCCCCCGGCGCCCCGGACCCGCCGGACCGGTCCCCGCCGGGCTGAACGTCGGACTCGGCTGCGGACTCAGCTGCGGGTGCGGGTGCGGCTGCGGCGCCGCGGCGTGCGGGCCCGCAGGGGCCCGACCAGGCGGGGGCCGGACAGGCGGCTCTCCAGGCGGCTCGCCTCGCGGCGCAGCGGCTGCGCGACGTACTCCCCGAGGATCACGCCCGAGGCCAGCGCGACCGCGATCGAGGCCGCCTGGATGAGCGCGAGCAGGCCGATCGAGGTCATCGCGCCGCCCTCGGCGAGCAGCGACAGGCCACGGTAGATCGTCAGGCCCGGCAGCATCGGCACGATGGCCGGCACGACGATCACCAGCGGGGGCACACGGACGCGGCCGGCGACGCCGTACGCCACCAGGCCGATGCCGAAGGCCGCGAGCGCGGCCGCCCACACGCGGCTGTCCGAGGCCTCGCGCACGGCGCTGTAGAGCAGGATCGCGGCCGAGGCGACCACGGCGACCGGCACGACGGAGCGCCACGGGGCGTACGAGGCGACCGCGAACGCGGCGGCACAGACGGCGGAGCCGAGCGCCAGCGTGCCGACGCCCTCCCAGCCGGCGCGGCCCGGGTCGATCGGCGAGATCTGCACGCCGACGATGCCGGCGAGCGTCAGGCCGCCGCTGACGCCGGCGATGATCCCGGCCGTCGCCAGCAGCGCCTCCAGCACGCGCGCGCCGCCGGTGACGTAGAACCCGGTGAGCGCGTCCTGGATGGCCGCCATGAACCCGATGCCGGCGAGCAGCATGATGATGTTGGCGGTCACCATCAGGGACACGTCCGCGTCGGGCTCGATCGCGGCGATCCCCACCGCCAGGCTCGCGGCCACGAGCCCGCCGGCGACCTGCTGGTAGAACGCCGGCAGGCGCCGACGCGCCATCTGCACCAGGACCCGGTGGATGAGCACCGCGGCGACGAGCGCGAGGCCGACGACCAGCAGCGAGCCGCCCAGCTGCAGGGTCACGCCGCCGCACATCAGGCCCCAGCTCAGGGTCACGGCCCAACGGGGCAGCTGGTGGCCGGACGACACGATGGTGGCCAGGCGGCTGCGTGCCTCCATCAGGTCGACGCGGTCGCGCAGCACGTCGGTGACGAGGCGGTCGACCCGGGTCAGGTCGTCGTAGTCGATCTCCCGGTGCTTGACCTGCCGCATCTGCGTGATCGGCGGGTCGCCCGGGTCGGGCTGGTACGACATCGCCAACGAGGTGAACGTCACGTCGATCTCCGGGTGCCGGATGCCGAGGTGCAGCGCGACGGACTGCATCGTCGCGGTCACGTCGGCGGCCCCGGCGCCCGAGGAGAGCAGCAGCTCCCCGATCTTCAGGCAGAGGTCGAGCGTCAGGTTCGTCGTTCGGGTGTCGGTCGGTTCGGCGGACACACGCGCATGCTCGCACGGCGCCCGAGGAGGGACCGATCCGTGGACGGGTGTGGTTGGCTTCGCCCGTGCGCATCGACTTCCACGGATCGCCCCGACCCACCCTGGGGGTGGAGTGGGAGCTCGCGCTCGTGGACCGGGAGACGCGGGACCTGGCGAACCGCGCCCACGAGGTGCTGGAGACCGCGCGGGGCCGCATGGACGACCCGAAGCTGCTGCACGCAGAGCTGCTGCGCAACACCGTCGAGATCGTCTCCGGCGTCAGCTCCTCGGTCGCCGAGGCCATGGCCGACGTCGACGGGACGCGACGTGCCGTGGCCACCGCGGCGGCCGAGCACTCCTGCGACCTCTTCGGCGCGGGCACGCACCCGTTCGCCTCCTGGTCGACCCAGCTGCTGAGCCCCGGGCACCGCTACGAGGAGCTCATCAACCGCACCCAGTGGTGGGGCCGCCAGATGCTGATCTGGGGCGTGCACGTCCACGTGGGGCTGCCGGTGAAGGAGCGGGTGATGCACGTGCTCTCCGCGATGCTCACCTACTACCCGCACCTGCAGGCCCTCTCGGCCTCCTCGCCGCTGTGGGCGGGCACCGACACCGGGTACGCCTCCAACCGGGCGCTGATGTTCCAGCAGCTGCCCACCGCCGGTCTGCCGTTCCAGTTCGAGCGGTGGGAGGAGTTCGAGGCCTTCGCCCACGACCAGCTCACCACCGGCGTGATCGACGACCTCTCCGAGATCCGCTGGGACGTCCGCCCCGCCTGCCACCTCGGCACGCTGGAGAACCGGATCGCCGACGGCGTCTCGAACCTCACCGAGCTGGCCGCGCTCACCGCGCTGACGCACTGCCTCGTGGTGGACCTCGACGAGCGGATCGCCGCCGGCGAGCGACCGGCCGTCCTGCCGCCCTGGCACGTGCAGGAGAACAAGTGGCGCACGGCGCGCTACGGCCTCGACGCGATCATCATCCTCGACGCGCGCTCGCGCGAGCGGCTCGTCACCGACGACCTGGACGACCTGCTCGAGCGCCTCGAGCCCGTGGCCCGTCGCCTCGAGTGCGTCGACGAGCTGCGCTCGGTCGCGGACATCGCGCGGCGGGGCGCCTCGTACCAGCGCCAGCGCGCCGTGGCCGCCGCCACCGGCGGCGACCTGGTCGCGGTGGTCGACTCGGTCGTGCGCGAGCAGCGCGACGGCCTGGCGCCGCCGGACGCCACCCGCTGACGGGGCGCCCGGGCGCAGGTCATCGGAGCGCGACCCTCCCCAGGAGCGCTCGCACCGGCGCGTGCCTGTGCCCCGGGCGATTGCCCGCCGCGCACCATGCGACCTGGGCGTCGAGCACAGCGACGGCCTCGGCCGGCCCCATCGGCCGGCTCCGCCCGGCCGGTCTGCGCCGTCCGCCGAGGGGCTGCCCCGCCACGGCGTGGGACGCCGGGCCCGGGGCCGCACCCAGGGCGACCAGCTGCTGCACCGCGGCCCACTGCTCGACCGTCGCCGGGGCCATCAGCGTCTCGTCGATCGCCAGACGCGCGAGACGGCGGCCGTCGTCGCCGAGGAAGCCGGCCCAGACGCCGGCCTTGTCCGGCGGGGGGAAGTCGACGGCAGCGACCGCCGCATACGGCACCACCCGTCCTCGCGTGCGGATCACCCGCTCGGCCGGCGAGAGGGTGAGCGGTGGGAGGAGGGCTCGGGCTAGCAGGAACAGCGCCGCCACGCCCAGGCCGGTCAGGGCCATCACCCAGGGCGCCTCGCCCGAGGCGACCACGGCGATCGCCGTCACCGAGACGATGATCCCGACGCAGAACCAGAACCATCGCCCCAGGCCGCGGTTGCACCGGACCATCGCTGGTGGAACCACGCCCACCCCCTAGTCGCGCACCGGGGGCAGCGCGTCGGTCGCGGCGAGCGCCTCCATGCCCGTCACCTCGAGCAGGTCGGCGACCACGGAGCGCATCTGCGCCAGCATCGTCTCGACGCTGAGCTCCGTGGTGCGCTCCAGACGTCCGGAGCCGGCCGCCGCGGCGAGCAGCGCGGGCCGGGCCGCCTCGGCCATCCGGTTCTGCGCCAGCTCGGCCGCGACCAGGTCGGCGGCCGAGGCGATCTCGCGGCACAGCGCGGAGTACGCCGGCGGGACCTCGCGCCGGTGGTACGCCGCGACCGCCGTGCGCCGCACCAGCACCCGGGTGCTGCGCAGCGCCTTGTCCAGCGGCTCCACCAGCTCCGACATCTGCCGCAGGCCCGGCCGGTGGCGCGAGCGGAACGGTGAGGAGGCGACGACCGACATGCCCTCGTCGGCGGCGTCCTGGAGCTCGCGGATCAGGTAGTCGGTGGCCCGGGCGTCGGCGAGCACGTCGAAGGCCCGGTCGCTGTCGCCGTCGACCATGACCTCCGCGGCCGCGCGCAGCAGCCCCGCGACCTTCCGGGCGACCACGGCCGCCTGCTCGCGGGGCCGACGCAGGGGCGCGGACGGCACGAGCGTCGCCGCGAGCAGGGCAACGGCACCGCCGATCAGGGCGTCGGTCCAGCGGACGAACGCCGTGCCCGGCTCGGGCACCAGGGTCGCGACGAAGATCCCCTGGACGCCGGCCTGCATGACGATGAGCGGGCCGCCGTCGACGATGACCGCGGTCGACATGGCCAGCACCACCACCAGCGCGAGCTGCCAGGCCCCGGCGCCGATCTGCAGCACCATCAGGTCGGCGATGAGGATCCCGACCGCCACCCCGACCGCGACCTCCGCCACGCGCCGCAACCGCTGGGCGTACGACGTGCCCAGGCACAGCACGGCGGCGACGGGCGCGAAGAAGGGGTGCTCGTGGCCCAGGACGTCGGCGGCGACGAACCACGCGACCCCCGCGGCGACCGCGCACTGCGCGATCTGGAAGCGCTTCGAGCGCCAGCGCGCCAGCCGGGCGCGCAGCGAGAGCCGGCTCTTCGACCAGATCCGGTCGACCGGGATGCCCTCCACCTCGCGGATTCTGCCAGAGCGACGGCGAGTGACGGCGGCCGTCGCCCCGGCAGGGCGGTCGGACCTCAGCGCACCCGCGGGCCGCCGCCGACCGACGACGACTGGTGCGCCCACCGCAGCGCGACCTGCAGGTCGGCCAGGTCGCGGTACCAGGTCTCGACCTCCGCGATGCAGACCGCGACCTGCACCTCGGTGTCGTACTCCGTGCACTCCGCCGTCGACTCCGAGAGCGTCGGTGGGAACAGCGCGGAGCCGTCGTAGTGGTGGATCCCGAAGCCGTTGCCGGCGTCGCCGGTCACCTCCACGATCGTGTCGCCCGGCGGCACCCAGCCCCGGTTCGGTGCCGCGCCCGGCGCCTCGGCCGCACCGGCGCTGCCGCTCAGCGCCACCGCGCCGCCGACGACCGCCAGCGCCGTCACCGCGCCCAGCAGCGCCCCGGTCCACGTCGTCCGCTCCATCTCGTCCCCCTTCGTCCGTGCGCCGGTGTCTCCGGCGCGACGCGGACGACGTTAGGGACGCCGCGCGCCGGCCGGCCCCGCCCGGGACGGGGATGGGGAGAGGTGCGTCGCCGCGTCCGTCTGGGGAGCGGAACCGGGCCGGCGGGCGTACCGCGTCGTGCGGCGCAAGCCGCGACTCGGCGCGCCCGACCGCGGCGCAAGCCGCAACTCGACGCGCTCCACCGCGGCGCAAGCCGCGACTCGACGTCAGTAGACGGGGACCGACACGGTGGTGGTGCAGCCGGCGGCGACGGAGGCCAGGGCGCTCTTCTCCGCGGAGTCCACGCTCAGGCCCCAGCGGTGCTTCACGGAGACCCACTCCGTCACGTAGCGGCAGGCGTACCCCGCCGGAGGCATCCACTCGGCCGGGTCCTGGTCGCTCTTCGAGCGGTTGGTCGAGGCACTGACAGCGATGAGCGAGCCGTAGAAGTCGAGGTCGTTGGCGTACGCCTCCCGCTTGCCCGCCGACCAGCCCGACGCGCCCGAGTCCCACGCCTCGGCGAGGGGCACCATGTGGTCGATGTCGAGGTCGGAGGCCGACGAGTAGCTCGTGGCGTCGTAGTAGGAGAACCAGCGTCCGCCCGAGATCGAGCAGCCCGAGCCCACGCTCGGCGCGTCCTCGGCCTCCTCGATCAGCACCTCCGCGCGCGTGGCGCAGCCGTCGCCGTCCGCGTCGACCCAGTGCTCGAACAGGTCGCGGTCGTAACCGGTGCGGCTCTCCGTGGCGACCGGCAGGTCGGCGACCGCCTGCGCGATCGGCGCGCTGTAGGTCGCCGCGTGCGCCGCGGGCGGCTGCACGAGCACGAGACCGACCAGGGCCAGCGCGAGGGCGGTCAGCACCCGCGCGAGGACGGTGCCGGTGGGGGTGGGGGTGGTACGTCGCGCCCCGAGGCGCGCGGTCGTGTCACGCATGTCGTCAGCTCCCGAGATGTCGCCGGATGTGTGCGTCGGACCCCACCCTGCGACGGCGGCACCTCGTTCGGGAACCCCCGCCGGGAGAACGCCGTGTAACGCTTCGGTGCGGCGATACGTTGTGAGCCACGACACGATCGCCGCACCACCAGCAGAGACGAGGCCCCGTGGGCGCACCGCTCGACCCGACCGCCGCGGCGTTCCTCTTCGCCGAGAACCGCAACATGCCGATGCACGTGGGCGCCCTGCAGCTGTTCGAGCCGCCGGCCGACGCGGGGCCGGAGTACACCGCCGACCTGGTGCGACGGGCGCGGGCGACCGAGGACCTCGCGCCGCTGTTCCTCCAGCACCCGCACCGCTCGCTGACGACCGCCGGCCAGTGGACCTGGCGGCCCGACGCGCAGTTCGACATCGAGCACCACGTGCGCCACGACGCGCTGCCCCGGCCGGGCCGCGTGCGCGAGCTGCTCGACCTCTGCGGGCGCCTGCACGGCACGCGGCTGGCGCTCGAGCGGCCGCTGTGGGAGTGGCACCTCGTCGAGGGGCTGGCCGACGGACGGATGGCCACCTACTCCAAGATGCACCACTCGCTGCTCGACGGCGTCGCGGCGATGCGCCTGCTGCAGAGCGTGCTCAGCGAGGACCCCGACGAGCGCGGCACGCCCCTGCCCTGGGCACGCCGCGACCGGCCGGGCCGGTCCGACCGGCCGGGCCGGTCCGACGACACCGACGGCCCGCACGGCTCCGGCCACTCCGGGCTCGCCGTGGTGCCGGCCCACGCGCTGCGCTCGGCGCTGGCCGTCGCCGGCGAGGCGGCCGGGATGCCGACGTCGCTGGTGCGCACCCTGAGCCGCGGCGTGCGCAACCAGACGTCGGCCGTCAGCTTCTACTCCCCGCGCACGCTGCTGAACCGCACCATCACGGGCTCGCGACGCTTCGCGGCGCAGGACTGGCCGCTCGAGCGCCTGCGGGCGATCGGCCGGGCCTCGGGCACCACCATCAACGACGTGGTGCTGGCGATGTGCTCGGGCGCGCTGCGCACCTACCTCACGGAGCTGCACGCGCTGCCCGACCAGACCCTGACGGCGATGGTGCCGGTCTCGTTCCGGCGCGCCGAGGCGGGCACCGCCTCCGACGCGGGAGGCAACGCCGTGGGCGCCGTCATGGTGCGCCTCGGCACCGACCTGGGCGACCCGGCCGCCCGGCTGGCCGCGGTGCGCGACTCGATGCTGGAGGGCAAGGACGCGCTGGGGTCGATGAGCAACGCTCAGGCCCTCGCGATGACGGCCCTGGGGCTGGCGCCGGCCGTGGTGCTGCCGCTGCTGCGGCTGCAGGGCGTGGCCCGGCCACCGTTCAACCTCATCATCTCCAACGTGCCGGGCCCCGACTCGACGCGCTGGTTCGAGGGCGCGCGCATGGTGGGGATGTACCCGTTGTCGATCCCGCTGCACGGCATCGCGCTCAACATCACCTGCACGTCCTACGACGGCCGGATGGGCTTCGGGCTCACCGGCTGCCGCCGCACGGTGCCGCGCCTGCAGCGCCTGCTGGGCTTCCTCGACGACGAGGTGCGCGCGCTCGAGGCCGCCGTCGGCATCTCCTGAGGGCCACCCGGGGCCTCAGCCCTCGGCGTACCCGCCCCCCACCGTCGCGGCGACCGCGCGCAGCCGCGCGCGGGTGATGTCGGCGACCGAGCGGAACCCGGCGTCGTGGGCCGGCGTGCCGGGCCGCACGGGCTCGCCCGCGTTGACGCTGAGGCAGGTGCGGGTGCCCCCGTCGGCCGCGTTGAGCAGCGCGACGGCGTGCCCGGTGGTCCCGCTGCCCGCGAAGGGGTCGAGCACCCGGGCGTCGGCGGGGTACGTGGCGACCACGCGCCGCAGCAGCCCGGTCGGCTTCGGCGAGTCGAAGGCCTTGCCGACCAGGGCCCGCACCTCGCCGGCGGCCGTGTCGGTCGAGCCGACCTCCTCGGCCGTCCAGATCGTCGTCAGCTTCTTGCGCCGGTCGTCCCCGAGCCAGTCGCGCTGGAAGACGTCGACCCGCTCCCCCAGGCGCCCGCGCACGACCCGGCAGACGAGGTCGTCGGAGCGCTCCGCGACCAGGGCGGCCGACCAGCGCCACACCGCGGGCGCGCCGTCACCGAACACCGGCCGCACCTCCACGGACCCCTCGAACGGCTCGGTCGCGACGCGGCCGCCGGCCGGGTCGCCGTGCAGCGTGTGGTGCAGCGTCGGGACGCTGCCGGGGTGGAACTTCTTGTTCGTGTTGCGCAGCGGCAGCAGCCGGAACCGGCGCCCGTCGGGCAGCTCGTGGGAGAAGTCGCGCGGGTCGACCGTCTCGGCGCTCGTGGGGTCGAGGACGCACGCGCGGGGGTCGCGGGCCACGACCAGCAGGTACTCGTGGCTCGTCGCGAACCCGCGCCCCAGCTGACGGCCCTTCGGGTTGAGGTTGACCACCACCTGGGCGAGGAAGGCGCGCTCCCCGAACACCTCGTCGAGCAGCAGGCGCAGGTGGGCGACCTCGTGGTCGTCGATGCTGCAGAAGAGCGCGCCGGTGGGGCGCAGCACCCGGCGTACGTGCTCCAGCCGCGGGCGCATCATCGCCACCCACGCGGCGTGCCGCGTGGCCCGTGCGCCGTCGCGGAAGTCGTCGCGGTAGGCCAGCGAGGTGGCCCGGTTGTAGGGCGGGTCGAGGTAGGCCACGTCGAACGACGCGTCGTCCAGGCCGGCGAGGACGTCGAGGTTGTCACCCTCGACGAACGTGTTCCACGGCTCCCCCACGGGCTCATCATGCCGCGCCCGCACCGTCGGGGCGTCGTCCTAGGGTGGTCGTCGTGTCTGCTCCACCCCTGCTGACGATCGACCGCGACCTCACCGACCCCGACGTGGTGGCCCTGCTCGCCTCGCACCTGGCCGACATGCGGGCGGTCTCGCCGCCCGAGTCGGTGCACGCCCTCGACCTGGACGCCCTGCGGGCCGACGACATCACCTTCCTGGTCGCCCGCGACGCCGACCACGACGGCGCCGCGGGCGCCCTGCTGGGCGTCGGGGCCCTCAAGGTGCTCGACGACCCCGACGAGCCCGGCGGCCACGGCGAGGTCAAGTCGATGCGCACGACGCACGCCGCCGTACGCCGCGGGGTCGCGACCGCGGTGCTCCTGCGGCTGCTGGAGGTCGCGCGGGAACAGGGCCTGGGCCGCGTCAGCCTGGAGACGGGCGCCGAGCCGTTCTTCGAGCCCGCCCGCCGCTTCTACGCCCGGCACGGCTTCACCCCGTGCCCGCCGTTCGTCGGCTACGCGGCCGACCCGAACAGCGTCTTCCTCAGCCGCGCCGTCTGAGCCGCTCGCGCAGCGCCTTCGGACCGACGCCCGGACCTGCCTCGAGCGCCGCGGGGCCTCCGCCCGACGCCCCCGGGGAGCCGTCCGCCGGCACCGCGGGCACGATCCGGCCCAGGTCGGCGTGCGCGACCAGGTCGGCCAACGGCGTCTCGTCGGGCGGGTAGGCCGCCACCGGGGTCGTGCCGGTCATCACGACGTAGACCTTGGACCCGCCGGGGGCCAGCTCGAGCACCCCGCCGTCGACGAGGCCGGACGCGTGCGCCACGGCCTGGCGCCGTGCGCGCAGCAGCCCCGCCCGCCGCGCGGCCGCCTGGGCGGCCTGGCGACCCCCCTTGTCCCAGGCCAGCTTGGCCTGCGGTCCGTACCTCACGGCGAGCGCGGCCCCGGCCGCCGCCACCTTCGCCGCCCGCTTCGGGTCGATTCGTGCCATGTCCCCATCCTTGCTCGGTCATCATGGGCGCGTGGGGAGGAACGAGCGCCGCGAGGAGCGGGAACGCCGGCGCTGGGCGGCGGAGATGACCCGTCGGCTCGAGGAGCTGGACCGGATCGACCGCGAGCACGGGTTGGGCACGCTGCCCGCGGCCGTGCCCCCGGGCCGGCGCGGTCGGCGCGGTCGTCGGGGCGGGCGGAGCAGCCGTGGACGCCACCCCCACGCCCTCACCCTGCGCGGCGCGGTGCCCGCCGGGATCGTGGTGGTGCTGCTCGTCGGCGTCGCGGTGGCCCTCGCGCCGGCGACGGCGCCGCTGCGCGACTGGCTGGGGCTGGGCCGCTACGGCGACCGCCCGGCGTACGTCGACGGCGACGGGACGTACGCCTTCGTGCTCACGCAGCCGGGCTCCGACGAGCCGGTCGGCTACGACCCCTGCACCGACGTCGAGGTCGCGATCAACCCCGAGAACGCCCCCGAGGACCACCGCGAGCTGGTCGACGTGGCGCTGGCGCGGATCAGCGAGGCCTCCGGGCTGCGCATGGTCGTGGTCGGCGACACCGACGACCGCGACATCGACTCGCGCGGCAGCGGCTTCGGTCCCGCCCCGCCGGTGCTGGTCGCGTGGGCCGACGAGGACGAGGTCGACGACCTGGCCGGCGCCGTGGCCGGGATCGGCGGCAGCGCGGCCTCCGAGGTCGGCGGCCGGCTGGGCTTCGTGACCGGCATCGTGGTGCTCGACGTCGACGCGTTCGAGCAGATGGCCGACCAGGGGCTCGACGAGGCGCGGCAGGCCGTGGTCGACCACGAGTTCGGCCACGTGGTCGGCCTCGACCACGTCGACGACCCCGGCGAGCTGATGTACCCCGAGACCCGCGTGACGTCGTTCGGGCCCGGCGACCTCGAGGGGCTGGGCCGCCTCGGCTCCATCGCGTGCCGCTGAGCCGAACTCGGGCGAGCCGTGCCCCAGGGGGTAGCCTGCCCGGTGCTGTCCGGCGGACGCCCGCCACCGATCCACGGAGGAGCCACCGCATGTCCCGCCCACGCACCACGAGCGCCGCGTGACGGCCGGGGAGCCCGTCGAGGACGCCCAGGGCCGGCTGCCCGCCGAGGTCGGTCGCTCGCTGGCCGACATCGCGCGCAGCAACGGGCTGCGGCAGGTCGGCGGCCGTCCGCGGCTGGGGGCCTACGTCTCCGCGCTCGTCGAGCGCCGCCACTTCGTGTGGGTGCTCTCGCGCTCCCAGGCGTACGCGCAGAACCAGGACAGCTACCTGGGTCAGGCGTGGAACATCCTCAACCCGCTCATCAACGGCGCGGTCTACCTCGCCGTCTTCGGGCTGGTGCTGCGCACGGACCGCGGCGTGGACAACTTCATCGCGTACCTGCTCGTCGGCATCTTCATCTTCCAGTTCATGCAGCGCACGCTGACGATGGGCTCGAAGGCCGTGACCTCCAAGCTCGGGCTCGTGAACTCGCTGCAGTTCCCCCGGGCCCTGCTGCCGATCTCCGTGGTGCTCACCGAGCTGATCGTGCTGCTGCCCACGGTGGCGGTGCTGCTGGTGCTGATGCCGATCACGGGCGAGCCGATCACGCTGTGGTGGCTGGCGCTGCCGGGCGCCGTCGGCCTGATGTACCTCTTCGGCACGGGCGCGGCGTTCATCCTCGCCCGCCTCGTCGTCGAGGTCCGCGACCTGGCCAACCTCGTGCCGTTCGTGATGCGCGCGATGCTCTACTTCTCGGGCGTCTTCTTCTCGATCAGCTCGTACACGTCCGGCTTCCTCGGGGCGGTGCTGGAGTACCAGCCGTTCGCCGTCTACATCCAGCTGGTGCGCACCTGCGTGATGGTCGAGGCCGACCCGTCGTGGCAGCTGTGGACCGCCGGCGCCGTGTGGGCCGTGCTGACGCTGCTGGTCGGGTTCGTCTACTTCTGGCGGGCGGAGGCGAAGTACGGCCGTGGCTGAGACCGCAGGGACCACCCAGACCACCCCGACCGCTCCCGGGGCCGCCCCGGACGCCCGGGACGCCGCCGACCTCGCCGGTCGGCCCGTGCTCGTCGTCGACGATGTGCACCTGAGCTACAAGACCTTCGGCGGTCGACGTCGCAGCGGCTCGAAGCTGCCGGGCTGGGCGCGCGGCGTCGGCCAGGGCGTCGGCGCCGTCGACACCGTGCACGCGGTGAAGGGCGTCTCGTTCGTCGCCCACCACGGCGAGTCGATCGGCCTGATCGGGCACAACGGCTCCGGCAAGTCGACGCTGCTGCGGGCGGTCGCCGGGGCGCTGCCCGTGACGTCGGGCGCCATCTACACCGACGGCATCGCCTCGCTGCTCGGCGTCTCCGGCGCCCTCATCAACAACCTCTCCGGCGAGCGCAACATCATCCTGGGCTGCCTCGCGCTCGGGCTGAAGCCGAAGGACGTGCGACGCCACTACGAGGAGGTCGTCGACTTCGCCGACATCGGCGACTTCGTCCAGCTGCCGATGTCCGCCTACTCCTCCGGCATGGGCGCGCGGCTGCGGTTCGCGATCTCGACGGCGGCCTCGCCCGACATCCTCATGATCGACGAGGCGCTGGCCACCGGCGACGCCGCGTTCAAGGCGCGCTCGCAGGAGCGGATCGACGAGATCCGGGAGCGGGCCGGCACGGTGCTGCTGGTCAGCCACTCCATGAACTCCATCCGCGAGACCTGCGACCGGGTGCTGTGGCTCGACTCGGGCGTGCTGCGCGCCGACGGGCGTCCCGACGAGGTCATCGACGCCTACCTGGAGTCGCAGCGCGCGAAGGTCGAGGCCCGCAAGACCGCGGTCGAGGTGCCTGCCGACGGTGCCGCCCCGCTGCGCAGCACCAAGCCGCCGTTCTTCGTGGGCGCGCCCCACGTGGAGAGCCGGCTCGAGGGCCGCAACGGCACCTGGTCGCCGATCTGGGCGACGTCCTTCCGCTACCAGTGGCTGGCCGACGGCGAGCCGATCCCGGGCGCGACGGCGAAGCGGATCACGCTGTCGCAGGCCCAGGTCGGCGCGCGGATCAGCCTGCGGGTGACGGCGTCGCGCGACGGGTTCCTCGACGGCACGGCGACCTCGGAGCCCTCGGCCCCGGTCACGCTGCTGCCCCCGCTGGTCGTGACCGAGCAGCCCGGCCTCGTGGTGCTGCCGCGCGTCGGCGCCACGCTCGAGGGCCACGACGGCGCCTGGGCGGTCGGCGGCGCCGAGGCGGCCGACGGGGCGGACGCCGCCGCGGGGTCCGGCGAGCCGGTCGAGCCCGTCGTCCACCACCAGTGGCTGGCCGACGGCGAGCCGATCCCCGGGGCG
Source organism: Nocardioides imazamoxiresistens (assembly GCF_032378595.1). Lineage (NCBI taxonomy): Bacteria > Bacillati > Actinomycetota > Actinomycetes > Propionibacteriales > Nocardioidaceae > Nocardioides > Nocardioides imazamoxiresistens. The sequence goes on from NZ_JAVYII010000005.1 coordinate 278,858, forward strand.
ACCGAGCGGTCCTTCACGCTCACGGCCGACCAGGTCGGCACGCGCGTCAGCCTGCGGGTGACGGCCACCCGCGACGGTTGCGCGGACGGCACGGCGATCACCCTCGAGACGGACGAGGTGCGCGCCTGACGGCTGCGCCGACGCGCTCGGTGGCGTCGACGTTGCGCAGGAAGCCCGCGCCCCACGACAGGTGCATGGTCATCACGACGACCGGCAGCCAGGCGCGCGAGCGGGGCGGCAGGTCGCGCCCCTCCGGGAACGACGCGGCGGTGACGGCGGTGGCGTACCCCAGCGGGAGCAGCCAGCCGGCCTTCAGCGTCCGCGAGCCCGTGAGCGACCCCAGGACGCCGGCGACGACACCGCCGGCGACGGCCGCGGTCGCGACCGGCGGCGCGAGGTAGCGCGGCGACGCGGTCTCCGGGTAGTGCTCGACCACCCGCCGGCGCCACCGGCCGGAGTGGTGGAACTGGCGCACGAGGGCACGCACGGTGCGGCGCGGGCGGTAGGTGACGGCGAGCGACGGGTCGAACCAGACGACCTCGCCGGCGGCGCGGATGCGGTGGTTGAGCTCCCAGTCCTGCGCGCGGCGGTAGGTCGGGTCGTAGCCGCCCAGCCGCTCCAGCACGTCGCGGCGGAAGGCGCCGAGGTAGACGGTCTCCGCGGGACCGGGCTCGCCGCCGACGTGGAAGCGGGAACCGCCGATCCCGATCCGCGAGCTCATCGCGACGGCGACGGCGCGCCCGAAGTCGTCCTCGCCCTCGACCTGCATGCGGCCGCCGACGTTCGCCGCTCCCGTGCTCTCGAGGAGGCCGACGACGTGGCGCACGTAGCCCTCGGGCAGGAAGCCGTGGGCGTCGACGCGCACGACGTACGCGTGCCGCGTGGCCTCCAGGGCCGCGTTGAGGGCCCGCGGCGTGGTGCCGCTCGGGTTGGCCACCACGCGCACCCGCGGGTCGGCCGCGGCCAGGTCGGCGGCGATCTGCTCGGTGCGGTCGGCCGAGGGCCCCACGGCGAGGACGAGCTCGAGCTCGCCCTCGTAGGCCTGGTCGAGCACGCGGGCCACGGAGTCCGCGAGGTACGGCTCCTCGTTGAGCACCGGCATCACGACCGAGACTCCGGGCAGGGCGGGGGCGGGGGTCGCGGACATCGCCGGGAGTCTACGGGTCCGCCGCGGCGCGGGACGCCTCAGATCCAGCCGAGGCGGCGTGCGGTCGCGCAGGCGTCGTGCCGGTTGGCGGCGCCGAGCTTGGTGCTCGCGCTGGACAGGTAGTTGCGCACCGTGCCCGGCGACAGCGAGGCCCGGCGGGCGATCTCCTCGATCGGGGCGCCGTCCGCCGCCAGCTCGAGGACGTCCGCCTCGCGCGGCGTCAGGGGGCTGTCCCCCGCGCTGATCGCCTCGGCGGCCAGCTCCGGGTCGACGTGACGGCCACCGTCGTGCACCTTGCGGATCACCTCGCCCAGCGTGGTCGCCGACGTCGTCTTGGGCAGGAAGCCGCGTACGCCGACCGCCAGCGCCCGCTTGAGGTGACCGGGCCGTCCGTGGCTGGTGACGATGACGCTGGAGCAGGCCGGCATGCGGGCGGCGAGCTCCTCCGCGACCTCGATGCCGTCGAGCGGTCGGGGACCGCGGCCGGGCATCTGCAGGTCCAGGACGGCCACGTCGGGCTCCACCTTGAGCGCCACGGCGAGGGCCTCGTCGCCGCTGGCGGCCTGCGCCACGACCTCGATGTCGTCCTGCAGGCCCAGCATCTGGGCGAGCGCCTCGCGGATGAGGTTCTCGTCGTCGGCCAGCAGCACCCGGATCGTCATGCCCGCTCCACTTCTGGCCGCGTCGTCGCGGCCGGCTGCGCCGGCAGCACGGCCGCCAGCTCGAACCCGTCCCGGCCCCGGCCGGTCTCGACCCGGGCGCCCAGCGGCGCCAGCCGCTCGCCGAGGCCCAGGATGCCGGAGCCCCCGCCACCGGTGGTCGCGGCGGCCCCCTCGCTCGCACCGTCGCCCACGCCGTCGTTGGCGACCACGAGCCGGCCGGCCCCGGCGCGACCGGGCTCCCACCGGATCTCCACGCGCGTCGCCGACGAGTGCCGCAGCACGTTGGTGACGGCCTCGCGGATCACCCAGCCCGCGGGCTCGTGCCACGGCCGCGGCACACCGGTGAGGTCGTGGTCGCAGGCGATGCCGGCGGAGGCGAGCAGCGAGCGAGCGCCCTCGAGCTCGGTGGCGAGGTCGGTGCGGCGGTAGCCGCGGGCCAGCGCCCGCGCCTCGCGCAGCGCCTCCTGCGCCGCGGCCCGCACCTCGAGCATCTCCCCCGCCGCCCGGTCGTCACCACGCTCGGCGAGGGTGGCGGCCAGCTCGGAGCGCACCGCGATGGTCGAGAGGTGGCGCCCGAGCACGTCGTGGACGTCGCGGGAGAACCGCAGCCGCTCCTCGGCGACCGCCAGCTGCCCCTGCGCCTGGCGGGCCTCGTCGAGCTCGGTCACGACGTCGAGCAGCCACAGCGAGGCGCGCAGGGTGAAGAGGAAGAAGGCGTACAGCACCACGGCCATCGCGATCGCCGGTCGGTTCGTGCCGTGCAGCAGCAGGCCGGCCGCGACGACGGCGACGCCGGTGCCCACCGAGACGACCCGATCGCGCACGGCCCCGACGCCCCAGGCCAGCGCGCTGGCCACGATCGCCAGCAGCATGATCCGCGGGTCGGCCGGGATCGCGAGGCCGGCGGCGACGGCGGCCGCGGCGACGACGGCGTTCACCGCCACGGCGCGGCGCACGGCGGGCGACTCCAGCCGCGGGCGCGGGTGCGCGAAGGTGACCCGCAGACCGTGGGTCGCGGCCAGGCCGACCGCCAGGGTCACGCCGAGCACGACGACCGCGCTGACGGGCCGCTCGAGCACCCGCGGCTCCAGCGCGAGCAGGGTCAGGCTCATCCACCAGACGAAGAAGTACAGGCTGATCTTGGTGTACAGCTCCACCCGCTGGACGTCCGTGCGGCGGGTCCAGAACCCGTTCCAACGGCCCATCGGACCTCGCCCTCCCCTCCGGTGTCCGCTCGACGCGAGCGGTGCGCAGGCGACCATCATGGCCGCCTGCGCACCCTCGCCCTCCGCACCCCCGTGCCGGAGGTGTCCGTCCGCGCGTCAGCCGCGCGGCTCCCAGCGCATCGAGCGTCGGGTCAGCACCACGGCGAGGGCGGCCCAGGCCACGAGGGCCGCGAGGGGCTGCGCCGAGGCGACGAACGAGTCGGTGAACGACACGGCCGTGCCGTCGACCTCCTGGCCGAACCAGCCGATCCGCACGATGGCGTCGATCGCGGCGCCGGGCGTCCAGGCCAGCACGTCGTGGGCGCGCTCGGGCAGGATCTGCCACAGCGAGCCGACGATGGCGACGAGCAGGACGGGCATCGAGGTCAGCTGGGCGGCCTCGGCGTTCTTGGTCCACGCGGCCGTCCAGAAGGCCAGGCCGGCGAAGGTCACGGCCACGACCACGAGCCCGACGGCGAGCACGACGGGGTTGCTCGGCATGGGCTGGCCGAGCGCGAGCGCGGCGCCCACCCCGAGCAGCGAGACGATGCCGAAGGTGACGACGCCGGGCAGCGCCATCGAGACCAGCTGGTCGCGGTCGGTGGCCTCGCCGGTGCGCAGGCGCTTGAGCACCAGCTCGTCACGGCGGGTCACCGTCAGCGAGAGCAGGTTGTAGTACACCGGGAACAGGGCGGCCAGCAGGACCACCTGGCCGATGGACGAGATGCCGGCGGCCTCGCTGCCGCGGTCGGCGGCCAGCAGGAACGCCAGCGGCGCGAGCGGCAGGAGCAGGGCGTACGCCAGCGTCATCCGGTTGCGGGTCAGCAGCAGCGCGTTGGCCCGCGCCATGCCGAGCACGCGGCGCATCCCGGAGCCGGAGCGACGGTCGGGGGCGGCGGGGTCGAAGTCGCCGGCGCCCTCCGCGGCGGAGCGGTAGGAGGCGGGGGTCAGGTCGATGGTGCTCATGGGTCAGGCTCCCTTCGGGGTGGCCGGGGCGCGGCGGTCGTCGTGGCCGCCGTCGGCGATCGCGAGGAACACCGACTCGAGGCTGGCGGTGCGGGCGTCGAGCCCGTCGATGCGGACCCGCTCGTCGCGCGCCCAGTCGAGCAGCGCGGTGAGGGTGGTCTGGAGGTCCACGGTCGCGAGCACCGTGCGGGGCTCGTCGGCCGAGGCGGGCTCGACGGTGGCGCCGGGGAGGTTCGGCAGCGCGCGGTCGAGGCGGTCGAACGTGATGGTGGAGGGGTGGCCGTCGGCGATCTCGCCGGCGGTGCCGCTGCGCACGATCAGGCCGCCGTGCATGATCTCGAGGCGGTCGGCCAGGGCCTCGGCCTCGTCGAGATAGTGGGTCGTGATGAGCACCGAGGCGCCGGCGGCGCGCAGGCCGCGCACCAGGCGCCACACCTCGCGGCGGCTCTCCGGGTCCAGGCCGGTGGTCGGCTCGTCGAGGAAGACGAGCTCGGGGCGGCCCATCAGCGTGCAGGCCAGGTCGAGGCGCCGGCGCTCGCCTCCGGACAGCGCGCTGACCTTGACGGCCGAGCGGTCGCGCAGGTCGAGCATCTCGAGCGCCTCGGCGACGGGGCGCGGCGTGCTCAGCGTCGAGTGCCACAGGCGGGCGGTCTCCTCGACCGTGAGGTCGCCGGAGAAGCCGCTGGACTGCAGCAGCACCCCGGTGCGCCGGCGCAGCTCGCGGCGGTCGGCGATCGGGTCCAGCCCGAGCACCTCCACCTCGCCGCCGCTGGCGCGGCCGAGGCCCTCGATCACCTCGAGGGTCGAGGTCTTGCCGGCGCCGTTGGTGCCGAGCAGGGCGGTGACGGTGCCGACCGGGACGGTGAGGTCGACGCCGCGGACGGCCTCGAAGGCGTCGGAGCCCGTGCCGTAGGTGCGGCGCAGGCCGCGGACCGCGATGGCGGGCGCCTGACCGGACCGCTGGTCGACGGGTGCGGCCGCTGCGGAGCGGGGGTCGTGTGTCGTGGTCATGGCTCCACCCTCCCGCGGACCGGGCGCCGGTGGCAGTGCACGACCTCACGGGTTCGCCGCCGTCCCTCACGGGCCGCCCATGACATTCCTCATGGGCCCTGCGCGGGCTGTGGCAGGCTCGAGGCGTGGCCCGACGTTCCTTCTCCCGCGCCGAGCTCGAGACCTTCCGCGACGCCGAGGTCCCCGACCTGATGCCGGGCCCCGACGACCCGCCGCTGCGGCTGCTGTTCGTGGGGATCAACCCGGGCCTGTGGACCGCGGCGACGCAGACCCACTTCGCCCACCCCACGAACCGCTTCTACCCGGCCCTGCTGGCCGGCGGCGTCCTGACCCGGGCGATCGACCCGGCCGCCGGGATGGACGACGCCGACCGCGCCGAGCTGCGCTCGCGGGGCATCGGGATCACCAACCTGGCGCGCCGCGCCACCGCGCGGGCCGACGAGCTCACGACCGCGGAGCTGCGCGAGGGCGGTGAGCGGTTGCGCGCGCTCGTGGACGCGCGGGCGCCGCGGGTCGTCGCGGTGGCCGGGCTGACGGCGTACCGCTCCGCGTTCCGCTCCCCCCGCGCCGCCGCCGGGCTGCAGCCCGACGGATGGGGCCGCGACGGCGGGACGCAGGTGTGGGTCGTGCCGAACCCCAGCGGCCTCAACGCCCACCACACGGTCGCGACGCTGGCGCAGGCGTACGCCGACGCCGCGCGCGCCGCCGGGATCCCCGGGGTCCCCGGGGCCTGAGACGCCGCCGGCTCAGCCGGCCCGGAAGACCTCGCCGTTGCGGGGCATGCCCGGCAACGCGCTGGCGGCGGGCTCCTTCGCGTACGCCTCGAAGGGCGGGTCGATCTCGCCCGTCGTCTCGATCCGCGACCAGGCGAGCGGCAGTCCGGCGGCCGCGTCGGTGCGCACGGAGTCCATGACCTGCACGTGCAGGTGGGGCATCGAGGTGTTGCCGGTGTTGCCCACGCGGCCGAGGACGTCGCCGACGCCGACCCGGCTGCCCGCCGCCACCGCGGCCTCGGTGACCGAGCCGCAGCGCAGGTGGGCGTACACCGCCACCGTGCCGTCCTGGTGCCGCACGACGACGTGGTTGCCGAGCACGCGGGGCGTGCCGCCGACCTCGCGGACGATGCCCTCCAGCGTCATCATCCAGGCCAGGCCCTGCCAGGTGTCGCGCGCACGGTGGTCGCGCTGGCGGTCGACGACCCGCACGACCTCGCCGGCGGCCATGGCGTGGACGGGGGCGTCGAAGCCGGGGTACGCCTCCGGGCGGGTGCCCCGCAGGCCCCACCGCACGAGCCTCGGCGACGAAGCGGTCGAGCGGCCGCAGACGTCGATCGCGCTGAGCTGGCCGCGGGTGCGGGTGCCGTGGCTGGGGATCGACTGGCCGGGGCTGTTGACCGCGGTCCACTCCCCCCGCACGGGCGGGGCCAGCACGACCGGGTCGGTCCGCTCCGAGCGGGGCGCGACCCCCATCAGCAGCGGCATCACCGCCAGGGCGACGACCACGGCCACGACGCCGACCGGACCGCCCGGCACGAGCCGGTCGACGGGCAGGAGCCCGAGCCCGGCCGCGACGTCGAGCACCACGACGAGGAGCAGCACGACCACCAGCCGGGCCCAGAGCGGACGCCAGCCGGCGATCGTGCGCACCATCAGGCCATCAGATCACCAGGTCGAGCCCGAGCACCAGCACGAGACCGGTGACCGAGAGCACCGTCTCCATCACCGACCAGGTCTTGATGGTCTGGCCGACGTCGAGGCGGAAGTACTCCTTCACGAGCCAGAAGCCGGCGTCGTTGAGGTGCGAGAAGAACACCGAGCCGGCGCCGATGGCCAGCACCATGAGCGAGATCTCGCCCGTGCTCAGACCCTCGGTGAGCCCGGCCATCAGCGACGAGGCCGTGATCGTGGCGATCGTGGCCGAGCCGGTCGCCAGGCGGATCAGCACCGCGAGCACCCACGCCAGCAGCATCACCGAGACGTTGGCCGACTGCGCCCACTCGGCCAGCAGCGTGCCGACGCCGGTCGAGACCAGCACCTCCTTGAAGCCGCCACCTGCGGCGACGATGAGCAGGATGCCCGCGACGCCGGGCAGCGACGACTCCACGCTGCTGCCCACCTGCTTCGCGTCCCAGCCGAGCCCGAAGCCGAACGTCCACATCGCCACCAGCACGGCCAGCAGCAGCGCCACGAAGGGCGTGCCGAGCAGGTCGAACACCGTGCGGACGAGGTTGCCCTCGGCGAGGACGATGTCGCTGATCGCCTTGCCCATCATCAGCGCGACCGGCAGCAGGACGGTGGCGACCGTGACCGCGAAGCCGGGGCGCCGCGTCGTGTCACCGCCGGTGTCGTCGACGCTCGCGTCGTCCGAGGCGCCCGTGCGCCCACCGCCGCTGCCGCCGGTCTTGCCGGCGTCCCCGGCGCCCACCGAGACCGGCGCCTCGGTCAGGGACGGCGGGCCCAGCGGCACCCAGCGGTGGGCGAGGATGCCGTAGAGCGGCCCGGCGACGATCACGACCGGGATGGCGAGCAGCACGCCGAGACCGAGGGTGATGCCGAGGTCGGCCCCCAGGTTGTCGATCGCCAGGAGCGGGCCCGGGTGCGGCGGCACGAGCGCGTGCATCGCCGAGAGGCCGGCCAGCGTCGGGATGCCGATCACCACGAGCGAGAGCTCGGCGCGCCGGGCGACCAGGTAGATCACCGGCATCAGCAGCACGAGCCCGATCTCGAAGAACATCGGGAGCCCGATCAGGGCGCCGACCCCGGCCATGGCCCACGGCAGCGCGCGCTTCGAGGAGCGACCCACGATCGTGTCGACGATCTGGTCGGCGCCACCGGAGTCGGCGAGGAGCTTGGCGAACATGGCGCCCAGCGCGATCAGCAGGCCGACGCCCGCGGTGGTCGTGCCGAACCCGGTGCTGAAGACCGAGACGACGTGGGCGAAGTCGTAGGCCTCCCCGTCGACGGTCGCGTCGGTGCCGATGACCGCGATGCCGCCGACGGTGAAGCCGCCGAGCACCAGCGCGAGGAACGGGTGCAGCTTGAAGAACGCGACGAGGAGCACGACGACCGCGATGCCGGCGAGGCCGGCGCCGACGAGCTGCGCGCCCGAGTTCACGGGCTGCACGAGGTCGCTCGTGGCGAGCGCCGTGGGCAGGAGGCTGGAGGTGGTCATCGCTGCGACTCCGAGCTGTCGGCGCCGTCGGGACGGCTGCTGGTGGGGGTGGGGCCGGCGGCCCCGACGGGCAGCGCCGCGATCTGCTCGGCCGCCTCGGCGACGAGGTCGTCGACCGGCTGGCCGACGTCGAGGACGATCCCGGTCTCGTCGGCCTCGAGCGGCTCGAGCGTGCGGAACTGGGAGTCCAGCAGCGACGCGGGCATGAAGTGGCCGGGCCGGCTGGCCTGGCGGCGCGCGATCACCTCGCGGCTGCCGGCGAGGTGGACGAAGACGACCGGGGTGGCGGCGGCGATCCGGTCGCGGTACGCCCGCTTGAGGGCCGAGCAGGTCACCACGCCGCCCGTGGTGGTGGCGCGGTCCTCCAGCCACTGCGCGATGGCGTCGAGCCAGGGCTCGCGATCGGCGTCGTCGAGGGCGATGCCGGCCGACATCTTGTCGATGTTGGCCTGCGGGTGGAAGTCGTCGGCGTCGCCGAACGGCACCCGCAGCCGCTGGGCGAGGGCGGCGCCGACGGTGGACTTCCCCGAGCCGGACACCCCCATCACGACGACGGACGGCGGCCCTGCCGCCTGCTGGTCCTGACCTGTCACGACTTCCTCCTCGCACCCGCCCGCACCTGTGGGGACGGTCACACCGGTTCCCGGCCAGTGTGCGATGATTCATCTGTCGTTTACAAGCCTGAGCCGCAAATAAATCTGATCTTTGAGGAGCGCGATGGCCGGCCGACCCCGCACCCCCGACGTGCTCGACGCGCTCGGGCGCCGGATCGCGGCCGGCGAGCTGCCCCCGGGCAGCGTGCTCACCCTCGAGTCGCTGGACCTGGCGTACGGCGTGTCCCGCTCGGTCTCCCGCGAGGCCGTCGGCGTGCTCACGGCGATGGGCCTCGTGACCTCGCGCCGGCGTGTCGGGGTGACGGTCAGCGAGCCCTCGGCGTGGAACGTCTTCGACCCGCGGCTGATCCGGTGGCGTCTCGACGGCCCCGAGCGCGACGCGCAGCTGGTCACCCTGAGCGAGCTGCGCGCGGGGTTCGAGCCCGCCGCGGCGGCGCTCGCCGCGACCCGCGCCGACGCCGCGCAGGCCGCGACGATGGCAGCGGCCGTCGCCGACATGACGGTGCACGCCCGCGCGCAGGACCTCGACGCCTACCTCGAGGCCGACCAGCGCTTCCACTCGACGCTGCTGGCCGCGTCGGGCAACCCGATGTACGCGGCGCTGGCCGCCCTCGTCGACGAGGTGCTGGCCGGACGCACGCACCACCACCTCATGCCCGCCGACCCGAACCCCGAGGCGATCGAGTGGCACGCGGACGTGGCGGCCGCCGTGCGCCGCGGCGCCCCCGCCGACGCCGAGGCCGCCATGCGGCGGATCATCACCGAGGCGCAGGAGGCCCAGGCCGCGCTCGCCGAGGCGGGCACGGAGGGTCCGGATGGCTCGTAGAGCCCTGGCGGCTCGGGAGGACCCGGCCGCGTCAGCGGGCGTGCGAGGACGTGACGACCACGCGCGCGACCCCGACGACCGCGCCGAGGATCCCGGCGGCCACGAGCGCCAGGCCCACGAGCTGCAGCACGTCGGTGCCGGTCGAGTGCGCCGTGCCCTCCGGCGGCTGACCCGAGATCATCACCATGAGGCCGCCGATCACCGCCAGGAAGATCGCGCCGATCACGGTGTCGTAGCCCTTCGCGCCCGACCCGCCGCCGGCCGGGCGCGGCGCCGACGAGGCCGCCTCCCGGGCCGCGCGGGTGGACAGGGGCTCGGGCTCGACGGCCGCCGCGGGCGCCACGCCGGAGCGGCGCTGCTCGGCCATGCGGGCGGCCCGCAGCCGGGTCGTGCTCGGCGCGTGCGACCCCGCGTCGCGCGCCGGGGGCGCCTCGGCCCGTAGGGCCTCGACCGGTGCCGCCGGTGCCGCAGGGCCAGCGGGAACGGCCGGCGCGGGTCGCGAGTAGGTCGGCGGCGCGAACCCGGGGTGCCCGTGACGGGGCGGCTCGTGGTCCGCGGCGAGCGCGCGCACGAGCCGGGTCTGGGCGACCGAGCCGGCGCTGCGCCCGGCGTTCGGGGCCGGGCCGGGAGCCACGACGGGCGGGACCTCCACGGGAAGGGCGACCGGGGCCGCGTACGGCGCTGCGACCGGTGCCGCGACCGGTGCGGCGACGGCGTACTGCGGGGTCGCGGCGTACTGCGGGGTCGTGGCGTACTGCGCCACCGGCTGCGGGGGCACGGCGTGCTGCGGGGTCGCGTACTGCGGCGGCGCGGCGTACTGCACCACCGGCTGCGGCGGGACGGCGTACTGCGGCGCCGTCGGCTGCGGCGCGTACTGCTGCACGGGCGCCGCGACCTCGTGGCCGACGCCGCGGAAGACGGCGAGGGTCTGGTCGAACTCGTCGCGGTCGCGCACGTCGGGGAAGGTCAGGCGGGCCGGCGGCAGACCGGCCGCGTGGAGGACGACCCCGTTGGGGCCGAGGTGCTCCACCTGCGTGACGTCGAGGAAGCCGCGGGTGACGAGAACGCCGCCCTCGGCCCACGACAGCCCGGCGCCGGAGACGACGACGAGGCCGTGGCTGCCGGAGCGGCTGACCCGCCAGGTGCGACGGTCGGCGGGGAGCCCGGCCAGGGCCGGGGCCAGGGCCGGGGCCCAGGCTGCTGCGGTGACGTCGTCCAGGCGCATGTCGCCCTCCCTCTTCTCGATGCGACTCATGGTCGGCGCGTCGAGGGGATGCTGGCGAGTGGCGCGGCCGAGGCTGGACCCAATCTTGCTGGTGACTTGAACGGACCGGGCGTGACCCCTGAGGTGCCCGGTCGTGGGTCGCCGCGGGAGACGCTCGGCGGCCTCCCGTTCAGCCGGCGGGGGCGCTGGTCGCGCCGCCCTGGGTCGGTGCGCTGGTCGGGCCGTCGCTCGGCGCGTCGGTGACGGTGCCGGAGGAGGTGGGCTCCTGCGTGGGCTCCGACGGCGATCCGGAGGGCGCCGACGTCGCGTCGCCGGTCGGCTCGGAGGTCGTGCCCGACGTGGGGGCGTCGGAGGTGGTCCCGCCGGTGGGCGCCGGTGTCGGGTCCTGGGACGAGCCCGACCCACCGCCGCCGGTCCACTGCGAGATCGACGTGCGGCCGCCGTCGGATCCGCCCGTGATCTCCGCGGCTGAGCGGCCGACCACCAGCTCGACGACGGTGAGCACCAGCACGGCGGCGACGAAGAGCCCGGCGGCCCACAGCGCCACGGTGCGCCACGACACCGCGCGCAGGAGCGCACCGAGCGAGCGGTCGCCGGAGCTGTCGGCGACCGCGGAGCCGGCGCGGTCGGCGGCCGGCGGGTCGGTCCCGTCCGGCGGGGACGGCGCGGCGCTGATCTGGTCGGGCGTCAGGAGCGGGATACCGGCGGGCGGCGTGACGCCCGGGTCCGGGTCGTTCGTGCCCGGCTCGTCCGGCTCGCCCGGCTCGTCGACGGCGACCACGTCCTCGACGGGCCGGTCGATGACCAGCGAGGTGGTCTGGCCGCCCTCGCCCGGCCGGCGCCGCACGGGCACCTGCACCTCCAGCACCTTCTGCCGGCTGCGCTCGAGCGAGGTCGTGTACACCGACGTCGTCACCGACGCGATCACGCTGCCCAGCGCCGCGCCCACGAGGGTGCCGACGGCGCCGAGACGGGACAGCAGGAAGGCGCTCGAGACCGCCGCCAACGCTCCGGCGACGAGCTTGACCCAGTCGAGCTCGACGCGTGGTTTCTCCTCGGACATCGCACCGATCCTAGAGACGCCGGGCAACGCCCTCCCCGCGCCGGCCGACGGGGCGCAGAGTTGAATGTGCTCGTGTTCGAGGACCTGCCCGTCGCCGTCGCGTTCGGCCTGCTGTGGCTGATCGGCACGCTGCGCGCTGGCGCGACGTACGCCCTGGGCCGCGGCGCCCGTGGCGCCTCGGACCGCGGCGAGCGGGTCCGGGAGCTGCTCGCCCGACCGGGGATGGTGCGCACCGAGGCGGCCGTGCAGCGCTTCGGGGCCCCCGCGGTCACGCTCTGCTTCCTGACGGTCGGCGTGCAGACGGCCGTCAACCTGGCCGCCGGCGTGCTGCGGATGCCGCTGGTGCACTACGTGCCCGCCCTCCTCCTCGGCACGGCCATCTGGGCCACGATCTACGTCACCGTCGGGCTCGCGGTGCTCTCGGCCGTGTGGGGCGGACGGCCGTGGCTGCTGGTGGTCGCGGTCGCCGTGGTCGGCGTGGTCGCCCTGGCCGCCCGCGCCGTGCGGCGCCGCCTCACCTGACGCCCCGCCCGACGCGCGACCCGTCCCGCGACCCGACCCGCCCGACCCACCTCGCTGACGTCGCTGCGCGACCCTGGCAGGATCGGCGCGTGCACTTCGTCGGCGTGGACCTCGCGTGGGGCCAGCGCGGCCCCACGGGCGTGGCCGTGCTGGACGATCGCGGCCGGCTGCTCTCGGCCGTCTCGGTGGGCTCCGACGACGAGATCTCCGCGGCGGTGGCCGACGTCGTCGACGGCCCGTGCGTGGTGGCGTTCGACGCTCCGCTGGTCGTCACGAACGCCACGGGCACCCGCGAGGCCGAGAAGGCCCTCAACCGCGACTTCCGGGCGTACGAGGCCGGCACCCACCCCACCAACCTGTCGAAGCCCGAGTTCGCCGACGGCCCGCGCGCCGGCCGGCTCGCGGCCCGCTGGGGCCTGCCGACGGACCCGGCGACGCCGGGCCGGCGCGCGATCGAGGTGTACCCGCACGCGGCGACGGTCGCGCTGCTGCGGCTGGGCCGCACGCTGAAGTACAAGCAGAGCCGCGACCGCACGTTCTCCCGCATGCGCTCCGAGATGCTGCGGCTGGTCGAGGGCCTCGAGCAGCTCGGCCGGGCCCGCACGCCGCTGCTGCTGGCCCGCCGGCCGGTGTGGGAGGAGCTGGTCGACGCGGTCGAGCACGCGGGCCGCAAGTCGGAGCTGCGGGCGGTGGAGGACCGGCTCGACGCCGTGGTGTGCGCCTACGTCGCCCTGCTCGCCGAGCGCGAGCCCGACCGGATGACCGTCTACGGCACCGTCGAGGCCGGCTGCATCGTGACGCCGACGCTGCCCGAGGGCCTGACCCCGGCGCCACGACCCACGCGCGCCGAGCGGGCCCGGTCGAAGGCCGTGGAGGCGTACGCCTCGCGCCTGCCCGACACGCAGCGCGCGACCGAGCAGGCCCTGGCGCTCGTGCGGGCCGCGCTCGACGACGCGGGCATCAACTACCTGTCGGTGACCGCGCGACCGAAGAGCGTCGCGTCCTTCGCCGCCAAGGCCGGCTCGGCCGACCCGGACGGCGACGGGCTGCGCTACACCGACCCGCTCGCCGAGATGGCCGACCAGATCGGGCTGCGGGTCGTGACCTACCTGGAGAGCGACGTGCGCGCGGTCGCCGAGGTGGTGCGCGAGCAGCTCGACGTGCTCGGCGACCGCGACAAGGGCGCGGAGACCGCGCGCGCCGGACGCTGGGGCTACGCCAGCCGGCACCTCGACGTCGCCCTGCCGCCGGACGCCGAGCCGGGGCCGCTCAACGACGCGCTGCCCGGCCGGATCATCGAGGTGCAGGTGCGCACCGCGCTGCAGCACGCGTGGGCGGAGTTCGAGCACGACATCCGCTACAAGGGCGACGTGCCGCCGGAGCACGCCTCCGAGCTGGACCGCCGCTTCACGCTGGCCGCCGGGCTGATCGAGCTCGCCGACCGCGAGTTCTCCGCGGTGCGCGACCTGCTGCGCGGCGAGCAGGCGGCGGCGCAGCGCGCCGGAGGTACGCCCGGGCCCGACGACCGCGACCGGCTCACGGCGGCCGACCTGGCGGCGTACCTGGCGGGGCGCTACCCGGGCGCCGGCTGGTCGCGCACCGACCACTACGAGTGGGTCGCCGGGCTGCTGGTCGAGCTCGGGATCACCTCCGCGTCCGCGCTGTCCGCGGCGGTCGCGGAGGTGGACAGCGCCGCCGTGACGGCGCGGATGGACTACCGCTACCCCGCCGGCGCGGTGCGGCGGCTCGACGACGACCTGCTGGCGGCGTACGGCGAGACCTACCTCGCGCTGGCCGGCAACGCCCACCGCGTGCCGCTGCTGACCTCGCGGCTCGCCAAGCTCGCGGGCCTCGAGGGTGCGGCCGCCCGCGGGGAGGACTGACCCGCCGGTGACCTCCCCGGTCCGCCGCTGGTGGCGCGCCCGTGCCCGCCCGATCTACGTCGAGACGCGCGTGCGGGGCGACCTGGAGACCCTGTGGCAGCGCACCCAGGTCGCGGGCGAGCACACCCGCTGGGACGTGCGCTTCTCCGAGATCACCGACGTCGAGCAGCAGGAGGCGGACGCGCCGCGGGTCTTCCGGTACGCCCTGCACCTGCCGCTGCGCACCGTCGCGGGCACCGGCACCAGCGTCGGGGAGCGGTGGCGTCCGGACGGGTCCTGCACGTCGGCGCTGCGCTTCGGCTCCCCGGACCCGCTCTCGCTGATCCGGCGCGGCAGCGGCTGGTGGCGCTACGTGCCGACCGACGAGGGCGTGCGCTTCCTCACCGGCTTCGACTACGAGCCCGGGTGGGGGCCGCTGGGCGCGGTCGTGGACCGCGCGGGCTTCCGCCGGCTCGTCGGCTGGGGCACCGCGTGGAGCTTCGACCGGCTGCGGTTGTGGGTCGAGGACGGGGTGCCGCCCGAGACGGCGCTGCGCCGCGCGCTCCTCGACCTCGCGGCGCGCGGTGCGTTCGTGGGGGTCGCGGCCGGCGCGGCGGGTGCCGCCTCCGCGTCGTCACGTCGAGGCGTCCGACGACTGACCGTCGCGCTGGCCCTCGGCGCCGCGGGGGCGGTGGCCACGGCCGCGCCGCCGCTGCCCGGGGCGCCGCGCGCGAGGCGTACCCTCCGCCGCCCGCCCGACCGCGTCGCCCGGCAGGCCCCCGACACCCTCGCGACCCTGAGGAGCCCGACGTGACCTCGATCTACCGCCGCGCGCTGGGCGCCGACTTCGAGCGGCTGCACCCGCAGATCCAGGCGCGCTTCGACGTGTCGTCGCAGGCGGGGTTCGGGAGCGTCGGGGTCGGCGTGATGGACGAGATCTGGCGGCGCCGCGGTTTCACCCGGCCGTTCCTCGCGTTCGGGCTGCTGCGGCACATCATGTTCCCGGAGACCGGGCGGGACGTGCCGTTCACGATCGAGAACTGGCCGTACGTCGACCGTCACGGCCGCGAGACCGTCACCTTCGTGCGCACCTTCCAGCTCCCGACGGTGCGGCGCCGCTTCGACGCCACGATGATCTACAGCGAGCAGCGGGGCCGCGTCGTCGACTACCTCGGCACCCACCAGCACCTCGCCGCCGACGTCGAGCTCGAGGTCGACGAGCGCGGCGGGCTCGTGCTGCGCACCGACGAGCAGCGGTTCTACGCCGGCCGCGTGGGCTTCCGGTTCCCGATGCTGGCGTCGGGTCGCGGCGAGGTGCGGGAGTGGTACGACGACGCCGACGGCCGCCACCACATCGAGGTCGTCGTCGCGAACCGCACGTTCGGGCCACTGTTCGGCTACCGCGGCTCGTTCGTCGCCCCACCGCCGCGCCGTGCCACCCGAGGGCGTGTCCCTCACCGTGCGCCCCACGCGCGAGGAGGCGCGGGAGTAGCGGTCACTCCGTCAGGACCGGCGTGGCCTCGAGGACCTCGAGCGGCACGCCGGCGCTGGTCATGGTGACCGTGCCGGGCACCTCGGCCCACGCTCCCCCGTCGACCCGGAAGCGCGCGCTCCACGTGATGGTGACGCCGGTGCTGACGGTGCCCGCGCCCGTGTAGGCGTGGGTGACCTCGAGGTCGGGGTACGCCGCCCCCGGCGTGCTCGTCGCGTGCGTCGCGCCGTCGCCGAAGTCCCAGGCGAACCCGGTCGCGGAGATGTCGAGCTCGACCACCTGCCCGAGCAGGGTGACCGTCTCGGTGAACGGCTCCGCGGTCGTGAAGAAGTTGGTGTCCAGGTTGACCAGCGTGCGCCCGTCGGGCGGCTGCACCTGCAGGACCGCCTCGGGCAACGCGACCGCCTCGAACGCCTCGAGCACCATGCCCGGCGTCACGACCGGCGCCGCCGCCTCCTGCGGCTCGGACTCCGCTGCCTCGGGGCACAGGATCGAGGGATCGACGCCGCCGGAGAGGGCCCCGCGGGTGCACATGAAGTCGGGGAGCTCGGTCGGCGGGGTCTGCGCCGGGTCCGATCCGCCCGCTCGCGAGCGGCCCTGGGCGGTATTTGTTGACTCCGACTGCTCCTCAGCGAAGTTGCGTCGGCCACGCAGCAAGAAGCTGCCCTCGCCCGTAGAAGCATCGGCTCGCGTGTCGTCGTCCCCGGGCTCTTCCACTCGTGGAGCGCCCCCCGGATCGGCGCCGGCACTGGCCAGGATGGTCCGGTCAGGACCGTGCCGCACACCGGGTGCTGCGCCTCCTGCCGCCGCGGACGACCCGACACCCACGGGCACGAGCGCACTGGTCATGAATATGACCCCAGCAGCTCGCAGCACCATTCGGGCGACCCTGGCGCTCACGAGGTGGGAACCGCGATCGTGTTGATCAGCCACCCGCCGTCGGTCCACACGGGGTACATCCCGATCCGATACTCCTGTCCGGCGTCGCGGCGCTCGCTGCCATCTCCGAAGTGGACGACCAGGTCGGCCACGTCGAGGACCAGGTAGATCCCGAAGTCGGCGCCGTAGTCAGCTGGGAGCACGGACGACTCACGAATCGTGAACGTGCCGCCCTCGAGGTGCCCCCCGTCGGCGTAACCCTCCGCAGTCGCCTCCTCGTACCCGTCACACACCGAGCAAGCGTCAGTGGAGTAGGTCTCGAGGGGCGCTGCATCACCGGTCGCCTGCGAGTAGTTCATGACGTCGACGTAGAAACGAGCGAACGCGTCGCCGCCGGCCTCCGTCTGCTCCTGCGCCTCGGCCGGCAGCTCAGGCGGTTCGACCGCGGTCTCGCTGGCGTCGTCGGTCGGACCGGCGGACGTCGACGTCTCCGAGGACGTCGAGGGATCGTCGGCGTCGTCGTCGCTGCCGGACCCGCCCGTGCAGCCGGCAACCGCGAGGGCTACCAGGGCCGCCATGGCGGCTGTGGCTCCGGTCGCCTTCGTGCGTGCTCGCGGCACTCGCATGGTTCCTCCCGAGAATCACGCCCGCCGCGGCGCCCCCGATCGCTCCGCGACACAGCGAATCTAGGTGAGCCTCGCCGCCCACCACCAGCCCCCGCCGGACATCTGTGGAGAAGCCCGGCGCGTCGCCCGCTCCTAGGGTCGTCGGACGAACCGGACGGTGGTGTGGCCGAGGGGATGTCGGGTGCGGCGGGTCTCGTAGCGGGGGTCGTGGACCTTGCGGTGGTGGTGCCCGCACAGCAGGCCGGCATCTCTCACCGTGGTGGCGCCTCCCGCTGACCAGAGCGTCCAGTGGTGGACCTGGCACTGGTGGGCCGGGCGGTCGCAACCGTCGGTCACACAGGTCTTGTCCCGCAGCGCGATCGCCAGCCGCTGGGCCTTGGAGTGATAGCGCTGGGCCCGGCCGAGGTCCAATACCTCGCTGCCGCCGCCCAGGACCGCGGGCACGAGATTCGCCGAGCACGCCAGGCGGCGGGCTTCGGCGGCGCTGATCCGTCCGCCGGTGTCGAGCGTGGCGACACCGAGGTCGCGCAGCAACGCATCGAGGTCGAGATTCACCACGACGGTTGCGTTCGTGCCGCCGACCTCGGGCAGGTCGCGGGCGTCGAGGGCCTCGATGAGCTCGACGAACGCCTCCCCTCGGCGCAGCGGCGACGGGGTCCCGGTCGTGAACCGGTCCGCCTCATCAGAACCGGCGTTCTTGTGACCGGGTGCGGCGTAGGCGTCGAGGGCCTTGCCGAGCATCTCGGCGTGGAGGGTGGGCAGGATCCCCCTGATCGAGGTGCGTCCGTCGCCGAGGTCGCGCAGCGTCAACGACGCCGTCGCCATCGCCGACCGCTCCTCGGCCGCGAGCAGCCGGGCCTCGTGGGCCTCGCCGACCTCGGGTGCGACGACGTCGAGGATCCGCTTGCCGAGCTTCCGTAGGGCCAGAGCGTCGAACCGAACCGCGTTCTCGACCAACACCGCCTCCGCGCGACCCACGGTCTCGGCGTCGATCTCATCGGGCAGAGCATCCAAGGCCCGCACGATCACGTCGGCCTGGTCGAGCGACACGTCGCCGGCTGCGGCGGCCGCGGCCAGACGTACGTACCTCTCCGTCGACTGCCCGACCCGCAGCAGCCGGTGCGACTCACCGCGCGTCACGCCGGTGGCGTTCGCGAACCACACCGCGGTCGACGGCGACCCGTCCACACGACCGACCTGCAGCTCATCGGCCCGCGCGGCCAGCTTCGCGGCAAGGGCTGCCGTGCGCGCAGCGTGACGCTGCGCGGCGACCAACGCCGACCGCGCATCCACCTCGTCCAGCGTCAGCAGACCCAGCTCGAGCGCGTCCCCGACGTGCTCGTCCGCGCGCCCGATCGCCGCCAGCACCGGATGCCCCGATCCCGGCGAGAAGGTCCCCGTTCCCCCTGCCATGGACCCACTCAACCAGGAGCCACCGACAGTTCGACCCCACGCCGACCCGCGCTGTGGACGGACCGAACCGCGTGCCGCCGAGACCCGACTTCGTGCCGAAACACTCGACCTCGACCCCGTTCAAACAGGGCCCAAGTCGAGCGTTACCCGGTGAACCGGGTAATCCGGAGCAGCCAGCGCCAGGCGCCTTGCTCCTCACCCACCCGCCGCCGGCCACGCCTCGTGCTCGACGATCTCGACCTCGAACGACAGGCTGTCGCGGTCCTCGAAGCCCGGGACCGCGGGGCGCGCCGAGACCACGATGCCGGTCGCGCGGTCGAGGGCGATGTCGTACGCCTCGGGGAACGTCGCGTCAGCCGCGATGTTCATCCCCGAGCGGTCCGCGGCGACGCGCGACCACATCAGGGCGCAGCAGTCGCAGCGCGCCTCGTAGTCGGCCGTCGGCGCGAGCCGCGCCGTCCAGGTCTCGCGGCCCCGGCGCTCGACGACGGCGGGCTCCTCGACCAGCACCCCCTCGGACAGCTCGGAGGGGTCCAGCAGCGCGATCCAGCTGTAGTTGCGCCAGATCGGGTCGTCGTAGACCACGAAGATGTCGTCCGGCCGCCGCGCCACCAGCCCGTCGTCCCGCTGCTCCGGCCGCACCTCGTGCGGGGAGCGGAACCGCGGCGGCGGGCCGTCGGGGTCGCCGCCGAGCGTGACGTACGAGCGCGCAGAGGACGGGGCCGTCTGGTCCTCGGCGCGTTCCTCCTCCGCCCCCGACGGGTACCGCAGCCGCATCCGCCCCGGCCGGTCGATCCAGGCCTCGACCTCGTCGAGCCCGCCGCGGTAGCGCAGGTGCACCGAGCGCCACAGCCACGGCGAGCTGCGCGCGAGCGCGCCGTAGTCCGCCGCCGTGATCGCTCCGGTCCCCATGCGCCGACCCTAGGCCGACGCGCCGCAGCCCGCCGCCGGTTTTCGAGCGAGGCGACGAACCCGTCACCGCCGATCGCGTCCGGTCAGGAACCGTCCGTCGAGCGCGTACGCCCGGCCGCCCGGCACTCCCGCAGCCGGCGCGCGACGAGCACCCCGCCGCGCAGCAGCCCGTGCGTCGAGACGACCTGCAGCGCGTAGCGCGAGCAGGACGGCGCGAGGTTGCACACCGGCGTGGCCCGGCGGGCCGAGACGTTGAGCTGGTAGGACCGCACCAGCCGGGCGGCCAGCCGCGCGCCGGGCGAGTGCGGGCGCAGGGTGTGCGGGTCGACCGCGGACGGCGCGAACATCCCCAGCAGCGCCCGCAGCACGGTCGTCAGCGCCAGGAACGAGAAGCAGTCCAGGTCGCAGCAGTCCCCGCCGCAGTCGCAGCCGTCCCCCTTCCGCTTCTTCCCCTGGCGGGGCGCGCGGTAGCCGCGGCCACCCCCGCGGTCGCGGCGTCGGCGACCGCGCAGCTCGTCGAACCAGCTCACAGCGAGGCCTCCGGGAACGCGATGACGGACAGGAAGCGGATCGGCAGCTCGACGAGCTCGACCGGGCCGTGGGCGCCCTCGCCGTCCATCTGCAGCGAGTCGCCCGGGTGCAGGCGGTAGACGGTGCGCGAGTGCGAGTAATCCATGACGCCCTCCAGCAGGTAGACGAACTCGGTGCCCGGGTGCTGGAAGAGCGGGTACGTCTCGCTCTTCTCGGTCAGCGTCACGTGGAGGCACTCGAGCCGCTTGTGCTCGCCGCGCAGGGAGCCGAGCAGCTCGTACTCGTGCCCCTCCTTCGTGCCCGCCCGCACGATCCGCGCGCCGGTGCCCCGCGCCACGAAGGCGGCCGGCCGCTCGACCTCCGCGCCGCGGAAGAGCGACGTCACCGGCACGTCGAGACCGACCGCGAGCCGCGCCAGGGTGTTGAGGCTGCAGGAGGTCTGCGCGTTCTCGATCTTGCTCAGCATGGCCTTCGAGATCCCCACGCGCTCCGCCATGTCCCCGACGGACAACCCGTGCTGGGTGCGCAGGCTCCGCACGTTGCGCGCGATGGCCTCCTCGAGCGCCAGCTCCTCGAGCGGGTCGGAGGGCCGGCGCTCGCGCGCCGTGCCCGCCCGGTTGCGCAGCAGCGACGCGTCGGTGTCGTCGGCGGACCCCTCCGCGGACCCGGCAGACCGGGCAGGCTCGGTGGACATGGGTGAACCCTAGGAGACGGCGGTCACGGACGCAGCAGGTCTTCCAGCACGTCGGCCAGAGCCGCCGCGCCCGCCTCGGCGTCGGTGTCCTCGCACGCCTCCTCGGGCGAGTGGGAGACGCCCGTCGGGTTGCGGGTGAAGAGCATCGCGGTCGGCAGGGAGCCCGCGAGCACCCCGGCGTCGTGCCCGGCACCGGTGTCGAGCACCGGAGCCTCGGGCAGCACGCGGCCGAGCCGGCCCGACAGCCCGGCGTCGAAGTGCACGGTGCCGCCGTACGACTCCTCGACCAGCTCCACCGTGCAGCCCTCGGCCGCCGCGACCGCCCGTGCCCGCTCATGGATCGCGGCGACCACGGCCGCCGTCACGGCGTCGTCCGGGTGTCGCGCGTCGAGCCACAGGTCGACGCGGGACGCGATCACGTTGGTGCCCCCGGGTACCGGCACGACGCGGCCCACCGTCGCCCGCGCGTCCGGGTGCCCGGCCGCGACCTCGCGGGTCGCCAGCACGATCCCGGCCGCCACGACCATCGGGTCGCGACGGTCGAGCATCCGCGTGGTCCCCGCGTGGTTGCCCTCCCCCGTGACCGAGAACCGCCACCGGCCGTGCCCGAGGATCGAGGACCCGATCGCGACCGGCTGCCCGAGGTCGACGAGGCCCCGGCCCT
Source organism: Nocardioides imazamoxiresistens (assembly GCF_032378595.1). Lineage (NCBI taxonomy): Bacteria > Bacillati > Actinomycetota > Actinomycetes > Propionibacteriales > Nocardioidaceae > Nocardioides > Nocardioides imazamoxiresistens. The sequence continues at coordinate 300,343 of NZ_JAVYII010000005.1, forward strand.
GCTCGACGTGCAGCTCCACGAAGGCCTCGAGGCCCGCGAGCCGCTCGGGGTCGGGCCCGATCCGCTCGACGTCGAGCCCGGCCGCGGCCGCGACCTCCGCGAACGTGCGGCCGTCGGCGTCGCGCAGACCGCGCGCCCGGTCGGGGTCGATCGCGCCGGCCATCAGCCGCGAGCCGAGGCAGGCGACGCCGAACCGTGCCCCCTCCTCCTCGGGGAAGGCGACGACGGCCAGCGGCTTCTCGCTGCGCACGCCGCGCGCCTCGAGCAGGTCGAGGGCCGCGAGGGCGGAGGCGACGCCGAGCGGACCGTCGTACTCCCCTCCCCCCGGCACCGAGTCGAGGTGGCTGCCGGTGACGATCGCGCGACCGCCGGTGCCCGGGCCTCCGCTGCCGTGGCGCCACGCCCAGATGGCGCCGTTGCGGTCGGTCTCGACCTCCAGCGAGCGCCGCTGCGCCTGCTCGACGAACCACTCGCGCAGCACCATCTCGGCGTCGTCGAAGACGAAGCGCGACCAGCCGCCGCGAGTCGCGTCGCGACCGACGTCGGCGATCTCGCGCAGCAGTCCCGCGACCGAGGCGCTCACGCGCCCACCGCCGCGAGCCGGAAGGCCGGGGCGACCTCGCCCGCACCGGTGGCCGCGTCGGCCGCCAGCCGCCCGATCAGCGGGGCGAACTTGGCGCCGTGGCCCGAGCAGGGTGACACGATCGTGATGCCGTCCGCGCCGTCGATCACGAAGTCCTCGTCGGGGGTGTTGGTGAACAGGCAGGTGGTCTCGGCGTACGGCTCCGGCACGAGTCCGGGCAGGTGCTCCTCGACGTACGCGACCACCCGCGCCCGGTTGGCCGGGTCGACCACGCCGTCGGCCGCGGCGGCCGAGCCGATCACCGGCCCGCCGTTGTACTCCGCGACCTTCTGGCCGCGGAACCCGGCGTCGCGCCCGCCCGGGAGCCCGTAGACCTGGATGCCCGGGATCTTGTGGATGAACGTCGGCCAGCCGTCGGCCGGCAGCCCGTCCGGGGTCTCGCGGTAGGGGAAGTGGTACGCCTGCTCCTGGCGCACCTGCAGGGGCGGCACGCGCCGCGCGAGCGCGGCCGGCAGCGTCCCGAGCAGGTCGGGCAGCCAGCCGCCGGCGCTGACGACCACGTGGTCGGCGCGCAGCTCGGCGCCGTCGTCCGAGAGCACCCGGAACCCCGACCCGTCGGCCACGACCCGCGCCACCGGCCACCCGGTCAGCACCGTGGCGCCTGCGGCCTCGGCCAGCCGCGCCATCGCCAGCACGGAGCCCTCGGCGTCGATGACGCCGGCCCCGGGGTGCCACAGCACGTCGGAGTCGAAGACCAGGCCGGGCCAGCGTTCCGCGGCGGCCGGGGCGCTCAGCAGCTCGTGCTCGACGCCCGCGCCGGCCATCATCGCGGCGAGGTTGTCGGGGCGGCGGCCGACCCCGTGGTCCAGGGAGCCCGTCGGCGTGACCAGCCGTGTCCCGGCCAGGTCCTCCAGCTCGTCCCACGCCTCGCGCGCCCGCACGACCAGGCCCGTGTAGAACGGGTCCTGGTAGCCGTAGCGGAAGATCCGCGCCGACCCGTGCGAGCTGCCGTGCTCGTTGGCCGGCGTGGTCCGCTCGACCAGCGTCACCTCGTGCCCGCGTCGCGCCAGCTCCCAGGCCGTCGCCGACCCGGCCAGTCCGGCTCCCACCACCACGTACGACGTCAACGTCGTCCCTCCTCGTCGAGTTGCTGCACCGATTCTCGCGCGGGCGTCGCCGTGACGACCACCGCCCGCGCCGCGCCGCGGACCCCGCCCGCGGGGCCCGCCGGCCCGCCGGGTTCCGGCAGCCAGACGTGCCCCGGGCGTACCGTCCCCGCCCGCAGCTCCAGCTCGCCCGCGAGCACCCACACCGCGACCGCGTCCGGGTCCCGGATCCCGCCCGCGTCCACGTCGCGCACCCGCATCGAGCCGCGCACCCGTCCCCGGGCCAGGACGAGGTTGAGGTTCTGCACGGCGCCGCCGAGCGGGACCGCGCGGGTGTCGGCCTCGCCGGGGTACGCCACCACCTCGCCGTGGCGGGCGGAGACCTCCGCGCCGTCCACCACGAGTGCCAGGCCGTCGCCGGCCACCACGCACGAGACGCGGTCGGCGCCGTCGAAGCGGGAGTACGCCGCCGGCCCGGGCACGTGCGCCACGCTCACCCGCCACGCGCCGTCGGGCGCGGCGACGAGCTCCCGGGTCGTGCCGCGGCCGTTGCGCCACGGCACGCCCGGCAGCCCCGCCGGGTCGAGGACCCGGTCGCTCGCGCCGGGCTCGCTCAGAGCGGCCGGCCCGGGATCCAGTCGGTGCCGGCCAGCGGCACCCGCGCCATGGCGGCGGCCTCGATCGTCAGCGCGACCAGGTCCTCCGGCTCGAGGTGCGTCACGTGGGCCTTGCCGCAGGCGCGCGCGATGGTCTGCGCCTCCATGGTCAGCACCCGCAGGTAGTTGGCCAGGCGACGCCCGCCCTCGACCGGGTCGAAGCGGGCGGCCAGGTCGTCGTCCTGGGTGGAGATGCCGGCGGGGTCGCGGCCGTCCTGGTAGTCGTCGTAGTAGCCGGCGGCCGAGCCGATGGCCCGGTAGTCGGCGTCCCAGCGCGGGTCGTTGTCGCCGAGCGCGACCAGGGCGGCCGTGCCGATCGCGACGGCGTCGGCGCCCAGCGCCAGCGCCTTCGCGACGTCGGCACCGGTGCGGATGCCGCCCGAGACGATGAGCTGCACCCCGTCGGGGCGGCGGTGCACGCCGAGCTCCTGCAGCGCCTGGACGGCCTGCGGGACGGCGGCGAGCGTGGGGATGCCGACGTTCTCGATGAACACGTCCTGCGTCGCGGCCGTGCCGCCCTGCATGCCGTCGACGACGACCACGTCGGCGCCGGCGTGCACGGCGAGCTTGACGTCGTAGTAGGGCCGCGAGGCGCCGACCTTGACGTAGATCGGCTTCTCCCAGCCGGTGATCTCGCGGATCTCGCCGATCTTGATGGTCAGGTCGTCCGGCCCGGTCCAGTCGGGGTGGCGGCAGGCGCTGCGCTGGTCGATGCCCTGCGGCAGCGTGCGCATCCCGGCCACGCGCTCGGAGATCTTCTGGCCGAGCAGCATGCCGCCGCCGCCGGGCTTGGCGCCCTGGCCGAGCACGATCTCGATGGCGTCGGCCTTGCGCAGGTCGTCGGGGTTCATCCCGTAGCGGCTCGGCAGGTACTGGTACACGAGGTGCTTGGACTGGCCCCGCTCCTCCGGGGTCATCCCGCCGTCGCCGGTCGTCGTCGACGTGCCGGCCTCGCTGGCCCCGCGCCCGAGCGCCTCCTTCGCGCGCCCGGACAGCGCGCCGAAGCTCATTCCGGCGATGGTGACCGGCGTGGCCAGGTGCAGGGGGTACGTGGCGTTGCGCGCCCCCAGCACGACGTCGGTGCCGCACCGCTCGCGGTAGCCCTCGAGGGGGTAGCGCGACATCGAGGCGCCGAGGAACAGCAGGTCGTCGAAGTGGGGCAGCCGCCGCTTGGCGCCCCCGCCGCGGATGTCGTAGATGCCGGTCTCGGCGGCCCGCTGGATGTCGTGGACGGTCGCGGGGTCGAACGTGGCCGAGGGTCGCAGGCCCCGGCGCGCGAGGGTGAGGTCGTCGTTCACTTCTCGGTCCTCTCAGTACGCCGACGCGTTGTCGACGCGGAAGTGGTAGAGCGTGCGGGCGGAGCCGTAGCGCGTGTACGTGGCCGGGTCGTCGTCCTCGAACCCGGCCGCCTTGAGCAGCGCGGCGAGCTCGGCGAGGTGCTCGTCGCGCATCTCCTTGGCCACGCAGTCGGCGCCGAGCGAGGCCACCTCGCCGCGCACGTAGATCCGGGCCTCGTAGATCGAGTCGCCCAGCGCCTCGCCGGCGTCGCCGCGCACGACGAGCCGTCCGGCCTGCGCCATGAAGGCGCTCATGTGGCCGATCGATCCGCCCACGACGATGTCGACGCCCTTCATCGAGATGCCGCAGCGCGCCGCCGCGTCGCCCTCGACGACGAGCAGGCCGCCGTGGGCGGTGGCGCCCGCCGACTGCGACGCGTTGCCCTTCACCAGCACCGAGCCGCTCATCATGTTCTCCGCGACGCCGACCCCGGCGTTGCCCTCGATGACGACGTCGGCACGCTGGTTCATGCCCGCGGCGTAGTAGCCGACGTGGCCCGCGACGGTGACCTGGCGCGGGCTGTCGAGCCCGACGGCGACCGCGTGGGCACCCCGCGGGTGGGTGATCGTGGCGCCCTCGTCGGGCGCGAGGGCGTCGTGCCCCTCGACCTCGCGACCCTGCAGCAGGGCGTTGACGGTGCGCAGCGGCGTCGTCGCCAGGTCCAGCTCGCGGGTGGCGACGGGCGCCAGGGTGGGCGCCAGGGTGCTCAGCGCGTCCATGCGTAGATCCTCTCGGGCTCGGGCTCGTAGATGCGGGCCTCGGCGATGCCGGGCAGGCCGACGAGGGCGCGGTACTCCGACGCCATCGCGACCCAGTCGTCGTGCTCGGCGATCACCGCGGGCTTGCAGGCGATGGCGTCGCGCACGACGGCGAAGGAGTCGGAGTCGGCGACCAGCAGCGTGTAGAAGCCGTCGAACGTGGTCAGCAGCTCCTTGAGCGCGGTCTCGACCGTCAGGCCGGCCGCGAGGCGGTCGGCGACGAAGCGGGCGCCGACCTCGGTGTCGTTCATGGAGTCGAACTCGACGCCCGCCGCGACCAGGTCGCGCCGGATCGAGGCGTGGTTGGAGAACGAGCCGTTGTGCACGAGGCACTGGTCGGGCCCGACCGCGTAGGGGTGGCAGCCGCCGGGGGTCACCGCCGACTCCGTGGCCATCCGGGTGTGCCCCACGCCCTGCCAGCCCTGGGCGGCGGGCAGGCCGTACGCCTCGGCGAGGTCGCGCGGGTGTCCGACGCCCTTGAGCACCGCGACGTCGGCGCCGAAGCCCGCCACGAGCGCGTCGGGGTACGCCTCGAGCACCGCGGCCCGCAGCGCGTCCGTGCCGACCTCGGCGGGCACGTGGGCGACCAGCGTCGGGCCGGCGTCGACGACCTCGACGGCCGAGCCGAGCGCCGCCGTCAGCGCACCGGCGGCGGTGGTGGCGGGCGTACCGCTGCCGAGGCCGGTCGCCGCGGCGTCCGGCACGAACGAGACGGTGACGTGGCCCGCGGGCGACCAGCGGGGGTCGCCGTAGACGGCGATGCCGGCCGAGTCGGCGCCCCGGTCCTGCATCTCGCAGAGCATCTGGGTGAGCAGCTCGCCGAGGCGGGGCTGGAGGGCGGGGTTGCGCAGGTGCAACCCGACGATGCCGCACATGGGCGGTCCTTTCTGCAGCGGCTCAGTAGGCCGTGAGGTAGTGGTCGATCTCCCAGGACGTGACGCGCGCGTGGTAGGCGAAGAACTCGGCGCGCTTGGACTCGGCGAAGTAGGCCGCCACCGCGTGCTCCCCGCCGCCCGCCACGTCGAGCGCCGCCCCGACCACGGGGTCGGCCTCGAGGGCCTCGACGGCGTGCAGCAGGGTCCGCGGAAGCGGGTCGCGGGTGGTGCCGTTGTCGCCGCCGACGCTGCCCGGGTCGAGGTCGCGCTCGATCCCGTCGAGGCCGGCGCCGATGGTGGCCGCGATCGCGAGGTAGGGGTTCGCGGAGCCGTCCCCGCCGCGCAGCTCGAGGCGGTGGTGGTCGGGCACGCGGATGAAGTGGGTGCGGTCGTTGCCGCCGTAGGTCGGGAAGTTCGGCGCCCAGCTCGCCCCCGACGTCGTCGAGACGGCGCCGGTGCGCTTGTAGGAGTTCACGCTGGGCCCGAGCACGGCCTGCAGGGCCGAGGCGTGCTCGAGGATGCCGGCCGCGAACGAGTACGCCGTGGGGCTGAGGCCGAGGCCGCGCTCGTCGTCGGCGTCGGGGAACGCGGAGGCCCCGTCCCGCCACAGCGACAGGTGCAGGTGCAGCCCGGAGCCGGTGCGGTCGGAGAAGGGCTTGGGCATGAACGTGGCGACCATGCCGCGCTCCTCGGCGAGCATCGAGATGAGGTAGCGCAGCGTCACGACGCGGTCCGCGGTGGTCAGCGCGTCGGCGTACTCGAAGTTCTGCTCGAACTGGCCGTTGCCGTCCTCGTGGTCGTTGGCGTAGTTGCCCCAGCCGAGCTCGTTCATGGCGCGGGAGACGGCGGCGAGGTGCTCGTACATCCGCGTGACGCCGCGGGCGTCGTAGCAGGGTCGGGCCGCGCTGTCGCCGGGGTCGGCGGTGACCAGGGAGCCGTCGGCCTCGCGGCGCAGCAGGAAGTACTCCACCTCCGCGCCGACGAAGGCCTCGAGCCCGCGCTCGGCCTGCAGCCGGGCCAGCATGGCCTTGAGCACGACGCGCGGCGCGAACGGCCACGGCCGGCCCTCCACGTGCGGGTCGCAGTGCACGATCGCGAGGCCCTCCTTGATGAAGGGGACCGGGGTGAAGCTGGCGGGGTCCGGGACCACCATGAGGTCGGGGTCCTTCGGCTCCTGGCCCATCGAGCCCACGGCGTAGCCGGCGAAGCCGACACCCTCGGTCTGCAGCTGGTGCACCGCCTCGACGGGCACGAGCTTGGCGCACGGCTTGCCGTTGAGGTCGACGAAGAGCGCCAGGATGAAGGTCGTTCCCGCCTTCTCGGCGAGCGTCGCGAGGTCGGCCGCCTCGGTGCTCTGCGTGGTCTCGGTCATCGTGCCCTCCGCTTGTCCACTGTAGTGAATCACTGTCCACGAGTAGTAGACACAGCGGGTGTTGCCGGAGTGTTTCGTCGTCGTCACGATCTGCCGCGCGGATCGAGGGCCGGTCGGCGGCCGGTCGGCGGCCGGTCGGGTGCGGTGGCCGCGGGTACCGTCAGGAGGAGTACCCGAGCCGAGGAGGAACCATGGGTGGACGACGTTGGATCGTGGCCGCGGTCCTCGTGCTGCTGCTGCTCGTGGGCGGTGCGTTCGTGCTGATCGCGCTGACCCAGGACGAGGGCGGGAGCGACGCACCGGGCGACCCGAGCGGCGCGTCGGTGACGCAGGGTGGTGCCATCACGGCCACGGCCTGAGCCGTGGCCGTCAGCGAGCGCCGACGGCACGCGTACGTCGCCATGATGGCGACGTGCGTGGGCCTGTTCGTGCTCGGCGCCGCGTTCGGTCGGCACCTCCCGTTCGGCCTGACGATGACCATGTTCGTCGTCGCCGCGCTGATCCCGCCGTTCGCCGCGGTCGTCGCGAACGCCGGGGCGCTGCAGGACGACGACGCTGCGGACCCCGACGGGCCCGACGACCCGGACCGACCGGACCCCTACCGCGGCATCGAGGACCGGTGAGGTGGCGTCGCGGCGCCCGCCGCGCGAACGACCCCGAGCCCCCGGCGGAGCACCTGCACGAGCGGCTCGTCGCCGCGATCGTCGGCACCCTGGGCCCGACGCTGCGCCGCCTCGCCGGCGAGCACCTGTACGCCGTGGCCCTCACGACCGACGACGACGTCATGACGGTGGACCTCCTCGCGCACACCGAGGAGGCGCTGGCGCGCCTGACCGGCGGCGCGGTCGACGAGGACGGCACGGACGGCGAGGCCGCGGCGTACCTGCGCTGGTGGCCCGACGAGTGGGGCGCCTCGTCCGACGACGTGGCGCCCGACGACGGCGCGGAGACGCTGGTGACACTGAGCCGCGCGCTCGCGGACGCCGGCGACGCCGCGCCCGACCACGACCGGTGGCGGACGCGCGGGCGCGACCTGCTGGACGCCGCCCTCGGCGACGAGCGGGTCCGCGCAGCCCTGGCGGCGCACCGTCCGGTGAGCGCGCCCGTGCTGTTCGTGACGACGACCGACGGCGACCTCGCCCGGACCGTGGCCAGCCTCGACGCGCTCAACCCCGACCACCCGCGGCCGGCACTGGTGGCCGCGGCGCGGGCGTACCTCAGCTCCTGAGCGCGCCGCCGTCGCGAGCCGCGGAGGACAGCGTCAGGACCTCGACGCCGTCCTCGGTGACGGCGACGGTGTGCTCGCTGTGGGCGGTGCGGCAGCCGGTCGCGCTGCGCAGGGTCCAGCCGTCGGGGTCGGTGACGAGACGGTCCGTGTCGACCATCGCCCAGGGCTCGAGCGCGAGCACCAGCCCGGGGCGCAGACGGTAGCCGCGGCCCGGTCGGCCGGCGTTGGCGACGTGCGGGTCCTGGTGCATCGTCGAGCCGATCCCGTGCCCGCCGAACTCGAGGTTGACCGGATAGCCGGCGGCCTCGAGGACGGACCCGATGGCGTGCGACAGGTCGCCGATCCGTGCGTCGGGGCCGGCGACGGCGATCGCGGCCGCCAGCGCCCGCTCGGTGGCGTCGATGAGCGCCACGCTCTCGGCCGGCCGGGCCTCGCCGACCAGGAAGCTGACGGCGGCGTCGGCCGCGACGCCGTCGAGCGAGACCGCGAGGTCGAGGGTGAGCAGGTCGCCGTCGGCGAGGGCGCGGTCGTGCGGAAGGCCGTGCAGCACCGCGTCGTTGACGGCCGTGCAGATGTGGTGCCCGAACGGGCCGCGCCCGAAGGACGGCGCGTAGTCCACGTAGCAGGAGTCCGCGCCCGCCTCCTCGATCATCGTCCGCGCCCAGGCGTCGATCTCGAGCAGGTTGGTGCCGACGACGGCGCGCTCGCGCAGCGTGGCCAGGATGTCGCCGACGAGCGCGCCGGTGACGCGCGCCCGCGCCAGCTTGGCGGGGCTGAGGATCTCGATCACGGGGGTCCCTTCGAGGGGTTCGGATAACTATCCCGGGAATGTTATCCCGGTACTACTATCCGTCCCATGGTCCGCCTGCCCCTCTCCCCCGCCGAGGTCGAGCGCGGCCGCCGGCTCGGCGCCCTGCTGCGCCGTGCTCGCGGCCAGCGCCCGATGCTCGAGACCGCGCTGAGCGCCGGCCTGTCCCCCGAGACCCTGCGCAAGATCGAGTCCGGCCGCGTCGCGACGCCCGCCTTCCCCACCGTCGCCGCGATCGCCGGCGTCCTCGGCCTCTCGCTCGACGAGGTGTGGGCCGAGATCAGCGGCGAGGCACACCTCGACGCCGAGGAGGGCGAGGCCCGCGCCGGCTGAGGCCGACGCGGGCCCCCAGCCTCAGGCGGTACGCCTCTCCCGACGCGCCGCGGCGGCCCCCAGCGCCAGGTCGACGCCGAGCAGCACGAGCAGGCTGATCCCCAGCAGCGGCAGGAACCAGCCGACGACGACGGCCACGGCGCCGAGCAGCACGATCCCGACCGGCGGCGCGGAGCGCCACGCCCCGCGCGCCGGGGCCCGGCCGACCCGAGCGACCCGGCCGCCCCGGCCAACGCCCCGCGTGGGGCGGCGCTGCCACCACATCCGGTAGCCCGTCACGACCATCGCGGCGATCGCCAGGCCGAGACCGAGCAGCACCACCTGGTTGACGACGCCGAACAGGGTGCCCATGTGGGCGTCGACGCCCCAGCGCGCCAGCTTGGCCATGAACGGGTAGTCGTCGAAGCGCACCACGTCGACCACCTCGCCGGAGGCCGGGTCGACCGCCGCGGCGTCGACCTGGACCGGCCACGACCGGTCGATCTCCTGCACCACGTAGGTCGCCGTGCCCGAGCTCGGCCGGCCGATCTCGACGAACGTGCCGAGGCCCTCGGCCCGGGCGGCGTCGAGGGCGGCCTGGAACCCGACACCCGGAGCGTCCGCGCCCTTCCCGTCGGCCGGGTCCGTCGTGCCGTGGTCCCCGTGCCCCCCGTGCCCGCCGTGCCCGCCGCCGTGGTGCGCGTGCTCGTCGGCGCCCTCGTGCGGCTGCGTGAGGTCGGCGACGACCGCCGGCGTGCTCCAGTCCATCGCGGCGCGCAGGTCGGTGACGTTGGCGCCGGCGTGCTGCGACCAGGTCAGGCCCGTCGCCGAGAGCCCGACCAGGCCGACCGCGACGACGGTGCCGAGCAGGCCGTGCACCGCGCGGGTGCGCAGCCGACCGGTGGCTCCGCGCACGCGGCGTACCCTCCGGTTGCGCCGCTGCGGCCCCGTCCACCACAGGGCGACCCCGGCGAGGGCGACCACCCACAGCCAGGAGGCGGCGAGCTCGGAGTAGAGCCGCCCCGTGTCCCCGAGGTGCAGGCTGCGGTGCAGCTCGTCGACCCAGGTGCGCAGCGGCAGGGCGCCGGAGGTGCCGTACGCCGTCAGCTCACCGGTCACCTCGGCGGTCACCGGGTCGACGAACACAGCGAGGGTGCGTGACGTGGCGGTCTCGCCGTCGTCGAACATCACGCGGGTGGTGGCGCCCGGCTCGGGCGCGGGGCGCACCGCGACGAGCGGCAGGTCGGGCTGCACCTCGCGGGCCGCGGCGACCTGCTCGTCGAGGGGCACGGCCGGGCCGCGGGCGTCGGTGGTGAGCTCGTCGGCGTACACGACGCGCTCGACCTGCGGCGTGACCGCGTAGAGCGCGCCGCTGAGCGCCGCGACGAGCAGGAACGGCGCGATCAGCACGCCGGCGTAGAAGTGCAGCCGCAGCAGCAGCGGACGCCACGAGCGGGCGCGCGGCGGCGCCGGTGGGTCCTCGGGGGGTGCGGGTTGAGCGGGGGTGTCGGTGGTCATCGGACTCCTGGGGGTACGACGGGAGGCGGGCGCACCGCACGGCCCCGGACCGCGGCGGGTGGCCGGGCGGTCGGGGGTGCGGTGGCTCGCGGGGAGCGTCGTGGAGGGGTACGCGCGTCGGCGCGGCGCGGGCGACCCCGCGGCGCGCCGGTCGTCGGACGAGCGGGTCGTCAGACGGTCGCGCGGACGAGCGGCGGCGCCCGCGGCGGCAGGCAGCGCCGCGTCGTCAGGCACCGCAGCCGGGCCGGGGTAGCCGACGTGGGGGCGATCGGACGGGTCGGCCTCAGGGGCGCTGGCGGGCGCAGGTGGGCGAGCAGGGCCCGCACGAAGGCGTGCAGGGCGCGACGGGTCGGGCGTACGACGGCGAGGTCCGTGAGGGTCACCAGCGCCCGCTCGCCGGCGGCGAGCCACCAGCCGCCGACGCCGGCGGCCGCGAGGTGCAGGGCGAGCATCGGCAGCGGGGAGCCGGCGGCGTACGACGCGTGGGCCCCGTGCGCCCCGTGGGCTGCATGACCCGCGGGCGCGAGCAGCATCAGGGCGAGGTGCAGCGCTCCCTGGCCGAGGGCCAGCAGCAGCGCGGTCTCCCACGCGTCGGCGCGGCGGGCCAGCAGCAGGGCGCCGGCAGCGGCGAACGGCGGCAGCAGCGCGAGCAGCGTCCCCGCCGCGGGCAGGGCGCCGCCGGCGAGGGCGTGGCCCGCGACGCCGGCGAGCAGCACGACGACGGCGAGCACGGTGCCCCGCACCAGCCGCAGCCCCCACCCGATCGACGTCACGGGCGCTCATTCTGCGCCACCAGGCACGAGGGCCCCGGACCGGGCGACGGGTGACGTCGGCCCCGGTCCGGGGTCCTGGGGTCGCGGGGGTGCCGCGCGACGGCCGGGGCCGTCAGGCCTTCGTGCTCTCCGGGGCGCCGTCGGCGGCCGCGGACTCCTGCGCGAGGGCGGCGATGCGCTCGGTGCCCGGGGCGCCGGTGAGGCGGTCGGCGCGAGCCTCGCCGAGGCTGCCGCCGGAGCGCTCGAGGTCGTAGGCGGTCTCCGAGTGCTCGGTCAGGTCGAGCCCGGCGAACTCCTTCTCCTCGTCGACGCGCAGGCCGATCGTCTTGTCGAGGACCTTCGCGACGATCCAGGTCATCACGAACGCGTAGCCGCAGGTCGCGCCGATGGCGACCACCTCGCGCCAGGCGATGTCCCAGCTGCCGCCGAGCAGGACGCCCTGGATGCCGGCCGGCGAGCCCGCGAAGCCGATCAGCACGACGCACAGCGAGCCGACGATGCCGCCCATGCCGTGCACCGCGAATGCGTCCAGCGACTCGTCCACGCCCAGCTTCTTCTTCCACGTGCAGGCCCAGGCCACGAACGCGCCGGAGGCGACGCCGACCACGATCGCGCCGAGGGCGTCGACCGCGTCGGCCGACGGCGTGATGCCGACGAGGCCGGCGATGATGCCGGAGGCCATGCCGAGGGTGGTCGGCGCGCCGTCGCGGATCTTCTCGACCAGGCAGAAGCCGATCATGCCGGTGGCGCCGGCGATGAGGGTCGTCATCACGGCGTACTGCGCCAGGAAGTTCGCGCCGCCCGCGGTGCCGCCGTTGAAGCCGAACCAGCCCATCCACAGCAGGCCGGCGCCGAGCAGGACCAGCGGGATGTTGTGGGGGCGGGTGCCCATGTTCTTGCGGGGACCGAGCACCATCGCGAGCGCCAGCGCGCCGAGGCCCGCGGACATGTGCACGGCGGTGCCTCCGGCGTAGTCGTGCAGGCCGAGGTCGTTGCGCATCCAGCCGCCCTGCGTGCCGTCACCGTCGAAGGCGAAGACCCAGTGGCCGAGCGGGAAGTACACGACGGTCACCCAGACCATCGAGAACACGAGCCAGCCGCCGAACTTCATCCGCCCGACCGCACCGGAGGCGACGATGGCGACCGTGATCGCGGCGAACAGGATGTAGAACGCGAACCAGTACGGGTCGACCAGCTGCGCCTCGCCCGGGTCGTCGTAGATCCCGAGGAACCCAAGGTAGCCGTCGGGGTTGCCGATGAGGCCGAGCCCGCCGACGGAGTCGCCGACCACGAGGCCGTGGCCGAACAGGACGTAGAGGACGGTCACCGTGGCGAGCGTGCTCATCGTCATCATGATCATGTTGAGCGCGTTCTTGCTGCCGACCATGCCCCCGTAGAACAGGGCGATGCCCGGGAACATGATGATGACGAGCGCCATCGCGGCGAGCATCCACGCGACGTCTGCTGCGGGCATGCGGTTCTCCTTCGGTCTCTCCGAGACGGGTCAGCGGGTGGATCCGTGCTCGCGCAGCCACGCTGCGGCGCGATGGCGGTAGGTGGCGACGCCCTTGTAGTCGGCCATGTCCTCGGGCAGCTCGGCGAGCACCTCCGCGGTGCGCACCCGCCACGGCTCGACGAGCGCGAGCTCGGCGAAGGGCAGCAGGTAGCTGCGGATGAGGAACATGACGGCGCCCGACTCCGGCAGCCGGATGAGGTGCTGCACCTCGGTGCGCAGGTGCACGACCTCGCCGAACGTGGCGTCGTCGACGGTCTGCACCCACGTGCGGTCCGGGCCCCACTCGGGGTAGAGCTCGGTCGACACGTCGAGGCGGCGCCCGATCGTGAGCGTCCAGTTGGTGCGTCGGTAGGTCTCGTTCGGCTGCAGGCGCCGGATGAACTCCTGCGCCCGGGTGATCACGCCCTCGGAGTGGATCCGCGGCACCGGGCCGTGGATCTCCAGGAAGCTCATGCCGACGTCGAAGCCGAACGACCAGTCGGCGGCGAAGGTGACCACGCCGGCGTCGCCGAACAGGGCGCCGTCGCGCTCGTCGAGGAGCACCACGTCCTCCTGCACCTGCGAGGCGATCCACGCCAACGGCTCGGCGGGCAGGGTCGCGGCGTCGCCGAGCGTGAAGGTGTGGTCGACGTCGAGGAGCGCGTTGCGCCAGCGGTACGCCGGTCGCACGGCCCCGGGGGCGCTCACGGTCTCCAACGAGAAGGCCGTCGGGTCGGCGAGCGCCAGCTCGCGCATGAGGTGCACCATCGCGTCCCAGCAGGCGACCTCCATGTGCGGCAGCACGGCGTACCGCGACGGGTCGCGCCGCAGGATGTCGGCCCGCTGCGCCAGCTCGTGGGCGTACGCGGAGTCGACGTCCACGACGACGTCGCCCCACTGCCCGGCCGGCGTCGTCACCGTCCCCCGCGCGGGCTCGACGTTGGTGGAGTAGCGGTAGGTGGGCTGCGGGAAGGGGAACGGGAACCCGGCGACCAGGTCGCGGGCCAGGTCGCCGGCCGGGGCGGGCGTGCGCGGGGTCGCGGCGAGGGTCACAGGGCCACCTCCAGGTGGGCGCGGCCGTCGGCCGCGGGCAGGGCGCGGGAGACGCAGGCCATCACGACGTCGCCGCGGGCCCGCTCGTCGTCGGACAGGAACAGGTCGCGGTGCAGCACCGGGCTGCTCCCGGCCGCGACCGGGACGCGGCACTCGCCGCAGACGCCCTGGCGGCAGAGGTTCGGCACCACGCGACCGGCGTCCTCGAGGGCCTCGAGCAGGCTGGTGCCGGACGGCACCTCGACGACCTCGCCGCCGAGCCCGACCGTGAACGGCTCGCCGGGGTCGAGCGCCTCGACGCCGAAGGGCTCGAGGTGCACCCGGCTGGCGGGCCAGCCGAGGTCGGTCGCGGTGGCGACGACGGCGTCCATGAACCCGGGCGGCCCGCAGGTGTAGAGGTGCGTGCCGAGGGGCTGGTCGGCCAGGCGGACCGCGAGGTCCGCCGCCAGGTCGGCGCGGTCGTGCAGCACCGTCACCCGGTCGCCGGCGAGCTGCGCCAGCTCGTCGACGTGGGCGCCCCGGCCGTCGCGGCACACGTGGACCAGCTCGACGTCGCGGCCCCACCGCACGTGGGAGCGCAGGTGCGAGAGCAGCGGGGTGATGCCGATGCCGGCGCTCACCAAGAGGTGCCGGGTGGCCCGGTGGACGGGCGCGAAGGCGCTGCGGGGCGGGGTCGCGGTGACGCGGTCGCCGACGGCGAGACCGTGCACCCAGGCGGACCCGCCCGCCGCCGTACCGCCCTCGGCGGCGGGTGCGCAGCGCAGCACGGAGACGGCGTAGTGCTGCGGGTCGATGCTCTCGCCCGTCAGGGAGTACGCGTTCGCGCCGCGGCGGGCGCGTCCCTCACCGGCCGGCACGTCGATCACGAGGTGGCTGCCGGGCGTGTAGGAGGGCAGCCGCCCTCCCCCGGGCGCCACGAGGGTCAGCGACCGGGTGCCCGGGACGGAGTCGTCGACCGTCGCCACGACGAGGTCGAGACGGGCGCTCACGCGGCGGTCTCCGCGTCCACCATGAAGCCGAGGTGCGCGCCGGTGCGGCGCGAGACGTGCGGGTAGACGAGCAGGCGGCGTCCGCACCCGGTGCAGGCGACGACGTCGTCGATCGCGGCCGCGGCGAGGTTCGTGGTGTCGCAGTGCACGCACCACACCGCCCGCTCGGCGGTGTCGAGGACCCCGAAGGTCATCTCGTCGTCGGCCAGGCCGGCCCGCACACCGGCGCCCCGCACGGCGAGGCACTCCCGCGCCGAGCCCGCCACGAGCACGCGGTGGCCGACCCGGGCGGTCGCCAGGTCGGCGCGCAGCGCCGCGACCGCCGCGTCGGCGTCGGGGCAGTCGTGCCGTCGCACCGCGCGGCCGGCCAAGGCCTCCGCCCAGGCGTCGGCCACCACCCGGGCCCCGGGCAGGACGAGGAGCGTGAAGGTGCGCCCGCGCGGGTCGGGTGCCTCGAGGGGCGCCTCGTCGTCCCACGCCCAGCGCGGCACGCTGGTCTGGCTCATGCTGACCACGACCACCCTCCCCTCGTCCGGCGCGGAGCCCGCTGCTCGCGGGCGGTGCGCCCAGTCGACACGTGGCTCGTTTCCGCGCCGTGAAGCGCCTGTTCCACGTCCACGTCACCCCCGTGGATCCCCGTGATTTGGCTCACGACGACCTCCCGCGCAGCCCTGCGGAGCCCGTCAGAGCAGCGTCGCGTCGCGGTCGCCGGCGTAGAACGCCAGGGCGTACGACGGCGTCGAGAACGCGATCCGCGAGCCCTTCGGGAAGAAGATCGCGTCCTTCGCCCGGGCGACGGTCCGCTGCCCGGTGTCCACGTTCTCGAGGAGGAACTCGCCCTCGAGCACGACCTTCATCTCGTCGTACTCGTAGAGGTAGACCAGCGGCTCGTCGGTGTGCTTGAGCTCGAAGAAGCCGGAGCACATCGTGCTGCCCTCGGGGTTCTCGTAGACGTCGCCGATGTAGCCCTCGGCCTGCGGGAAGTCGGTCATCCGCGGCAGGCCCTCCCAGGCGCCGGCGGTGACCCGGAACGCGGGAACGGGGGTGGTGGCGGCGGGGGCGTCGGGTGTGGTCGTCACGGCGGGGCTCCAATCACAGCAGGAAACGATGTCCGCTCTGATGAAACTCATGCCAGGTTTCGCGCCGTCCGACGCGACGTAACGATCGCGTGACGGGGCCCGCCGACGGCAGGCCCCGCCACGGCGAGGAGGGAGAGGGCGCGGGCCTACGCCGAGGTCGCGTGCCAGCGACCGTTGAGGCGACCCACCTGGATCGGGTGGTCGAAGGCCGCGCTGACCAGCTCGCTGGTCAGGACCTCGTCGACCGGCCCGGCCGCGACGAGCACGCCGCCGCGCACGAGCGCGGCGTGGCTGGTCGTGCGGGGCAGCTCCTCGAGGTGGTGGGTGACCAGCACGGTCGAGGCCGTCGGATCCTCGGCCACGACGTCGTCGACCGCGGCGAGGAACTGCTCGCGGGCCGCCAGGTCGAGCCCGGTGGTCGGCTCGTCGAGCAGCAGCAGCCCGGGGCGGCCCACCAGGGCGCGCGCGATGAGCGTACGGCCCCGCTCGCCCTGCGACAGGGTCGGCCACCGCTCCCCCGCACGCGTGGCCATCCCGACCCGCGCGAGCAGCTCGTGCACGCGGGACGCCTCGTCGGGCGTCGGCTCCCAGCGCCGCGGCAGGTCGGCCGAACCGGTCAGCCCGGTGAGCACGACCTGCTCGACGGTCAGCGAGGCGCCCGCGGTGTGCCGCGGGTTCACGTGCCCGATCATCCGCCGCAGCGTCTGCACGTCGATGCGGCCGAGCTGGTGGCCGAGGATCCGGACGGTGCCCGACGTCGGGTGGTTCTGCGCCCCGCACAGGCTGAGGATCGTGCTCTTGCCGGCGCCGTTGGAGCCCAGCACCGCCCAGTGCTCGCCCTGGCGCACCCGCAGGTCCACGCCGCCGAGCAGCTCCTTGCCGTTGCGTCGCAGCGTGACGGCCTCGAGCTCGAGGACGGGCGGGGCGCCCGCCTCGGAGGTCGTCGCGTCGGACGTCGTGGACAGGACCGCGGCGGTCGTCACGGCAGGGAGCTCCTCGTCAGGACGGGGTGGTGGGCACCGTGAACGGTAGTCCTACGACGCGTCGGGCCGGGCGGCCGGTCCACCCACCGGGAACCGGGTGGTCGCGGGACCGGCCAGCTCCTCGGCGTAGTTGGCCAGCAGCGCCAGGTTGCGCTCCTCGAGGTGGTCCCAGCGCTGCGCGACGCTGGAGCCGGGGGTGAGCCGGGCCATCGCCTCGTCGGGGTGCAGCCGGGCGCTGACCCAGCCCTCGTGGCTGGCCGCCCGTCCGACGACCTCGGCGATCGGGGTGACGATCATCGAGTTGCCGAAGTACGGCGCGCCCGCGGGGTCGACACCGGTCGCGTTGGAGGCGACGACGTACACGTGGTTGTCGTACGCCCGCGCCCGCGTGGTCAGCTCCCACAGGTCGGCGCTGCGCAGCAGCGCGGAGGGCCGCGCGATGATCTCGGCGCCCTTGACCGCGTTGATCCGCGACAGCTCGGGGTAGTCGCCGTCGAAGCAGATGATCATGCCGATGGCACCGATCTCCGTCTCGACGACGGTGACGTGCTCGCCGCGCGTCACCCAGCCCCCGCGCTCCACGTCCTCGCTGCAGAACGGGTGGGTCTTGTGGTAGGTCCCGAGCACCGTGCCGTCGGGGCCGGCCAGGTGCGCGGAGTTGTAGACGACGCCGCGCTGCTCGCCCGGCTCGTACGCCCCCCACACCAGGTGGATGCCGAGGCGCTGGGCCAGCGCGGTGTACGGCTCGGTGCCCGCACCCGGGGCGCTCCTCAGGAGGTCCCACAGCTCCTCGGGACCCATGGCCGGCCCGAAGCCGGTGGTCACCGTCTCCGGCAGCACGAGCAGCTCGGCGCCGGTGGCCTCGACGGCGCGGGCGACCTGGTCGAGCGCACGCTCGGTGTTGCCGGCGATCGTCTCCACGCTCAGCGGCGAGGAGTCGGGGGCCACCTGCACGGCGGCCACGGTCACGTCACGCATCAGGAGCTCCTCCGCGACAGCAGGGCGCCGGCGACGACGCCGGCGAGGACGAGGGCGGCGCCCGTGAGCGCCCCCTTGAGGAACGCGTCGGGCGAGCCCACGGCGGCCGGGGTCGTCGCCGCCGCACCGGGGCGGGCGAACGTGCGCGGGGCCGACGAGGAGGTGCTCTCCCCCGCGGCGGCGTTGCCGGCCCCGCCCTCGGCGGTCTGCGCGGCGGAGCGGTCGGTCTCGCTGATGGCGCCGGCCGTCGGTCCGGCCGGCGCGGCGACCGGGCCGTTCGTCAGGTGGTCGTCGACCGCCTTGAAGAACTCGGCCGCGAGCCGCTTGCCGACGCTGGCGAGCATCCGCTGGCTGACGCCGCCGATCATGCCGCCGACGACGGCGTCGGCGACGAAGGCGATCTTCGTGCCCGAGCCCTCGGGCTGCAGGTCCACGTCGACCTCGACCTGGATCGTGCCGGGGCCGCCGGCCCCGGAGGCCACCATCTTGAGGTAGCCGGGCTCGCGCTTGTCCTTGAGGTGCACCTCGCCCTCGTAGGTGCCGCGGATCGCGGCGACGCCGGCGCTGATCGTCATGCGGTAGGAGTCGTCCTCGACGGTCTCGAGGCGCTGGCACCCCGGGATCGTGGCGACCAGGACCTCCGGGTCGTTGAACGCCGCCCACAGGGCGTCGATGTCGCTGGTCAGGATGGCTTCGCCTGAGACCTTCACGCGCGTGCCTCACTCTCGGTCTGGCTGTCGGTCGGGAGGGCGCCGGGGACGCTGCCGGGGGCGACCCAGCGCACGCTGCCGGTGCCCGGCATGGTGTTGACCAGCGGCTCGGGGCGCTCGGCCCGCCGCAGGTCGAAGAGCTCCGAGGGCGAGATGGGCATCCGCACGATCGGGATGCCCTCCGCGTCCTCGATCGCGGCCGCGATGGCCGCGCTGGTCGGGATGACGCCCGCCTCGCCCGCGCCCTTGATCCCCAGCGGGTTCAGGGGCGACGGGGTCTCGAGGTGGTCGATGTCGATCGACGTCGGCACCTCGGAGACGTAGGGCATGAGGAAGTCCATGAACGACGCGTTCGCGAGCTGGCCCGCCTCGTCGTACGCCATGACCTCGTACAGCGCGCCGCCCACGCCCTGGGCGACACCGCCGTGGATCTGCCCCTCGACGATGCGCGGGTTGATCATCTTCCCGCAGTCGTGCACGACGGCGTACTTGAGGATCGTGATCTCCGCGGTGTCCGGGTCGGTCTCCACGATCACGGCGTGCGCGCCGGCCGCGAAGGTCGAGTAGGGCGGCGAGTAGTAGTCGGTCTCGTCGAGACCGGGCTTGCCGCCCGGGGCGACGGGGGGCTGCGAGTAGTCGACGGGACCGCCGCTGAACTGGGTGGCCGCCTTGCTGGCCTCGTCGAAGGCGTACCGCAGCGGGTTGGACAGCACCGCGACCGTGCCGATGCCCACCGCCGTCGACGGGTCGCCCTTGACCTGCACCATGCCGTCCACGATCTCGAGGTCGCCGGGGTCGGCCTCGAGCGCGTCGGCCGCGAGCCGCAGCGTGCGCTCGCGCACCTTGCGGGCCGCCAGCGCGATCGCGCTGCCGCTCATCACGGCGCCGCGGGAGGCGAACGTGCCCACCGAGTAGCCGAAGCGACGCGTGTCGCCGGTGGTCACGATGACGTCCTCGAACGGCACGCCCAGCTCGGTCGCGACGATCTGCGCGAACGCGGTCTGGTGGCCCTGGCCCTGCGACGTGATGCCCGTGGCGACCTTGACCTTGCCCGACGTCAGCACCTGGACGTGCCCGCCCTCGTAGGGGCCGGGGCCGGTGCCCTCGACGTAGAAGCCGAGGCCGATGCCGACCTGGCGTCCCTCGGCGCGCGCCTCGTCACGGAACTTCTCGAAGTCGTCCCAGCCCACCAGCGCGCGCAGCTTCTCGGCGAGCGCGGGGTAGTTGCCGGAGTCGTAGCGCAGCGGGCGACCGTCCTGGAACATCAGGCCGAAGTCGACCGGGAAGTCCTCGGGCTGGATGAAGTTCGCCGCGCGCACGTCGAGGCGGTCCTTGCCGAGGTACTGCGCGATCCGGTCCATCGTGCGCTCCATGGCGTAGACGCCCTGGGGGCGGCCGGCGCCGCGGTACGGCGTGACCAGCACGGTGTTGGTGTAGAGGCTGGTGAACGTCACCCGGTACGCCCCGGGGCGGTAGGGCCCCAGCAGCTGGGTGGAGGCGTTGATCGGCACGATCAGGCCGTACGGGATGTACGCCCCGTGGTCGTGCAGGATGTCGACCTCGAGGCCCAGGACCCGGCCGTCGTCGTCGAAGCCCACGTCCACCGTGAGCAGCTGGGCGCGCTCGTGGGCGCTCGAGACGAAGTGCTCGCGGCGGTCCTCGGTCCACTTCACGTCCCGGCCGAGGCGGATCGCGGCCCACGGGACCATGATCTCCTCGGGCCACGGGTGCACGATCTTGACGCCGAAGCCGCCGCCCACGTCGGGCGTGATCACGTCGACCTGCGTCAGGTCGAGGCCGAGCTTGGCGGAGACCGCGCCGCGCACGCCGGTCGACGTCTGCGTCGCCGTCCACAGCGTCAGCTTCTCCTCGTGCGCGTCCCAGCGGGCGTGCACGCCCTTGCCCTCCATGGGCATGCAGGCGCTGCGCTCGATGTCCCACTCGAACTGCAGGCGGTGGGGCGCGTCGGCGACCTGCGACGCGGCGTCGCCGTACGCCTGGGTCGAGACCGCGGCCGCGTTGCCCGGGATGTCGTCGTAGACGAGCTCCTCGCCGGCCGCGGCCTTGCGCAGCCCGACCACGGGCTTCAGCACCTCGTAGTCGATCTTGACCAGGCCCGCCGCGTCCTCGGCGACGTAGCGGTCGCGGGCCACCACCATGACGATGGCCTCGCCGACGTGGTTCACCTGGTCGCGCGCCAGGGCGTACCCCGTGCGCGGGTGGGTCAGGTCGGGGTGCGGGATCAGCAGCGGCAGCGGCTCGGCGGCCGGGCCCTGCAGGTCGTCCCAGGTGTAGACGGCGACCACGCCGTCGACCTCGTACGCGTCGTACGGGTCGATGTCGCGGATCCGCGCGCGGGCGTGCGGGCTGCGCACGAACGCGGCGTGCAGCGTGCGGTCGTCGCCGATGTCGTCGACGTAGCGGCCCTTGCCGGTGACCAGGCGCGGGTCCTCGGTGCGCTTGACCGGCTCGCCGAAGGCGCTCGTGCTCATCGGGCGTCCTCCTCGGTGTCCGTCCCGGTCCCGACGTCGGCGCCGCTGTCGGCGGCCCGCTCGCGGGTGATCTCCGCGGCGCGCAGCACCGAGGCGACGATGTTCTGGTAGCCGGTGCAGCGGCACAGGTTGCCGCCGATGGCCTCGCGGGCCTCCTCCGGCGTCGGCTCCGGGTTGTCGCGCACGAACGCGCTGATGGTCGTGAGGAAGCCCGGGGTGCAGAAGCCGCACTGCAGGCCGTGGCAGTCGACGAACGCCTGCTGGGTCGGGCTCAGGGAGCCGTCGGCCTCGGTGAGGCCCTCGACCGTGGTCACGTCGTGGCCGTCGGCGGAGACCGCCAGCATCAGGCAGCTGCGCACCGGCTCGCCGTCGAGCAGCACGGTGCAGGCGCCGCACACGCCGTGCTCGCAGCCGACGTGCGTACCGGTCAGCTCCAGGTCCTGGCGCAGCGCGTCGCACAGGGTGCGCCGCACCGGCAGGTCCAGCCCCCGGGGCACGCCGTTGACCCGCACCCGCACGCTCGCACGCTGCTCGCCCGTCTCGGTGGGCTGGTGGGTGCTCGTCATGAGGGGGCTCCTGCCGTGCGGGGGGACGGGGCGGACGCGTCGGCGGCGTCGGGGGACGCCGCGAGGGCTCGTTCGGCGGCCTCACGGGTGAGGCGCCGGGTGAGCACGAAGGCCAGGTGGCGGCGGAAGTCGGCGCTCGCGTGGATGTCGGCGGCGGGGTCGACGACGTCGCGCACGCGCTGGGCGACGACATCGTGGTCGACCTCGTCGTAGGCGGTGCCCTGCACCAGGTCGGTCAGGTCGATCACCTCGGGCAGGTCGCTGATCGAGACCAGCGAGACCTTCAGCGAGGTCAGCTGCTCGGCCTCGTCGAGCGTCGCGACGACCCCGGCGCCGCACAGGGCGTAGTCGCCGTGGCGACGGGTGATCTCGTCGAACGCCGTGCCGAAGCGGCCCACGGGCGCCGGGAAGAGGGCCGAGACGGCCAGCTCGTCGTAGGCCAGGCACGACTCCATCGGGCCGACGAAGAAGTCGGCCGCCTCGATGGCGCGCTCGCCGCGCACCGAGCGGGCGACGACGTGGCCGCCGAGGAGGGTCAGGACGGTCGGCATCTCCGCCGACGGGTCGGCGTGCGCGAGGCTGCCGACGGTGGTGCCGCGGTTGCGGATGGTCGGGTGGGCGACGTGGCGCAGGGCCTGGCCGACCAGCGGGACGGCGCGGGCCGTCGCGGCGTCGGACTCGAGGCGGGAGTGCCGCACGAGGGCTCCGACGTGGGCGCCCTCGGCGTCGACGTGCAGCCCGCCCAGCTCGTCCGTGAGGTGGTTGATGTCGACGAGGTGGGCCGGCGAGGCCAGCCGCATCGCCATCACCGGGATCAGGCTCTGACCGCCGGCGAGCACCTTCCCGTCCGCGTCGTGCTCGGCCAGCAGGTCGAGCGCCTCCGCGACCGTGCGGGGTGCGTGGTACGTGAACTTCGGAGTCTTCATGGTCTCCCTGTCCGGAGGGGAGGCTCGCACCCTCCTGCGAGCCTCCCCGTGTGACGTCCGTGTTCTGCGGTTGCGTCGATCAGTGCGTGACGGGGCCTTCCGCCGGGCCGCCGGTCGGGCCGGGCGTGCCGGCGCGGTCGTCGGCCGGGGTGTCGCCCAGCCAGTCCTTCGGGGCGAAGGGCTTCACCGCGTGGTACGCGACGATCGTGACGATCGTGCCCAGCGCGATGCCGGTGATCGAGAAGCTGTCGGTGAAGACCAGCGCCACGTCGCCGATGCCGATCACGAGGCCGGCCGCGAGCGGGACCAGGTTGAGCGGGCTGCCGAACGAGACCTTGTTGTCGACCCAGATCTTCGCGCCGAGCAGGCCGATCATGCCGTACAGGACCACCGTGATACCGCCCAGCACACCGCTGGGGACGGCCGAGACGACCGCACCGAACTTCGGCGAGAAGCCGAACAGGATGGCGACCAGCGCGGCGACGTAGTAGGTCGCGGTCGAGTAGACCCGGGTGGCGGCCATGACGCCGATGTTCTCGGCGTACGTCGTGGTCGGCGAGCCGCCGACGAAGCCGGCCAGCGCGGTGCCCGCGCCGTCGCCCATGAACGCCCGGCCCATGTAGGGGTTGAGGTCGCGCTTGGTCATCTCCTCGACGGCCTTGACGTGGCCGGCGTTCTCGGCGACCAGGGCGATCACGCCCGGGACGATGAGCAGGATGAAGGTGGCGCTGAAGGTCGGCAGGTGCGCACCCGAGAGGACGGTGCCGTCCGGCTGCGTGATGCTCTCCGGCAGACCGATCCAGGCGGCGTCACCGACGGCGCTGAAGTTGATCCGGTCGGCCTCCGAGCCGTCGGCCGTGGTGAGCGGGCCCGAGACGACGTCGAGGAGGTAGGAGAACGCCGTGCCGAACAGCAGGCCGAGCAGGACCGCGACGCGGGAGATGAACCCGCGCAGCACGACCGAGACGACGATGACGAAGATCATCGTGGCCAGCGCGGTCCACTGGTCGGCCGGCCAGTAGATGTCGGCGACGACCGGAGCCAGGTTGAAGCCGATCAGCATCACGACGGCGCCGGTGACCGCCGGCGGCAGCACCTTGTCGATCAGCCGACCGCCGAGGAAGTGCACGACCACGCCGATGCCGAACAGGATCACTCCGGCGACGAGGATCGCGCCGGTGACGTCGGAGCTCTCGCCGCCCTGGGCGCGGATCGCGCCCGCGGCCGCGACGAACGCGGCGCTGGTGCCCAGGTAGGACGGGATCTTGTCGTTGACGATCAGCAGGAACAGGATCGTCGCGACGCCGGACATGAGCACGGCGAGCTGGGGGTTGAGCCCCATGATGATCGGGAACACGAACGTCGCGCCGAACATGGCGACGACGTGCTGGGCGCCCAGGCCGATCGTCCGGGGCCAGGACAGCCGCTCGTCGGGGGCCACGACGGCCCCGTCACCGGGCGTGCTGCCGCCGGCGTAGAGCTTCCACTTCAAGGCCATGGCAGGTCTCCTCTCGGGGTCTCGCGCAACGTCTGCCGAGAGCCCAGTGCCGACCAGTGGAGCGAGTGCTCGGGGGTGTCGTGGGCCACATCCGTGCGGCGTGGAGCCGACACTACGAAGACCTCAGCGCGACGCCATCATCCATCCTTGCCATCATCGCACCGGCTTATTGTGCGTTGTCGACAAGGAGGCCTTGCCCGAAACACGCTCGTCGACGGAGCGCAACGTGAGGGCCTGGAGTGCTACGGCCACGTTAAGACGCAGGTGGGGGTCGGTCGTGAAGGGACCGATCATCCGCTCGAGCTTCGTGATGCGGTAGCGCAGCGTGTTGTAGTGGAAGAGCATCTGGCGCGCGGTCTCGGCGACGTTGAGGTTGTGGTCGAGCAGCGCCTGCAGCGTCTGGCGCAGCTCGACCTTGTCGGGCTCGTCGGAGACCAGCGAGCCGAGCGTGTCCTCGACGAACTCGGCGAGCTCCGCCGGGTCCGAGACGAGGCTGAGCAGCCGGTGGATGCCGAGGGAGTCGAACTCGACCAGCGCACCCGGACCGTGCAGCCAGCGCCCGACGCGCACGGCGCTGCGCGCCTGCTCGTAGGCGGCCGGCAGGTCGGCCACGTCGTGGCACAGGCGCGAGAGCCCGGTGCAGAACGTGCGCCGCCCCCCGCCGCCGTCGCCGGTCACCCGGGTGACGAACGGGCGTACGAACTCCTCCGCGTCGCCGTCGAAGCCCGTCGGCACCCCCAGGACGGCCACCACCTCGCTGCTGAGGCCGACGACCGCCGACGTCGGGTCGTGGGCGCGCACCACCGAGCGCCAGGCCGAGATGAAGCGGTCCTGCGGCGGCGACGCGCCCGCGTCGGGACGGAAGTGCGGCGTCGGGTCGTCGTGCTGGGCGACGAGCACCACGACGGGGCGCTCGAGGTCCCAGCCCAGCATGCCGGCGCGCGCGACCACCTCGGCCGGGTCGCCGGCCGTGCCGGCCACGACGTCACGCAGGAAGTCGCCCTCGTACTTGCTCTCCACCGCGGCCAGCTCGCGCTGCTTCGTGATGCTCAGCGCCACGACCGTCGCGGCCCGCTGCAGCGCGTGCTCGTCGGTGCGGGAGAGGGGGGCGTCGACCGCCGTGGCGATCATCCGGCCGTGGTCGTGGCGCCCCGCGACCACGGGCACGACGATCCGCGCCGGGTCGCCGTCCGTGAAGCCGTAGGAGAGGTCCTCGACCCGCACCCGGCCGGTGGCGTCGCGCTCCAGCCCGTCGCCGTGCACCGGCACGGTCGCGACCCCCTCCTCGCCGTGGCTGGCGTCGGTCTCGACGAGCACCCGGCCGTCGGCGGTCGTGACCAGGATCCGGGCCCGCACCAGCCGCGAGACGTGGGCGGCGACGTCGGTGAGTCCCTGCCCCGCGACGATGCGCTGCAGCAGGTCCTGGTGCAGCTGCTCCGAGCGGGCCAGCAGCGCGCTCTGGCGGTCGAGCACCTCGGAGAGCACGACGGTCAGCACCTCGTCGAAGCCGATCGCGGGCAGCGTCAGCAGCGGGATGCCGAGGCGGTCGGCCTCCTCGAGCGCGCCCGGCGGCACCTCGTCGAGGTAGCGACCCAGCTTCACCGCGAGGCCGGCCGCACCCCGCTCGTGCAGGTCGCGGACCAGCTCGACCAGCGCCTCGGGGCGCTCGCGGACGGGGTAGCCGGTCGTCAGCAGCAGCTCCCGCTCGCGCACCCAGGGCGCGATGTCGGGCACCTCCATCACGTTGAGCCGCTCGATGCGCCGCACCAGGCCCTCGGCCCCGGCGACGCAGGCGATCCCGGCCAGCGCAGGCAGCTCGAGCATCTCGGCCACGGAGATGCCGTACCCCCAGGACTCCTGCACCCGGCGCTCGAACACCGCTGACAGGTTTCGGGAAGAATCGGCCGGATCCTTGGCACTTTCGTACATGGGTGGACCGTACTCGCCCCCGATAGCGTCGACGGCGTGACCACCGCCGACGCCGACCTCGCGCTCGCCGCCCGGGTCGCGTCCGCGCCGCAGCCGCTGCGGCTCCAGGTGGCCTCGCGCGCCGCGGCGTACCTCGGCGTCGACGACCGGGCGGTCTGCGCGGTCGTCGAGCACCACGGCGTCGTGGTGCCCGACGCGGTCGTCCTCGCCCCGGGCGTGTCGTGGGAGGCGCTGCTGGACGCGCACCTGCGCGACGGGGCCCCCGTGCTGCTGGGCGAGGGACGTCTGCGCTGCGGCGAGCGCTCGGTCGCCGTGCGGGCGACCCGCGACACCCGCGTGCTCCCCGACGCAGGACTCTCCCCCGCCGACGCCGCCCGGGCCCGCGCCCGCCTGCTGGCCCGCGCCGGCCGGACCACCGACCGTCCCGGACTGGCACACGCCTGGACCGGCGGTCACGCCACCCCGGCCGCGCTCGTGACCGACGCCCCGGGCCTCGTCGGGCGCGGCCCCGGCCTGACCCCGTCGGGCGACGACCTGTGCTCGGGCGTGCTGCTGGTGCACCGCCTCGCCGGTACGCCCGGCACCGCGGCCGCCGCGCGCCTGCTCGACGACCTCGCGCCGCGGCGTACCACCGCGGCCTCCACGCTGCTCCTGCGCGCCGCCGGCGAGGGCCGGGCGGCACCGGTGGTGGGCCGCGCGCTCACCACCCTCCTCGACGCGACCGCGTCCGGGCCGGCGCTCGACACCGTCGTCGACGCGCTGCTCGCCCTGGGCCACACCTCGGGCGCCGACCTGGCCGCCGGCCTCGTCGACGGCCTGGACGCGGTCGTCCACGCAGGGTCCGCGACCCTTGACCCGTCCCACGAGAGGAACTGCGCATGACGCTGAGCACGACACCGGGCGCCACAGGCGTGCAGCACGTCGAGATCCGGCGGGGGCGCTACGTCGACTCCGTCTCCCTGATGCAGGTCTCGGCCGGCGTCGCGGGCGTCGACGGCGTCCGCAAGGCCCAGGTGGCGATGGCCACCGAGCTGAACCTCGACGTGCTGGCCCAGATGGGCTTCACGATCCCGCCGGAGGCCGGGCCGAACGACATGGTCGTCGCCGTCGTCGGCGACGACGACGCGGCCGTCGCGGCCGCCCTGGAGGCCGTGGACACCGCGATCGCGGCGATCGGCACCGGCGGCGGCGCGGGCGGCTTCGGCGGCGAGCCGGACGCCCGCACCACCCGCTGGGCCGCCCGGCGCGCGCACGCCTCGCTGGCCGTCGTCTCGGTGCCGGGGGAGCACGCCTTCGCCGAGGCCATGGGCGCCCTCGAGGCCGGCAGCTCCGTCCTGGTCTTCAGCGACAACGTGCCCGTCGAGCACGAGGTGCGCCTCAAGGAGGAGGCCGACGCCCGCGACCTGCTCGTGATGGGCCCCGACTGCGGCACCGCCATCGTCAACGGCGTCGGGCTGGGCTTCGCCAACGTCGTCGGACGCGGACCGGTCGGCATCGCCGCCGCCTCCGGCACCGGCGCCCAGCAGTTCACCAGCCTGCTGCACGCGGCCGGCGTCGGCGTCTCGCACTGCCTCGGCCTGGGCGGGCGCGACCTGTCCGCCGAGGTCGGCGGCCGCGCGGCCCGCTCCGCGCTGCGGGCCCTCGACGCGGACCCCTCGACCGAGGTGATCGTCGTCGTCTCCAAGCCCCCGCACCCGGACGTGGCGCGCGAGCTGCGGGAGTACGCGGCCACGCTGGCCACCCCGGTCCACTTCGCACTGCTGGGCGCCGGCCAGCCGGACATCACCGCGGGCGTCGAGAACGTGCTCGCCGAGCTCGGGCACGAGGTGCCGGCCTGGCGGACCTGGGGCACCACGACGCCGGCGCCCGCCGTGGTCGGCGAGGCCACCCTGCTGCGAGGGCTGTTCGCCGGCGGCACGCTGTGCGACGAGGCCATGCTGATCGCCGAGGAGAGCCTCGGCGACATCGCCTCCAACATCCCGCTGCGCCCCGAGCTGGCCCTGCCCGCCGACCTGCAGCACGACGGCCACCTGATGATCGACTTCGGCGACGACACCCTCACCCAGGGCCGTCCGCACCCGATGATCGACCCCGCGCTGCGCCTCGCGCGCATCGAGAGGGAGGCCGCCGACCCGCACACCCGCGTGATCCTGCTCGACGTCGTGCTGGGCTTCGGCGCGCACGCCGACCCGGCCGCCGAGCTCGCGCCCGTGCTCGCCCAGGCCCGACGCACCGCGACCGACGCCGGCCGCGACCTCGCCGTCGTGGTCTCCCTGTGCGGCACCGACGCCGACCCCCAGGGCCTCGACGCCCAGGCGAACGCCCTCGCCGAGGCGGGCGCCGTCGTCTTCCTGTCCAACGCGGCCGCCGCCCGTCACGCGGTCGCCCTCGTCACCGGAGGCACCCGATG
Source organism: Nocardioides imazamoxiresistens (assembly GCF_032378595.1). NCBI lineage: Bacteria > Bacillati > Actinomycetota > Actinomycetes > Propionibacteriales > Nocardioidaceae > Nocardioides > Nocardioides imazamoxiresistens. The sequence goes on from NZ_JAVYII010000005.1 coordinate 328,778, forward strand.
ACCACGCACGACCTCCTCACCGGCACCCCGTCGGTCGTCACGGCCGGTGCGGCCCTGTTCCCGGACGCGCTGCGCACCCAGGGCGTCGAGGTCACCGAGGTGACCTGGGCCCCGCCGACCGCCGGCACGTCGGGCCACCTCGCCCGGGTGCTCGCCGACCCGCGCCGCGTCGAGGCCAACCGCCTCGCCGCCGAGCGGATGCTCGCCGCGGGCGCACACCTCGTCGACGTCCGTCCCGCCTCCGAGGCCCTCGGCCTCGAGCGCGGCCAGTTCCTGCACGCCGGCCCCCCGGTCACCTGGGAGAACGCCTCGGGTCCGCTGCGCGGCGCGCTCATCGGCGCGGTGCTCTTCGAGGGCCTGGCCGCCGACGCCGACGAGGCCGAGCGGCTGCTGGCGTCCGGCTCCTTCTCGTGGGAGCCGTGCCACCACCGGGGTGCCGTCGGTCCGATGGCCGGCGTCGTCAGCCCGTCCATGTGGGTCTTCGAGCTCGTGGACCCCGCCGACGGCCGCACGGCCTGGTGCTCGCTGAACGAGGGCCTGGGCAAGGTGCTGCGCTACGGCGCGTACAACGAGGAGGTCGTCACCCGCCTGCGCTGGATGGCCGACGTCCTCGGCCCGGTCCTGCAGGCCGGCGTCCGGCGCGCGCGCTCGCGCGGCGCCGAGCTCGACATGCTCGCGATCGTCGGCCAGATGATCCAGATGGGCGACGAGGGCCACAACCGCAACCGCGCCGGCACGCTGATGCTGATGCGCGACCTGCTGCCCGACGTCATCGAGAGCGGCGTCGACCCGACCCGCCTCGCCGAGGTCGTGCGCTTCGTCGGCGGGAACGACCACTTCTTCCTCAACCTGGTCATGCCGGTCTGCAAGCTCGTCACGAGCGCCGCCGCCGGCATCGAGGGTTCGAGCGTCGTGACCGTGATGGCCCGCAACGGCACGGAGTTCGGCATCCAGACCTCCGGCACCGGCGACCGCTGGTTCACGGGCCCGGCCCAGACGCCGAACGGGCTGTTCCTCGGCGACTACGGCCCGGACGACGCCAACCCCGACATCGGCGACTCGGCGATCACCGAGACCGCCGGCATCGGCGGCTTCGTCATGGCCGCGGCGCCCGCGATCGTGCGCATCGTCGGCGGCGAGGTCGGCGACGCCCTCACCGCGACCCGGTCGATGTACGAGATCACCACCACCGAGAACCCGCGCTTCGGCGTCCCGATCCTCGACTTCCGGGGCGCGCCGACCGCGATCGACGTGACCTCCGTGATCGGCTCCGGGGTGCTCCCGCAGATCAACACGGGCATGGCCGGCCGGGTGCCGGGCACGGGCCAGGTCGGCGCCGGTCTGGTGACGCCCCCGATGGAGTGCTTCGTCGGCGCGCTCGAGGCGCTCGCCGACGCCGCGCCCCCGCTGGGGTGAGCGACCGGACCGGCCGCTCTGGGGGGTCCGGCCGGTCCGGTCCCTGGCTCGCCGTCGTCCTCGCCGTCGTGGCGGTGGCGGCGAGCCTGCGCTCCCCGCTCACGTCGGTGCCGCCGCTGGCGGCCGACCTCGACGGCGACCTCGGACTGGGAGCGGGAGCGCTCGGCCTGCTCACGGCGCTGCCCGTCCTGTGCATGGGCCTGCTCGCCCCGCCGGCGAGCGCGCTCGCCGCACGCATCGGCCTCGACCGCGCCATCGCGGTCGGGGCCGTCGCCGTCGCGGTGGGGACGTGCGTACGCCCCTGGGGCGGCGCCGCCCTGCTGGTCGCGGGCACCACGCTGGCCGGGGCGGGCATCGCCGTCGTCGGGGCCCTCGTCCCGGCCGCCGTGAAGCGCCACGTGCCGCACCGCCCCGGTGCGGTGACGGGGGCGTACATGGCCTCGATGATGACCACCGCCACGCTGGCGGCCGCGGTCGCGGTGCCGCTCGCCACCGCGCTCGGCTGGCGGGTATCGCTGGCGGTCTGGGCGCTGCCCGCCGTGCTCGGCGCGGTCGTGTGGCTGGCCCGCTCGCGGCCCGGTGCGCCCGGCTCCCCCGATGAGCCGGGTCCGGCCCGCAGCGCCGACCCGGCGGTGGCGGCCGACCCGCCCGCACCGACGGGCCTGCCCTGGCGCAGCCGCACGGCGTGGCTGGTCACGGCGTACCTCACGTGCTGCTCGGTCAGCTTCTACACCCTGATGGCCTGGGTGGCGCCGGCCTACGTCGAGCGCGGCTGGAGCGACGAGGCCGCGGGCGTGCTGCTGGCCGTGTTCAGCGGCGGCCAGCTGGCCGCCGCCCTCGTCGTGCCCGCGCTGGTCGACCGGGTGCGCGACCGTCGGGCGTGGTACGCCGCACCCGCGCTCGCCAACGCCGCCGGGCTGGTCGTGCTGGTCACGGCCCCCGACGCCGCGCCGTGGGTCGTCGTCGGCGTGCTCGGTGTCGCCAACGGCGCCGCCTTCTCCCTCGGCCTCACCCAGCTCGTCGAGCACGCGGCGGGGGCCCACGACTCGGCGCGGCTGGGCGGCCTCGGGTTCGGGGTCTCGTACGCCGTCGCCGCCGCCGGCCCCGTCGTCGCCGGCTGGACCCACGGCCTCACCGGCACGTACGCGATCGCCTTCGGCGCCGTCGCCCTCGTGGCGCTGAGCCAGGTGCTCGTCGCGAGCCGCCTCGGCCCCGGGCGGCAGGTCGGTGCCGGCGCGGACTGAGCGCCGGCGGGCGGCTCAGGCTCCTCTGGATTACCCGGTTCACCGGGTAACGCTCGACTTGGGCCCTGTTTGAACGGGGTCGAGGTCGAGCGTTCCGGCACAGAGTCGGGGGCTCGGCCCTACCCGGTTCCGTCTCTCCACAGCGTGGGTCGGCGTGGGGCGGAACTGTCGGTGGCGGGTGCTTGAGTGGGTCCATGGCAGGGGGAACGGGGACCTTCTCGCCGGGATCGGGGCATCCGGTCTTGGCGGCGATCGGGCGCGCCGACGAGCACGTCGGGGACGCGCTCGAGCTGGGTCTGCTCACACTCGGTGAGGCGGATGCGCGGTCGGCGCTGGTGGCTGCGCAGCAGCTGATCAGTCGCGCGTCGGGGCTGGTCGCCAAGCTGGCCGCGCGGGCCGATGAGCTGCAGGTCGGTCGGGTGGACGGATCGCCGTCGACGGCGGTGTGGTTCGCGAACGCGACCGGGACCACGCGGGGTGAGGCGCACCGGGTGCTGCGGGTGGGCGGTGCGCTTGAGCGGTACGTACGTCTGGCCGCGGCCGCCGCAGCCGGCGCCGTGTCGCTCGACCAGGCCGATGTGATCGTCCGGGCGCTGGATGCGTTGCCGGACGAGGTCGACGCCGACACCGTCCGGCGTGCCGAGCAGGTGCTCGTCGACAACGCCGGCCGGTTCGACGCCCTCGCTCTGCGCAAGCTCGGCAAGCGCATCCTCGACGTCGTCGCGCCCGAGATCGGCGAGGCCCACGAGGCACGGCTGCTGGCGGCCGAAGAACGGTCCGCGATGGCCGCCGCGTCGCTGACGCTGCGCGACCTCGGCGACGGCAGGACGTCTATCCGCGGTGTGCTGCCGACCCTGCACGCCGAGATGCTCGGCAAGGCGCTCGACGCCTACGCCGCACCGGGCCACAAGAACGCCAACCCCGACGAAGCGGACCGGTTCACGACCGGGACCCCGTCGCCGCTGCGCCGCGGTAAGGCGTTCATCGAGCTCATCGAGGCCCTCGACGCCCGCGACCTACCCGAGGTGGGCGGCACGAACGCCACCGTCGTCATCAATCTCGACCTCGATTCCCTGCTGCGTGACCTGGGCGTCGCCACGTTGGACACGGGCGGGCGGATCAGCGCCGCCGAGGCCCGCCGGCTCGCCTGCTCGGCGAACCTCGTGCCGGCCGTCCTGGGCGGCGGCAGCGAGATCCTGGACCTCGGCCGGGCGCAGCGCTATCACTCCAAGGCCCAGCGGCTCGCGATCGCACTGCGGGACAAGACCTGTGTCACCGACGGATGCGACCGACCGGCCCACCAGTGCCAGGTCCACCACTGGACTCTCTGGTCCGCCGGCGGTGGCACCTCGACGAAGGACGCCGGACTGCTGTGCGGCCACCACCACCGCAAGGTCCACGACCCCCGCTACGAGACCCGCCGCACCCGACACCCCCTCGGCCACACCACCGTCAGGTTCGTCCGACGGTCCTAGACCGACCTGGGGAGCTCGACCTGACCGATCAACGGTGGCGACTCCGGACGCCCGCGCCCGCGCACCTCAGCTCGTCGGCGGGTCCGCGCGCAGCAGGCCGGAGTGGATGGGCCCGTCGAGGTCGCGCAGCGGCGTGCCGCGACCGCCACGCTGCAGGCTCACGATCTCCGCCGCGATCGACACGGCCGTCTCCTCGGGCGTACGCGCGCCGAGGTCGAGGCCGATCGGCGAGCGCAGCCGGGACAGCTCCGCCTCGCCCAGGCCGATCTCCCGCAGCCGCTGCTCCCGGTCGTCGTGGGTGCGCCGCGAGCCCATCGCGCCGACGTAACCGGCCGGTCCGCGCAGCGCCACCTCGAGCAGGGGCACGTCGAACTTCGGGTCGTGGGTGAGCACGCAGATCACGGTGCGCTCGTCGACCTCCGTGCCGCCGAGGTAGCGGTGCGGCCAGTCGACGACGACCTCGTCGGCCTCCGGGAAGCGCTCGGGCGTCGCGAACAGCGGGCGGGCGTCGCACACGGTGACGCGGTAGCCGAGCACCTTGCCGACCCGCACCATCGCGCGGGCGAAGTCGATCGCGCCGAAGACCAGCATCCGGGGGGTCGGCGCGAACACCTCGACCAGCACGGTGACGTCGTCGTCGAGCAGCTGGCCCTGCGGGCCGAAGCCGAGGGTGCGGGTCTCCCCCACCGCGAGCAGCGCCCGCGCCTCGGCAGCCACGACCGCGTCGAGCGCCGCGTCGCCCAATCCGCCCTCGGACTCCTCGGCCCACACGGCGAGGCGCGCGCCCAGCGGCGCCGGTCCCCCGATCACGGTGGCCAGCGCCACCGCCCGCTCGGTCTCGATCGAGTCCGCGACCCGTTCGAAGAGCGGGAACGCCTCCGCGTCGACCGGTGCGACGAAGACGTCCAGCACGCCACCGCAGGTCAGACCCACCGCGGCGGCCTCGCCGTCGGAGACGCCGAACCGCTCGAACCGGGGGCCAGCGCCGTCGATGGCCTCACGGCCGAGGTCGTAGACGGCGCCCTCCACGCAGCCGCCCGAGACCGAGCCGACCACCGTGCCGTCCGGGCCGACCGCCATCGTGGCGCCCGCCGGTCGCGGCGCGCTGCGCCACGTCGCCGCGACGGTGCCGAGCGCGAACCGCTCCCCCGCCGCCCACCACGCCCGCGCGGCCTCCAGCACCTCACGCACGACGGCCTCCTCGGGCGATCTCGTCGACCAGCGCCTCCAGCGCGGCCAGGCTGTGCCCGTCGACGAACGCGTCGACGTGCGGCAGGGCGGCCCGCAGACCGGCGGTCGCGGGCTCGTAGCCCGGCCGCGCCCGGTTCGGGTTCACCCACACGACCCGGTGCGCGAGGCGCTGCAGCCGGGCCATCTGCTCGCCCAGCAGGGTGGCGTCGCCGCGCTCCCAGCCGTCGGAGAGCACCACGACCACCGCGCCGCGGGCCAGGCCGCGGCACCCCCAGCCGTCCAGGAACGCCTTCACCTGGTCGCCCAGCCGGGTGCCGCCGCTCCAGTCGGCCACGCGCTGCGCGACGGCCTCGACCGAGCGCTGCGGGTCGCCGGCACCGAGGGCCCCGGTGAGGCGGGTCAGGCGCGTACCGATCGAGAAGACCTCGGAGCCCGGCGCCGAGCGCACCAGGGCGTGGCCGAGCAGCAGGTACGTCTCGGCGTAGCGCCGCATGGACCCCGAGACGTCGAGCAGCAGCACGACGCGACGGGTGCGCACGCCCGCGCGGCGGCGGTGCCAGCGCACCGGCTCGCCGCCGGTGCGGACCGCCTCGCGCACCACCCGCCGCACGTCCGTGCGGCCCCGCGTCGAGGAGCGGGCCCGGCGGGCGCGGCGCAGCGCCGGACGCAGGGCGAGCCGACGCACCAGCGTGTGCACGAGGCGCCGGTCGTCGGCCTCCAGCTCCGCGACGTCGCGGTGCCGCAGGACCTCCAGCCGGCTGGCCGTCGGCGGCGCGGTGCGCGCCTCCTCGCTCGCGGCGTCGGCCTCGTCCCCGTGCTCGGGGGCGTCGCGGTAGGTCGGGACGACGGTGCCGCGGTGCACGTCGCCCGCCCACTCCGCCCGGCTGAACCACAGGTCGAAGACCTGGTCGTAGACGCCGAGGTCGTCCGGACCGGAGCACAGCGTGAGACGACCGGCCCAGTAGGTCGCGGACCGGTCGGGGGTGCCCAGCGCGGCCAGCGCATCGACCGTCGTGGCGACCCCGGCGCTCGGTACGCCGACGCCCGCGCGCCGCAGCGCGGCCGCGAGCCCCGTGAGCTCGCGGACGAGGTCGGGCGCGGCCACGCTCACGCGGGCCCCTCGACGAGCCGGGCCAGGCTCGCGGCGATGCGCTGCTGGTCCTCGCGGTACTTCACGACCGCGCCGAGGGTGCGGGCGGCGGTGGCCACGTCGACGCGGGTGGCGCCGAGCTCGTGCAGCGCCCGCGCCCAGTCGATCGTCTCGGCGACGCCCGGGGGCTTGAGCAGGTCCTCCTCGCGCAGCCGGGCGACGACCCGGGCGACGCCGTCGACCAGCGCGGCGTCCGCCTGCGGGACGCGACGGCGCACGATCGCGATCTCCCGCTCCAGGTCGGGGTGCTCGACCCAGTGGTAGTAACAGCGGCGCTTCAGCGCGTCGTGCACCTCGCGGGTGCGGTTGCTGGTCACGACGACCACGGGCGGCACCTCGGCGCGCACGGTGCCGAGCTCGGGGATGGTGACGGCGAAGTCCGCCAGCACCTCGAGCAGGAACGCCTCGAACTCGTCGTCGGCGCGGTCCAGCTCGTCGACCAGCAGCACGCTGGGGCGCTCCAGCGACGCCAGCAGCGGCCGCGGCAGCAGGAAGCGCCGGCTCCACAGCTCGCCCTCCAGGGCGTCGACGTCGAGGGCGGCGCGGTCGTCACGGGCGTCGCCCCCGCTCGAGCGGGCGTCGCGCTGCGCCGCCTCGAGCGCGCGGACGTGCAGGAGCTGGCGCGGGTGGTCCCAGTCGTAGAGCGCCGCCGCGGCGTCGATCCCCTCGTAGCACTGCAGCCGCACGAGGTCGCGGCCCAGCACCTGCGCGAGCGCGGTGGCCAGGGACGTCTTGCCGACCCCGGGCTCGCCCTCGAGGAGCAGCGGGCGCTGCGTGCGCCACGCGAGCCAGGCCGCGGTCGCCGTGCCCTCGTCGGCGAGGTGGTCGGCCTCGTCGAGCCGGCGCACCAGCTCCGCCACGTCCTGCGGCCCGTCCACGTCCCACCCCGTCTCTCGCCGTCCCCGTGCGTACCCCGTCGTCCTGCTCACCCTAGGTCGCCCCCGGACGGGATTCACCGCGCAGGCCTGCCGAAGGGACCCACCGGGCGTTGGCGCCGGTTGCCAACACCGCACCGCCGCGCGCCGCGCCACGAGCCCGCCCCGACCACGGTGACGCGTTCGTGGAATTCACCCAAGAAACGGACGTTTCTCGGCGAGGTTTGACGAAGCATGTGTCTCCCGCCGCCGCTTGAATGGACGCCGAACGCACCAACGAACCTGGAGGCTGCATGAGCGCCACGCGTCGTATCCGCATCGGCATCGACACCGGCGGGACCTTCACCGACGTCGTCGCCGTCGACGAGGAGACCGGAGAGCTGGTCACCACGAAGACCCCGTCGACGCCCGCGAACCCCGCCGACGGGTTCCTCAACGGCATCGACAAGGTCCTGGGGGTGCTCGGCCTCGACGGAGACGCCGTCACCGCCGTCAGCCACGGCACCACCGTGGCGACCAACAAGCTGCTCGAGGAGAAGGTCGAGAACCTCGGGTTCATCACGACCGAGGGCTACGGCCACCTCCTCGAGATCGCCCGTCAGTCGGTCCCCGACGGCTACGGCAACTCGTACTTCTGGGTGAAGCCCGACCGCATCGTCCCGGTCGACCTGGTGCGCGCCATCGGCGGCCGCCTCGCGGTCGACGGCAGCGAGGTACGCCCGCTGGTCGAGGCCGACGTCGTCGCGGCGGCGCACTACTTCCGCGCCCGTGGCGTCACCACCATCGGCCTATCGTTCCTCAACTCCTACGCCAACCCGGTGCACGAGGAGCAGGCGCTCGCCATCCTCCAGCGGGAGTACCCCGAGGCCGACTACTCGCTGTCCTCGCAGGTGCTGCGGGAGTACCGGGAGTACGAGCGCAGCGTCACCACGCTCGTCGACGCGGCCGTGAAGCCGAACATCCGGGCGTACGTCAACAACATCACCGAGCGACTCAACTCCTTCATCGCCCGCGCCGACGCGAGCGACGAGACGGAGCACCGCGAGGTGCCCTTCTACGTCATGAAGTCCAACGGCGGCGTGCTCTCGGCCGAGGAGGTCGTGCGCCAGCCGATCACCACGGTCCTGTCCGGCCCCGCGGCCGGCGCCCTGGGCGCCGCCGTGATCGCGCAGCGCGCCGGCTTCGACAGCGTGCTGACCTGCGACGGCGGCGGCACCTCGACCGACGTGACCGTCGTGATCGACGGCCACCCGGCGCTGACCACCGAGGGCACGGTCGGCCCGTACCCGAGCAAGATCCCGATGATCGACGTCGTCACCGTGGGCGCCGGCGGCGGCTCCATCGCCTGGATCAGCCCCGAGGGCACGCTCAAGGTCGGCCCGCAGTCGGCCGGCGCGGACCCGGGCCCCCTCTGCTACCGCAAGGGCGGCGAGGAGCCGACGATCACGGACGCCCACGTGCTGCTCGGCCGGATCCCCCCGCACCTGCTGGGCGGCGAGATCCCGCTCGACGTCGACGCCGCGCGCGCCGGCATCGAGGACATCGCCGGCAAGCTCGGCCTGGGCCTCGAGGAGGCCGCGGACGGCATCCTCGAGATCTCGGCCTGGAACCAGGCGAACGCGCTGCGCCAGGTCACCGTCAAGCGCGGTCTCGACGCCCGCGACTTCAACATGGTCACGTTCGGCGGCTCCGGCTCGCTGCTCGCCTGCCGCCTCGTCGACATCCTCGGCCTGCAGGGCGTCATCGTCCCGCTGAACCCGGGCAACACCTCGGCGTACGGCCTGCTCACCGTCGACGTGCGCAACGACTACGTGCGCACGGCGATCAGCAAGCACGACGACCTCGACCGCGAGCGCGTCGAGGGCCTGCTCACCCAGCTCGCGAGCGAGGCCGACGAGGCCCTGGCCCGCGAGGGCTTCGAGCCGGCCGAGCGCCAGTTCTCGCGCACCGCCGACCTGCGCTACGTGGGCCAGGCGTTCGAGGTCCGCGTGCCGGTCCCCGACGGCCCGGTCGACGACACGCTGCTCGCGGCCGTGGCCGACGCCTTCCACGCCGAGCACCACAAGCTCTACGGCTACGACTTCCGCGGCGACGCCACCCAGCCCGTCGAGTGGGTCAACCTGCGCGTCTCGGGCATCGGCCCGATCCGCAAGCCCGAGCTGCGCGAGATCGCCGCCGGCACCGGCTCCGAGGGCGCCGTCACCGGCACCCGCCGCGTCTACTTCGACCAGTGGTACGACGCGCCCGTCGTCGCCCGGGCCCAGCTGGGCGCCGGCGACGTCGTCACCGGCCCGGCGATCGTCGAGGAGTTCAGCTCGACCGTCCCGCTGCACCCCGGCTTCGTCGCCGAGGTCGACCGCTTCGGCAACCTCCTCATCACCCGCAAGGAGAACCTCTCGTGACCGACGTGCTCACCACCCCGCCCGGCGCCGAGACCGAGGCCCCCACCGTCGTGGGCGTGCGCGCGCCCGGCGGCGACGCCCCGTACCGCCTCACCGAGGGCATTGACGTCGACCCCGTCGTCGTCGAGATCGTCGAGGGCTACCTGGCCTCGGTCGAGCAGGAGGTCGAGACCTCCATCGGCCGCACGAGCCGCTCGCCGATGATCCGCGACGCCCACGACTACCGCGCGGGCATCCACGACCGGCACGCCCGCAAGCTGACGGGCCGCTCGTACTCCGCGCTCGTGCAGCCGGTGATCCGCGACTACCCGGCCGACACCATGCGGCCCGGCGACGTCTTCTTCCACAACGACGTCTACCTCTCCGAGGGCGGCATCGGGCACCTGCCCGACCTCTGCATCACGGCGCCGGTCTTCCACGACTCCGGCGACGGCCCCGAGGTCGTGGCGTTCGTGCAGGCCTTCGGCCACCACGACGACATCGGCGGCTCGGTGCCCGGCTCGATGCCGAGCACCGCGACCAGCGTGTTCGAGGAGGGCCTGATGGTCCCCCCGATCAAGCTGTGGGACGCCGGCGTGCCGAACGAGGCCGCGCTGAAGATCATGACCCGCAACTCGCGGATGCCCGACTCGCTGGCCGCCGACCTCGACGCCGAGTGCTCGGCCTGCCTCCTGGGCGCGCGTCGCCTCACGGAGCTGTTCGACCGCTACGGCCGCGACCAGGTGTTCGCCGCGTTCGACGCGATCCTCGACAAGACCACGCAGACGTTCCGCCGCGAGATCCTCTCCAAGATCCCGACCGGCACGTTCGTGTGGGAGGACTACGCGGAGCAGGACGGTGTCGACGACCCGAAGCTGCACACGCAGCGGATCACGCTGACGAAGGAGGAGACCGGCGGGCCCGACGACGGCCCCCGCCTGGTCATCGACTTCACCGGCACGGCCGCGCAGGCCAAGGGCCCGATCAACCACTGCGGCGACTACGCCGACGGCGCGTTCCTCAAGAAGTGGATCGCCCCGATCCTGCGCAACCTCGCCGACACCCCCGAGCGGATGGCCGAGCTCGACGTCAACGAGGGCATCAGCCCGCTGATCGAGATGCGCTTCCCGCCGAAGGGCACGCTGCTGACGCCGGAGTTCCCGGCGCCGACGAACGCGCGTACCTTCGTCATCCTGCGCCTGCTCGGCGTCCTGGCCGGCGTGGTCGCCAAGGCGGTCGACGGGCGGATGCCCGCCGACCAGGAGACCATCCGCTACACCGGCGTCTACGGCAACGACCTCGAGGGCAACCCGTACCTCATGCGCGAGGTCCTGGGCGGCGGCTCCGGCGGTCGCTACTACGCCGACGGCGAGGACACCATCCACGTCGTGCCGGACTCGCGGAACCTCCCGACGGAGTTCACCGAGTCGCGCTTCCCGTTCCGCGTCGAGAGCCTCGGCCTCGCGCTCGACTCCGGCGGCGCGGGCCAGTTCCGCGGCGGCCTGGGCTACGAGAAGCAGATCCGGATGCTCGCCGACGCGCACTTCATGTCGATCGCGGACCGCTCGATCCTCGCCTGCTGGGGCGTCAAGGGCGGCAAGGCCGGCAAGCCGTTCCGCGTGACGATCGACCCCGACGGCCCGAACGAGCGCGAGGTCGACGCCCTCGTCGACGCGATCGAGGTCAAGGCCGGCGAGGTGATCCGCATCCGCACGACCGGTGGCGGCGGCTGGGGCGACCCGCTCGACCGCGAGCCGGCGTCGGTGGCGCGCGACGTGTGGTGGCGCAAGGTCTCGGTCGAGGCGGCGCGCGAGGACTACGGCGTGGTCTTCGCCGGCGACGTCGACCTGGACGCCACGGAGGCGCCCGCGGTGGACGAGGCGGCCACCACGGCCCTGCGCGACGAGCTGCGCGGCGCCCGCGAGGGCGAGGCCCCGTTCTTCGACCGTGGCCCCGGGTACGCCCTGCTGTCCGGCGGCGCGACCAGCTCCCCGTACGACTTCCTCTGAGTCGACGATGAGCTCCCCGCGTCCCACCCTCCGCGTGGCGGTCACCGGCGCGTCCGGCAAGACCGGCGCGGCGGTGGTGGCCGGCCTCCTCGAGGCCGGCCACCGCCCCGTGGGCCTGGTACGCCGACCCGAGGCCGCCGAGGCGCTGCAGACCAGCGGTGCCGAGGCCCGGGTCGTCGACCTCGACGGCGGGCGCGACGACCTCGTCGCCGCGCTCGCCGACGTCGACGCGGTGCACCACGTGCCGCCGAACATGCACCCGGCGGAGGACGAGCTCACGGCGTCCGTCGTCGAGGCGGCCGAGGCGGCCGGCGTCGACCGGTTCGTCTACCACTCGGTCCTGCACCCCTACGTGCCGGCGATGCCGCACCACCTGCGCAAGGCCGTCTCGGAGCTGCGGGTCCGCCGCAGCGCGCTGCGCTGGACGATCCTGCAGCCGGCCAGCTACGCGCAGAACCTCCTGCCCTTCTGGGAGGCGGCCCGCGACACGGGCACCTACCGCGTCCCCTACGACGTCGACCGGCCGTTCACGCCGGTGGACCTGGCCGACGTCGCCGCGGCGGTCGTCGCGGTGCTGGACGACCCGGCCACCGCGCACGGCACCTTCGAGCTCGTCGGGCCCGAGGTGCTGACGAGCCGTGACATGGCGGCGGCACTGGGCGAGGCCGCCGGCCGACCGGTCGTGGCCGAGCCGCAGCCCGTCGCGCAGTGGCGCGCCGGGGTCGACCCGTCCGGCACCCGCCGCGACCTGGACGACCTGGCGGCGATGTTCGACTGGTACGACACCCACGGCCTGGTCGGCAGCTCCCTGGCGCTGCGCACCCTGCTGGGCCGGGAGCCGACCACCCTGCGCGCCGCCCTGCGGCGCGACCTGGGGCTGGGCACCACCCCGGCCCCCTGACCTCCGGCGACACCTCGGGCCGGCCGTCACCGCCACGGCGGGACGGCCGGCCCGACCCGTTCCTCCCCACGCACCACCGCAGCACCACCGCAGCACCACCGCAGCACCACCGCACCGACGGCACTTCCTGCCAACAGCGGGGCCCGAGCTCGGGCACCGCTTGCCCTACGCCCCCAGCGTCGTCCCGCCTAGATTTCGAGGGACGGCGAGAGGCAGATCACACGGACGGAGATTCTCGTGCGCGCGCTCATCGCACTCGGCGGAAACGCCATGACGGCACCGGACGGCACCGCGACGGTCGACGCGCAGCGCGCGGCGATCGGCACCGCGGCCGACCGGATCGCCGACCTCGTCGCGACCGGCACCGACGTCGTTGTCACCCACGGCAACGGCCCCCAGGTGGGCAACCTCCTGGTCAAGAACGAGCTGACCGCCCACGTCGTCCCGATGGTGCCCCTCGACTGGTGCGGCGCCCAGACCCAGGGCACGCTCGGCTACACGCTGACGGCCAGCCTGGACGCCGCCCTCGCCCGCCGGGGACTCGACCGTCGTGCCGCCGCCCTCGTCACCCGCACCGTCGTCGACCCGGACGACCCCGACTTCCTCGCGCCGAGCAAGCCCGTCGGCCGTTTCCTGCCCGAGGCCGAGGCCCAGCGCTTCGTCGCCGAGGGCCAGAACTGGCAGGACCGCGGCGAGCGCGGCTGGCGCCGGGTCGTGCCCTCCCCCCAGCCCCGCGAGATCGTGGACGCCCCGGCCGTGCAGACCCTCGTGGACGCCGGCTACGTCGTCGTCGCCGCGGGCGGAGGCGGCATCCCCGTGCTGCGCGAGGCCGACGGGACGCTCACCGGCGTCGAGGCGGTCATCGACAAGGACCTGGGCGCCGCCCTGCTCGGCACCCTGGTGCGTGCCGACGTGCTGGTGATCGCGACCGACGTCGACAACGCGATCGTGGGCTGGGGCACGCCCGAGGCCCGGGCCCTGGGTCGCGTCGGCGTCCAGGAGATGCGCGACATCGCGGCCGCCGGTCACTTCGCAGCAGGCAGCATGGGCCCCAAGGTCGAGGCGGCCCTCCGCTTCGCCGAGAAGGGCGGGACGTCCGTGATCACCTCGCTGGACCGGATCCGCGACGCCGTCGCCGCCGTCGCGTCCGGCTCGACCGACGACGCCGTCGGCACGGTCGTCGTCCCCGAGCCGTCGACCGCAGGCGTCGCCTGACGCCCCACCGACCACCCCTCCGGCAGCGTTGCCGGAGGGTCCGCACCACCCGCACCACCCGCACCACCCGAACGACGCAGTCCTCGGCCCGCCCCTGCGGGTCGACGCCACCGAAGGAGAGGTAACGCCGTGCCCGACGCCATCGAGGTCCGCAAGGTCCCCATCAAGAACGTCTCGGACGCATCCGGGCTCGCCGAGCTCATCGACGCCGGCACCCTCGAGGCCGACCGCGTCATCGCGGTGATCGGCAAGACCGAGGGCAACGGCGGTGTCAACGACTACACCCGCATCATCGCGGACCGCGCGTTCCGCGAGGTCCTCCTGGAGAAGGGCAGCCGCCCGGCCGAGGAGGTCGCGCAGATCCCCATCGTGTGGTCCGGCGGCACCGACGGCATCATCTCGCCCCACGCCACGATCTTCGCGACCGTCCCGGAGGGCTCGGTCGAGCCGACCGACGACCTGCGCCTCACGGTCGGCTTCGCGATGAGCGACGAGCTGCTGCCCGAGGACATCGGCCGCGTCACGATGGTCGACAAGGTCGCGGCGGGCGTGCGTACCGCCATGGAGCGCGCCGGCATCACCGACCCGGCCGACGTGCACTACGTGCAGACCAAGACGCCGCTGCTGACGATCCACACGATCCGCGACGCGAAGAGCCGCGGCAAGACGGTGTGGACCGAGCACACCCACGAGTCGATGGACCTGTCCAACGGCTGCACCGCGCTGGGCATCGCCGTCGCGCTCGGCGAGATCGAGCAGCCGACCGACGCCGACGTCATGCACAACCGCGACCTGTACTCCTCGGTCGCCTCGTGCTCGTCGGGCGTCGAGCTCGACCAGGCGCAGATCGTCGTCGTGGGCAACGCCCGCGGTGTCGGCGGTCGCTACCGGATCGGCCACTCGGTCATGAAGGACGCGCTGGACACCGACGGCATCTGGGCCGCGATCAAGGACGCCGGCCTCGAGCTGCCCGAGCGCCCGCACACGAGCGACCTCGGCGGCCGCCTGGTCAACGTGTTCCTCAAGTGCGAGGTGTCGCAGGACGGCGAGGTCCGCGGTCGCCGCAACGCGATGCTCGACGACTCCGACGTGCACTGGCACCGCCAGATCAAGAGCGCCGTCGGCGGCGTGACGGCCTCGGTCACCGGTGACCCGGCCGTGTTCGTCTCGGTCTCCGCGGCCCACCAGGGCCCCGACGGCGGTGGTCCGGTCGCGGCCATCGTCGACCTCGGCGAGGACCCGACCGGCTACCCGTCGGCCTGACCTGCCGCACGTGAACGGGCCCCCGGGGCCGGGCCACCGCCCGGCTCCGGGGGCCCGTCCGCGTACCCGGGTCAGTCGTCGACCAGCGGCGTCGAACGCGTGATCTCGACGGTCGTGGGGGCGCCGGGGTCCGGGCGCCGCTCCTCGGCGGCGTAGGTCGCGGTGAAGGTGAACGTCTGCTCGTCGAGGACCGCGTCCGCCGGGACCTCGAAGACCACCAGGTCGACGGGCTCGGCGTACGGCTGGCGCGAGGGCGGCGTGAAGGCCTGCGCCGGCACCACGTCGACGGGATCGGCGTCGCCGAGCCGGTACGCGACCGCGTCGGGCTCGGTGCCCAGCTCGAAGGTCCGGCCGCCGTTCTCGGCGGCCAGGAACGTGCCTCCGACGTCGACGACGACCGCGAGGTACGCGCTGCCCTCCGGCGCGGGCGGCAGCGGACCGACCGCGGGCGTCGGCGGGTGGGCGTCGAGCCGGCACTGGTCGTACTCGTTCTCCAGGCCGACCCACCCGGACGGCCACTGCACGGCACCGCAGGCCGTGGAGACGTAGCGGACGTCCGCGGACGTGGCCGGCGACGCCACCAGCTCGTCGGCGCCCAGGTCGACCTCGACCACCCGTCCGTCGCGCTCGACCTCGAGCACCAGCCCGTCGGTGCCGGACCCGCCGACGGCGACGGCGGTCGTCGTCGCCGCGCGGGCGCCGGCCGGGAGGCCGGGGTCGGTCGCCGCGTCCAGGGCGTACGCCTCGTCGCCGTCGCGCAGCGTGACCACGGCCGGGGGCACCGCGACGTCGACCGAGGGGCCCGACCGGAATCGGGCGTCGGCGACGTCGACGACCACGAAGCTGCCGCCCTCGGGGGCCAGCACCCCGGCGTCGGCGCCGAGCGTCGTCGTCGTGCTCACGCTGAGGGACAACCCGGCCCCGACGTCGAGGTGACGGGCCTCGCCGGTGGCGGTGCCGGCGGCACCGCCCACGAGCGGCACCACCTCCCCCACGGACGCGCGGCGTGGTCCGTCGCCCCCGGTGGTCGCGCCCGCGACGCCCGCGGCGACCACGACCAGGAGGCCGGCGGCCGACACGGCGAGCCAGCCGAGCCAGGGGCGGCGGTCGGACGGGGCGGACGGGACGGGGTCGGTGGTCGACTCAGGCACCGCGCACCTCCGCGGCGTGGTTCACGGTGACGGTCACGGGATCGAGCCCGCCGTCGGGGTCCTCCGCGAGGATCTCGCCGGTGACACGCAGCTCGCCGGGCTCGGCGCCGCCCGCCAGCAGGAACACCGACGGCTCGGCGTCGTCGTCGGAGTTCGGGATCGGCCCGGGCGAGCCCGCGACGGGCGGCTCGCCGTCCAGGGTGACTGCGAGGTCCGCGGTGACGCGGCCCCAGAAGTCGTCCCCGCGGGTCGCGTAGCTGTTCACCACCATCCCGACGCGCAGCACGGCCCACCGGTCGTCCGCCGCCTCGACCCAGCCGGTCCGAGGCGTCCAGGCGGTCAGCTCGATCGCACCGACGGCGCAGGTGGAGGTCAGGGAGACGTCGGCGGGCAGCGCCGCCAGGAGGTCGCACCGCCCGTCGGTGTAGCGGCGCGGCTGCGCGTCATACAGCCCGGCCGCCCGCCCGGTCTCCAGGTCCCCCGACAGCAGGTCGAGCGTCTGGTCGACCCCGTCGAAGGTGACCGTGAGGGTGAGGTCGGCATCGTCCGCCCCGCCCTCGGCGACGCCCAGCACGACACCGCCGCGGGTGACCTCGGTGGCTCCGTACGCGATGCCGGGCACGGAGGTGGTGCCGGCGTCGCCCAGGTCGACGTCGTCGCCGTCCCGGGTCAGCGCGATCTCGACGTCGGGCGTGCCGGCGGGCGGCGCGGCGTCGACCTCGGCGCCCGCGGGCGGCAGCGCGTACCGGTGCTCGATGCTCCAGCGCACCGCGACGACCTGCCCGTCCTCGGCCGCGCGGTGCTCCCTGGTCGAGGCCGCGGGCCGGGTCGCCGCGACGGTGACGTCCGCGCCGGGGGTCGCGACGACCCGCTGCACGCCCGGGCCGGCGACGGACGGGCCGTCGGGCACGCCGACGACCTCGTCGGGAGCCACCTCCGGCAGGTCGGCCGCGCTCTCGCTCGCGCGCACCTGCTCCTCGCCGGGTTCCGGCTCCGCCGCTGCCGCGGCGACGAGGTACGCCGGCACCGCCAGCACGCACGCCAGCACGGCGACGACCCACCACCACCGGCGGACGTCCGGGACGCTTCGCTGTGTCTGCACCCCACCGGACTGCCCCGCCCGGAGCCCGTCCAATCCCCCCTGCCCGCTAGAGGGCGCGCAGGATGTCCTCGACCCGCTCCTTGGCGTCGCCGAAGAGCATCTGGGTGTTCTCGCGGAAGAACAGCGGGTTCTGCACGCCCGCGTAGCCGACGGCCATCGAGCGCTTGAACACGATGACGTCCTCGGCCTCCCACACGGTCAGCACGGGCATGCCGGCGATGGGGCTGGAGGGGTCGTCGTTGGCCGCGGGGTTCACGGTGTCGTTGGCGCCGATGACGAGCACGACGGAGGTGGACGGGAAGTCGTCGTTGATCTCGTCCATCTCGAGCACGACGTCGTAGGGCACCTTCGCCTCGGCCAGCAGCACGTTCATGTGCCCGGGCAGACGGCCGGCGACCGGGTGGATCCCGAAGCGGACCTCCACGCCGCGCTCGCGCAGCTTCTTGGTCAGGTCGGCGACGGGGTACTGCGCCTGCGCGACCGCCATGCCGTAGCCCGGCGTGATGATGACGCTGGTCGCGTTGCGCAGCAGCTCGGCGGTGCCCGCGGCGTCGATCTCGCGGTGCTCGCCGTAGTCGGTGTCGCCCGAGGACGGCGCCTCGATGCCGAAGCCGCCCGCGATGACGGAGATGAACGAGCGGTTCATCGCCTTGCACATGATGTAGCTGAGGTAGGCACCCGAGGACCCGACCAGCGCACCGGTGACGATGAGCAGGTCGTTGGACAGCAGGAAGCCCGCCGCCGCGGCCGCCCAGCCGGAGTAGCTGTTGAGCATCGAGACGACGACCGGCATGTCGCCGCCGCCGATGGAGGCGACCAGGTGCCAGCCCAGGGCCAGCGCCACGAGGGTCACCACGACCAGCAGCCACAGCTGGTTGTCCAGGACGTACCAGACCGTCAGCGCCACGAACGCGACCAGCGCGCCGACGTTGATGAGGTTCTTGCCCGGCAGCACGAGCGGGGCGGACTTGATCCGCGCGCTCAGCTTCAGGTTGGCGACGATCGAGCCGGTGAAGGTGACCGCGCCGATGAACACGCCGATGAACACCTCGGCGCGGTGGATGTTCTCCAGCGCGTCGCTGACGAAGTACGGGTGCGCGAGGTGGCCGTTCCAGCCGACCAGCACGGCGGCGAGACCGACGAACGAGTGCAGCAGGGCGATGAGCTCGGGCATCCCGGTCATCTCGACGATCCGCGCGCGCCACAGGCCGATGGCGCCACCGACGGCCATCGCGACCACGAGCAGGACCACGCCGAGGGCGTCCGAGCCGTCGACGACCACGACGAACGTCGCGACCAGCGCGATCGCCATGCCCGCGATGCCGTAGACGACCCCCTGGCGCGAGGTCTCGTGCTTGCTCAGACCCGCGAGGCTGAGGATGAACAGGAGGGCGGCGACGATGTACGCCGCGGTGGAGATGCTGAGGGCGTCCATCGATCAGTCCTTCGAGAACATGCTGAGCATGCGTCGGGTCACGGCGAAGCCGCCGAAGACGTTGATGCTGGCGACGAGCACGGCCACGAACGCGAGCACCCTCACGAGGGTGTCGTCGCTCGTGAGCTGCAGCATGGCGCCGACCACGATGATCCCGGAGATCGCGTTCGTCACCGACATCAGCGGCGTGTGCAGGGCGTGGGCCACCTTGCCGATCACGTAGTAGCCGATCACGATCGACAGCACGAGCACCGTGAAGTGCTGCGGGATCGGCGCCGGCGCGGTGGCGTTCACGCCGAACAGCGCCAGGATCCCGAGCGCGATCAGGCCGTAGCGGCGGGTGGCCGCCGCCTGGGGCGAGAGCTCCTTCCTCGGCCCCCCACCGGCACCGGCTCCGGCGACCGGGGCGGGTGCTGCGGCAGCCGCCGGCGCGGGAACCGCAGAGACCTGCACCGGCGGGGGCGGCCAGGTCGACTCGCCGTCACGCACGACCGTCACGCCGCGCTGCACGACGTCGTCGAAGTCGAGGCGCAGCACGCCGTCCTTCTCGGGCGTCAGCAGCTTCAACAGGTTGACCAGGTTGGTGCCGAACAGCTGGGAGGCCTGCGTGGGCAGCCGCCCGGCCAGGTCGGTGTAGCCGAGGATCACCACGCCGTTCTCGGTCACGACCCGCTCACCGGCCACGGAACCCTCGACGTTGCCGCCCTGGGCGGCCGCCATGTCCACGACCACCGAGCCCGGCTTCATCGACGCGACGTCCGCGGCGCTCAGCAGCCGGGGCGCGGCGCGGCCCGGGATCAGCGCGGTGGTGATGACGATGTCGACGTCGGCCGCCTGCTCGGAGTAGATCTCCGCGGCGCGGGCGTCGTACGCCGCGCTCGTGGCCTTCGCGTACCCGTCGGAGGAGACCTCCTTCGACTCCTCGGGCACGACCACCTCGAGGTACTCGCCGCCGATCGACCTCACCTGGTCGGCCACCTCGGGCCGCGGGTCCGTGGCACGCACGATCGCGCCCAGCGACGACGCGGCACCGATCGCGGCGAGCCCGGCGACACCGGCGCCCGCGACCAGCACCTTCGCGGGCGGCACCTTGCCCGCCGCGGTGACCTGACCGGTGAAGAACCGGCCGAACTCGTGGGCCGCCTCGATCACGGCGCGGTAGCCCGCGATGTTCGCCATCGAGCTCAGCACGTCCATCGACTGCGCCCGCGAGATCCGCGGCACCGCGTCCATCGCCAGCGCCGTCACCGGCCGCCCCAGCGACTCGCGCCCGAGCTTCGTGACCAGCTCCGGACGCAGGTTGGGGCTCAGCAGGGCGATCAGGGTCGCACCGTCCGCGAGACGCTCCAGCTCCGCGTCGCTCGGCGCGTTGATCTTCAGCACGACCGCGCTGCCCCACGCCTCCGCGCCGCCGACCACGCGCGCGCCGGACGCGGCGTACGCCTCGTCGGTGAACGCCGCGGCGGCGCCCGCCCCCGACTCCACGACCACGTCGTAGCCCAGCGCGACCAGCTGCTTCACGGTCGTCGGCGTGCCGGCCACCCTGGCCTCCCCGGGCGCCGACTCCGCGACGATGCCCAGACGCAGACCCGGCCCCTGGCCCGGCTGCGACTCCGGCACCGAACCCACCGGTGACTCACTCATGCGTGCCCTTCCGTCTTCCGGAGCACCCACGGCGATCCGACTTCCGGCGTGGGGCGCGAGCACGGCTCCGCCCCACCGGTCGCGCGGCGCGCGACCCCGGGGCAGGTTAGAGGTCGACGGACCTCCCGGCGCGGATCCGTCCCAGGATTCCAAACTATGAACATAGATTGGCCGCGCCGTGGCGCCGTTCACACCTCGCGGTGAGAGCGACGTCACACCGCGGGCCAGGTCCGCGACCTCTCCGGACGGAGGGGCGCGACGAACGGTCGGTCGAGCGCGACGAGCGGTCAGCGGGTGGTGTAGGTGAACAGCTCGCCGGGCCCGACGACGTAGCGCCGGGTGGTCGTGCCGACCTTGACCGCGACGACCTGGGACACCGACGTGTGGTTGACGCCGACGACGCCCGTCGAGCCGTCCGGGTTGCGGAAGGCAGCGACCGCCGCGTCCGCGGCCGTGGAGCGCACCGGCAGCACCCGTGCGCCCGGCTGTGCCGCCCGGGTCAGGTGGCCCAGCAGGTAGAACTCCGGACCGGGCGTCACCTGCGAGCCGTCGACCCGCACCAGCCCGCGACACGTGCGGCAGCCCCACCGGGCGCCCGCGTCGATCGGACCGTTGGCGGCGTCGAGCGCCAGGTTCCACATCAGCAGGCCCGAGGAGCCGTTCGCGACCGGGACGGCGACGAGGTTGCGCAACTGCCAGGCGAACGTCGAGGCCCACCCGTCGGTGGTCCCCGTGCACTCGGTGATGATGCGGAACGGCGTCGGCCCGTCCATCTGCGCGGGCGAGCCGCCGTAGCAGTGGTAGGCGGAGCCGTCGAAGGCGCCGGGCGCGGCGGCCACGAGCTGGTCGTACGCCGCGCGGTGCTCCCAGTTGTGGTCCCCCGCCCACAGCGCCACCGACGCCGGAAGGGACGCGGAGACGCGGCGCCCGAGCTCGGCCATCTGCGCAACGGTCATGGTCATCGTCGTGTAGTCCGAGGAGTGGCCGGGCTCGTTGCCGAGGGTGATCGCCGCCAGCGGCACGCCCCGCCGCTGCAGCTCCGCGGACTGGGCGACGAGGAGGTCCCCGTACGTCGCGAGCCCGGCGTCCGCCAGGCCGCCGCCGCGCAGGGTGCGACTCGTCTTCAGCTCGGCCGGGGCGCTCCAGGCCGCGCCGACCACCCGGAGGTCGGGACGCAGCGGCAGCACGTCGTCGGTGAGGGTCGTGATCGCCGCCTCGGCCTGGGCGGTCGGCGTCGCGGTCGTCCCGTCCCAGCCCCACGTCCACGGCGTGGTGGAGAAGTCCGTCGACGACAGGGGCAGGCGCACCGCGTCGAGGCGCGCGCCGCCCTCCGCGGCCGGGTCGAACAGCAGGTCCACCGCCGCCGGAGCGGAGGCGAGGAGCTCGACCGAGGCGTCGGTGAGGGCCGCGCCGGTGCCCCACCACGTCTGCTGGGGCCGGGCGGTGTCGACCGTGAACGTCACGGTCGCCGCCCTGGTGGTGGTCGTGACCGGCGTGAGCCGACGTGCGGTCGTGGCCGGGGAGGTCACCACGAAGGTGGGCGCGGCGCTGGACGACCACACGGCGGCGGCGCGCGGGGCGTCGCTCACGGGCGCGCCCGCGGCGGCCGGCTGGAGCGCCGGGGCGAGCAGCGCGAGGAGCGCGGCGGCGGGGAAGGACGAGGCGAGGGAGGGCATGGGCACGACCTGGGAGGAGAGGGGAGGTACGCCCTCCCCCATCGGCCGCACCGGCCGGCACCTGAGCGACTCACGCGTCGCTCGACGCGTCCTCCTCGGCGAGCGGGTGCGCGTCCACGAAGGCCTTGGTCTCCGCGTACATCCGCTGGATGTAGCCCTCCAGCTGCTCCGACTCGACCCGCCACTGCCCGCGGCCGCCGATCTTGATCGCCGGCAGGTCGCCGCGCCGCACCAGTGCGTACACCTGCGCGCTCGAGGTGTTCAGCACCTCCGCGACGTCGGCGAGGGTGAGGAAGCGCGGGGCGGGGGCCATGGTCCTACTGTGCCACCGGGCGGGGGCCGGTGCCGCGACCGCCGCACCGCACTGTGGACAACGGCGTCAGCCCGTCTGCTCGCCCAGGGTCACGTCGGCCTCGAACTCGTCGCCGTCGCGCAGCACCGTCAACGTCACCGCGTCGCCGGGCGCGAGGCTGCGCAGTGCGACGATCAGCTCCTCGCCGGTGCCGACCCGCAGGTCGCCCACGGCGGTCACCACGTCGCCGTCCTCGATCCCGGCCCGGGCGGCCGGGCTGTCCGGGTTGACCTCCTCGACGAGGGCGCCCTGACCGGTCTCCTCGCCGCCGACCTGGACCTGGGCGCCGATCACGGGGTAGGTGGCCTCGCCGGTCTCGATGATCTGGGCGGCCGTGCGCAGCACCTGCTCGGAGGGGATCGCGAAACCGACGCCGATGCTGCCGCCCGACCCGGCGACGCCGCCCGTGGTCGCGATGGCCGAGTTCACGCCGACGACCTGGCCGGTGAGGTTGACCAGCGGCCCTCCCGAGTTGCCCGGGTTGATCGCCGCGTCGGTCTGGACGGCGTTGATGTAGGACGCGTCGTCGTTCGAGCTGCCGGTGGTCACCGGGCGGTTCTTCGCGCTGACGATCCCGTGGGTCACGGTCGCCGCGAGACCGAGCGGCGAGCCGATCGCGACCACGCCCTGCCCCACCACGAGGTCGTCGGCCGCGCCGAAGGCGACGGCCTCCAGGTCCTGCGCCTCGTCGGCCTGCAGGACGGCGACGTCGTAGACCGGGCTGCGGCCCACGACCTCGACCTCGAAGCGCTGGCCGTCGGTCGACTGCACCTCGACGGTGCCGCCGTCCGCCGCACCCGCGATGACGTGGTTGTTCGTGATGATGTGGCCCTGCTCGTCGAAGACGAAGCCCGAGCCGGTCGCGTCCTCGTCGCCGCCCGTCGCGAAGATCTGCACCGTGCTCGGCAGCAGCTGCGCGGCCACCGCCTCGACGGAGGTGTTGTCCTCGTCGAGCGGCGCGGTCGTCGCGACGCCGAGGCCCTCGAGCGAGGAGCTCGGCCCGCGCGCGGTGTCGTCGCCGGTCTCCTGGTAGATCACGGACCCGAGCACCCCTCCGCCCAGGCCGAACAGCAGCGCCACGAGGGCGACCAGCGGGATCAGCCAGCGCGGTGTGCGCGCCCGCGGGGCCGTGGACCGGCCCTCCGGCGGACCGCCGGCGCCCTGGGGTGCTGCGAACGGCTGCGAGGCCGCCTGGCCCACGGGCGGCAGCGCCGCCCAGGCCGCGTGGCCCGGCGGCTGCTGCCACGGGTCCTGCTGCGGCTGGTGGGTCGCTCCGGCCGGCTCGCCGGCGTGGGTGGGCACGTAGCCCTCGCGTGGCCGCACCGACGTCGGCTCGCCGATCTCGGCCGGGCCGCCGCCGGGGGCCGAGTGACCGCCCGCCGGCTCGGAGGACCCGGGCGAACGGACGAACGCGGTCGCGCCGTCGTGGTCCTGGGAGCCGTGGGAGCCCTGGATGTCCTGGGAGCCCGGGGTCTCCGCGCCCGGCGCGGGGCGCACCTCGGTGCGGTCGTCCTGCTCGTCCGGCTCCGGGGAGCCGTACGGCTGCAACGGTCGCGTGGCGTCGTCCTCGGCCGGACGCTCGTCGCGCCCGCCCGTCTCGTCGGCGTTCACCGCTGGCTCTCGTCCTCCCCGACCCCGGGGGTCGCGGTCCCGGCGTCGACGGGCAGGCCCGAGCCGACGCTGCGGGCCGGCTCGGACTCCGGTCCGGTCGGGCCCTGCGGGTCGACGTCCGTGCGGATGTTCGTGACGGGCACGCGCGGCGCCGGGGCCTGCGTGGGAGCCGCACCGAGCGCCACGACGCCCAGCATGGCCGCGCCGATGGCACCGCCGCCGATCATGCCGACCGCCCAACGGTGGCGTCGCTGCTCGGCCGGGTCGGGCGCCTCGGTCACCCAGTCGGGAGCGTCGGCGTACGAGGCCACCAGCACGTCGTCGCTCAGCCAGCCGCGCAGGTCGTCGGGCGCGCGGTCGCCCTCGCAGGACCCGAGCGCGGACAGCGAGCGCTTGAGCCACGCCTCGGACTCGACCTGCGACCGGCAGGCAGGACAGCCGTCGACGTGCAGCCAGGCCGCGGCACTCTCGTCCGCGTCGAGCTGCTCGTCGAGGAGGTCGCTGACCTTCGGTCCCAGGTGGCCGAGGAACGTCACCTGATCACCTCGGCCCCGCGGGGGCGACGCGGTGACCGGCGAGGCCCTCCGCGGCGCTGCCGGTGGCGCGCCGGGCGGCCTGGGCCGCGGACCGCACGACGGGCAGGGGGCCGGTGCGCGGTCCCGCGTACCGCGTGCGTCCCGCCGTCGGCGCGCGGTGCGCGAGCGCCTGGCGCAGCTGGGCGCGGCCGCGGTGGATGCGGGAGCGGACGGTGCCGAGCTTCACGCCGAGGATCTCGGCGATCTCCTCGTACGCCATCCCCTCGATGTCGCAGAGGACCACCGCGACGCGGAACTCGGGCGCCAGCTGGGCCAGCGCGTGCTCCACGTCGTCGTCGAAGGTGCGGTCGCCGACCGCGGTCGCGGGGCCGGGGACGTTGGCGGCCATCGACTCCGCCCGCTCCACCGACAGCTGGTCGAAGCGGAGACGCTGACGGCGACGCGCCTGGTCGAGGAACAGGTTCGTGGTGATCCGGTGCAGCCAGCCCTGGAACGTGCCGGTGCCCGTCTCGGTGAAGGAGTCGAGGCTGCGGAAGACGCGGACGAAGACCTCCTGCGTCAGGTCCTCGGCGTCGTGACGGTTGCCCGTCAGGCGGTAGGCCAGGCGGAAGACCCGGTCGGAGTGCTGGTCGACGATCGTCTCCCAGGGCGTGGTCGCGTCGACCCGCAGGGCCGTATCCGTGCCACCGACGACCGGATGGTCGCCTCGTCCGTCCTCGCTCACTCGTGCCTCTCCTCGTGGTCGCCGACCCATCGTCTCATCTGCCGCAACCCGGGGGTCCCGGCGGGCGACGGGGCGCTTCGTACCCCTCCACCGCGCCGCTGACACCCGGTGTGGACGAAAACCTAGGGACGGGCGCTGAGAGGAGTCTGTGAATTGGCCCGCGACTTCGGTGAAGCCGCGTTCTCCCCCGCTCCCCGGGTGCGGCGCGGCGCCGATCGGGGCGTCGGCGGGACTAAGGTTGACCACGCCGAACGCGACCCAGGAGGCCGTCATCACCACCCCGATCACCGCAGCGAGCTGGACCTACTCGGAGGAGTTCGTCGTCGAGGACGACGTCCTCGTCGCTGCGCGTGCCCGCGCGGAGGAGGTCGGCGTCGTCCCGATCAGTCCCGGCGCCGGCGCCGCGCTGCGGTTCCTGACCGCCGTGCTGGACGCGCGCGCCGTCGTCGAGATCGGCACGGGCACCGGCGTCTCCGGTCTGTGGATGCTGCGCGGCATGCGTGCCGACGGCGTCCTGACCAGCGTGGACGTCGAGGCCGAGCACCAGCGGCTGGCCAAGGTGGCGTTCACCGAGGCGGGTGTGGCGACGCAGCGGGTGCGCGCTATCCCGGGCGCGGCGCTGGACGTCCTGCCGCGCCTGACCGACGGCCACTACGACCTGGTCCTGTGCGACGGCGACAAGCTGGAGTACGAGGCGTACCTCGCCGAGGCGCTGCGGCTGCTGCGCCCCGGCGGAGTCGTGGTCTTCGACAACGCCCTGTGGCACGACCGGGTCGCCGACCCGGCCCGCCGCGACGAGACGACCGTGGCGATCCGCGACCTCGGCCGCGCGGTCGCGGAGCACGAGGGCCTCGTGCCGGTGCTGCTGCCCGTCGGCGACGGGCTCCTGGCCGCCAAGCTGCTCTGAACCACGCCGGCGGTACCTGAGCCGCCGGGCCACGCGCCCCGACGGGGCGCGCGGCCTTTAGAGCTCGCGCGGGTCGAGGCCGGTGAGCCAGTCGAGCAGCAGGCGCGGACCGAAGCCGGTCGGGCCGCTCGTCCACTCGTCGGCGTCCTTGGCGGCGTCGCCCACCGAGGCGATGTCGAGGTGCACCCACGGCGTCGCGCCCACGAAGTGCCGCAGGAACAGCGCGGCGGTGATCGCCCCCGGGCCGCCCGGCGCGTTGTCGGCGTCGGCGATGCTCGAGGCCAGCTTCTCCTCGTAGACGTCGGCCAGCGGCAGGCGCCACAGCGGCTCCCCCGACGAGCGACCGGCCGCGAGGAAGGCGTCGGCGAGCGCGTCGGTGGTCGCGAACAGGCCCCCGGTGCGCAGGCCCAGCGCGACCTTGCCCGCCCCCGTCAGCGTGGCGACGTCGACGAGCACGGCCGGGTCGAGGCGGTCGACCGCGTACGCCAGGGCG
Source organism: Nocardioides imazamoxiresistens (assembly GCF_032378595.1). Lineage (NCBI taxonomy): Bacteria > Bacillati > Actinomycetota > Actinomycetes > Propionibacteriales > Nocardioidaceae > Nocardioides > Nocardioides imazamoxiresistens. The sequence goes on from NZ_JAVYII010000005.1 coordinate 355,529, forward strand.
TCGGCCAGCACGAGGCGGCCCTCGGCGTCGGTGTTGGTGACCTCGGAGGTGCGACCTCCGTAGTGGCGCAGGACGTCGCCGGGCCGCAGCGCGGCGCCCCCGATCGCGTTCTCCGCGGTCGCCACGAGCCCCGTGACGCGCACGGGCACCTCGAGCTCCGCGAGCGCGGCGAGGGTGGCGATCACGACCGCCCCACCCGTCATGTCGCGCTTCATCGTGCGCATGCCGTCGGCCGGCTTGATCGAGAGGCCGCCGGTGTCGAAGGTGATGCCCTTGCCCACCAGCACGATCCGCGGCGTGCGGCGCGCGGCCGCGCGGGACAGTCCCGGCGGCGTGTAGTCGAGGCGGATCAGCACGGGCGGGGTGGCGGAGGCGCGACCGACGCCGACGATGCCGCCGAAGCCGCGCCGCTCGAGCTCGTCGACCTCCCACACCTCGGTCTCGAGGCCCCGCTCGGCGCCCAGCGCGACGGCCTGCTCGGCGAGCCAGGCGGGCGACTTCACGTTCGACGGAACGGTGGCCAGCAGCCGCGAGGTCCACCCGGCGCGCCCCAGCACGACGCCGCGGTGCACGGCGTCCGCGGCGGGACCGTCCACGCCGTCGCCCAGCAGCCCGAGCGCCACGGCGCCGACCGGGCCCTGCTCCGACGGCTCCCGGGTCCACGAGAACGCGAAGGAGCCGAGGGTGGCGCCCACGACGTACGCCGTCACCGCGGCGTCGTCGGCAGCCGCGGCCGGCACGGTGGACACGACCCGCTCCCGGCCGCGCGTGGCGCGGGCGGTGGCCGCACCGGCACGGCGCAGCTCGGCGACGGAGGCGTCGCCGACGCCGACCAGCAGGAGCAAGCCGACGGCGGGCTCGTCGGAGGGCGCGGAGGCGTCGGAGCCCTCGGGACCGACCAGCGGGACGCGCACGACCTCTCCCGCCGCCCCCGTCGCACGGTGTGCGGCCAGGAGGGCGAGCAGGTCGAGGCGCCAGCGGTCGGCGACGTCGGCGGCGCCGGGCCCGAGCAGCAGCGCGGGTCCCTCGGCCGGGTCGGTCGTGTCGGCCGCGTCCGCCGTGTCGCTCGGGTCGGCGGTGTCCGGCTCCGAGGAGTCGCGGAGCACCGCGACGGCGACGACCGGCCCGACGCGTTCGAGCTCGTCACCCAGGTGGGTGACGAGCTCGAACGTCGGCGGAGCCGGCTGCTCGGGAAGACCGGTCAGGGGCAGCGGGATCTGCGATGTCACGGCGTCGGTGCGACCGTCAGGGGACCACTGCCTTGAGGGCGTCGCCGAGGTTCCCTGCCTCCTCGGCGTTCAGCTCCACGACGAGCCGGCCACCTCCCTCGAGAGGGACGCGCATGACGATGCCGCGACCTTCCTTGGTGACCTCGAGCGGACCGTCGCCGGTCCGCGGCTTCATCGCCGCCATCCGTGCACCTCTTCTCTCATCAGGATCGATCGAACCACCGGGACGTCGTCGGACCGGTGGTCGATGTGCTGTGGGTCATTATCCCCCATGCCGTCGTCGAAACCTCGGAGACGACCGAGTTTCGCGCTCAGACGGTGGCGAAGAGGTATCCCAGGGTGAACACGACCGCCGAGAGCGCGACGCCGACGTGGCCGACGAGCGCGACGACGAACGGCAGGACCCAGCCGTGGTCCTGGGCGTCGGAGTGCCGGCCGCGGCTGGGCAGCCAGCGGCCGAGCAGCAGGAGGCCGAACCAGCCGGTGATCCACCAGCCGCCGAGGCCGAGGACCCCGATCAGGGAGTGCCAGGTCTCGCCGTCGAAGGGCAGCGACAGGAAGCCGCACCACAGCACCGCGCCGACGACGCCCGCGGCCGTGTGCACGTTCAGCAGGCCGGGCGAGACGCCGTGGCCGTGCCCGCCGGCGCGCGAGGGGCTCAGCACCCAGCGGGTCGCCGCGACGACCACCACCGAGAAGACGGTGAGCACGTACACGAGGAACGTGTCGGGGACGGGGACGGGCACGGCGGGTCAGTGTGCCTCAGTCGGGGCGTCGTCGCCATCCGAGGCCGGGGCGGGGTCCGTCGCCGGGCGCGCCGGCGGGCGGTACGCGTCCTCCGCCTCCCGCTCCGCGACCAGGCGCTCGACGAGGGCGTCGACGTCGGCCATGCGGTAGCCGCGCAGCACGACGGGGAACCGGACGGCGCGCAGGTCGTCGGCGGTGACGGGGCCGGTCCGCGGCAGCCCGGCGTCGGGACGGTCGCCGTGCTCCTCGGCCATCGGCTCGCCGTGGCCGGCCGCGACGACCGCGACACCGGCCATGGCCGCCACGGCCAGCAGGGCGAAGATCCACGTCATCGGTCGGTCCTCACTCCGGGTACGACCCCGAGGGCCGTGAGGCGCCCTCGATCTCCTCGAGGACGAGCCGCACCGCCTCCTCCGGGTCGTCGGTGAGGTGCAGCTGGTCGAGGTCGGACTCGCGGATCTTGCCGTCGGCGAGCACCACGTCGCGCATCCAGTCGATGAGCCCCTGCCAGTACGCGGTGCCCAGCAGCACGACGGGGAAGCGCGTGACCTTCTGCGTCTGCACGAGCGTGAGGGCCTCGAACAGCTCGTCGAGGGTGCCGACGCCGCCGGGCAGGACGACGAAGCCGCTGGAGTACTTCACGAACATCGTCTTGCGGGCGAAGAAGTAGCGGAAGTTGATGCCCTTGTCGACCCACGCGTTGAGGCCCGACTCGAAGGGCAGCTCGATGCCCAGGCCGACGCTGACGCCGCCGGCCTCGGAGGCGCCCTTGTTGGCCGCCTCCATCGCGCCCGGCCCGCCGCCGGTGATGACGGCGTACCCCGCCTCGGCCAGCAGGCGGCCGGTCAGCTCGGCCTGGGCGTACTGCGGGTGGTCGGCGGGGGTGCGCGCGGAGCCGAAGACCCCGATGGCCGGGCCCAGCTCGGCGAGCGCGCCGAAGCCCTCGACGAACTCGGCCTGGATCCGCATCACCCGCCAGGGGTCGGTGTGCACCCAGTCGGCCTCGCCCGTGGAGTCGAGGAGGCGCTGGTCGGTGGTCGTGAGGTCGACCTGCGAGCGGCGCAGCAGCATCGGCCCGCGGCGCTTGATCCGCTCGCGCAGCGGCACCGCGGCCTGCGGCGTGCGCTCCGGCCCCGTCGGCATCGGCGCCTTGGGCCCGTCGACGACCTCGCCCGGCTCCTGCTCCTGGCCCACGGCGTCCCCCTCCTCCGGACGGCTCACGCCGGCGCCCCGAGCCAGGCGCGCAGCTGCTGCTCGCAGCGGCGCACGTCGTCGGCGGGCACGAACTCGTCCTGCTTGTGGGCGTACATCGGGTCGCCCGGTCCGAAGTTGACGGCCGGGATCCCCAGGCCGGTGAAGCGCGCGACGTCGGTCCACCCGAACTTGGGGCCGACCCGGCCGCCGACGGCCTCGACGAACGCCGCGGCGGCCGGCACGTCCAGGCCCGGGCGGGCGCCGGGGGCCGAGTCCGTCAGCACGACGTCGTAGCCGGCGAAGAACTCACGGACGTACGCCTGCGCCTCCGCCTCCGAGCGGTCCGGCGCGAAGCGGTGGTTCACGGTGACGACGCACTCGTCGGGCACCACGTTGCCCGCGACGCCGCCGGAGACGAACACCGCGTTCAGTCCCTCGTGGTACTCCAGCCCGTCGATCACCGGGCGGCGCGGCTCGTAGGCCGCGAGGCGGGCGAGCACGTCGGCGGCGGCGTGGATCGCGTTGGAGCCGCGCCAGCTGCGCGCCGAGTGGGCCCGCTCCCCGCGCGTGCGCACCTCGACGCGCAGCGTGCCCTGGCAACCGGCCTCCACCGAGGCGTTCGACGGCTCCATGAGGATCGCGAAGTCGGCGGCGAGCAGGTCGGGGTCGGAGAGCGCGAGACGGCGCAGCCCGTTGTGCTCCTCCTCGATCTCCTCGGCGTCGTAGAGGATGTAGGTGACGTCGCGGTTCGGCTCGACCAGCGACGCGGCCAGCGTGAGGATGACCGCGTCGCCGCCCTTCATGTCGCACGTGCCGAGGCCGTGCAGCAGCTCGCCGTCGGGGGTCTGCTCGCGCCGGTGCGGCAGGTTGTCGTTGACCGGGACGGTGTCGAGGTGCCCGGCGATCACGACGCGCTCGGGCCGACCGAGGTCGGTGCGGGCCACCACGGTGTTGCCGCGTCGGGTCACCGTCAGGTGGTCGAACGGGGTCAGAGCCGCCTCGACGGCGTCCGCGAGGGCGTGCTCGGCCAGGCTGACGGACTCGATGTCGACGAGCTGGGCGGTCAGCGCGACGACGTCCGCCGACAGGTCGAGGTGCGGCGTGGGCTGCATGGCCCCATCCAACCAGGGAGCACCGTCGCGGCGGCGCAGCGCCGTGGGGTCAGGCGCCCCCCTCCGCCTTCGCCAGCTCCTGCTTCCAGACCCGGAAGCCCTCCTCGGTGCGGCCGCGGCGCCAGTACGCCGAGACCGACAGGTCGCCGCGCGCGACGCCGTTGCGCTTGAGCAGGGGCCGGATCTGGTGCATCACCGCGTCCCCCTCGCCGTGCACGAAGGTCTGGACCCGGCCCTCCGGCCAGCCGTCGGCCTCGAGGGCGCGCACGGCCTCGACCATCGGCGAGCGCTCGCCGACGAGGTCGGTCTCGTGCGAGGAGGCACCGCGGTGCAGCCAGCGGAGCGTGACGCCGTCGGGCACCGGGAGGTCGAGCTCGTCCCCGGGGCCGGCGACCTCGACGATCACGTGGCCGCGGGCGTCGGCCGGCAGCTCCGCGACCGCGGCGGCGACCGCCGGCAGCGCGGACTCGTCGCCGACGATGAGGTGCGCGTCGGCGGCCGGGTCGGGGGCGTACGCCCCGCCGGGGCCGTTGACCCACAGCACCGTCCCGGCCTCCACGGAGGCGGCCCACGGGCCGGCGACGCCCTCGTCGCCGTGGACGACGAAGTCGATCGCCAGCGTGCCGGCGGCGACGTCGAGCTCGCGCACCGTGTAGGTGCGCACCGTGGGGACCTGCTCGGGCGGCAGTGTCGCCATCATCTGCCGCAGGTCGAAGCCCTCCTCGAGCTCCGTGCCGGCCGGCGCGAAGATCAGCTTCACGTAGCGGTCGGTGTCGGTGCTCTCGGCGAAGCCCGCGAGGTCGCCCTCGAAGGTGACGCGGACGAGGTGCTCGGTCAGGGCGGCGCGACCGGTCACGGTCAGGCGGGTGGGCATGCGGGGACTCCTCGGTGGTGAAACGACTTAGGTCAGCCTAACTCGACCCGCCTCAGACCTTCGCCAGCGCGATCGTCGCCGACAGGCCGTCGCCGACCGCGGCCTCGGCCACGAACGCACCGGTCGGCACCATGCCCGTGCCGACCACGTAGGACGTCGCGAGCGTCTCGCCCGCGACCAGCGCCTCGTGGGTGCGCAGCGCCTCGGCCACCGCGTCGTCGCCCCCGAGCACCAGGGTGATCCGGTCGGAGACGTCGAGCCCCGCGTCCTTGCGGGCCTGTTGCACGGCGCGGACGACGTCACGCGCCACGCCCTCGGCGGCCAGCTCCGGGGTGACGCTCGTGTCGAGCACCACGAACCCGCCCGCGGGCAGCACGCCGATGGCCTCGCCCTCCGAGCCGGCGGCGACGGTCTCGAGGGTGTACTCCCCCTCGGCCAGCAGCAGGCCGCCCGCCGTCACGGTGCCGTCCTCGGCCACCGACCAGTCACCCGACTTCGAGCCCTTGATCGCGACCTGGACGTCCTTGCCGAGCCGCGGTCCCGCGGCGCGCGCGTTGACGCTGAGGCGCTGGGAGACGCCGTACGCCGACGCCTCGGCCGCGTCGGCCGCGACCAGGCGCACGGCCTTGAGGTTCAGCTCGTCGGCGACCAGGGCGCCGAAGCCCGGCAGCACGGCCTCGACCGCGGCGGGGTCCTCCACGACGACGGTCAGCGACGCCAGCGGCAGGCGGTTGCGCAGCCGCGCACCCTTGCGCAGCGCGGAGCCGGCCGAGCACACCTCGCGCACCAGGTCCATCGCGTCGACCAGCGCGTCGTCGCCCGGCAGGTCGCCGACGGTCGGCCAGTCCGCCAGGTGCACCGAGCGGCCGCCGGTCAGGCCGCGCCAGACCTCCTCGGTCGTCAGCGGCAGCAGCGGCGCGGTGACCCGGCAGACCGTCTCGAGCACCGTGAACAGGGTGTCGAAGGCGTCGGCGTCGACGTCCTCGCCGCTCGACCAGAACCGCTCGCGGGAGCGGCGGATGTACCAGTTGGTCAGCACGTCGAGGAAGCCGCGCGTGGTCTCGCAGGCGTCAGCGATCGCGAGGTCGTCGAGCTGGGTGGTCATGGTCGCGACGTACTGGCGCAGCTTGGCCAGGATGTAGCGGTCCAGCGGGTCGCTCGCGTCCGTGCGGGTGCGGGCCTCGACGGCCTCCGCGTTGGCGTAGAGGCTGAAGAAGTACCAGCTGTTCCACAGCGGGATCATCACCTGGCGCACGCAGTCGCGGATGCCCTGCTCGGTGACCACGAGGTTGCCGCCGCGCAGGATCGGGCTGGCCATGAGGAACCAGCGCATCGCGTCGGCGCCGTCGCGGTCGAAGACCTCCGAGACGTCGGGGTAGTTGCGCAGCGACTTGCTCATCTTGTTGCCGTCGCTGCCCAGCACGATCCCGTGGCTGATGCACGTCGAGAACGCCGGCCGGTCGAACAGCGCCGTGGCCAGGATGTGCAGCGTGTAGAACCAGCCGCGGGTCTGGCCGATGTACTCGACGATGAAGTCGGCCGGGCTGTGGGCCTTGAGCCCCGGCCCCTCCGGACCGGCCGGGGTGCCCTCGAACCAGTCGCGGTTCTCGAACGGGTAGTGCACCTGCGCGAAGCTCATCGAGCCCGAGTCGAACCACACGTCGAGCACGTCGGTGACGCGGCGCATCGTGCTGCGCTCACCCTCGGGACGCGGGTCGTCGGGGTTGGGACGGGTGAGGTCGTCGACGAACGGGCGGTGCAGGTCGGGCTCGCCGGCCGCGTTGCGCGGCAGGCGGCCGAAGTCGCGCTCGATCTCGGCGAAGGAGCCGTAGACGTCGAGGCGCGGGTACGCCGGGTCGTCGCTCTTCCACACCGGCACCGGGGAGCCCCAGAACCGGTTGCGGGTGATCGACCAGTCGCGGGCGTTCTCCAGCCAGCGGCCGAACTGGCCGTCCTGGATGTGGTCGGGCACCCAGCGGATGTCCTGGTTCAGCTCGAGCATCCGGTCCTTGAACGCGGTGACCTGCACGAACCAGGACGAGACGCCCTTGTAGATGAGCGGCTGCCGGCAGCGCCAGCAGTGCGGGTAGGAGTGGTCGTAGGTCTCGCGCCGCAGCAGCACCGTGCCGGGGCTGACCGCGCCCGTCTCGGCCGCCGCGGGTGCACCGTCGTCGGGCGTCTCGAGCGCGCCGGTGAGGTGGTTGCCGGCGTACGTCGCCGCCTTCAGGTGGTCGATGATGTGCGGGTTCGCGTCGAAGACCTGCATGCCGGCGTAGTCGTCGACCGGCGCGGTGAACCGGCCGTCCTTGCCGACCGGCATGACCGCCTCGATGCCCTCGCGGTCGGTGACGACCTTGTCGTCCTCGCCGAACGCGCCGGCGGTGTGGACGAGCCCGGTGCCGTCGGTCGTGGTGACGAACTCGGCGGTCACGACGCGGAAGGCGTTCTCGTGGCCCAGGTAGTAGGAGAAGGGCGGGGTGTACGCGCGCCCGGCCAGCTCGGCGCCGCGGTAGCGGGCCACGACCTGGTCCTCGAGGGAGTCGCTTCCCTCGTCCTTCAGCTCGCGGGCGTACGCGGCCAGGCGCGGCTCGGCCAGCACGTAGCGCTCCGGGGTGCCCGTGAACGACGACTCGACCACGACGTAGTCGATGTCCTCGCCGACCATGACGGCGAGGTTCGAGGGCAGGGTCCACGGGGTGGTCGTCCACACCAGGGCCAGCGCGCCGGCCAGCGGGTCGTCGCCGCCGTCGGGGCCCGCGCCGTGCAGGCGTACGCCCACCGTCACCGCCGGGTCCTGCCGGTTCTGGTAGACGTCGTCGTCCATCCGCAGCTCGTGGTTCGACAGCGGGGTCTCGTCGTTCCAGCAGTAGGGCAGCACGCGGAAGCCCTCGTAGACCAGGCCCTTGTCGTGCAGCGTCTTGAACGCCCAGATCACCGACTCCATGTAGTCGGGGTTGAGCGTGCGGTAGTCGTTGTCGAAGTCGACCCAGCGGGCCTGGCGGGTCACGTAGTCGCGCCACTCGCCGGTGTACTTCAGCACCGACGCGCGGCAGGCCGCGTTGAACTTCTCGATGCCCAGCTCGAGGATCTCGTCGGTCGTCTTGATCCCGCCCAGGCGCATCGCCTCGAGCTCGGCCGGCAGACCGTGGGTGTCCCACCCGAAGCGGCGCTCCACGCGACGCCCGCGCATGGTCTGGTAGCGCGGCACGATGTCCTTGACGTAGCCCGTCAGCAGGTGGCCGTAGTGCGGCAGGCCGTTGGCGAACGGCGGGCCGTCGTAGAAGACGTACTCGTTCTCGCCGTGCTCGCCCGCGTCCCGCGCGTCGATGCTCGCCTGGAAGGTGTCGTCCGACTCCCAGTAGGCCAGCACCCGCTTCTCGATCTCCGGGAAGCGGGGGGACGTGGGGACGCGGTCGGTGCCGCTGGTCGAGACCTTGGGGTACGCCATCGCGTGTCTCCTGGTGCCGTCGCTCGTGGGCCGGGGCCCGCACGAGGACGACTGCCCGGACCGGCCGGGACGCCGCGGTACCACCTCGCTTGCCGTCGCCCCCGGCTCGGGAGCGACGACCGCTCGTTCGCGGGCTGTCACGGGCCCACCCGTCCGGTTCTACTGGGCGGTCCGCTGCTGCGCGGACCCGCCGTTCTTCCGGAGGCTCGCCGCTGATGACGGCTCGGACGCCTCTGCCGGGGATGGTACGCCGCGGGGCCGGGCGCCGCGAATCAGCTGCGGCGCCCGGCCCCGGGCGTACTCCTCGCGCTCGTCGTCACATGTCGGTGCGCGACTCCCGCACGCTCTGCGACCCGTCGGGGTGCGTCGTCGTCGTGGCGGTGCGGGCCCGGCCGCGCCGACCGAGCGTGAGCGCCGTGAGCAGCAGCAGGACGACGCCGACCGCCGTCATGATCCAGCCGACCATCGTCAGGTCGACCGCCTCGACCCGGTCCTGCACGGCCAGCGCCAGCACGAGACCGACCACGACCAGGAATCCACCGAATCCGTAACCCATGACACGACTCCGCTCTCGAGGGGACGCCGCGGACGGACGCCGCGGCGATCCGACCAGCATGGCACCCCTCAGGTGACGGGCAGGCCCGCCGCGTCGAGGGCGCGGGCCGCGAGCTCCTGCCCGAGATCGATCATCTCGGCGGCTCGGTGGAAGTCGAGGGTGCGGCAGGCGTCGACCGGCACGTCGATCGTCACGTCGGCGGGGAACGCGGCCTGGCGGTAGCGGTGCACCAGCCCCTGCATGGCCTCGAACGCCTGCCCGGTGACGTCGGTGAGCCGCAGGTCCTTGGGCAGCGGGTCGATGCCGAGCAGCGGCTCGACGGGCTCGACGGGCTCGACGACCTCCACGGCCTCGGCGGAGGCGGGCGCCTTGTGGTCGGCGGGCTCGTCGGCGTCCTTGGGGTCGTCGGCCCCCTCGCGTCCCGCGATGCTGGCGACGGTGCGGCGCAGCCGGTCGCGCCACTCCTCGCGCCGCTGCGGCGCGCTCGACTCCTGCGCCGGCGCCTGGCGCGCGTGCGTACGCCGCCCCAGCAGCGACACCGCGACCGTGAGGTCCGAGGGCACCGCGGTCGTCGGGTCGATGGGCACGGGGTTGAGCAGGCCGCCGTCGACGAGGAGGCGGCCGTTGATCATCACCGGTGTGAAGAAGCCGGGGATCGCGATCGAGGCCCGCACCGCCGGCAGCAGCGGGCCGCGCTGGAACCACACCTCGCGCCGCGACCCGAGGTCGGTCGCGACCGCCGTGAACGGGACCGGGAGGTCGGCGATGTCGGTGTCGCCGAACAGCTCGCCGATGGCGCCCAGCAGGCGGTCGGCGGCGACCGCGCCGGGCGCGGAGAGCTTGAAGTCCATGAGCCGCAGCACGTCGCGCTGGCGCAGCCCGGAGGCCCACGCGGCGAAGTCCTCCTCACGCCCCGCTGCGGCCAGGCCGCCCACGACCGCACCCATGGAGGTGCCGGCGACGGTGACGACCTCGCAGCCCCGGGCCCGCAGCTCGCGGATCACGCCGAGGTGGGCGTACCCGCGCGCGCCGCCGCTGCCGAGGGCGAGCGCGACGCGGGGGCCGGGACGACGGGGCAGGCTGCTCACGCCTCGAGGTTACTCGCGCGTACGCACGCGCGTCAGCGGGCCGGTGCGCTCGGCCGGCCGGTCAGCAGACGCCCTCGAACGGCTCGCCCGCGACGCGCGCCGCGGTCCACGCGACGAGGTCGTCGACCAGCGGCGAGCCGGCGTCGGTGAGCGAGTTGTGGTCGCGGTCGGCGTACTCGACGTAGCCCGGGGACTCCCCCGCCGCGCACCGCTGCTCGACCCACGCCCGCTGGCGGGCCGCCGAGACGAGGGCGTCGTCGGCTCCCTGGGCGACGACGACCGGCGCGTCGGTGGCCGCGGTGGGCACCTGGGCGGCGAGCAGCTCGCCCGTCACCCCCGTGCGTGCCTGCGTCGGGCTCAGCACGTCCTCGGTGAGCTGGCTGCCGGCCGCGACGGCGGCGGCCGCGTCGCGCCCGAGCAGGCAGCGCGCGGCCATCCGGTCGATCGCGCGCCCCTCGAACCACCCCTCGTCGGCGCGCACGTCGAGGTCGGGGTGGAGCGCGTCCCAGCTCTCGACGAGGTAGGAGGCCAGCACGCGGCCGACCGCGGTGCTCGAGACGTCCTCGACGATGCCCGGCAGGTCGGTGGCCGGAGCCATCGCCGCGACCCCGAGCACCTCGAGGTCGGGGGCGTACGTCGCCGCGGAGGTCGCCGCCCACAGCGCCGCGTGACCGCCCTGGGAGTGGCCCCACAGCACCACCTCGCCGGTGGTCGCGACGAGCTCGTCGGCCGCGCGCGTGGCGTCGAGGAGGGCACTGGCCTCGCTGGGGCCGTCGAGGTACGCGTGCACGCCGTCCGGGCTCTCCACCCCCAGGCCGACGTAGTCCGGCGCGACGCCCACGGCACCGGAGACGGCGACGGGCTCGAGCGCGGCGCGCAGACCGCCGTACGCCTCCCCCGTCGCCGAGGGGGCGCACTCGGGGCGGATGCCCGACGTGCCGTGGCCGACCGTCACCACGGGCAGCGGCCCGGCGACCTCGCGCGGCGCCACCACCGCGGCGCTGGCGACGACCGGCACGCCGGACGCGTCGACCGTCGTGTAGAGCATCCGCCAGCCCTCGAGGTCCGCCGAGCCCGCGTCGAGCGGCTCGGAGGCCACGAGCCGGCCCGCCTCGGCGGGCACGTCGTCGGGCGGGGTGTAGAAGTCGCCGACCGTCGGACGGCTGCCGACCTGGACCACCGCGGTCGCCGCGACCAGCAGCACGGTGACGGCGGCCGCCACGAGCCACACGGTGGTCGGGAGCCGACGCCGCCCCCGCACCCGCTCGCGCCACGCGCCGCCGCGCACGTCGCGCGGGTCCTGGATGTCGCGGCGCCACACCGAGCGCAGGCCCACGACGACACCCGCCACCACGAGGACGACGAGCGCGAGGCGCGGCAGCAGCCACAGCGACGTCACCGGCCACGCGACGACGAGCGCGAGCAGCCCGAGGAGGGTCACGGCGAAGGCGGTCCGGCGCAGCACCGCTCCATCGTCGGGCATGGCGCCGCTCCTTCGGGTCGCGGTACCTCCGGTAGTCGACAACTATCGGAGATACCGCAACCCAGGACGGTCGCGCCGCTGCCTGTGGAGGAGGCCCGCCACGAACGGGCTCGCGCGCCCACAATCGGGCGGCATGAGCCTCGCCCCGCCCGACGACCGGCGCCGCGCGCGCCGCGAGCCGTGGCGGGTCGACCTCGACCGGCTGGCCGGCGACCAGGCGGGAGTCGTCAGCCGTCAACAGCTCCGCCATCTGGGCGTGCACCGCGAGGAGGTGCGCCGGCGGGTGGCGCTGCGCCAGTGGACGGCGCGTACGCCGAACGTCGTCGGTCTGACGACGGGCGTCCCCGACGTCCTGCAGCGGCGCTGGACCGGCGTGCTGCACCCTCCCGGGGACGCCGCCCTGGCCGGGCGGACGGCGCTGGAGGTCCACGGGGTGCGGGGGTGGGAGTCGCCGCTGGTGTGCGTCGTCGTCCCCGTGGGTCAGCACCATCCGGTCGCGGGATTCGAATGGGTACGCACGCGACGTCCGTTCGTCGCGTGGACCGTGCGGAAGGACGGGCTCCCGACGCTGCGCGTCGAGCCCGCCGCGCTGCTGCTCGCCTCGCGCCTGACGCACCCTCGGTCCGCCGTGGGGGTCGTGGCCGCCTGCGTCCAGCAGCGCAGGACCACGGCCGAGGCCCTGCGCGTGTGGCTGGACCGGCTGCAGCCGCTGCCCCGGACGAAGCTGCTCACCGCTGTCCTGGAGGACATCGCGGGCGGGGCGCAGTCGGTCGCGGAGATCGACCTCGGGCACGTGTGCCGCCGTGCCGGGCTGGCGCCGCCCGCCCGTCAGCGTCGTCGGCGTGACAGCGCGGGACGCCGACGGTGGACGGACGCGGAGTGGGACCTGCCGGACGGGGTCGTCCTGGTCCTCGAGGTGGACGGGGCGTTCCACATGGAGGCGACCGCGTGGACCGACGACAAGCGGCGCCATCGGCGGCTCACCTCGCGGCACCGCATCGTGATCGGGTGCACCGCGCTCGAGCTGCGGGTCGCGCCGGACGACGTGGCCCGCGATCTCGCCGCGCACGGCGTACCGCGAGCGTGACCGCCGCGACCGGGGTTGCGGTATCTCCGGTAGTCGACACCTATCGGAGGTACCGCAACCCGGGGACCCAGCGCTCAGCGCAGGACCGGCTCCGGGCCCTTGATGGTGTCGATCCAGAAGGTGACCTCGGCGGGTGCGGGCCACGTGCGCACCGGCGTGGGGCCGCCGGTGCCGCCGCCGTCGAGGGCCGCGAGCCGCAGGTAGGCCAGCCGCCCCTCGTCGACGCGCAGGGACACGGCGTACGCCTCGCCGTCCGGCCCCACGAAGCGCGCGCGCACCGGGAACTCGGCGTCCGCGGGCACCGCGAACGGGACGTCGTCGGGCACCTCGAAGGTCTGGAAGTCGACCGGCTCCTGCGGGTGGCGGCGGGCGTCCGTCGTCGCGGCGCGCAGCAGCTGGGCGCGCAGGGCCAGCGCGCCGAAGTCCTCGGTCTGGGACAGCAGGGCGTCGGTCAGCAGCCGCACGTCGGCGTCGAGCTCACGGGTCTCCCAGTCGCCGGGCTCGACGTCGGGCACGAAGTCGAGGTCGTCGCCACCGCCGCGCAGCCGCGCGATCCGGTCGCGCACGGCGCCCGCCGGCACGACGGCGCGGGCCGCCTCCCAGCCGGCCCAGGCCAGCCCGCCGACCAGCGAGGCGGCGGCTCCACGGCGTACCAGTCGCAGCGCCTCACGGCGCCCGTTCGAGTCCGGGTGCATGGTCGAGACGGTACTGGAGGCCACACCGGCCCGGGCGGTGCCGGGCGTCGGGAGCGCCTGGCGGCCTCGTCGGTGGACGGTCGGTGGAGGTCCGTAGCATGACGGGCGTGACGACGACTGACGCTCCCGCCGCTCCGACCGCCCCCACCCGCGCCTGGGGCGTCGGCCTCGCCACCGTCGCCGCCGACGGCACGGTGCTCGACGTGTGGTTCCCCGCCCCCGCGCTGGGCGAGGCCCCGACGGCCGACGGCGACGGGCCGGTCGACGCCGCCGCGGGCTCCGACCTGGACGCGCTGGCCGGGGTCGACGAGCTGCGCGGCGTGACCCGCGAGGTGCGCCACGTCGTGGCCGACCTGCAGTCCGCGCCGACCTCGACCGAGGACGTCTGGCTGCGCCTGCACCTGCTCTCCGCGCGCCTCGTCGCGCCCCACTCGATCTCGCTCGACGGCCAGTTCGGCCTGCTGGCCAACGTGGTGTGGACCTCCGCCGGGCCGTGCGCGGTCGAGGGCTTCGAGCTCACCCGCGCCCGCCTGCAGGCGGCCGGGGTGCACGTCAGCGTCTTCGGTGTCGACAAGTTCCCCCGGATGACGGACTACGTGGTGCCCACGGGCGTCCGGATCGCCGACGCCGACCGCGTCCGCCTCGGCGCCCACCTCGCGTCCGGCACGACCGTCATGCACGAGGGCTTCGTGAACTTCAACGCCGGCACGCTCGGCGCGTCCATGGTCGAGGGCCGCATCTCGGCCGGCGTCGTGGTCGGCGACGGCTCGGACGTCGGCGGCGGCGCCTCGATCATGGGCACGCTCTCGGGCGGCGGCAAGCAGGTCATCTCGGTCGGGCGCCGCTGCCTGCTCGGCGCCAACGCCGGTCTGGGCATCTCGCTCGGCGACGACTGCGTCGTCGAGGCGGGCTGCTACGTCACCGCCGGCTCGAAGGTCACCGTCCTCGAGCCCGGCGCCGAGCCCCGCGTCGTGAAGGCCGCCGACCTCTCGGGCGCCTCCAACGTGCTGTTCCGCCGCAACTCCGTCTCCGGCGCCCTCGAGGCCGTGCCGTGGAAGAGCGAGGGCGTGTCCCTCAACGCAGCGCTGCACGCGAACGACTGACGTCGGGCCGGCCGGCCCGGAGGGAGGAGACCCGTGCGCGCCCGTCGTGCGTTGACCGTCCTGGTCGTCACCGGCCTCGTCGCCGGCGTGGTCGTCGTGGCCGGCGTCTGGGTGGTGCGCAGCGTGCAGGACCTGCTGCCCGGCGCCCGCGGCTGCGTCGCGAGCGTCGAGGACCTCGAGGTGGAGCTCACGCTCGAGCAGGCCGAGAACGCCTCGCTGATCGCCGCCGTCGGGATGGAGCGTGGCCTGCCCGCCCGGGCGGTCACGATCGCGCTGGCGACGGCGTACCAGGAGTCCAAGATCCGCAACCTCTCCTACGGCGACCGCGACTCGGTCGGGATCTTCCAGCAGCGCCCCTCCCAGGGCTGGGGCACGGTCGACGAGCTGCAGGACCCCTACTACGCGACGGCCGCGTTCTACGACGCGCTCGTCGACGTGGAGGGGTACGCGGACATGCCCGTCACCGTCGCGGCGCAGGCGGTCCAGCGCTCGGCGTACCCGGACGCGTACGCCGACCACGAGGCCGACGCCCGCGTGCTGGCCTCCGCGCTGACCGGGTGGTCGCAGGCGGCCTTCACCTGCAACGTCGACGGTGACCCGCGCGACGAGGCGGACGCCGCGGCCGACGAGGCGTCGGTGGCCGAGACCGGCCTGACGGTGCGGGCGGCGACGCTGCGCACCGAGCTCGCCGCGGCCTACGGCGAGCTCTCCCTCGGTGGGTTCGCGCCGGGCGGCGTCGACTCGGGCCACTCGGCCAACTCCGCGCACTACGACGGCCGGGCCATCGACGTGTTCACCCGGCCCGTCACCGACGAGACGCAGCGGCTCGGCTGGTCGGTGGCGCAGTACCTCGTGGCGCACGCCGAGCGGCTCGACGTCGCGACCGTCATCTACGACGGGCAGATCTGGACGGCGCGGCGCTCGGGCCAGGGATGGCGCACCTACGACATCGACACCTCGGACGTGGACGCGGCGACGGCCGCGATCCTGGAGCACCGCGACCACGTGCACGTCGACGTGCACTGACCCGCACGCCGCCTCCGCACCTCAGCGCTGTCGCAAGAGAGTCGCAAGACCCCTCCGATGCGGCGCGTGCCTGCCGCAGGGTCCTCCCGAGGAGGACACCATGCGGATGATGGACCAGGAGCACGCGCGCGCCGGCCGGCCCGTCGCGCCCTCGCTGCACGCCGGCATCGTGGCGGCCGTGCCCGACGCGGTCGTCGTCGTCGACGACGCCGGACTGATCGTCCTCGCCAACCCGCACGTCACCGAGGTCTTCGGCTGGGCCGAGCACGAGATCTGCGGACAGCCCGTCGAGGTGCTGATGCCGCCGCGCTTCCGGGCCCTGCACCCGGGGCGGCGCGGCGGCTACTCCGGACACCGGATGGACCTGCTCGAGCTGCGCGGCCACCGCAAGGACGGCACCGAGTTCCCCGCCGAGATCTCGCTCGCGACGATCGAGGAGGACGGGCGCCGCTGGGTGTGCGCGACCGTCCGCGACATCACGGCCCGCAAGCGCTCCGAGGAGCGCTTCCGCCAGCTCGTCGACGCCGCGCCCGACCCGCTCGTCATCACCGACGCGGCGGGCACCATCGTCCTGGCCAACCAGCAGGCGCAGGCGGTGTTCGGGTACGCGGGTGACGACCTGGTCGGCCAGCCCATCGAGATCCTGGTGCCGGCCCGGCACCGGGAGGGGCACCGGCGGATGCGTGCGGCGTTCGCCGCGGCCCCGGACGTACGCCCGATGGGCTCGGGACGCGAGCTGTACGCCCTGCACCGCGACGGCCACGAGATCCCCGTCGAGATCTCCCTCGCGCCGCTCGTGACCGACGACGAGCTGCTGCTGTCGGCCTCGATCCGCGACCTCAGCGAGCGCAACCGGATCCAGGCCCAGGTCGACCAGGTGCGCGAGGACCTGGTCGCGACGGTGTCGCACGAGATGCGCACCCCGCTGACCTCGATCATCGGCTACCTCGAGCTCGTCCTCGACGACGAGCCCCTGCCGGCGCAGACCTCGAGCATGCTCGAGATCGTGCGGCAGAACGCCCACCGCGAGCTGGCGCTGGTCAACGACCTGCTGACGGTCGCCTCCGTCGGCGACGAGGGCCCCGGCGCGGACGTGGTGGACCTGGGCGCGCTGGTGCGCGCCTCGGTGGCCCAGGCCCTGCCCGTCGCGGCCGGTCGCGGCGTGAGGCTCGGCGTGTCGCCCGGCCACGGCGCCGCCCTCGTGCGGGGCCGCTCCCACCGGCTCCGGCAGGTCGTCGACAACCTGGTCTCCAACGCCCTGAAGTTCACGCCTGCGGGCGGCACCGTGACGGTCTCCAGCGGTGACGTCGACGGGCGCGCCAGCATCACGGTCACCGACGACGGCGTCGGCATCGAGGCGGACGAGCTCCCGGTCGTCTTCGAGCGGCTCTACCGCACGCCGTCCGCGATCGCCGCCTGCACCCCGGGCGCCGGGATCGGTCTGTCGCTGGTCAAGGCCATCACGCAGGCCCACGGGGGTCGCGTCGAGGTGACGAGCGCCGTCGGTGAGGGCTCGACCTTCCGGGTCCTGCTGCCGTACGCCGCCTGAGCGGCGGGGTACGCGCGGGATCAGGCGAGGCGGGCGGCCGCGGCCTCGACGCGCTCGTCGGTCGCGGTGAAGGCGATGCGCACGTGCTGGGCGCCGGCGGCGCCGTAGAACGAGCCGGGCGCGACCAGGATGCCCCGCTCGGCGAGCCACGCGACCGTGTCCCAGCAGTCCTCGCCGCGGGTGCTCCACAGGTAGAGCGAGGCCTCGGAGTGGTCGATCCGGAAGCCGGCGCGCTCGAGCGCACCCCGCAGCAGGGCGCGGCGCGCGGCGTACCGGCTGTGCTGCTCGGCCACGTGCTCGTCGTCGTCCAGCGCTGCGGCGGTCGCGGCCTGCACGGGCGCCGGCACGATCAGCCCGAGGTTCTTGCGCACCGCCAGCAGCTCGGCGACCACGGCGGGGTCGCCGGCGACGAACGCGGAGCGGTAGCCGGCCAGGTTCGAGCGCTTCGACAGCGAGTGGACCGTCAGGATCCCCTCGTGCGAGCCACCGCAGACGTCCGGGTGCAGCACCGAGACCGGCGGGCGCTGCTCGTCCCACGCGCACTCGAGGTAGCACTCGTCGGAGACCAGCAGGGTGCCGCGCTCGCGGCACCACTCGACCACCTTGCGCAGGTGCTCGACCGGCAGCACGCGGCCCGTCGGGTTCGACGGCGAGTTCAGCCACAGCAGGGCCGGCACCTCGGGGCCGATCGCGGTCAGCGAGTCGGTCGCCAGGTGGCGGGCGCCCGCAAGGGCGGCGCCGACCTCGTAGGTCGGGTAGGCGAGCTCCGGGTAGACGACCAGGTCGCCCGGCCCGATCCCGAGGTGCACGGGCAGCGCACCGATCAGCTCCTTGGAGCCGACGCTGGGCAGCACCCCGTCGAGACCGAGCCCGGTGACGCCGAAGCGGCGACCGAGCCAGTCCACGACCGCCTGCCGCAGCCGCGGCGTGCCGATCGTGGTCGGGTAGCCGGGCGCGTCGGAGGCGGCCGCCAGGGCCTCGCGCACCAGCGCGGGGGTCGGGTCGACGGGCGTGCCGACCGACAGGTCGACGATGCCGTCGGCGTGCGCGCGGGCCGTCGCGGCGTGCTCGGTCAACGAGTCCCAGGGGAAGTCCGGGAGCTGCGCGGAGACACGGCGGCGCTGCGGCCCCCGGGGAGCGCTCACTCCTGGTTCTGGGGCGGGAGGGCGGCGATGAACGGGTGGTCCCCGTCGATCACGCCCATCTTCGCCGCGCCACCGGGGGAGCCCAGGTCGTCGAAGAAGTTCACGTTCGCCGCGTAGTACTCCTTCCACTCCTCCGGGGTGTCGTCCTCGTAGTAGATCGCCTCGACGGGGCAGACCGGCTCGCAGGCGCCGCAGTCGACGCACTCGTCCGGGTGGATGTAGAGCATCCGCTTGCCCTCGTAGATGCAGTCGACCGGACACTCGTCGACGCACGCGCGGTCCATCACGTCCACACACGGCTGGGCGACGACGTAGGTCATCTGTTCGATCCTCCTGAGACGAGCGGCGTTCGGGGGTGCACGGTGGTCGATCGGGCGGCCTCCGCGGCGCGGCGAGCGCGCGAGCACCAGCCTAGTATCCGCACGGTGGCCTCCCCCGACGAACTCCGACATGTGGGCTCCCCCACCCCTGGTGCCACCGCCGGCCCCGCCACCGGTGCCCACCAGCTCGGCCCGCACGTGGTCGGCCAGCGCGTGGTCGTGCGTCGACTGGTACCCGGCGAGACCGGTCCCACCGGGGGCCCGGCGTTCACCGACCTCCTCGGCGTGGCCGAGGAGTGGGAGCCGGACCTGGTCGTGCGCGGCGAGGACGGCGTACGCACCGTGGTCCCGCGGTCGCTGATCGTCTCGGGCAAGCCGGTGCCCCCGCGTCCGTCGCCCCTGCTGCGGGTCCCCGCGGCGACCGCCCAGCGCCGGATCCGCGCGATGTGGGCCGGCGAGACCGCGGAGCTGGGCGAGTGGCTGCTCCAGGTCACGCCGCCCTTCGGCGGCAGGGTGCGCCGACGCGCCAACTCGGTGCTCGCCTACGGCGACCCGGGCCGTCCCGTGGCCGAGGCCGCGACGGCGGCGACCGCCTGGTTGCGCGAGCGCGACCGCTCCCCGGAGGCCGCGGTCGAGGTCGGCTCGCGCACCGAGGCGGCCCTGCGCGACCTCGGCTGGAGCGAGCCCGCCGACTTCGCGGGCCACGCCGTGGCCGTCCGGCTCGCGTCGACCTCGCGGGTGCGCCGCGCCCTGCGCGCGCTCCCCCGCCCCGCTGCCGCGCCGCCGGGCGCCGAGGTGTCGCTGACGGTCGCCGCGGACCCGGGCGTCGACCGCGTACGCGCCGTGCTCCCGGCCGCGGGCGACCTCGAGGTCGCCGGGGTCGGGCTCGCCGGGGGCGCGCTGGAGGTGGCCGGCGACTGGGCCTGCCTGCACGACCTGCGCACCGACCCCGCCCACCGCCGCCGCGGCCACGCGATCGCGGTGGTCGACGCGCTCGTCGACGCGGCCGCCGAGCGGGGGGCGACCACGCTGGCGCTGCACGTGCTGACCACCAACGCCGCCGCGTCGGCGCTCTACGAGCGGCTCGGGTTCGTCACGCACCACACCACGACGTACCTCGCCCCGCCCGCCTGAGCGAGCCGGCCGGGCTCAGCCCTCCGGGTCGGCCGGGGTCGACGGCGGCTGCTCGGGCGCGGGCTCCTGGGACGGCTGCTCGCTCGGGGCGGGCGCCGGCGGCGGGTCCGGCTCGGGCTGCTCGCAGCGGATCGTCGGCGTGGGGCTGTAGGTCCAGCTGAAGTCCTCGCGCTTCACGACCTCGTCGGTGCCCGGGCGCTTGAAGATCCGGTCGTAGTCGACGCTGAAGCCGCGCGAGCCGCTCTGCGTCTGGCAGTCGGAGGTGGTCAGGGTGCGGGTGCTGGAGTCGGTGTAGGCGTAGCGTCCCGACACGTCCGACTCGATGTCCCAGACCTTCGTCGACCACATCCGCACCGTGATCGAGCCGCGGTTGCCCGGGCTGCTGGGGCTCAGGACCGCCTGCACGAGCACGCCGTACTCCGTGTCGTTCTTGAACTGCAGGTCGACGGTCGGCCAGGCCACGGTGGCCTCGCGGCCCTCCGGGTAGCGGTCGATGTAGAGCGAGTGCGGCTTGTGCTCGACGTCCTCGAGACCCGCGAAGTACGCCGCGTTGAACGTCGTCGTCGCCATCTGGGAGACGCCGCCGCCGGGCTCGGAGCGGAAGACCCCGTTCGAGATGATGAAGCCGTCGGTGAAGCCGTTCTCGTAGGTGCGCTCGCCGGTCGTGTCGTTGAGCGAGAACGTGTCGCCCGGCTGCAGCAGGGTGCCGTCGACCAGCTCGGCGGCGCGGCCGATGTTCGTGTTCCGGTAGGCCGCGTGCGGGTAGTAGGTCGTGAACTCGCTGACCTCCTCGACCACGCCCAGCGCCTCGGCGTCCTCGGTGGTGAACTCCGGCTCCACCGCCTCCGCCTCGATCGTGCCCTCACGGCTGCCGTCGGGGGCGGTGACCAGGGTCGTGAACACCTCGGCGAGGGTCTCGGGGAGGTAGTCGACACCGGGCTGCGCGGGCACCACGACCGGTGCGCCGTCCTGGATCTCGATCGAGGCGTCCTGCGGGCGTCCCGGGTCGCCGACCCGGCCGTCGACGACCTGGCGCAGGACCTCGCCGTCCACGCGGCCCACCAGGGCGCCGTCCTCGACCACCATCGACAGCGCCGGGGCGTACTCCGCCGGCTGCAGCGTCACCGGCGTCTCGCCGAAGACGAGCGTGACGGGCGCGGAGACCGCAGGCTCCGCGAAGTCGGCCAGGGCCGCGTCGATGTCGGCACGGTCGATCTCGGGGGTGACCTCGACGAGCTCGAGCGCGGCCGCCGGGTCCTCGGCGACGTACGCCTCCTCGAGCGCGGTCGTCGCGGCCTCCCGGTCGAAGCCGCGGCCCGCGGCCGGCTCCGTGACCTGCACCTGGCCGTCGGGGAAGGCGATCGCGCCCTCGACCGGTGCCTGGCCGGCGGACTCCTCGAGCCCGGTCAGGAACTCGTCGACGGCGCCCGCGTCGCTGGTGACCACGGCGGGCAGGTCCTTCCCGCCGGTGAAGTAGCCCCACAGCCGCGCCGGGCTCCAGCTGCGACGACCGCCCGCGGCGGCCACGGACTCCTCGTGGTCCACGGCCAGCGACACCTGCGCCGGCGCGAGGTCGGCGGCGACCGACGTCTCCTCGACCGCGACCTGCAGCGGTCGGGTCTCACGCTCGGCGAGGGCGTCCTCGAGGGTCGCCACGGCCTCGGAGCGCGTCTGGCCGCCGATGTCGACGCCGGCCACGGTCGTGCCGCGGGCGACCTTGTCGCCCGCGATGGCGTAGGCCCCGGCGTACAGCCCGCCGAGCAGCAGCAGGACCGCCAGCACGCCGACGGCCACGAACCGTCCACGCCGTCGGGACCTGGGGGCGGCAGCGCTCACGCCGGTCTCGCTCTCCTCGTCGGCCCCGTCGGGGCCGGCTGCGTTCTCCTCGCGCGCCCGGGCGGCCGCGACCGCCGCGACGAGCGGTGACACCGGGCGGGTGGTGTCGTCGGCGTCGTCGGCGTCGTCGGCGTCGTCGGCGTCGTCGGCGTCGTCGGCGTCGTCGGCGTCGTCGGCGTCGTCGGCGCCGTCGGCGTCGGCGTCGGCGTCGGCGTCGGCGTCGGCGTCGTGAGAGTCACCGGGCGCCTCGTCGTCGGCCCGCACGGCGGGTCGCTCGGCCGTGTCGTCGAGGTCGCGCGCAGCGGCCCCGGCGGCCCCGGGGTCGCCGGCGGTCAGGTCCGGGCGGTCGGCGGCCTCGCGGTCGCTGCCCTCGAGGGGGCCGCCCGCGCCACCGTTCCCGGACTCGTTGGCGTCAGTCACGTCCGTCATCGTAGGGAACGCGCCGGACACCGGCGATTCGGCGTGTCGCCCCTCACCCTTCGGGATGGGGTCGGCCGCCGTTCGCCCGGCGACCGCCGCGCGCCACGGCGACGATCCCGACGAGGGCGACGCCGAAGGTCAGCGCCAGCAGGACGTACCCGTTCGTGGACGCGGCCACCAGGTAGTCGCCCTCGCGTCTCGGAGCGACGGCGAGCAGCACGAGCCCCACCCAGCCCAGGACGAACGGACCGCGCGCCCACAGGGCGGCCGGCGCCACGACCAGCGCGGCGACGGTGCCGGCGACGGCGAGGAGCAGCCCCCACCATGAGGAGTGGACGACGACCGCCGACAGGCCCGTCATGGCGCCGGCGAGCAGCGCGGCGACGCCGGCCAGGACCCGCTGGCCCCGCGACGGCTCGGCGGACTCGCTCACAGCCCCGCGAACAGGTCCGTCTCGAGGCCGTCGGGCCCGACGGGCCCCTGCGTGCCCTTCGCGAGCCGGTAGTGCTCGACGCCCCAGATCTCGTTGCCGATGTTGTTCGACAGCGCGAAGAACGGCCCGTCGACGGTGATCTGGGTGGCGTGCGCGCGCATCGCGGCCATCTTCGCCTCGGCGGCCTCGGGACCCGCGTCCACGACGGCGGCCAGGTCCTCGTCCGGCGAGGCCATCGGGATCGGGCCCTCGGGGTCCATGCCCTCGAACGTCGTGGTGTCCCCGGCCGCCCGCAGGCGTCGCAGCCCCTCGCGCATGCGCGACTGGGACATGGCGCCCCAGTAGATCTTGGCGACCTCGTGCGCCTCGCCCAGGTCGCGCCGGTAGGAGGGCACGGCAGCCAGCTGCGAGGCGTACATCGCCACCCGGTGCGCCTGGATGTGGTCGGGGTGCCCGTAGCCGCCGAACTGGTCGTAGGTCACCAGCACCTGCGGCCGCACCTCGCGCAGGACGGCGACCAGGTGGTCGGCAGCCTCGGTGAGGTCGGCGTTGGCGAAGGCGCGCTCGTCGGTCTCGTCCGCGGCGATCGCGTGGCCGTCGGCGTGCCACTTCATCCCGGAGTCGCGGTAGCGCCCGAACCCGCCGAGGAACCGGTGGTCGGTGACGCCCAGCTCGGCCATCGCGTCGGCCAGCTCGCCGCGGCGGTGCTCGCCCAGGCCGTCCGTGCGGTCGGCCGCCAGGTGCTCCAGCTCGGGGACGAGGATCTCGCCCATCTCACCGGCCGTGCAGGTCACGAGGGTGACGCCGCGGCCCTGCGCCGCGTAGCGCGCCATCGTGGCGCCCTGGCCGATGGACTCGTCGTCGGGGTGGGCGTGCACGAGGAGCAGCCGCTGGTCGTGCGTGGAGGGGGTCACCGTCACGGATCGAGAGTACGACCGCGCACCGACAGCCTCCCGTTCAGGGGCGCTTGATCCGTCGGGGCGCCGTCGGCAGCTCGAGGGGTACGCCCACCTGCCGCGGCGCCGCGCCGTCCCCCGGACCGTCCCCCGCGTCCACCCAGCCGTCGTGCTCCTCGACCGCGAGCTCGACCAGCGCCTGCGGCGCGTCGGTCACGACCGCCCAGGGATGGTCCTCGTCGTCGTCCTCGCCGGAGAGCCGCTCGCGGACCACGTCCGCCGCGTACCCGTCCGCCCGCAGCCGGGCCGCCAGGGCCTCGGCGTCCTCCGCCTCGAACACGATCGCACGCACGCGCCCGATTCTGCCCGAGCCGAGCCCGGGCGGTGCCGGTGGCACGCGGGCGTACCCCTGCCGTCGGACTTCCCGGTCAACCGGGGACTCCGACACCTGGCTACCGTCTCGACGGCAGCCAAGTGCCAAAGTTTGTCCTTAACCGGGAACTCCGACGCCGCGGGGGCGAGGCACGGAGGCGTCAGGAGATGACGCGCAGGCGCACGGTCCCGCCGATGCCGCGCAGCTCGTCGAGCGCGGCCGTGGGGATCGGGGAGTCGGTGTCGGTGACCGCGTAGCCGAGGTCGCCCCGCGTCGCCAGCGACTGGTAGCCGATGTTGATCTGGTGACGGCCCAGGATCTCGTTCAGCCCGGCCAGCACGCCCGGCACGTTCTCGTGCAGGTGGGTGATGCGCTGGGTGTGCGGGGTCCGCTCCGGCATCAGCGTCGGCAGGTTCACCGACAGCGACGTCGCGCCGCGGCGGACGTAGTCGCGCAGCTTCGTGCCGACGAAGCGCCCGATGTCCTCCTGCGCCTCCTCGGTGGAGCCGCCGACGTGCGGCGTCAGGATCACGTTCGGCAGCCCGCGCAGCGGCGAGTCGAACGAGTCCCCGCGCTTCTTCGGCTCCTTCGGGAACACGTCGACGGCCGCGCCGGCGAGGTGGCCCGAGACGAGCGCGGCGCGCAGCGCGTCGTAGTCGACGACGAAGCCGCGCGAGAGGTTGAGGAACAGCGAGCGCGGGCGCATGAGGGCGAACTCGGCCGCGCCGAACACGCCGGCGTTGGCCTCGCGGCCGTCGACGTGCAGCGTGATCGTCTCGGCGACCTCGAGCAGCTCGGCCAGGGAGCTGCAGCGCGTCGCGTTGCCCAGCGAGAGCCGGTCGTCGACGTCGTAGAAGAACACGCGCATGCCGAGGGCCTCGGCCACGACCGAGAGCTGCGAGCCGATGTTGCCGTAGCCGACGATGCCGAGCGAGCGACCCCGGATCTCGTGGCTGCCGTCGGCGGACTTGTCCCACACGCCGGCGTGCAGGGCCTTGTCGCGCTCGGTGAGGCGCCGCGCCATCGCGATGATGTTCGCGATGGCGAGCTCGACCACGGAGCGGGTGTTGGAGTAGGGCGCGTTGAACGTCGCGATGCCCTTGGCCGCCGCGGTGCGGAGGTCGATCTGGTTGGTGCCGATGCAGAAGGCACCGATGGCCGTCAGGTCGCCGCGGGCCTCGAGCACCCGGGACGTGACCTCGGTCTTGGAGCGGATGCCGAGGAGGTCGACGCCGTCGAGCGCCTCGATCAGCTCGTTCTCGTCGAGCGCACCGGAGTGCTCCTCGACGGTGAAGCCCGCCTCGGTGAGCAGCTTGCCGGCGGTCGGGTGGAGGTTCTCCAGGAGAAGTGCACGCACGACGTCGAGTGTCCCACCACCCGCGTCGACCGGCCGCATCCTCACGCATCGCGAGACGCCCGCCCCGCACCACCTCCTGGCTACCGTGGCCGGATGCCGACGCCCATCTTCGTCCGCCGCTCCCGCTCGCGTGCCGGCCTGGTCGGGGCCCTGGTCGACCGCGCGGCGCCGGGCGACGTCGTACGCCCCGGGCTCGCCGCCCTGCTCGACGACCTGCCCCGGCGCCTGCACCGGGTGCCGCTGCCGTTCCTGCTCGGCCGGCGGGTGCGCGCGGCCTACGGCTGGGAGGCCTCCGACCGCACCGACGAGCAGTGGTGGCCGCAGGGCGTCACGACGGCGGACGACGCCCGGGCCACCGGGCACGCCCCGGCGGGGCTCGGTGACCGCGACGTCGCGGTGGTCACCTGGTACGCCAAGCACGACCAGGGAGTACGCCTCACGTTCGTCGACCTGCGCTCCCGTCGCTACCGCCACGTCCTGCTGGTGACGCCGGTGGAGCGCTACGACGGCTCGGTGGGCCTCGACCCCGTGAAGGCGCACGCGGGCGGGATCGTGTGGGCCGGCTCGTGGCTGCACGTCGCCGCGACCGGCAAGGGATGCGTCTCGGCGCACCTGGACGACCTGCTGTGGCTGGCGCACCCGCGGGCCGTCAACCGGACCTTCGGCCACCGCTGGGTGCTGCCCACCCGGGTCGACCACCGCGGCGGCGCCGACGAGGGCGCCGCGAAGCTGCGCTGGTCCTTCCTGTCCCTCGACGCCGGCGCCGGCTCCGCCACCCCCACCGACGCCGACGGGCCATCCGTGCTGGTCGGCGAGTACGGCCGCGGCGACGCCTCCACCCGCCTGGCCCGCTTCCCCCTGCAGCCCGACGGACGCTTCCTGCCCGACGCCGACGACGCCCGGACCACGCGGGCCGTCGAGGTCGTCGACGCCGCGCTGCCCGGGATGCAGGGCGTCGCCGCGGTGGACGGCCGCCTGCACGTCACGACCTCGCACGGCCCCTGGGGCCCGGGGTCGGTGCACGTGCGCGACGGCGGCGGGTGGACGCGTACGCCCGCGGCGACGCCGATGGGCCCCGAGGACCTCTCGTACTCGGCGCGCACCCGGAGCCTGTGGACCCCGACCGAGCACCCGCGGCGCCGCTGGCTGGTGTCCCTGCGCCCGACGTACCGCGCCTGAGGGGCGAGGCCCGGGTCTCAGGCGCGCGGCACGCGGGCGAGCTGGCGCGCCTGCGCGACGAGGCGGCCGGCGGAGTCCCAGATCTCGCAGTCCTCCTCGAAGAAGCCGCCCGCGACGTTGCGGGTGTGCTGGCGCAGCCGCAGCCAGCCGTCGGCCGGCACCGCGCGGACGTGGACGGTCAGCTGCACCGTCGGCGCCCAGCCCGGGCGGCCGAGGTCGAACGTCACGGGCGGCATCGCGTCGGCGACCATCAGCAGCGCCAGCGGGTCCGGCTCGCGGTCGGGGAAGCGGAACCAGGCACGCAGCTCGCCGCGGCCCGAGGGGCGCCCGGCGACCCAGCCGGCGCACGCGGGGTCGAAGCGCATCTCGAAGCGCTCCACGAGCGGGGCGAGGCGGCGGAACTCCGGCGGGGCGTCGGAGGAGACCGGGCACTCCTCGACCGGCGGCAGGGCCGGCGGCTCGCCGGTGGTCGCGACCTCGTCGCTCAGCAGCGTGAGGTCGCTGAAGGTCGCGAGCGCGGAGATCCGCAGCGCCCCGCCCTGGGAGAGCTCGACGGCGACGGACGTGAGGGTGCCGTGCCGCAGCACGCGGGTCACCACCTCGGCGGGGCCGGCGGTGGAGGCGCCGACATAGGTCGCCGCCAGCGTCACGGGGTCGGGGCGCTCGGGCACCGTGCGGCGCACCGCCTCGCCGAGGAGGGCGAGCAGGAAGCCGCCGTTGATGCCGCCGCCGACCGACCAGCCGCCGGGCAGATCCGCGGCGAAGCGGCGCTCGTCGTCGCCCTCGGCGCCGCCGGTCGGGGTCAGGTCGAGGTCACGGTCCAGCTCGGGGAGCCCCAGGGTCTCGTTCACGGACTCAGGGTACGGGCGGACGTCCTCGGCGTGACCACGAGGCCCATCGAATCGGCGCGCCGCACGCTGCGGCACTAGACTCGCTGCGGCCCCGGTCGCGCCACGACCCGCGCGGGCCCCCAGCACCCTCGACGGAAGTGACCCAGCCACGCCATGACCACCCTCCGTTCCGACCTGCGCAACGTCGCGATCGTCGCGCACGTCGACCACGGCAAGACCACGCTCGTCGACGCCATGCTGCGCCAGGCCGGTGCCTTCACCGAGCACGAGGCCGAGAGCGTCGCCGACCGCGTCATGGACTCCGGCGACCTCGAGCGCGAGAAGGGCATCACGATCCTCGCGAAGAACACCGCGGTGCGCTACACGGGTCCCTCGGCGCCCGGCGGCATGACGATCAACATCATCGACACCCCGGGCCACGCCGACTTCGGCGGCGAGGTCGAGCGCGGCCTGTCGATGGTCGACGGCATCGTCCTGCTGGTCGACGCCTCCGAGGGCCCCCTGCCGCAGACGCGCTTCGTGCTGCGCAAGGCGCTCAACGCCGACATGCCGGTGATCCTGGTCGTCAACAAGACCGACCGCGGCGACGCCCGGATCTCCGAGGTCGTCGACGAGTCGTACGAGCTGTTCATGGACCTCTTGGACGACTCGCACAGCCAGGACGCACTGGACTTCCCGGTCGTGTACGCCTCGGGCAAGGCCGGCATCGCCTCGCTGACGCAGCCGGAGAACGGCACGATGCCCGAGGGCTCCGACCTCGAGCCGCTGTTCAAGACGATCCTCGACACGATCCCGGCCCCGAAGTACGACGAGGGCGCGCCGCTGCAGGCCCACGTCACGAACCTCGACGCCTCGCCGTTCCTCGGCCGTCTGGCGCTGCTGCGCATCCACCAGGGCACCCTGCGCAAGGGTCAGACCGTCGCGTGGATGCAGCGCAACGGCGAGACGAAGAACGTCCGGATCACCGAGCTGCTCGTCACCGAGGGCCTCGAGCGCAAGCCGGGCGAGTCGGCGGGCCCCGGCGACATCGTCGCGGTCGCGGGCATCCCGGAGATCATGATCGGCGAGACCCTCGCCGACGCCGAGAACCCGGTCGCGCTCCCCCTGATCCACGTCGACGAGCCGGCCATCTCGATGACCATCGGCACCAACACCTCGCCGCTGGTCGGCAAGGTCAAGGGCTCGAAGGTCACCGCGCGTCTGGTCAAGGACCGACTGGACTCGGAGCTGATCGGCAACGTGTCGCTGCGCGTCCTGCCGACCGACCGCCCGGACGCCTGGGAGGTCCAGGGCCGTGGCGAGCTGGCGCTCGCGATCCTCGTCGAGCAGATGCGCCGCGAGGGCTTCGAGCTCACCGTCGGCAAGCCGCAGGTCGTCACCAAGGAGGTCGACGGCAAGGTCCACGAGCCGACCGAGCGCCTGACGATCGACGCGCCGGAGGAGTACCTCGGCACGATCACCGAGCTGCTCGCCACCCGCAAGGGCCGCATGGAGGGCATGACCAACCACGGCACCGGCTGGGTGCGCATGGAGTTCGTCGTGCCGGCGCGCGGCCTGATCGGCTTCCGCACCGAGTTCCTCACCGAGACCCGCGGCACGGGCATCGCGCACTCGATCTCCGAGGGCTACCAGCCCTGGGCGGGCGAGATCCGCTCGCGGGCCTCCGGCTCGCTGGTGGCCGACCGCAAGGGTGCGGCGACGGCGTACGCCATGACCTCGTTGCAGGAGCGCGGCGTCATGTTCGTCGAGCCCGCGACCGAGGTCTACGAGGGCATGATCGTCGGCGAGAACTCGCGCGCCGACGACATGGACGTGAACATCACCAAGGAGAAGCAGCAGACCAACATCCGGTCGGCGACCTCGGACAACTTCGAGAAGCTGATCCCGCCGCGCAAGCTGTCGCTCGAGCAGTGCCTCGAGTTCTGCCGCGAGGACGAGTGCGTCGAGGTGACGCCGGAGATGGTCCGCATCCGCAAGGTCGTCCTGGACGCCAACGAGCGCGCCAAGATCGCCTCGCGGGCGCGCAAGAGCAAGTAAGCCCGTGACCGGGGAGGCGGCGGACCGCGCCGAGCGGCTGGCGACGTGGCTCGAGGAGCTCGGGCTCGTCGACCAGCTCGCGGCGGCCGGTCTGCCGACCTTCCGGCGCGGCCACGACGGGGCGCCCCACTGGGCCGACCCGAAGACGGGTGAGCCGCTGACCACGGCGCAGGTCGCGGAGCTCGACGACCTGCTCCACCAGCAGGGCGAGGAGCCCGCCCACGCCGTCCCGGTCGCGCTCGTCCAGCTGCGCCGCAAGGCCGCCGTGCGCGCGGCGCTGCTGGAGACCCCGTGGCACTCGTACGCCTCCCTGGCCGCCGTGCGCGGCGCCTCGGAGAACGCGACCCGTTTCGCCGTGCACAAGGCGGCCGAGCGGGCCGCGCTGCTGGTGGTCGCGCACGAGGGCGCCACCCTCGTGCCTGCCTTCCAGCTCACGGACACCGGCGAGCTGCGCCCCGAGCTGGGCGCGGTGCTGGAGCCGCTGCTCGCGGCGTCGATGGACCCGTGGCAGGTGTGGACGTGGCTGACGCAGCCGGCCGGGCTGCTCGGCGGGGCCGTCCCCCACGAGGCCGCGCGCGACGCCGACGAGCTGCCGATCGTGCGCCACGCCGCGGTGCGGCTCGCCGAGCGGGCCCGCGCCGCCGACGCCTGACCCGCATCGGTCGGACGGCCCGGTCGGACGCCTCGCTCAGACGGTCCGCAGGCGCGCGACCCAGTACTGCACGCCGTAGGGCGCGCCGTCGTGGAGCACCTCGGTGCGCCACCGCTCCCCCGCTGCCGCGCCGGCCTGCAGCCGACGCCCCAACGCCGCGAGCGGGGCGGCGTCGGCCCACAGCTGCGCGGCGAGGTCGAGGTCCAGGTCGGCGAGCCGGTCGCCGTCGGCAGCGGCCAGCGCCCCGCCGAGCGCGGCGTCGAATCCCTCCGCGCGCTCGTCGAGGTGGCCCGGGGCCTTCTCGGTGCGGGTCGCGGAGCCGTTGCCGACCACGAGCACCGCCCGCGCCCCGGCCGGCACCTCGGTGTGCACGGTGACCTCCGCCCCGTCGAGCAGGTGGCGCGCCACCCGCTCCCCGGCGCCGACGGTGACCCCGCGGCGTACGTCGTCGGCGCTCGCGGGGCCGGTCACCACCGCGACGCGGTCGGAGGCCTCACGCAGCAGGCGTACGCCCTCCAGCGCCGCCGCGCGCAGCTCGGCCACGGGGTCGGTGAGGCCCGCGTGGGCGGGCAGCAGCGCCGGTACGCCCGGCAGCACCAGGACCTGCGTCGGGTCGTGCGTCATGCGCGGCGGGCTCAGGAGCCGTGGTGCGGCGGGACCTGCGCGCGGAGCCAGGCGTCGGAGGGCGTCTCGGCGCCACCCGACCCGCCGGCAGGCTCGTCGCGGTCGTCACCGGTCTGCTCGGGCAGCACGTCGCCGAAGACGGCCGCCAGGCGCCGGCGCCGCTGCTCGGGCGTCTCGTCGACCATCAGGAGCACAGGCCGTTCTGGCGGGCGACGTCCTCGGGCGTGAGGCCCTCGACCGGGTTCTCGTCGGTCGCCTCGTCCTCGGTGCCGTCGTCGGTCGGGTCCGTCGTCGCGTCGTCGGTCGTGGAGGTCTCCGGCGTGCCGCTGGCGTCGCCGGTGCTGATCGACCCGCCCGACTCCTCGGCGGTGATCGCGCCCTCGAGGAACTCGCCGGAGAGCGGCTGGTCGGTGCGGATCAGCTCCCACAGGTCGTCGGCGTCCTCCGTCCAGATCAGACGGTTGGGGTCGACCTCCCACTCCTCGTTCGGGACGGTGATGAACTGGATGTTGTCGACGCCGATGCCGTTGAACTGCAGGCCGAGGTCGGCGAGGCGCCCGACGCTCGCGTACTCCTCCGTGATGGTCATCGAGCGCGTCGTCGCGTCGAGGAAGTCGTAGACGGCCGTCGGGCTCGTCAGCGTCTCCGCCGAGACGACCTTGTTGGCGAGCGAGGCGAGGAACGCCTGCTGGCGCTTCATCCGGCCGATGTCGCCGTTGATGGAGAGCTGGTGGCGCTCACGCACGTAGATCAGGGCCTCCTCGCCGTCGGCGGTGAAGGTGCCCGACTTCGGCAGCGCCTTGTTGTAGCGGCTCTCCTCGATGGGCTCGGTGAGGCAGACCTCCACGCCACCGATGGCGTCGACCATGTCCTCGAACCCGCCGAAGTCCATCTCGACGACGGCGTCGACGTAGATGCCGGTCAGCTCCTCGACGGTCTCCTGCGTGCACAGCGGCCCGCCCTCGCTGTAGGCCGTGTTGAACATGACCTCATCGGCGCCCGGGATGGTCTCAAGGTCGGAGTCGCGGCAGTCCGGACGGTCCACGATGGCGTCGCGCGGGAGGCTGACGCCGTAGGCGAACTCCCGGTTCGCCGAGAGGTGCAGGATGATCGTGGTGTCGGAGCGCGACTTGCCGCCGTCCTCCTTGTCGGACCCGATCAGCAGGATGTTCAGCGCGTCGTGGGGCTCGTCGGCGGCCGTGATCTTGTCCGGTCGGTCGCCAAGGATCTCGTCCACGTTGTCCAGGCCCGTGATGTTGTCGCTGAGCTGGCGGAACAGGAACGTGACGGCCATGCCGGTGACGATCACGAGGGTGAGCGTGGTCGCGAGCACGGCGCGCAGCACGGTGTGGCGGCGCTTGCGGCGGGCGCGGCGCTTGGGCATCCCGGACACGGGTCGACTCCTGGGTGTGGGCGTCAGGCAGGTGCAATCTACGCAAGGGGGGCGGCTCGTGCGGCATCGCGGACGACGTCACAGCGTGTTCTCAGACGCCCCTCACCTCGTGATGACGCGCCCGATGGCCCCGGGGTTGCACGCCTGGGCGGGTCGGACGGCCCGCCGTGCGGGTGGCAGGATGAGCCGGACGCCCCAGTAGCTCAGCGGATAGAGCAGCCGCCTCCTAAGCGAAAGGTCGCAGGTTCGACTCCTGCCTGGGGCACCACGTCGCCGCCGACGGGCAGCGACCCGACGCCCGGTTCAGCCGTGCAGGCGCGCCGGCAGCGTCGCGTACCCCCGCAGGATCCTGGTCTCCCGACGCCGGGCCCCCGCCTCCAGGACCAGGTCCGGGAACCGCTCGTGGAGCGTGCGCAGCCCCACCTCCCCCTCCATCCGCGCGAGCGCGGCGCCCAGGCAGTAGTGGCGCCCGGAGGAGAAGGACACATGCTGGTCCGCCTCGGCGCGCGTGACGTCGAAGCGCTGCGGGTCGGGGAAGACCTCGGGGTCCCGGTTGGCGGCGGCGAGCAGCGTGGTGACGACGGCGCCGCGCGGGACGGCACGGCCGCCGAGCTCGGTGTCCCTCACGACGGTGCGGCCGGTGAGGAGCACCGGCGGGTCGTAGCGCAGCACCTCGTCGACCGCGCGCGGCCACAGGTCGGGGTCGTCGAGCAGCGTCCGCAGCTGGTCGGGGTGGCGCTGCAGCAGGGCGATGCCGTTGCCGAGGAGATTGACCGTGGTCTCGAAGCCGGCCGCCAGCACCAGGCCCGCGGTCGCCTTGAGGTCCAGGTCCGTGAGCCCCGCGCCGTCGTCGTCCCGTGCGAGCACGAGCTGGCTGAGCAGGTCGTCCCCGGGGCTGCGCCGCACGGCCTCCATGTGGTCCTCGAGCCAGTCCTCGAAGGACCGCAGGGACCGCTCGACGGCGCGGAAGCGACCGAGCGGCAGCCCCATGTCGAGGCTCGGCGCGGCGCCCTCCCCGAACTGCAGCACCCTGTCCCGCTCGCCCTGGGGCACCCCGAGGATCTCGGCGATGACGGTCACGGGCAGCAGGGCGCAGTACCGCTCGACCAGGTCCACGCTCGCGCCCCGGCTGGCCTCGAGGTCGTCGAGCAGCCGGTCGGCGATCTCCTGGGTGCGCTCGCGCAGGCCCTTCACCGCCTTGACGGAGAACACCCGTGTCACGAGCTTGCGGTAGCGCGTGTGCTCCGGCGGCTCCACCGCGAGCAGCGAGGGGGGCGTGAGCGGACCGATGGGCGTGCTGCGGTCGGCCCAGCGCCGGACGGGGCCGAGGAACCCGCCGGCCCCGACGTCGATGCCGACCCGCACGTCGGGACTGCCCAGCACCTCCTTGACCACCGGGTGCGACGCCGTGACGTAGGCGAACGCGCTGCGGTGGATCGGGCCCCGGGAACGCACCTCCTCGAACAGGTCGAGCGGCAGGCTGCCGTCGGCCCGGTCACCGCTGCCCGACGCGGTCGCCAGGATCAGCTGTGCCTGCAGGTCGCCGCGGCGCGCACCCGCCTGGATGCCGACGCGGGGCACCGCGTGGCCGAGACCCCAGCGGGTCAGGGACGCCGCCTCGTCGAGGAGCCGCACCACGGACCTCCGATCGTTCGATACCGACTGGTATCCAATACCCTGCGGTATCGTGCCCGGCGTGTCAACCACGCCCGGCCGCCGACGCCCTCCGCGGGCCGAGGTGCGCCGCACCCTCCTCGAGGCCGCGGCCCGCGTCTTCGCCCGGGCCGGCATCGACGCCGCGTCCCTCGAAGAGGTGGCCGCGGAGGCGGGGCTCACCAAGGGTGCGATCTACTCGAACTTCGCCGGCAAGGACGACCTCGTCGAGGCCGTGGTCGCGGAGAACCTGCGCTCCGACGTCGACCTCGGACTGGCTGCGGTCGAGGCCGGCGGCTCCATGGTCGAGCGCGCCCAGGCGCTGGGCGACGAGCTGACCCGCAGCTTCGTGCGCCAGCCGGAGCGGCACATGCTCTTCCTCGAGCTGTGGCAGCGGGAGGTGCGCGCCGCACCGGGCGGCCAGGTCCGCGACGACACGCTGATGACGCACCGGCGCGACCTGCACGACACCGTCACCGCGGCCATCGCGGAGCACGCCGCCGACACCGGTGCCGTGCTGCCGATGCCCCCGGAGCAGCTGGCGACGGTGCTGCTCGCGCTCTCGCACGGCTTCGCCATCGAGCTGCAGCTCGACGGCGACCGCGTCCCCGACGACCTCTTCGGTCAGGTGCTCGCGCTGCTGGTGCGGCAAGGACCGACCGGCACGGGAGCAGCCGGTCTCACCCCAGGTACGGCTCCGCCCACGCGCTGACGAGCCGGGCGGCGCGCTGCGCCTGGCCGGGGGCGGTCAGCAGGTGGTCGGCGCCCTCGAGCGCGACGAAGCTGCGCGGGTGGCGGGCGCGCTGGAAGATCTCGCTGGCGTTGCCGACCCCGACCGTGTTGTCGGTCGGCGAGTGCAGCACCAGCAGGGGGCGGCGCAGGCGGTCGATGCGGTCGCGGAACTCGGCGCGGCGGACGTCCTCGACGAAGGCCCGGGTCAGGGTCAGCGCCTTGCCGCCGACCCGCCACTCGGCCTCGCCGTCGTCGAGCACGCGGTCGACGAGCGCGTCGTACTGGTGCTCCGCGTGGCCCGGGTCGACCGGCGCCGCGATCGAGGCGACGGCCGCCACCTCCGCCCCGTCGGAGGCCGCCGCGATCGCCGCCGCCCCGCCCCACGAGTGCCCGACGAGCAGCGACGCGGGCGTGCCGCGCTCGGCCATGAACTCGACGGCTCGGCGCGTGTCGGCGACCTTCACCGTGAACGACCCGTCGCCCCACTCCCCCTCGGAGTCGACGAGCCCGAGGGCGTCGAAGCGCAGCATCCCGATGCCCTCGCGGGCCAGCTGCTTGCAGACCCGGGACGCGGCCGGCGAGTCCTTGCCGAGCGTGAACCCGTGGACGAAGACGCCCCACCCCCGCACCGGGCCCTCGGGCTCGTCGACGAGACCCGCCAGCGACGGTCCGGTCGAGCTGGGGAACGACACGCGTACGGCCACGACTTCTCCTCCTGGGGCGACGACGCGGACCGTTCTACGTCACTACCTGCCGGTACGCGGCGAGATGGCGTGGCGCCGCGGTGCGACGCGCGCGACACTCACCACGTGACGTCCATGCGCCCGTCCGCCGGCTCCGCGCCCTCCCCGGGTTCCGCACGCGCCGCCCACGCCGTCCTGGCCGTGGTCGTCGCCGCGTCACTGGTGCTCCAGGTGGTCCTCGTGCTGGCCGGCGGCGAGGACGCCAGCTCGGGCGACGCCACCGACCAGGTGCCGCTCGGCACGCGGCTCGTCCGCCTCTTCAGCTACTTCACGATCCAGAGCAACGTGCTGCTGCTCGTGGCCTCCGCCAGCCTGGCCGTCCGACCGGGACGCGACGGACGCTGGTGGCGGGTGCTGCGCCTCGACGCCCTGCTCGGCATCCTCGTCACGGGCATCGTCTTCGCCACGGTCCTCGCGCCGATCGTCGAGGTGGAGGGTGCGGCCGCCTGGGCCAACACCGGCCTGCACTACGTCGCGCCGTGGGCGGCGCTGCTCGTCTGGCTCGTCGTCGGCCCGCGTCCGCGCATCGACGCACGCACGATCGCGCTCGCCTTCGGCTGGCCGGTCGCCTGGATCGCCTGGACGTTCCTGCACGGCGCGATCACGGACTGGTACCCGTACCCGTTCCTCGACGCCGCCGCCGAGGGGTACGCGGCCGCCCTGCTCGGCACGGGGGCCGTCGTGGTCCTCGCCGCCGTCCTGGTCGCGGCCCTGGCCGCGCTCGACCAGCGCCTGCCCCGCCGGGTCCCGGACGACGCGCCGCCGTCCCTACGATGAGCGCCGCGTCGGCCGCGGAGCCGGCGCGTGCAACGGGCGACGAGGGTGACGAGGGAGCGACGATGAGCTGGCCGGTCAGCGTGCTGGGAGCAGGGATCATGGGGGCCGGGATCGCGGTCGTGCTCGCCGAGGCGGGCCACGAGGTCCGGCTCTTCGACACGCGACCCGAGGTCGCGGAGGCGGTCGCCTCCCGCCACCCCGGGATCGAGGCGTACGCCGACCTGGCCGGCGCGGTCACCGGCACCACGCTGGTGCTCGAGGCCGTCGTGGAGGACCTGGCGGTCAAGCACGCGTTGTACGCGGAGGTGGAGCGGCACGCCGGTGACGCACCGATCGCGTCGAACACCTCCAGCCTGGTGCCGAGCGTCCTGGCCGCGGGGCTGCAGGACCCGGGCCGCCTCGTGATCGTGCACTTCTTCAACCCCGCCGACGTCGTGCCGCTCGTC
Source organism: Nocardioides imazamoxiresistens (assembly GCF_032378595.1). Classification (NCBI taxonomy): domain Bacteria; kingdom Bacillati; phylum Actinomycetota; class Actinomycetes; order Propionibacteriales; family Nocardioidaceae; genus Nocardioides; species Nocardioides imazamoxiresistens. The sequence goes on from NZ_JAVYII010000005.1 coordinate 391,721, forward strand.
GAGGTCGTGCCGTCACCGGCCACCCGGCCCGAGATCGTCGACGACGTCGTCGCCCTGCTGCGCGCGGCCGGCAAGCTCGTCGTGCCCCTGGCCCGCGAGGTGCCCGGGTTCGTGGCCAACCGGCTGCAGGCGGCGCTCGTGCGCGAGGCGCTCCACCTCGTGCGCGAGGGCGTCGCCACCCCCGAGCTCGTCGACACGGTGGTGACCGGCGGCCTCGGTCCGCGCTGGGCCGCGGCGGGGCCGTTCTCCGTCCTCGACCTCGGCGGCCTCGACACCTGGCGGTCGTTGACCGCGGTGATCTTCCCGGACCTCGCGGACGACGACGCTGCACCGCCGGAGCTGGTCGCCGCCGTCGAGTCCGGCGACCTGGGCGCGAAGACGGGCCGCGGCTTCCACGAGCACACGCCCGAGGGCGACGAGCGGACCCGGGCGGCGGTCCGGCGGGCGTTCGTGCGGGACTGAACCGGCCGTCAGCGCCCCGGGGCGCGCCGGGACGTCAGCACGAGCAGGGCGAGCCCGGCCAGCGCCAGCAGGACCCCGCCCGCGACCCCGCACCAGGCCCCCACCCACAGGTCGGCGGTGACCATCCCGCCCGTGGGACGGCCCCGGGCGTCCGTCCCGTCCCACAGCAGCACGTCGTCCCGGCCGGGCAGCGTGACGAGCCACGCCCCCGCCGCTCCGAGCGGCACGAGCGCGGCGGCTCCGACCCGGCGGGAACGGGCGGGCCTACGCCGGCACGCCGCGAGCAGCGCCACCACGACGGCCAGGCAGACCACGAGGTAGGCCGCGACGGCGGGCGTACCCAGCCTCTCACCGGCCCACAGCAGGTCGCGCCGCGACGCGGGCGACTCCTCGGCTACCCGCAAAGGCACGGCCAGCGCCGCGCCCATCAGCACGGCGCCGGCCACCGCGCCGCCCCTGGCGATCGCCTCGCGCACGTCCATCGGCTCCCCCGCCCCCGTCGGTGCGGCGACGCTAGCAGGACACGGTCACGAGCCCGTCCAGGTCGCGGTCGAACGCGACGTGAAGGCGGCGACCCCCGCGGCGAAGTCGGACGAGCCGTAGACCTCGGCCACGACGTCGTCGGCGTCCACCCTGCCCGCGGCGCGGTGCAGGCGTCGCAGGATCTCCTTGCCCGCGGCCATGGTCAGGGGGGCGTGGGCCAGGATCTTCTCCAGAACCCCCTCGGCGCAGGCGGTGACGTCCTCGTCGAGGCGCGAGACGAACCCCGCCTCGCGTGCCGTCTCCGCGTCCAGCAGGCGCGCGGTCGTGATCATGTCGATGGTCCGGGCGTGGCCGAAGTGGCGCATCGTCAGGGCGTAGCTGGCCGCCGAGAGCGTGTTGCCGAGCGTGCGGGCGATCGGGTAGCCGAAGCGCGACGACGGGTGCGCCACCCGCACGTCGGCGGCCGCGGCGATGGCGAGACCACCCCCGATGCAGAAGCCGTCGATCGCGGCGACGACCGGCACCCGCACGTCGAGCAGCCGACCGATGGTGGCGTCGATGGTGCGCTCGTACTCCACGCCCCGCGGCCCGTCGAAGCCCGCGAACTGCGCGATGTCGGTGCCGGCCACGAAGGCCTGGCCGCCGGCGCCGCGCAGGAGCACCGCGCGTACGCCCTCGTCGCCGTCGGCGCGCTCGCAGGCGGCGACGAGGCCCTCGTACATCGCGAAGGTCATCGCGTTGCGGGCCTGCGGCCGGTTGAAGGTGACCCGCAGGACGGAGCCGTCCAGCTCCACGACCAGCTCGTCGTTCACGACCGGACCCTCTCGGCGTCGGCGCCCAGCTCGGCGAGCACCGCGTCGGTGTCGGCGCCCAGCAGCGGGCCCGCGCTCCCCCGCCGCGCCGGGGTGCGGGAGAAGCGCATCGGCGAGCCGACCTGGCGCACGGCGCCCAGCGTCGGGTGCGGGGCGTCCCAGAAGAAGTCGCGCGCCTCGAGGGCCGGGTCGGCGAAGACCTGGTCGTAGGTCTGGATGGGCGCGCAGGGCACGCCCGCCGCCTGCAGCCGCTCGATCACGGTGTCGGTGGGCAGGTCGCCGGTGACCCGCTCGATGGCCGCGACGAGGTCGTCGCGGTGCGCCATCCGCTCGGCGTTGCCGGCGAACCGCTCGTCGTCCAGCAGCGCCGTGAGCCCGAGGGCCTCGCACAGGCGCTGCCACAGGCCGGGGGTGTTCGCGCCGATCGTGACGTAGCCGTCGACGGTGACGAAGGCCTGGTACGGCGCCTGGCTCTGGTGGGCGGAGCCCTGCGGGCCCGGCACCGTGCCGTCACCCAGGTAGCGCCCGGCCTCCCAGACGGCCAGGGAGACGCCGGACTCGTAGAGGGAGACGTCGAGGTACTGCCCGCGCCCCGACCGGTCCCGCTCGCGCAGGCCGGCGACGACGCCGAGGGCGACGTACATCGCGCACATCAGGTCGCACACCGGGACGCCCACCTTGGCCGGGCCGGCGTCCGGGAACCCCGTCACGCTCATCAGCCCCGAGCGCGCCTGCGCCATGATGTCCAGCCCGGGGAGGTCGGCCAGCGGGCCGTCCTGCCCCCAGCCCGACGCCGAGGCGTACAGCAGGCGGGGGTTCTCGGCCGCGAGGTCCTCGTAGCCCAGACCCATGCGGCGCATCGCGCCCGGCCGCAGGTTCTCCACCAGCACGTCGGCACGCGCGACCAGGTCGCGGAACGCCGCGCGCCCCTCCTCGCTCTTGAGGTCGAGGGCCACGGACTCCTTGTTGCGGTTGAGCCGCACGAAGGCCGAGCTCTCCCCGTCGACGAACGGGGCGTTGCCGCGCACGAAGTCGCCGGTGCCGGGAGCCTCGACCTTGACCACGCGGGCCCCCAGGTCGGCGAGCTGCGTGGCGGCGAAGGGCGCCGCGATGAACGAGCCGACCTCGACGACGAGGATGCCGTCGAGCGGGCCGGGAGCAGGTGACGTCACAGAGTAACCTCCGGTCGATTTCTGTATACCGTAGACCGTAGGCTGTGGTGTGGGCCACGGCAAGGCCGTCCGGCCCGGACCGGGAGGAGCCCTAGAGTGCGCAGGATGAACGCCCCCGAGGCCGCCGCCGGCCGCATCGTGGCGCCCCCGAGCATGGCCCGGCTGGCCGCCGAGGCGCTGCGCGCGATGATCCTGGGCGGCGAGCTGCAGCCCGGCGAGCACCTCGTCGAGACCCGGCTCACCGAGCGCCTCGGCGTCTCCCGTCCGCCGGTCCGCGAGGCCCTCCAGAGCCTCCAGCACGACGGCCTCGTCGTGCAGCACCCCCGGCGCGGGATGGTCGTGCGGCAGCTGACCCGCCACGACGTCTACGAGATCGTCACCCTGCGCGACGGGCTCGAGACCCTCGCCCTGCGCCTCGCGCTCCCGCTCACCGATCCCGACGCCGACCTCGCGCCCGTGCGCGACGCGCTCGCCGACCTCGAGCGGGCGGGCGAGGCCGGCACGGGGGGCGCCACGCTGGTGGAGCTGGGGTACGCCTTCCACCTCGCCGTCGTCGACCTCGCCCGGCACGAGCGACTCACCGGCACGTACCGCAGCCTGCAGCTGCAGATGCAGCTGTGCATGAGCCTCAACGTCGCGAGCCGCACCCAGGAGTCGCCGGCCGGCAACGCGGCGCGCCACCGGTCGCTGCTCGAGGCCCTCGAGAGCGGCGAGGTCGACGCCGCCCTCGCCGCGTTCGCCGAGCACGGGCACCGCAGCTTCCTCGCCGTCGTCGAGGGCCTCGACGGCGGGACGCCCGAGTCGGACCGCTGGCTCGCGCAGCGGCGCGACGCGGGCGCCTGAGGCCGGCCCGCCGACGGGCCGCCGCACGCCTGGACGCCGGCAGAGAAAACGCGGACCGCGCACGAGAGAACGCGGACGGAAGAGCCTCGAAGAGGATCGTCCGTCCGCGTTCTCTGCCGACCGGTCCGCGTTTTCTTCTCCGGGCCAGCCCGGAGCGGCCAGCCCGGAGCGGCCAGCCCGGAGGGGCCGGCCCGGAGGGGCGCCGGCCTAGAGCACCAGGCTCAGCGCGAGCACGACGCCCAGCCCGACCACGGAGGCGATGGAGGTCGACGCGCCGACCACCTTCACCGCGCCGCTGGTCGTCTGGCCGAGCAGGTTCTTGGCCATCCAGAAGAAGTTGCTGTGCACGGTCATGAGGAACAGGGCGCCGGCGGCCGCGGCGAGCGCGACCAGGATCGGGTCGACGCCGGCGCTGCTCGCGGCCGGGCCGAGGATGCCGGCGGCCGTGATGGCGGCGACGCTGACCGACCCGATCGCCACGTGCAACACCATCGCGATGGTCCAGGCGAGCAGGATCGGCGGCCCGGCGCTCGACTCGAAGAGCTCGCCGAGCACGTCGCCGAGGCCGGTGGCCTTGACGAGCCCGGCGAGCGCGCCACCGAGGCCGGTCAGCACGAGCACCTCGCCGAGCGAGGAGAAGCTCGAGTCCAGCGCCCGCTTCACGCCGGCCTGGCCGCGGTACCACCGCACCAGCAGCACGGCGCCGAACGCGCCGATCAGCAGCGCGACCGTCGGTGCGGACAGGAAGGTCAGCAGCGCGTTCTCGACACCGAAGACGTCGCTGAGCGAGCCGGCAGCGACCAGCAGCAGCGCGGCGATCACCGGCACGCCGGCCAGCAGCACGGGCACCGTGCGCGCCGGGGCGGCGACGGGCGCGTCGACCGCGGGCGCGGGCGTACGCACCGCTCCCCCGGCCCCGCCGGAGACCCCGGCGGCCCCGGAACCACCGGGACCGGCGAGGTCCTCGTCATCGGGCGCGATGCCGTCGAGGGCGTCCATGGTCGCGCGGTCCTCGTCCTTCTCGGGGTTCCAGAAGCGGGTGCGCTCGATGAGGACCGTCATCAGGAAGATCGTCACGACGATGGTGATCGCGCCGACGGCGCCGCCGATGAGGAGGTAGCGCCACAGCGGGACGTCGATGACGCCGGCGAGGGCGAGGGAGCCGACGCTCGGGATCATCATCGTCAGGCCGACGAGGATGCCGGTGACGAGCGCGGCGGCGAGCCGCGGGATGCCGCGGTCGCCGCTGGTGCGGGCGAGGCCGCGGGCGATGGGCGCGGTCACGACGAGCATCACGTCGGCGAAGATCGGCTGCAGAGCCGTGCCGGCGGTGAGGCCGATGGCGTACGGCGACTTGCGCTTGCCGAACACCTTGACCAGACCGCGCACGACGCGTTCGATCGCCCCGAGCTCGTTGAGCGCGGTGCCGAGGGTGATGCCGAAGGCGATGAGCAGGCCGATCTCGGCGAGGATGTCGCCGAACCCGAGGGTGAGGGCGTTGAGCGTGTCGTCGAGGCCGAGGCCGCTGGCGATGCCGAGGTAGAGGACGCCCGCGAGCAGCGAGAACATCGGGTGGATCTTCAGCACCACGATCAGCACGATGATGCCGACGATCGTGATCGCGGTGTGGAGGAACAGAGGGTCGTACGTCATCGGCAGCGCGGCCACCTTCCGGTTTCGACTGTGGTAGGACCACACGTGGTAGGACCACACCGTAGCCGTTGTGTGACGTGGGCAACAGGGGGTGTCGGCCACCGATCCGCTCCGGCCGTACGCTGAGCCCCGTGCGAGCGAGCGACACCGTGCTGCGTCATATCGAGGAGCAGCTCGAGGAGGGTGCCCTGGTGGTGGGCATGCGCCTGCCCGGCGAGCGGGCGCTCGCCGAGCAGCTGGGGGTCTCCCGCGGCTCGGTGCGCGAGGCGCTGCAGGTGCTGGGGGCGATGGGTGTCGTACGCCGGGCCGTCGGGTCCGGGGACGGCTCCGGCGCCGTGCTGGTCGCCGACCCCTCGCTGGCCTTCGACAGCGCCGTGCGACTGCACGTCGCGACCCGCGCCTTCCCGGTCGCGCAGATCGTCGAGACCCGGGTGCTGCTCGAGTCGTGGGCCGTGGCGGCCGCCGCGCGGGGCGACGGCTCGGTCGACGGAGTGCTCCCGCTCCTCGACCGGATGGACGAGCCCGACATCCAGCTCGACGAGTTCCTGCAGCTCGACGCCCGGCTGCACGTCGAGCTCGCCGTGCTCTCGGGCAACGCGGTCGTCGCCCAGATGATGGCCTCGCTGCGCGGCTCGATCGAGTCCTACGTGCTGCGCTCCATCCCCAACGTCGACGACTGGTCGGAGCTGCTGACCAAGCTGCGGGCCGAGCACCGCGCCGTCGTGGCCGCGATCGCGGCCCGGGACCCCCACACGGCGGAGATCGCCGTCACCCGGCACATCCGCGAGTTCTACGAGCGCTCCGGCCTCGAGGGCTGAGCGGGGCCGAGCGGTACGCCCGCGCCGCGTCAGCCGGTCGCGTCCTCGAGCAGCTCGAGCCGGCGCTCGGCGATCTCGCGCACCAGGGTCGCCATGAAGGCGATGGCCGCGGGACGCCGCAGGACGCGCGGCGGGAGCAGCGCCACCATCGGCTTCACGAGGCGCACCTCGTCCGACAGCAGCCGCACCAGCCCGGGCGTCGAGCGCGCGAGGAAGTCGGGCAGCAGCCCGACCCCGCCGCCCGCGATCGTCGCCTCGTGCTGGACCAGCACGCTCGTCGAGCCGATCTGCACGGAGTCGACCGGGATGCCGGCGTCGGCCAGGCCGAGCTCGTCGACGCGCTGCAGCGCGTCGATGTAGTAGATGACGGGGTGCTCGGTCAGCGTCTCCAGGGTCGGCGTGCCCGCCCGCTCGAGGTAGGCGGTCGAGGCGTACAGCGACAGGCTGTAGTCGGCCAGCGGCGTCACCTCGAAGCGCCGCGTCGTCGGCGTGCCGACCCCGATCTCGACGTCCACCCCGGTGGCCTGGCCGAGCGGCCGCGTGGCCGCGACCAGCTCGATGCTGACCCCGGGGTGCTGCTGGTGCAGCCGCGCCATCGCCGGCGCCACGAAGCGGGCGCCGAAGGCCTCGGGCGAGGCGACGCGCACGTGCCCGGCGACGCTGCGGTCGGGGCGTACCGTCTGCTCCGCGACGTCCATCGCGCGCGCGACCTGCTCGGCCGCCGGCAGGATCGCCCGCCCGAGGCTGGTCAGCTGCACGCCCGCCAGCGAGCGGTCGACGACGCGGTCCCCCAGCTCCTTCTCGAGGCTGGCGATGCGCCGCGACACGGTGGTGTGGTCCATCCCCAGGGCGACGCCCGCCTGCACGAAGGAGCGCGAGCGAGCGACCTCGAGCATGATCAGCAGGTCGTCAGCGCGCATCCGTCCGGCTCCGTCGTTCCTCCGCCGACGCCGGCAGGTCGCCGGCCGTCGAGGGCCGTCCCGCAGGACGCCACCCGACTTTAGCCCACCTGCTACCGCGCGCTGCGCGGGCGGGCGCGACGCTGTGCATTTCTGCACACGCGCCGCGTGCTTCCCGCCATTGTCAGACGTGACCGGGACCACCCACCATGGTCGGTCGAGTGCCCCGCGTCACGCGACCTGCGTCACGTCCCGGAGCACGGATCAGCACCCTCGTAGAAAGCAGAGACATGCGAATCGGTTGGATCGGTCTGGGCAACATGGGTGCCCCGATGAGCGGGCGCCTCGTCGCCGCTGGCCACGACGTGCACGGCTTCGACCTCTCGGAGACCGCTCGCGCCGCCGCGGCCGAGCAGGGCGTGACGCTCGAGGAGACGGTGGCCGCGACGGTCGCCGACGCCGACGTCGTGTTCACCATGCTGCCGAACCACGACATCGTGAAGGCGGTGCTCGGCGGTGAGGACGGCGTCCTCGCGAACGCCAAGCAGGGCGCCGTGGTCGTGGACTCCTCCACGATCGACATCGACGCCGCGCGCGAGCTGCACGAGACGACGACCGCTGCCGGCCTCCGCTTCCTCGACGCCCCGGTCTCCGGCGGCATCTCCGGTGCCGCGGCCGGCACGCTGACCTTCATGGTCGGCGGCGACGAGGCCGTGCTCGAGGACGTCCGCGCGGTGATCGACGTCCTCGCCGGCCGCATCTTCTACACCGGTGGCGCCGGCAACGGCCAGGCCGCCAAGCTGACCAACAACATGATGCTCGGCATCACCCTCGCGGCCACCGCCGAGGGCGCCGTCCTCGCCGAGCGCCTCGGCCTCGACGCCAGCACCTTCTGGGAGATCGCCAAGGTCTCCTCCGGCGACAGCTGGGCGCTGCGCACCTGGTACCCCATCAAGGACGTCGTGGAGACCGCCGCGGTCAACCGCGACTTCCAGGGCGGCTTCGCCACCGCCCTGCTGCGCAAGGACCTCGACCTCGCCATCGCGGCGGGCGGCTCGACGTCCACCGCGCTCCCGTTCGCCACGGCCGTGCGCCAGCGGATGGACCAGCTGATCGAGCTCGGGCTCGGCGGCCAGGACTGCTCGGTCCTGGTCAAGCTCGTCGACGGCGAGCTGACGAACGACACCCTCGACGCGGACGTCACCGCGACCCTGAGCCAGGAGAACACCCCGTGAGCACCGCCCCCACCAGCGCACCCACCGTGCCGCCGGCCGGAAAGTCCAACCTCCGCAAGGTCGTCGCCGCCTCGATGGCCGGCACGGTCGTCGAGTGGTACGAGTTCTTCGTCTACGCGACCGCGGCCATCCTGGTCTTCCCCGCCGTCTTCTTCCCCGAGAGCGACCCGACCGTCGGCACCATCGCCGCGCTCGGCACCTACGCGGTCGGCTTCATCGCCCGCCCCATCGGTGGTCTCGTCTTCGGCCACTACGGCGACAAGTTCGGCCGCAAGCAGCTGCTGCAGCTCTCCATCGTCCTGGTCGGTGTCTCCACCTTCCTCATGGGCGCCCTGCCGGGCCACGCCCAGATCGGCGTCTGGGCCGCGGTCCTGCTGATCGTCCTGCGCTTCGTCCAGGGCTTCGCCGTGGGCGGCGAGTGGGGCGGCGCGGTGCTGCTCGTCGCCGAGCACGCGCCGGACAACCGCCGCGGCTACTGGGCCAGCTACCCGCAGGCCGGCGTGCCGATCGGCAACCTCATCGCGACGCTCGTGATGCTCGGCCTCTCGGCGGGCCTGAGCGAGCAGGCCTTCCTCGACTGGGGCTGGCGCATCGCGTTCTTCGCCTCGGCGATCATCGTGCTCGTCGGCTGGTACATCCGCACCAAGGTCGAGGACGCGCCCATCTTCAAGGCCGCCGTCGAGAAGGAGGAGGCCGAGAAGGCGTCCCGCTCGACCGTTCTCGAGGTCGTGAAGTACTACCCCAAGCAGGTGCTCACGGCCATGGGCCTGCGCTTCTGCGAGAACATCATGTACTACATGGTCGTCACGTTCACGATCAGCTACCTGCGCCAGGACCACATCGGCTTCGACGTCGAGCACGTGCTGCTGCTGCTCCTGGTCGGCCACCTCTCGCACGTCTTCGTGGTGCCCGCCGTGGGCCTGCTCTCCGACATCTGGGGCCGCAAGCCCGTCTACCTGCTCGGTGTGCTCGGCACGGCGACCTGGGGCTTCTGGGCCTTCCCGATGATGGACACCGGCAGCGACGTCCAGATCATCCTGGCCGTCGTGCTCGGCCTCGCGATCCAGGGCCTCATGTACGCCCCGCAGCCGTCGCTGATGTCGGAGATGTTCCCGACCAAGATGCGCTACGCCGGCGTCTCGCTCGGCTACCAGGTCACCGCGATCGCGGCCGGCTCGATGGCGCCGATCATCGCCGTGGCGCTGCTCGACCGCTACGACAGCACCACCCCGATCGCGTTCTACCTGGCCGGCGCCGCGGTGGTCAGCCTCGTCGCCCTGGCGTTCGCCAAGGAGACCCGGGGCAGCTCGCTGACGGACCTCGACGACGTGCACGCCGCGCGCTGACGGCCACGACGACAACGACGAAGGAGATCAACCGATGACACAGACCATCGAGACCCCGTCCGGCGACCACCTGATGCTGATCGGTGGCGAGCGGGTGGAGGCCGTCGGCGGCGAGTGGATCGACGTCACGTCCCCCGGCCGTCGCGGCCTGTCGCTGGGGCGTACGCCCCGGGCGCGCGAGGAGGACGCGGACCGTGCCGTCAAGGCCGCCCGCGCGGCGTTCCCCGCGTGGCGCTCCACCCACTTCAAGGACCGTCAGGTCGCCCTGCTGAAGGCGGCCGACGCCCTCGAGCAGGCGGCCGAGGAGCTGGCGCAGCTCACCGCGATCGACACCGGCAACGCCCTGCGCCCGCAGGCGCGTCCGGAGTCGCAGACGCTCGTCGCCCTGTTCCGCTACTTCGGTGGCGTGGCGGGCGAGTTCAAGGGCGTCACGCTCCCCGCGGGGGACGACCAGCTGCAGTACACGCGCCGCGAGCCCCTCGGCGTCGTGGCCGGCATCCTGCCGTGGAACTCGCCGCTGATGATCGCCGCCATGAAGGTGCCGGCGGCGCTGGCGTCGGGCAACACCATCGTGCTCAAGGCGGCCGAGGACGCGCCCCTGACCATCCTGCGGATGGCCGAGATCGTGTCCCCGTTCCTGCCCGACGGCGTGCTCAACGTCCTCACCGGCTACGGCCAGGAGGTCGGCGAGGCCCTCGTGCAGCACCGCGGCGTCGACAAGGTGTCCTTCACCGGCTCGAGCCGGGTCGGCCACCACGTCGCCTCGGCGGCCGGCGAGCGCCTGGCGCACGTCTCCCTCGAGCTGGGCGGCAAGAGCCCCAACATCGTGTTCCCGGACGCCGTGGCCGGCGACCGCCTCGCCAGCACCGCCACCGGCGTGCTGACCGCGATGCGGTTCACCCGCCAGGGTCAGTCCTGCACGGCGGGCTCGCGCCTGTTCGTCCACCGCGACGTCTACGACGAGTTCCTCGCCGAGCTCGTCTCCCAGGTCGGCAAGCTCGTCGTGGGCGACCCCCTCGACGAGGCGACCGACATGGGCGCGATCATCAACCAGAAGCAGTTCGACCAGATCAAGTCGTACATCGCGGACGGCAAGGCCCAGTCGGGCGTCGAGGTCCCCCTCGACCTGTCCGAGCAGGTGCCGGCGGGCCTCGACGGGTTCTACCAGGGCCCGACGATCTTCTCGTCGGTCGGCAACGACTGGCGGATCGCCCAGGAGGAGATCTTCGGTCCCGTCCTGGTCGCCATCCCGTGGTCGGACCGCGACGAGGTCGTCAAGATGGCCAACGACTCGCACTACGGCCTCGCGGCCTACGTGTGGTCGCAGGACCTGACGGCGGCCCTCGACACCGCCCACCGGATCGAGTCCGGCTGGGTGCAGGTCAACCAGGGCGGCGGCCAGCTGATCGGCCAGAGCTACGGCGGCTACAAGTCGTCGGGCATCGGGCGCGAGTTCTCGATCGAGGGTGCGCTCGAGTCGTTCACCCAGATCAAGCAGGTCAACGTCAAGCTCGGCTGACCCGCGGCACCCGCACCACCCGCAGCACCCACGGCGCCGTCGGCCCGGAGCACCTCGCTCCGGACCGGCGGCGCCGTCGCGTACGCCCTAGGGTGACGCCCATGGCGGAGCCCGGCAGCACCGACGCGAGCTCGGCCGGCGCGCCCCTGAGCGCCGAGCTCGGCCAGCGCGTCGTGGACGTGGTGGCCTCGACCATCCGCCAGGACATCAACCTGATGGACGCCGGCGGGATGGTCGTCGCCTCGACGGTCCCCGAGCGGGTCGGCAAGCCGCACCGCGCCGCCCGCCGCGTCCTCGCCGGAGGACGGCCCGTCGTGGTGACCCGCGTCGTCGAGGGCGTCGTGGACCGGCCGGGCATCAACGTCCCCCTCGAGCTCGACGGCCAGGTGGCCGGGGTCGTCGGCATCACCGGCGACCCGCGCACCGTCGAGCCGATCGCCCACGTCGTGGCGCTGACCATGCAGCTGCTGCTCACCCAGGAGCGCGAGCACGACAGCGCGAACCTCACCCGCACCCGCACGCGCGAGCTCGTCTCCACCCTGGCCTCGGCCCGCTCGTCGACCCCGGCGCTGCTCGACCGCCTGCGCTCGGCGGGCCTCGGCTCCGGCCCCTGGTCGATCGCCGTGTGGGCCGACCCGGCGCCGCGCCCCGACGGCTCGGCCGCCCCGCCCCCGCACGCCGAGCACACGGTCACGGTGCTCAACGACCGGCGGTTGCGCACGGACGGTCCCTGCGCCGTGGTCATGCACGGACTGCTGTGGGTCGTCGCCGCCGGCGGCCGCGGGATCGATCCCGGGCTCGGCGGCGCCGCGACCCGGCGGCTCGTCGTGGACGGGTTGGACGACGTGGACGACCTCGCCTCCTGGGCCCACGACCTCAAGGCGCTCGGCCGACTGGCCCGGCTGCTCCCGGAGGCCGGGGCGGGAGCCGGTGTCGAGCAGCTGCGCGACGCGGAGGCCGCGATCGGGGTGGCCCACCTGCCCGACCGGACGCTGCGCCGGCTCGCCCGCACGGCCGCACGCCTGGCCCCGGCGCAGCGCGAGACCGTGCGCGTCGTCGCCCGGGCGCCGTCGCTGGCCGCAGCGGCGGCGGAGCTCTTCGTGCACCGCAACACCCTGCTGCAGCGGGTCGAGCGGATCCGCACGCTCACGGGTCTCGACCTGCGGCGCCCCGACCACGCCGCGGTGCTGCGCAGCGCGACGCTGGCGCACGAGGCGACGGCGGGCGACCCCGGAGCCTGACCGTGCGATCCGCACATACGAGAGTGCCCAGTGGCGGCTGCGATGTGGGCGGATCACCCTGGCGGACGTGACCCGCGTCGCCCTAGTGTCCTCGGCATGTCCAACGATGTGCGGCGCACCACACGCCCCCGGGTCGTCGTGGTGCCCGACTCGTTCAAGGGCAGCGCGTCCGCACGCGACGTCGCGGCGGCGATGGCGGAGGGCGTACGCGCCGCGGCGCACGGCCTCGCGCCCGAGCAGCAGCCCGTCGTACACGCCCTGCCCTTCGCGGACGGCGGCGAGGGCACGCTCGACGCCCTCCTGGGCGCGTGGGACGTGACCGCTCGCGAGGCCGAGACCACCGACGCCCTGGGCCGGCCGGTCGTGGCGCGCTGGGGCCTGTCCCCCGACGGCACGACCGCGGTCGTCGAGGCCGCCGAGGCGAACGGCCTGCCGCAGGTCAGCGACGTGCCGCTGCAGCCGCTGGAGGCGAGCACGCGCGGTGTCGGCGTGCTGGCGCGGGCCGCGATCGAGTCCGGCTGCACCGAGGTGCTGCTGTGCATCGGCGGCTCCGCCACCACCGACGGCGGCGCCGGCCTGCTGAGCGCCCTGGGCGTACGCCTGCTGGACGCCGACGGCGTCGAGCTGCCCGACGGCGGCGGGTCGCTGCACCGGCTGGACCGGGTCGACACCGACGGCCTCGACCCCCGGGCCGCCGCCGTGCGCTGGCGGATCGCCTGCGACGTCACCAACCCCCTCGTCGGCGAGCGTGGCGCCGCGGCCGTGTTCGGCCCCCAGAAGGGCGCGACGCCCGACGACGTGACCGCCCTGGACACCGGCCTGCGGCGTCTCGCCGAGGTGCTGCACGCCCACACCGGCATGGACGTGGCCACCGCGCCCGGCACCGGCGCGGCCGGCGGCATGCCCGCCGGGATGTGCGCGCTGCTCGGCGCCGAGATCTCCCCCGGCGGCGAGCTCGTCGCCGACACCCTGGGCCTGCCCGCCCTCCTCGAGGACGTCGACGTCGTGCTGACCGGCGAGGGCCGGATCGACAGCCAGTCCTTCGGCGGCAAGGTCGTCGACACCGTGCGTCGCCTGACCCCGGCGCACGTGCCCGTGCTCGTCGTGGCCGGCTCCGTCGGCGCGAGCGACACCGAGCTGGCCGAGGCCGGCATCACCGGGGCCTTCTCGATCGCCAACGGCGCCGAGGACCTCGACCAGCTGCGGACGGGCGCGGTCGCCGCCATCACCCGCACCACGACCCAGGTCATGCGGGTGGTCCTCCACCGCTGACCCCGCCGCGCCCCGCGACCGCACGGTCGACCGGGGCGTCGCACACCGCTCCGTCACGCACGCGTCCGTGGACGCGTGCGCCCTCGGCACACCCACCTCGAGAGGAAGACACCGATGTCGCCTGCAGGAATGCGGCCCGAGCCCCTGCGCTCGCCGCTCTTCGGATCCATGGACCGCTTCCCGGGCGGGATCATGATCATCCCGCTGGTGCTGGGCTCGCTGGCCGGGACGTTCGCGGCTCCGGCCCTCGACATCGGCAGCTTCACCTCGGGGCTGTTCCGTGACAGCGCCCTGCCCCTGATCGGCCTGCTGATCTTCGCGGTCGGCACGCAGGTCAACGTCCGCACGGGCGGCGCGGTGATGGCGCACGCCGGCGTGCTGCTGGTCGCCAAGAGCTTCATCCCCGCGACCCTCGTGGTGATCCTCGGCCTCTTCGTGGGCCTCGACGGGATCATGGGGCTCTCGATCCTGGCGATCCTCGCGGCCTCCGACAACAGCAACAGCGGGTTGTGGGTGGCCTACACCAGCAAGTACGGCGACTCGCGCGACCGCGGCGCCTTCATCGGCTCGGCGCTCAACGACGGTCCGTTCCTGACGCTGCTCTTCCTCGGCACCTCCGGTCTCGGCGAGATCCCCTTCACCGCGCTGCTCGCCTCGCTCGCGCCGCTGCTGCTCGGCGTGCTCGTCGGCAACGTCGACCCCCGCTGGCGCGAGATCGTGCGCCCGACGCCGAACATCGTGATCCCGTTCTTCGCCTTCGCGCTCGGCACCGCGATCGACCTGCGCGACGTGATCAGCGGCGGCCTCAGCGGCCTCGTGCTGGGCGTGCTCATCGCGCCGCTGACCGGCGGCCTGTGCTACCTCGGCTACCGCCTCGTCCTGCGCCGCGGCGGCGAGTCGGGCGTCGGCTTCGCGGCCGGCACCACGGCCGGCAACTCGATCGGCACGCCCGCGGTGGTCGCGGCCGCCGACCCCAAGTTCCAGGAGTACGTGGGCACGGCCACCGCACAGATCGCGGCCTCCGTGCTCGTCACCGCGCTGCTCGCGCCGCTGCTGGCCACCTGGATGCTCAAGCGCTCCGGGCACCTCGAGTCGATGGCCGAGAAGGCCGCCGTGCCCGACGGCGAGGACCCGCTGCCGCAGCACTGACGGGCGTACCCGTCCCCCCGCCCCACCCGCTCCCCCACCGACGGAGAAGAAGCATGGACGTCACCCTGGCCTACGGCGAGACCCGCCTGAGCGTCGACCTGCCGGAGGGCACGACGGTCGTCGAGCCCTCGTTCCACCCCGGTGCGCCCGACCAGGCGGCGTACCTGCGCGAGGTGCTGGCCACCCCCGTGTCCGGCCCCCGCCTGCGCGACCGCGTGCGGCCCGGGCAGACGGTGGCCATCTCGATGTGCGACAGCACCCGGCCGCAGCCGCGGCACCTGATGCTGCCCGCGATCCTCGAGGAGCTCGAGGGCCTCGTGGACCCGTCCGACGTGACCGTGCTGGTCGCGACCGGCACACACCGCGGCAACACCGAGGCGGAGATCCGCGCGATGGTGGGCGACGAGCTGGCCGACCTGCTGCGCATCGTCAACCACGACGCCCGCGACCGCGACTCGCTGACCTGGGTCGGCGAGCTGGGCGCCGGGGTCCCGGTCTGGCTGAACACCCTGTGGGTGGAGGCCGACGTGCGGATCACGACGGGCTTCGTCGAGCCGCACTTCTTCGCCGGCTTCAGCGGCGGCCCGAAGCTCGTCGCGCCCGGCCTCGCGGCGCTCGAGACCGTGCTGACCCTGCACGACGCCGCCCGGATCGGCGACCCGCGGGCCACCTGGGGCGTCATCGAGGGCAACCCCGTGCACGACGACGTCCGTGCGATCGCCGCGGCCACCGACGTCACGTTCGCCTTCGACGTCATCCTCAACCGCGACCACGAGATCGTGCGGGCCTTCTGCGGCGACATCCTGCCGATGCACGAGGCCGCGCGCGAGGCGGCCCGGGAGATCGCGATGCGCGAGGTCGACGCCCCGTTCGACGTCGTCGTGACGACGAACTCCGGCTACCCGCTCGACCAGAACCTCTACCAGGCTGTGAAGGGCATGTCGGCCGCGTTCACCGTGGTCAAGCCGGGCGGCACCATCATCTGCGCCGCCGAGTGCCGCGACGGGTTCCCCGACCACGGGTCGTACCGCGAGGTGCTGGCCTCCGCCGGCTCCCCGCAGGAGCTGTTCGACGACATCTCGGCCCGCACCGAGACCGTGCCCGACCAGTGGCAGGTGCAGATCCAGGCCAAGATCCAGAGCCAGGTCGAGGTCGTCATGCACACCTCGTTCCTCAGCGACGAGCAGCTCGCCGAGGCGCACCTGCGCCAGACCGACGACATCGGCGCGACCGTGCGCGAGATCTGCGAGCGGATCGGGCCGGACGCCCGGGTGTGCGTGCTGCCCGAGGGCCCGCAGACGATCCCCTACGTCGCCGCGACGGTGGGCGCGTGAGCGCGCGGGCGGTCGAGACCGCCGAGCCCCTCGCCGAGGACGACCGCGCTCCGCTGGCGCGGCTGCGCGAGCGTCTCGCGCGGGAGGAGCGCCTCGTCGTCGCCCTCTCGGGCGGCGTCGACTCCGCGCTGCTCGCCGTCGTCGCGGCCGACGTGCTCGGGGAGGGCGCCGTGGCGGTCACCGCCGTCTCGGCGAGCCTCGCGGCGCGGGAGCGGACGGCGGCGCGCGAGCTGATGCGTACCCACGGGGTGCGCCACGTCGAGGTCGCCACCGACGAGTTCGACCGGCCGGAGTACGTCGCCAACGCCGGTGACCGCTGCTTCCACTGCAAGTCGGCGCTGTTCGACGCGTTCACGCCGTTGAGCCGGCTGCTCGACGCCCCCGTCGCGCTCGGCACCAACCTGGACGACCTCGGCGACCACCGCCCTGGCCTGGCGGCCGCCAAGGTGCGCGGCGCGATCGCGCCGATGGTCGACGCGGGCCTGACCAAGGCCGACGTCCGCGCCGCGGCCGCCGCCCGGGGCATCGCGGTCGCGGAGAAGCCTGCGGCCGCGTGCCTGTCGTCGCGGATCGCGTACGGCGACCCGGTCACCCCCGAGGCCGTCCGCGCGGTCGAGGACGCCGAGGCGGCGCTCGCCGACCTGGGTCTCGAGCGGCTGCGCGTGCGCTCCCACGCCCGCGGCACCGTGGCGCGCATCGAGGTGCCGCCGGCCGACCTCGACCGGGTCGTCGCCGAGCGGGAGACGATCGCCCGGGCGGTCAGGGCGGCGGGCTTCACGTTCGCGTCCGTCGACCTCGAGGGCCTGCAGAGCGGGTCGATGAACGCGCTGCTGCGGATCGTGGACGTGCGCTCGTGAGCGCCACGGTCCCCGCCGGGTCGAGCGGCTACGAGGACCTGGGCTACGCCCGCGTCGACACCCACCGGCAGGCGCGCCAGGGGGTGCCCGAGGTCGTGTACGGACCGGGCAAGCGGCCCGAGCAGGTCGTCGGCATCGTGCGCACCCTGCTGGAGGCGAACACAGGGCCGGTGCTGGTCACGCGGATCGACGCCGAGGCCGCCGCGACGGTGCTGGCGGCGGTGCCCGACGGTGCGTACGACGCCTCGGCCCGCGTGTGCACCTGGCGACCCGCACCCACGGACCGCGGCACCCGCGTCGCCGTCGTGACGGCCGGGACCTCGGACGGCCCCGTCGCCGACGAGGTCGTCGCGGTGGCCTCCGCCATCGGGCTCGAGGTGATCGACGTGCGCGACGTGGGCGTCGCCGCGATCCACCGGCTGCTCGACACGCTGCCCCTGATCGAGACCGCCGACGTCGTCGTCGCGGTCGCCGGCATGGAGGGTGCGCTGGCGAGCGTGCTGGGCGGCCTCGTCGCGGCTCCGGTGGTCGCCGTGCCGACGTCGACGGGCTACGGCGCCGCGCTCGACGGCATGACGGCGCTGCTGGCCATGACGACGTCGTGCGCCGCCGGGCTCACGGTCGTCAACATCGACGGCGGCTTCTCCGCGGCGATGGCCGCCCACCGGATCGCGACCTCGTACGCCCGCCGCGCCGCGCGGGAGACCCCGTGATCTGCTGGCTGCAGCCCAGCAGCGGCCTGTCGGGCGACATGCTGCTCGGCGCCCTGCTGGACGCCGGGGCGGACCTCGAGCAGGTACGCGCCGCGGTCGCCGCCACCGGGCTGACCGGGTGGAGCCTCACCACCGAGCGGGTCGTGGTCGACGGGATCCGCGCGACCAAGGCGGTGGTCGGGGTCGAGGACGACGCCACGCACCGCCGGGCCGCCACCGTGCTCGACCTCGTGCGGCACGCCGAGCCCGCGTCGGTCGGCGAGGTCGCGGCGCGAGCCGTCAGCGCGATCGCCGAGGTCGAGGGTGCGCTGCACGACAAGGACCCGGCCCACGTCGTGCTCCACGAGATCGGGGGCCACGACACCGTCGTCGACACCGTCGGCGTGGCGGCCGCGCTGCACTCCCTCGGAGTGACCGCGGTGCACTCGGCGCCGCTGGGCCTCGGCTCCGGCAGCGTGCGGACCGCGCACGGCGTGCTTCCCGCCCCGGCGCCGGCGACCGCCCAGCTGCTCGTCGGCGCCGCGACCGTCGGCATCGACGTCGCGGGCGAGACCGTCACGCCGACCGGCGCGGCGCTGGTGCAGGCGGTCGGCACGCGGTTCGACCCGCCGCCGGCGATGACCGTGCGGGCCGTCGGCCGCGGCGCCGGGACGAAGCGGTTCCCCGGCCGGCCCAACGTGCTGCAGGTCGTGATCGGCGAGCCGGTCGGCACGGGCGTCGGCGCCGGTGGCCCGGGCGTACCGGGCATCTCGGCTGACCGCACCGTCGAGACCCTGGTCCACCTCGAGACCAACCTCGACGACGTCACCGGCGAGCTGCTCGGCCACCTCGTCGGCGCGGCCCTCGCCGGCGGCGCCCGTGACGCCTGGGCCACGCCGGTCGTGATGAAGAAGGGCCGCCCGGCCCACACGCTCGCGCTGCTCGTCGACGCCGACGGCGTGGACCGCTGGACCGCGTGGCTGCTGCGCGAGACCGGCACGCTCGGGGTGCGCTCGACCTCCGTGGTCCGCTCCTCGGTGCCCCGCACCTGGACCGAGGTCGACGTCGACGGGCACGTCGTGCGCGTCAAGCACGGGCCCTGGGGCGCCAAGCCGGAGCACGACGACGTCGTCGCCGTCGCCGCCGCCACCGGCCGGACCTGGCGCGACGTCGCGGAGCGGGCGCGGGCCGCTGGAGTACCCGGTTAACCGGGTAGTCCGGCACTTGGACCCCGTTTGAACAGGGTCCAAGTGCCGGACTACGTCACGAAGTCGACGCCCGGACCGGTCATCCGGCGAGCTGCGCCTTGATCTCGGTCTTGAGCACCTTGCCGACCTTCGAGCGGGGCAGGTCGGGCCAGACCTCCACCTGCTTGGGCGTCTTGACGCTGCCGATGCGCGCCTTGACGAACTGCTGCAGCTCGGCGGCGTCGAGGTCGGCGCCGGGCCGCAGCTGCACGACGACCGTCAGCCGTTCGCCCCACTTCTCGTCGGGCAGGCCCACCGCCGCGCAGTCGGCGACGGCGGGGTGCGCCATCACGGCCTGCTCGACCTCGGTGGAGTACACGTTGAAGCCGCCGGTGATCACCATGTCCTTGGCCCGGTCGACGATGAACAGGAAGCCGTCGTCGTCGAGGTAGCCGATGTCGCCGGTGTGGTGCCAGCCGTGCGCCGAGGCGGCAGCGGTCGCGTCGGGGTCGCGGTGGTAGCCCCGCATCACCAGGGAGCCGCGCACCACGATCTCGCCGCGCTCGCCGCGCCCCAGCAGCGTCCCGTCGTCGGCCATGATCGCGA
The DNA here is from genome assembly GCF_032378595.1 of Nocardioides imazamoxiresistens. Lineage (NCBI taxonomy): Bacteria > Bacillati > Actinomycetota > Actinomycetes > Propionibacteriales > Nocardioidaceae > Nocardioides > Nocardioides imazamoxiresistens. The sequence goes on from NZ_JAVYII010000005.1 coordinate 411,301, forward strand.
CCGTGGTCAGCGCGGAGGGCCGGCCGGCCGACCCGAGCCGCTCCCGCGCCACCGAGCCGTCCGCCGCGAAGTGGTCGGCAGGGGCCATCGTGGAGACCATCATCGGCGCCTCGGTCTGCCCGAACAGCTGCGCCATCACCGGCCCGATACGGGTCAGCGCCTCCTCGAGCCGGCTCGTGGACATCGGGGCGGCGCCGTACCAGAAGCACTCCAGGCTCGACAGGTCCCGACCGTCCAGCGACGGGTGGTCGAGCACCATGTAGACCAGCGTCGGCGGCAGGAACGTGTGCGTCACGCGGTGCCGCTCCACCCGGTCGAGGAAACCCCCGACGTCGGGGCTGCGCATCACCACGACCTGCCCGCCGCGGCACAGCACGGGGAAGCACAGCACCCCGGCGGCGTGGGTCAGCGGCGCCAGTGCGAGGTACGTCGGCGGGCGCTCGGCCGGCCACGGGTAGCTCATCAGGGTCAGCGCCGTCATCGTCTCCAGGTTGGTGCCGGTGAGCACGACGCCCTTGGGCCGACCCGTGGTGCCGCCGGTGCCGACGATCATCGCGACGTCGTCGACGGCCGCCCGGTCCACCACCTCGTCCAGCTCCTCGCCCGCCGCGAGGAAGTCGTGCCAGGCGGTGGCCCCGGCGACCTCCTCCCCGGCCCCGGCGTCGAGGCACACGAGGGTGCGCAGCCCCGGCAGGTCGCCCCGGATCGCCTCGACGAGCGGCGCGAACGAGGCCTGGAAGACCAGGACCGAGCACTCGGAGAGCTCGAGCAGGTCCCGGTTCTCCGCGGCCTCGTTGCGGGGGTTCACCGGGCACCACACCGCGCCGGCCCGGCTGATCCCGAAGACGCAGGTGAACGCGGTCGGGTCGTTGGCCGACAGCACGGCGACCTTGTCGCCCGGTCGCACTCCCGCCACGACGAGGGCGGAGGCGATGCGGGCGGTGAGGGCGAGCACGTCGGCGTACGTCCTCACCTCCCCGTCGCACTCGAGGCAGGGGGCCCCGCCGGACACCGAGGCCCCCTTGTCGAGCATGTCGACCAGTCGCATCAGCGGCCCTGCCGGGTGATCACCGGCTCGCCGACGAGGCCGAACGCCTGCAGCTGGCCGAGCAGCTCGCGGTGACCGACCGCCTGCGACGCCGAGGCGAACCCGACGCGGCGGGGCGGCTGCTGCAGCAGGGAGTGGGCGACGTACGCCTGCAGCAGCCCGGTCTGCTTGTAGTTCTGGTTGCCGTGGATCACGCAGTGCGCCCGGCCCAGCGGCCCCGAGGCGTGCACCGAGTCGAGGGACTTGTTGAGGCGGGGGTTCTCGCGCGGCGGCATCACGTTCATCACCTGGGCGGCGACCTCGGTCAGCGCGGCGTCGCGGTCCTGCGGGCTCATGTCCTTCGTCGCCTCCAGCGCCTGGGCCACGATCTGCGGCACTCCCGTCATCAGCGCCGGGTTGAACACGCCGCCCTGCGCCTTGACGCTCGCGACCCGGGGGTCGCGGCGGTACCAGACCGGGTGGGACGTGCCGCCCCACGGCAGCGACTGCGCGAGCTCGTGCTGGCCGGGGACGACCAACGGCATCAGGCCCTGGTCGGGGGCGAACTCGACGTAGGAGTTCTGCTGCAGGTGGTACGCCTTCGAGGTGGCGGCGTTGACCAGGATCGTGAGCGTCGACGCGATCGTCGGGGAGCCGCCCCAGAACACGGCGATGTCGAGGGTGTCGAGGCCCGGCTGCTCGAGGCACAGCTCGGCGGCGATCTCGCCGGTGGTGTACATGTGCGCCACGCCCGGGGACAGCAGGAGGCCCGCGGCGGCGAAGTCGGCGCCGTACCTCTCGTCGCAGGTGATCAGCCAGTCCTGCTCGCCGGTGGTGTCGAGGTAGTGCGTGCCCGCGGCGAGGCAGGCCTCGACCACCTCGGGGCCGTACTTGCTGAACGGGCCGACCATGTTCGACACGACGCTGGCGCCGCGGAACAGCTCGGTGAGGGCGCCGACCTCGTGCTCGACCTCGACGATCTCGTAGTCGGCGGTCTCGATGCCGGGGACGTTCGCCTCCATCGAGGCCTTGATCTTCGCGGCGTCGCGGCCGGCCGCGACGAAGGGGATGCCGTACTCGCGCAGGTACTCGCAGACGAGGCGGCCGGTGTAGCCGGAGGCGCCGTAGACGACGACGGGCTTGGTGCTCATGGGTGGCTCCTGGAGGTGGGGTGCGGGCTGGTCGGGGGCGCGGGCGGCGAGCCGGTCACATGCCCATGCCGCCGTCGACGGGCAGACCGGCGCCGTTGACGAACGCGGCCTGGTCGGAGGCGAGGAAGACCACGGCGCGGGCGATGTCCTCGGTGCTGGCGAGACGGCCCGACGGGGTCAGGTCGACGACCGCGGCGACGGCCTCGTCGGGCGAGGCGAACAGCCCGATCCGCGCGACGTCGCCGGCGAGGTTGGCGCCCATCTCGTTGGGCACCAGACCGGGGTAGACGCAGTTGACGCGCACGCCGTAGCCGAGCTTGCCGCTCTCCATCGCCGCGACGCGGGTCAGGCGGTCGACGGCCGACTTCGTCGCCGAGTAGACGGAGATGGCGGGGAACGCGATCGTCGCGGCGACCGACGCGACGTTGACCACGACCCCTCCGCGGCCCGCTGCGCCGTCGGGGCGCATGGCCCGGAAGGCGTGCTTGATCCCGAGGGCCGTGCCCAGGACGTTGACGTCCAGCATCGTGCGCGCCTGCTCCGGCTCGAGGTCGACGAGCAGGCTGGTGATCTCCACGCCGGCGTTGTTGACGACGACGTCGAGCCCGCCGGCCTGCTGCACGGCGGAGGCGATCCCGGCCTCCCAGGAGGCGTCGTCGGTGACGTCGATCTCGACGAACACGCCGCCGACGGCCTCGGCGACCTTGGCGCCGGCGTCGGTCTGGACGTCGGCGACGACGACCTTCGCCCCGGCGGCGGCCAGCGCGTGCGCCATCCCCTCGCCGAGTCCCTGCGCGCCGCCCGTCACGAGCGCCACGCGCCCGTCGAGGTCCTGTCCGGTCATGGTCCGACTCCTTCGTCGAGATGGGTGATGCCCGTCACACTGGACCGTTTCCTTGACGACTGTCAAGACTTCTCTTGACGACTGTCACGAGACGTCTCGCCGCTGCGGGGCGCACAGGTCTACGCTGGGCCCGGACCGGAGGAGGGGCGATGGCAGCGACGACCACACGCGTGGCGCCGGCCGACAAGCACGACGTGCGTCGGCGCGCGCTCGCCGAGTCGGCCCTGCGCACCCTCGGCGAGCTCGGCTACGCCAAGGCCTCGCTGCGCGAGATCGCGAACAACTCCGAGTTCAGCCACGGCGTCGTGCACTACTACTTCGCCGACAAGCTCGAGCTGATCGTCTTCGGCGTGCGGATGTACAAGGAGACGTGCGTGACGCGCTACGACGGCGTCGTCGCCGCGTCGGGCACGGCCGCCGAGCTGCTCGACGCCTTCGCCGAGAAGCTCGTCGAGACCATCGAGGACGAGGCTCCGATGCACCGGCTCTGGTACGACCTGCGGGCCCAGAGCATGTTCGAGGAGTCCCTGCGCGAGGCGGTGGGCCAGATCGACCGCACCCTCGAGGAGATGATCTGGCGGGTCGTGACCCGCTACGCCGAGCTGGCCGGCGCCGAGCCCGCGGTGGCCGCGCACGCGGCGTACGGCGTGCTCGACGGGATCTTCCAGCAGGGCCTCCTCGGTCACCTCAACGGCGACGCGGCGGACCCGCTCGGCGACCTGCGGCGCGAGGTGCGCGCCGTCCTGCCGCTGATGCTGAGGCGCTGACCGGGGCGTCCGTCGCCCCCCGGTGCACGACCACGCACCGAACGCCTTCCGCCGGCCTTGGGGTCCCCCTGTCAGGATGAGCGGTCGAACGGGAGGCACCGTGCCCCCACGAGGAGGCCTCGGTGATCGAGTTCCGCTCCGTCCGCAAGGAGTACGCCGACGGCACCGTGGCCGTGCGCGACCTCGACCTGGTGGTCCCGGCGCACCGCACCGTCGTGCTGCTCGGGTCCTCGGGCTGCGGCAAGACCACGCTGCTGCGGATGGTCAACCGCATGGTCGACCCCACCTCGGGCTCGGTGCTCGTCGACGGCGAGGACGTCCGCGGCCGCGACCCCGTCGAGCTGCGCCGCTCCATCGGGTACGTCCTGCAGTCCGGCGGGCTGCTCCCCCACCGCACGGTCGTCGACAACGTCGCCACGGTGCCGCGCCTGCTCGGCTCGAGCCGCCGCGACGCCGAGCGCCGCGCCGCCGAGCTGCTCGAGCTGGTCGGCCTCGACCCCGCGCTGGGCCGTCGCTACCCCGCTCAGCTCTCGGGCGGGCAGCAGCAGCGTGTCGGCGTCGCCCGCGCCCTCGGCGCCGACCCGAACATCCTGCTGATGGACGAGCCGTTCGGCGCGGTCGACCCGATCGTGCGCGCCGACCTGCAGGTCGAGCTGCGCCGGCTGCAGGCCGAGCTCGGCAAGACCGTGCTCTTCGTGACCCACGACGTCGACGAGGCCTTCGCCCTCGGCGACCTGGTCGTGATCCTGCGCGCGGGCGGCGAGGTCGCCCAGGCCGGCACGCCCACCGAGATCCTCACCTCGCCCGCCGACGACTTCGTCGCCGACTTCGTCGGCCTGCGCTCCGCGAAGCGACGCCTGCAGGTGCGCACCGAGGGCGACGTCCGCGTGGTCGTCGACGCCGGCGGCCGACCGCTGGGGGTGCTCGACGCGTGAAGTGGCTCTCGCAGAGCTGGGAGCTGGTGGTCGAGCTGACGCTCGCCCACCTGGCCCTCAGCGTCCCCGCCGTCCTGGCCAGCCTGCTGATCGCGGTGCCGCTCGGCTGGACGGCCCACCACGTCGCCCGCGTCCGCGGTCCGCTGCTCGTCGGCGTCGGCCTCCTCTACGCCATTCCCTCGCTGCCGCTGTTCATCATCGTGCCCGTGCTGGCCGGCACGCCGCTGCGCTCGGCCGCGACCATGGTGATCGTGCTGACCGTCTACGGCGTCGCGGTGATGGTGCGCTCCGCCGCCGACGCCTTCGCGTCGGTGCCCGCGAGCGCGCGCGACGCGGCGACCGCCGTCGGGTACGCCCGGTGGTCGGCGTTCTGGCGCGTCGAGCTGCCCCTGGCCGGTCCCGTCCTGCTCGCCGGCCTGAGGGTCGTCGTGGTCAGCACGGTCAGCCTCGTCAGCGTCGGGGCCGTGATCGGCATCCGCAGCCTCGGCACGTTGTTCACCGACGGCTTCCAGCGCGGCATCCAGGCCGAGGTGGTCACCGGTCTCGTGCTGATCGTGGCGCTGGCGGTGCTGCTCGACCAGCTGTGCGTGCTCGTGGGCCGCCTCGCCATGCCGTGGACCCGCGCCGTGCGACCGACGGGGGCGGCGTCGTGAACCTCTTCCTCGAGGCCCTGTCCTGGCTCGGCGACGGCGCGAACTGGTCGGGCTCCGGCGGCGTGGCCCGTCGCCTGCTGGAGCACCTCGTCGTCTCCGCGCTGGTCGTCGGGATCGCGGCGCTGGTGGCCGTGCCGCTTGGCGTGCTCGTCGGCCACACCGGCCGCGGCCGCGGACTCGTCGTCGTGGCCGCCAGCGCGGCCCGCGCCGTGCCCACCCTCGGGCTCCTGACCCTCGTCGCCCTCGCGGCCGGCATCGGCCTCACCGCCCCCGTCGTCGCGCTCGTCGTGCTCGCCGTCCCGCCGCTGCTGGCCGGCGCCTACGCGGGCGTCGAGTCCGTCGACCCCGTCACCGTCGACGCCGCCCGGGCGGTGGGCATGAGCGAGCGCCAGGTCGTCACCCGCGTGGAGCTGCCGCTGGCCGCGCCCCTGCTCGTCGGGGGCCTGCGCTCCGCGACGCTGCAGGTCGTCGCGACGGCCACGCTGGCGGCGTACACGGCCGACGTCGGCCTCGGCCGCCTGCTCTTCCGCGGCCTCAAGGCGCGGGAGTACGACGTCATGCTGGCCTCGGCCCTGCTCGTCGCCGCGCTCGCCCTCGTGCTCGAGGTGCTGCTCTCGCTGCTCCAGCGCGCCGCGACCCCGCGCCACACCCGGCGCACGGGTCGCCGCACCGGTCGCCGCACCGCCCCCGCGGCGGACCCCGCCGGTCCCGCCGTCCCCGCCGACCCGTCGACGGACACCGTGTCCGCGACGACCGACCCGACCCCCGGGAGGACCCCATGACCCGAACGCGCAGCGTGCGCCGCACCACCGGCGCCGTCGCCCTGGCCTCGACCCTGCTCGCCGCGGCGGCCTGCGGGGGCGGCTCCGACCCGCTGGAGTCGGGGGGCGGCGACGGGGACACCATCGTCATCGGCGCCCAGGACTACTTCTCGTCCGAGATCATCGCCGAGCTCTACGCGCAGGCCCTCGAGGCGAACGACATCGAGGTGGAGCGCGACTTCCCCGCCGGCCAGCGCGAGACCTACCTGCCCGACATCGAGAGCGGCGCCATCGACCTGTTCCCGGAGTACTCGGGCCCGCTCCTGCAGTACTGGGAGCCCGACACCGAGGCGCGCACCTCCGAGGACGTGTACGCGGCGCTCGAGGAGGCCGTGCCCGACGGCCTGCGCGTGCTCGACTACGCGCCGGCCACCGACCAGGACGCCTTCGTCGTGACGCGGGAGTTCTCGGAGGAGTACGGCGTCACCTCGGCCGCCGACCTCGCCGACGTGCCGGTCGACCTCCTCCTCGGCGCCAACTCCGAGGCCGAGACGCGCCCCAACGGTCCCCGCGGCCTGGCGGACAGCTACGGGGTCGAGGTCGGCCTCACCCCGATCGAGGACGGCGGCGGCCCTCTCACCGTGCAGGCGCTCAAGGACGACGACGTCCAGATCGCCATCATCTACACCGCCAGCCCCGTGCTGGCCGACGACGACCTCGTCGTGCTGGAGGACCCGGCGGAGCTGTTCCTGGCCTCCAACGTCGTGCCGCTCGCCAGCGACCGTGTCACCGACGAGGCGGCCGAGGTGATCGACGAGATCAGTGCCCTGCTCACCACCGAGGAGCTGATCGCGCTCAACGTCCGCAGCGTCGAGGACCAGGCCCCGGCCGCGACCATCGCCGGTGACTGGCTGGAGGAGCAGGGACTCGTCTGAGACCCGAGGTCACCCAGCCGCCCCGACCCGGCCGACCTGACTCAGCCGGCGTCCCCGAGCAGCTCGGGGGCGTCGGCTTCGTCGTCGACCAGGAGCTCCTCCAGCTGCGCCGCGACGCTCCCGGCGGCGGCGAGCGTCCCCTCGACCGTGCGGTCCGCGACCGCCGGCACGGAGGCCAGCTGGCGCCCCAGGAGGTGCAGGACGAGCGCGGTGGCCGGCAACGGCATCGCCGGGTCGTGCTCCCAGCGACCACCCTCGGTGGACCGGGCCCGCAGCTCGATCACGTCGACGACCCGCTCCGCGAGCATCGCGAGAGCCTCGCGCTGGACCTCCGTGAGCTCGCGCTCGCGCTCGTCGAACAGGCACAGCGTGCCGATCGTCTGGCCGGTGGAGACCCGCATCGGGAACGCGGCGTAGAACCGCACCCAGGCGATCCGTCCGTCGACGAACGGGTTGTCGTGGAAGCGCTCGTCGCGTCGGGCGTCGGCCAGCACCACCGGGGAGCCGTGCGCGACCGTCGCGGCGCACATCGAGTCGGAGCGCAGGCAGTTCGCCGGCTCGACGCCGACGGCGGCGACCTGGTGCTGGTGGGTGTCCGAGATCAGGTTGATCGCCGCCATCCCGCTGCCGACGACCTCGATCGCGAGGTCCAGCAGGCCGCGCAGTCCGGAGTCGCCGCCGCCGGGCCGGGGCCGGGCGCTGCCGGAGCGCGCAGGACAGGGCGTACGCGCGGGGAGCGTGGCTGTGCCGGCCCCCGTGACCAGCGGGATCCCACGGGCGGTGAGCTCACGGTGGGCGGCGGAGCCGCGGTGGGCGCGCAGGTCGAGCCGAGCCCCGGACGCACGGGTGGCCTCGCGAGCCCCGACCAGGGCCGCCAGCGCGTAGGTCGACAGGGACGTCACGCGCTGGAGGTCGACCGTGGCGGAGCGGGTGTGGTCGTCCGTGGCGCCCGCCAGGCGCTCGCACAGCTGGGCCGCGTGCAACGGGGTCGCCAACGACCCCGACACGTCGAGCACGTCGGTCATCGGCTCGAAGCGGAAGACCGGTTCCACCCTCGGCATCATGGCAGGAGGGTAGGCGCTGGTCCCCGGCTCCGGGGAGGTTTCCGGCGTCCGGGACGAGGGGCCGTCGATGGGGCCTCAGGTGCGGGGGCGCGCGTCGAGCTCGGCCAGGGCGACGGCCCCGACGGCTGCGCCGGTGGAGCGCCCGTCGGCGAACGCGGCGGCGGAGGCCGCCACCGTGGCGGCCGAGGTGACCACCAACGGGGCCGTCGCCGACGGCGCGACGGCCGGGACGAGGCGGCCGCCGGCGACGTACTCCGCCAGCTTCAGCCGGGTGGCGAGGACGGCGGCCTGCACGCGGTTCTCGACCCCCAGCTTGTCGAGGATGTCGGCCACGCACTTCTTGACCGTGGGCTCGGACAGCTCCATCGCGGTGGCGATGCGGCGGTTGCTGTCGCCCGCCCAGACGAGGTCGAGGATCTCGCGGTGGCGGGCGCTCAGCGTGGCCATGCGGCTCAGGAGGTCGAGCTCCTGCGCCATCTTCGCGACCCCGCCCAGACGGCGGTCGAACACCGCGACGGCGTCCGCCGTGGCGGCCACGGCGGACAGGACCGCCTCGGGTGCGCAGTCGCTGCCGATGCAGCTGGTGGCCGCGCCGACGCTCGCGACGTCGCAGGCCTCGACCTCCCGCACGACCACGAGCACCGGTACGCCGGGAGCGAGCGCCGCGAGGGTGGCGAGCTGGGTCGCGACCTGGCTGGGCGTCGGCTCGACCAGCACGAGGACCCCGATGCGGTGCCCGTCGATGCCGGCGGCGCCGAGCAGGCTCCCGTCCGCACCGCGGACGTCGAGGTCGGCGAGCGAGAGGGTCGCGAGGTGGCGCAGCCGGTCGTCCGAGCGGACGAGGTGCTCGAGCCCGTGGAGGGCGACGTTGGGGCGACCGACGAGGACGACGTCGTGGCGCGTCACGGGCGCGCCAGGTCGGCAGGCGTACGAGTGCTCAAGGAGGGGAGCTCCAGACGGTGCTGCGTCGGCTGCGCCACCTACGGGGGCGGTGGTGCAGCGGGGAAGTCGGCCGGCCAGGACCGGCACTGGTCACGGCGGCCGCCGTGACCCGAAGCCAAAGTAAAGGACCCGTCGGACAACTTCAACAGCATGTGCGACTCTTGTTGAAGATCACAGGATGCAGCACGAAGCACCCACCACTGCCACACTGGTCCTACTGCGCGGAGCGAGGCCGATCCGGGCGCGCCACCACGGCGATGCGCACACGGCGACAGACGAAGGAATCGGCTTTGACCTCGATCGACACCCTCCGCTGCGGTACGCCCGGACGCACGAGGCCCTCCGCCCGGACCCACGGCTCCCCGAGCCTCGGCACGACGCGCCACCGCCGACCGGAGGTCGGCGCATATCTCAACACGTGGGCGCCGGGGGCGGTCGGGTCCGCCACCACGCGGCTCACGGGGACCGTGGTGAGCGCCGCGTGAGCGCCCGTCCGAACGTCCGGGAGGCCGTCGTGATCACCGCCCTCGACGGCCGGGTGCTGTCGTGGGCCACCGCCGCGCAGGAGCTGACCGGCTGGGCCGCCGACGAGGTCGTCGGTCGACGCTCGCCCCTCACCCCGGAGCGCTCGGAGGCGGCGCGCTGCCTCGACGTGCTGCGGGCCGAGGCCCTTGCCACGGGACGCGGGACCGGCGAGGTCGCCTGCGTGCTCGCGGACGGCTCGACGCTGGTCTGCGTCGCCGACGTGCACCTGCTGCTCGACCTGGCGCAGGGGCAGGCCGGCTTCTGCGAGGTGCTGCGGCCGGTCGTCGACGCCGCCGACGCCCTCCCGGCGCACGAGGCGCTGCTCGAGCAGGTCGTGGGCCACGCGATCGTGCGCCTCGACCCCGAGGGCGTCGTGCGCTCGTGGAGCCTGGGCGCGGTGCGGATGAAGGGCTACCGCGCCGAGGAGATCGTGGGCCGGCACTTCACCGCCTTCTACACCGACGTCGACCGGGCCAACGGACGCCCGGCGATGCTGCTGGACATGGCCCGGCGCGACGGCCTGGCCCGCGACGTCGGCTGGCGGGTACGCGCGGACGGCTCGCGGTTCTGGGGAGAGATCTCCATCAACGCGCTGCACGCGCCGGACGGCGAGCTCTCCGGGTTCCTCAAGGTCACGCGCGACCTGACCCCGGACAAGCTCCGCGAGATCGAGCACCAGAAGCTCTTCCGGGCCCTCGGCCACGACCTGCGCAACCCGCTGGCCGCCGCGCGCGGCTTCATCGACGTCGCGCGCGAGAACCTCGCGGACGACCCGGCGCACGCCGCGACCGGCGCCCTGCTGGAGCGGTCCGGGCTGGCGCTGGTGCGCATCACCAGCATGCTCGACGAGCTGCTGCGCACGGTGACCCACGCCAGCACGAACGACCACAGCCAGCAGGCCCACCCGCTGCGGCTCACCGACGCCGCCGCCCAGGTCCTCGGCGACCTCAGCGCGCTGCACGACGTCCGCCGGGTCGAGCTCGACCTCGGCGCGGCCACCGTCTACGCCACCTCCGTCGACCTGATCCGGGTGCTGTCGAACCTCGTGGGCAACGCGCTGCGCTACTCCGACGGCGTCGTGCGGGTCGCGGCCACGGTGGGCGCGGAGTCGGTCGACATCACCGTCGGCGACTCCGGGCGCGGCATCCACCCCGACGACCTGGCGAGCATCTTCGAGCTCGGCACCCGGGGCCGGATGGCGGAGGAGGGCGACGGCGGTCACGGCGACGGTCTGGCCAGCGTCCGCTACCTGGTCGAGAAGCACGGCGGCACGGTGCACATCGACAGCCGCCTGGACGTCGGGACGACCGTGACCGTCTCCCTGCCCCGCGACTACCGCTCCCCCGGTGCGGGCGCCGGCGCCGGGGCGCTGGCGGAGGAGGGCGCGTGAGCGCCGAGCCGGTGGGTCGTCCGGTCCCGTCCATCCTGTTCGTCGAGGACGACGCGGACGTCCGGGCGCTGCTCGAGCTGACCCTCGCCCGCACGGGTCTGCAGGTGCTGAGCGCCGCGACCGGCGCCGAGGGACTGCAGCTGGCCCGCGACCAGCGGCCCGACCTGGTCAGCGTCGACCTCGGGCTGCCCGACATGGCGGGAGCCGACCTGTGCCGCCGCCTGCGCGAGTTCCACACCGGTCCGCTGGTCGTGGTCACCGCCTGGGCCTCCACCCGCGCCTCCCAGGAGGCCGTCGCCGCCGGCGCCGACCTCGTGATCGGCAAGCCGTTCCACCCGAAGGAGCTGCGCCGCGACCTGTGCCGGGCACTGGACTGGACCGACGCCGGGGCGCGCCCGGCCTGAGGCGGCGGTCCGGTCGAGAGGAACTGTCGGTGGGTCCTGCTTGAGTGGCTTCATGGCAGGGGGAACGGGGACCTTCTCGCCGGGATCGGGGCATCCGGTGCTGGCGGCGTTATCTCGCGCCGACCACGAGGTCGATGGCGCGTTGGACCTCGGCCTGCTCACACTCGGTGAGGTGGATGCGCGGTCGGCGTTGGTTGCTGCGCAGGAGGTCTCGGCGAGGCTGGACGCGTTGACCGCGAAGCTCGCCGCCCGTGCCGACGAGCTGCAGGTCGCTCGGGTGGACGGGTCCCCGTCGACCGCAGTGTGGTTCGCGAACGCGACCGGGCTGACCCGCGGTGAGGCACACCGCGTGCTGCGGGTCGGTCAGTCGGCCGAGCGGTACGCCCGCCTGGCCGCGGCCGCCGGAGGCGGCGCCGTGTCGCTGGACCAGGCCGATGCGATCGTGCGCGCGCTCGATGCGCTGCCGGACGAGGTCGACGCGATGACCCTCGACCGGGCCGAGGACGTGCTGGTCGACAACGCGTCCCGGTTCGACGCACTCGCGTTGCGCAAGCTCGGCAAGCGGATCCTCGACGTCGTCGCGCCCGAGGTCGGTGAGGCCCACGAGGCACGGCTGCTGGCGGCCGAGGAGCGCTCCGCGATGGCTGCCGCCTCGTTGACGCTGCGTGACCTCGGCGACGGCCGCACCTCGATCCGCGGGATCCTGCCGACCCTGCACGCCGAGATGCTCAGCAAGGTCCTCGACGCCTACGCCGCGCCGGGTCACAAGAACGCGGCCGACGACCCCGCGGGCCGATTCACGACCGGAATCCCGTCACCGTTGCGGCGCGGTGAGGCGTTCGTCGAACTCATCGAAGGCCTCGATTCCCGGGACCTGCCGGAGGTGGGCGGCACGAACGCCACCGTCGTGGTGAATCTCGACCTCGACACCCTCCTGCGCGACCTGGGCGTGGCCACGCTCGACACGGGCGGACGGATCAGCGCCGCCGAAGCCCGCCGCCTGGCGTGCTCGGCCCACCTTGTGCCCGCCGTCCTCGGCGGCACCAGCGAGGTCTTGGACCTCGGCCGAGCGCAGCGCTCCCACAGCAAGGCGCAACGCCTCGCCATCGCGATCCGGGACAAGACGTGCGTCACCGACGGCTGCGACCGACCGGCCCACCAGTGCCAGGTCCACCACTGGACCCTCTGGTCCGCCGGGGGCTCCACCACGGTGAGAGACGCCGGACTGCTCTGCGGACACCACCACCGCAAGGTCCACGACCCCCGCTACGAGACCCGCCGCACCCGACATCCCCTCGGCCACACCAGCGTCCGGTTCGTCCGACGGCCCTAGGTCGGCGCTCCTGGACAGAGCCCCACAGGTGCGCCCGACCCCCGCCACCACGAGCCGGGCGCAAGAGACCCGGCCGCGAGCGACCTGGACACGAGCGACCGCTCGCCTACACTCCGGCCATGACGTCGTCGCTGCGCCGCGAGCCGCGGCAGGCGCGCTCGCGCGCCATGGTGGAGCGGATCGTCGACGCGGCTCGCGCGGTGCTGGCGGCCGAGGGCTACGACGCCTTCTCGACCAACCGGGTCGCCGCGGCGGCCGGGGTCAGCCCGGGCTCGCTCTACCAGTACTTCCCCGACAAGACCGCGCTCGTCGACGTGCTGGCCCGCCAGTGGGTGGACCGGATGAGCGACGACGTCGCGGGCGCGCTGCTCGCGCACGTCGACGCCGAGGCGCCCGACCTGCTGCGCTCGGCGGCGACGGCCCTGCTCGACGCCGTCGAGCGCGACCCGCTGATGCTGCGGATCGTGTGGCTCGAGCTGCCCGGGGCCCGCAACGTCGCGGCCCGCGACGCCCTCGAGCGGCGCGTGCGCGACGTGCTCACGACCTACCTGCGCCTGCGCCACCCCGCCACGGCCGAGCGGGCCGACCGGCTCGCCTGGGTGCTCGTCCTGACCGCGCAGCAGCTCACCGTGCGCTTCGTCCTCGACCCCGACCCCCCGCTCACCCGCGAGCAGCTCGTGGACGAGCTGGTCGCCGTGAGCGCCGGCGTCCTGGGCGTACCGGGCGTACCGGACTGAGACCTCCGAACGGCCCCTGCTCCTCCGGGCCCTCAGGCCCCGCCCGCGCGCCGCTCGGCCTGCCGGCGCAGCTCGTGGCGGGCCAGGGCGTCCTTGTGGACCTCGTCGGGCCCGTCGGCGAACCGGAGGGTGCGGATGCCGGCGTACGCCTCGGCGAGCCCCAGGTCCTGCGAGAGCCCCGCGGCGCCGTGCACCTGGATGGCCTTGTCGAGGATCCACTGCACGGTGGCGGGCGTGGCGATCTTGATCGCCTGGATCTCGGTGTGGGCGCCGCGGTTGCCCACGGTGTCCATCAGCCACGCAGCCTTGAGCACGAGCAGGCGCAGCTGCTCGAGGCGTACGCGCGACTCCGCGATCCAGTCGCGCACGACGCCCTTGTCGGCCAGCGGGGACCCGAAGGCGACCCGGTCGGCGGCACGCTCGCACATCGCCTCGATGGCGCGCTCGGCCACACCGATCGAGCGCATGCAGTGGTGAATCCGGCCCGGCCCCAGGCGCGCCTGGGCGATGGCGAAGCCCTGCCCCTCCTCGCCGACGAGGTTCGCGGCGGGCACCCGGACGTCGTGGAACACCATCTCGGCGTGGCCGCCGTGGTCGTGGTCGTCGTAGCCGTAGACCTCCATGCCGCGCACGATCTCCACGCCGGGGGCGTCGCGGGGCACGAGCACCATCGACTGCTGGCGGTGCCGGTGCGCCTCCGGATCGGTCTTGCCCATCACGATGAACACCTCGCAGTCCGGGTTCATCGCGCCGGTGATCCACCACTTCCGGCCCGAGATCACGTACTCGTCGCCGTCGCGCACGATCCGCGTCTCGATGTTGGTCGCGTCCGAGGACGCCACGCCGGGCTCCGTCATCGCGAACGCCGAGCGGATCCGACCGTCGAGCAGCGGCTCCAGCCAGCGCTCCTGCTGCTCGGGGCTGCCGAACATCGACAGCACCTCCATGTTGCCCGTGTCCGGCGCCGCGCAGTTCACGACGGCGGGCGCGAGCCGCACGACGCGGCCGGTGAGCTCGGCCAGCGGGGCGTACTGCAGGTTCGTCAGCCCCGCTCCCTCCTCGCCCGGCAGGAACAGGTTCCACAGGCCGCGCGAACGCGCCTCGGTCCGCAGCTCCGCGAGCACCGGCGCGCGCGACCAGGCCCAGCGGTCCTCGAGGGCGCCGACCTCCTCGACGAAGCGCTGCTCGGCCGGCGCGACGTGGTTCGCCACGAGGTCGGCGAGCGAGGCGGTCAGCTCCGCGACGCGGGGGTCGGGGGCGAAGTCCATCGGGTCTCCTTCGTCAGGGGCGGGCGGTGGCCTCGAGGCCGATGTCGAGCAGCGGGCCGACCACGGCGCCGATGCCGTCGAAGCCGGGACCGACGGTCTGGCCGGCCTGGTGGCGGTGGTGGATGCCCTCGAGGATGGCGGCGAGCTTGTAGGACGCGAGCCCGAGGTGGAAGCCGAGCACGGTGCCCAGCCGGTCCTCGAGGCCGCGCGCCGCGGCGTACCGCTCCAGCACCTCGGCCTCGTCGAGGTGACCGGGCGCGCGGGTCGCGTCGGCCACCGCGGCCGGGGCGAGGCCCGCGAGGCGGCCGTAGACGACGAGCAGCGCGAGGTCGGTCAGCGGGTCGCCCAGCGTGGCCATCTCCCAGTCGATGACGGCGGCCGGCCGGTCGTCGGCGTCGGTCAGCACGTTGTCGAGCCGGAAGTCGCCGTGCACGATGCCGGTCGCGTCGTCGTCCTGGGCCTCGCCCACCCCGGCCTCGAGCCGGCGCAGCAGCTCGTCGGCCGCCGGCAGCTCCCGCGTCCGCGAGCGCTCCATCTGGGTGCCCCACCGCGCGACCTGACGGGTCAGGAAGCCCTCGGGGCGACCGAAGTCCGCCAGGCCGACCTCGGCCGGGTCGACCTCGTGCAGGGCGGCCAGGGTGTCGACGAGCCGCTCGCTGATCCGGCGGGTCCGCTCGGGCCCGAGCGGGGCCAGCTCGGCGGCGCTGCGGTACGGGACGCCGGCCACGTCCTCCATCACGTAGAAGGGCGCGCCCAGCACGGCGTCGTCCTCCGCGAGCGCGTACGTCGTCGGCACGGGCACCGCGGTCGGGCGCAGGGCGGTCATCACCCGGTGCTCGCGGCGCATGTCGTGGGCGGTCGCGAGCACGTGGCCGAGCGGCGGGCGCCGCACGATCCAGGTGCGCTCGCCGTCGCCGACCCGGTAGGTCAGGTTCGACTTGCCCCCCGCGACCAGGTCGGCGGCCAGCACGTCCGTGCCCGGCGCCAGCGCGGTCGCGCCCTCGTCCAGCGTGGTGCGCCACCACGCGGTGAGCACGGCCCGGTCGAGGCCGGGCGGGTCGCTCACCACACCAGCACGCTCACGACCTCGGCGACGCACGCGGGCCGGTCGCCACCCTCCACCTCCACGCTCACCCGCGTGGTCAGCCGCTCGCCACCACCACCGGGCTCGAGCGAGAGGACCTCGACGCCGCCACGGATCCGCGAGCCCACGCGGACGGGCGCGGGGAACCGGACCTTGTCGCTGCCGTAGTTCACGCCCATCCGCAGGCCCTCGAAGGCGTACACCTGCTGGCTGAGCATCGGGACGAGGGAGAGCGTCAGGTAGCCGTGGGCGATGGTGCCGCCGAACGGCCCCGACGCCGCGCGCTCCGGGTCGACGTGGATCCACTGGTGGTCGCCGGTCGCCTCGGCGAACAGGTCCACCTGCTCCTGGGTGACCTGGTGCCAGTCGGAGTGCCCCAGGTGCGTGCCGACCGCGGCCCGCAGCTCCGCGGCGTCCGCGAACGTGCGGGGGCCGGCGTACGTGCTCTCAGTCATCGGTTCCTCCTGCGACGAGGGCGACCCGGCCGACGGTGAGGCCGTCGGCGAGCCGCTGGACGGCGTCGGCGACGTCCGCCGACGGGACCTGCTCGGAGACCAGCGGACGCACCGCGCCCGCCTCCGCCAGCCGGGTCAGCTCGGCGTGGCACTCGCGCACCGCCGCCGGGTCGACCTGCTGGTACAGCCCCCAGTGGAGGCCGAGGATCGAGTAGTTCTTCACCAGCGCGTGGTTGAGACCCGCCTGCTGGATCTCGCCGCCGGCGAACCCGACCACGACGATGCGGCCCTCGAAGGCGACGCACTTGGTGGAACGGGCGTAGGTCGGGCCGCCGACGGGGTCGAACACGACGTCGGCGCCCCGCCCCCCGGTCTCGCGCTTGACGACCTCGACGAAGTCCTCCTCGGTGCGGTCGACGACGACGTCGGCGCCGAGCGTGCGCGCCACGTCCGCCTTCGCCGCCCCGCCGACCACGGCCACGACCCGCGCCCCGGCCGCCCGGCCGAGCTGGACGGCGGCGCTGCCGACGCCCCCGGCCGCCGCGTGCACCAGCAGGGTCTCGCCCGGCTGCAGACGGGCCCGGCGGTGCAGCGCGAACCACGCGGTCTGGTAGCCGATCATCAGCGCGCCCGCGGCCGCGTCGTCGAGCGCGTCCGGCGCCCGGTGCGTCGCCGCCGCGTCGAGCACCGCGTGCTCCGCGAAGCCGCCGTGCGGCAGCACGGCCATGCCGAGCACCCGGTCGCCGGGCGCGAACGCCGGTACGCCGGTGGCCCCCTCGCCCCGCTCGGGCCCGACGGCGACGACGTCGCCGCACAGCTCGACGCCCGGCGTGAACGGCAGGTCGGGCCGGACCTGGTAGGTGCCGCGGCACATCAGCGCGTCGGGGAAGTTCGCCGGGGTCGAGCGCACCCGCACGAGCAGCTGGCCGGGGCCGGGCTCCGGCACCGGGACCTCCCGCAGCGTCATCACGTCGCGCGGCTCGCCGAGCCGCTCGACCTGCCACGCCCACATGGTCGTCTCCTGCGTCACCCGGCGGCTCCGTCCTGGTCGAGGGGTGCCCGTTCGAGGGCCTGCTGCACGCGGTTCATCCCGGCCAGCCAGCGGTGGGTGTCCGCGGCGCGCCCGCGGTAGTAGGTCGCGACCTCCGGGTGCGGCAGCACCAGGAAGTCGTCGTGCTCCAGCGCGGCGGCGACCGCGTCCGCGACCTGCTCGGGCGTCAGCACCGCGTCGCGGCCGAGGAGGTCGCGCAGGGCGCCGGCCTCGGCGTACATCCGCGTCGCCACGCCCTGCGGGCACACCGCCTGCACGACCACGCCGGTGTGGCGGTAGGTCGCGGAGAGCCACTCGGCGAAGGCGACCGCGCCGTGCTTCGTCACGGAGTAGGCCGGGCTGCCCAGCATGGTCAGCAGGCCCGCCGCCGACGCGGTGACCACGTAGCGGCCGCGACCGCGCTCCACCCAGCCGGGCACGAGCAGCCGCGCGGTGCGCACGTGGGCCATCACGTTCAGGTCGTGCGCCAGCGCCCAGTCGCCCTCGGAGGTCTCCAGGCCGCGCCCGGCCTCCACGCCCGCGTTGCCGCACCACAGGTCGACGTCGCCGAGGTACGCCTGCGCCCCGGCCACCGCGGCCGCGACACCGTCCTCGGTGGCGAGGTCGGCGGCGACGGCGTGAGCCCCGGTCACCGCGGACAGGGTCTCGAGCGCGGGGCCGGGCAGGTCGGTGGCGACCACGCGGTGGCCGTCGGCCACGAGGCGACGCACCAGCGCGGATCCGATGCCTCCGGCCGCGCCGGTGACGACGGCGGTGCCGGGCCGCGCGGGCGCACCCGCGGACTCGGGCCGGGGCTCGGTCACGGCGCTCCCTCCCGCCCCGCCGCGCTGCCGACCAGCGCCGCTCCTGTGGGGCGCGTCACAACCTACAGGCGCGGGCGAGGGGGACTCAGCCCCCGGCGACGACCTCCACCTCGCCGGCGAACATCGTCGCCGGGACACCGAGCGAGGCGGCGTGACGCCCGGCCGCGGCCATCTGCTCGGACCGCAGGGCCGCGCCGAGGTCCTCCGCGCTCGCGAAGTCGAGCTGCGCGACGAGGTGCACCAGTTTCTCCCCGGCGAGCGGCTGCGGCCACGAGAGGCTGAACCCGACCAGCCCGGGGAGGTCGTGCACCAGCGGCACGTGCTCCTCGCGGTAGCGGCGCTCGAACTCCTCCTCGGCCTCGGAGGCGGGCGGGGCGTACTGGACCGTGATGCGGTGCACGGGGGCTCCTGCGGGGTCGGGCCGCGCCCGTCGGTGCGGGGCGGCGGTCGGTTCGACGTCGTCAAGGGGAGCACGCCGGTGGTGGTCCGTCCGTTCCCCCCGCGCCGGTCACCATCCCGCTGGTAACCTCCGGCGGTTGCCCACCACGGGGGTGGGCCAGGACGAGGAGTGCGAAGACGTGCGCAGGACCATCATGAACCGGACGATCGCGGCGGCCGGGTTCGCCCTGCTGGCGGCGACGACGCTGGCGGGCTGCGGCTCCGACGAGGAGGCGACCCGCGACGCGGACACCAACGAGGTGACCGAGGCCGGCGAGGCGGACGTGTTCTCCCTGGCCCTCGGCGACTGCATCGACGACGACGGCCTCGGCAACGAGGTCAGCGACGTCGCGGCCGTCCCGTGCGCCGAGCCGCACGACAACGAGGTGTTCCACGTCGTGGAGATGGAGGGCGACGACTGGCCGGGCGACGAAGCCGTCGAAGCCGCCGTCGAGGAGGGCTGCGTCGGTGAGTTCGAGACGTTCGTCGGAGTCGCCTACATGGACTCGGAGCTCGACATCTTCCCGCTGACCCCGACGCAGGGCTCCTGGGAGCAGGGTGACGACCGCGAGATCCTCTGCCTGATCTACGACCCCGCCGGTCCGGTCGAGGGCTCCCTCGAGGGCGCGGCTCGCTGATCCGACCACTCCCCCGCCGGCCGTCGCCATGGCCCGCGGGGGAGACCGGGTGCTATCACTGACCTCATGGACGGTCATGACGTGCCCGCGAGCGTCGAGGTCGAGCGTCAGGACGCGGTCGCCGTCGTGCACCTCGGCCGCCCGGCGCTCGACACCCCGACGAAGGAGGCGCTGCGCGACGCGCTCGCCGACGTCGGCGCGGACCCCGCCGTGCGCGCCGTGGTGCTGACCGGGCGCGGCCGGGCGTTCTGCGTCGGTCAGGACCTCGGCGAGCACGCAGCCGCCCTGGCCGCCGACCCCGGGTCGGCCTTCGCCACCGTCGACGCGCACTACTCCCCCGTCGTGACGTCCCTGGCCACGATGCCCAAGCCGGTGGTCGCCGCAGTGAACGGCACGTGCGTCGGCGCCGGGCTCGGCCTGGCCCTGGCGTGCGACCTGCGCGTCCTCGCCGCCGGAGCCCGGCTGGGCACGGCCTTCACGGCGATCGGCCTGACCTGTGACTCCGGCCTGTCTGCCACGCTCGCGGCGGAGGTGGGCGTCGCGCGCGCCCGCGAGCTCGTGCTGCTCGCCTCGCCCTTCACCGCCGAGGACGCCGTGGGCTGGGGCGTCGTGGCGCAGGTCGTCGCGCCCGGGGACGTCCTGACCACGGCCACGGCGCTCGCGCACCGGCTGGCGGCCGGGCCCACGCAGGCGTACGCCGCGTCCAAGCGCCTCCTCGCCGCCGCCGGCCACCGCGACCTCGCCGCGACCCTCACGGCCGAGGCGGCCGAGCAGGCCGCGCTGGGCCTGACGCAGGACCACCGCGGCGCCGTCGACGCGTTCCTCGCCAAGGAGAGGCCGACCTTCTCGGGACGGTGACGGCCGTCGGTGGCCGGGGTTACCGTCGAGGGGACCCGCTGGGCGTGGCCGTGAGGAGGTGCGCGATGCATCGTCGGGGACACGAGAACGTGCTGACCGTGCTGGTCGACCCGCGCGCGCTGCGCGAGCTGGAGCTGCAGCTCGTCACGCACGACCTGTGGGTGTGGCCGGTGGGCACGGCGGGGGTGTACCGCGACGGTCCCCAGGCCGCGCAGGTCCTGCGCCGTCGCTTGGTCGAGGCGCGCCAGGGGGCCTGGGACGTCGCCGCCGACTGGACCCTCGTGTGGATCGCGTTCGGCGACTCGTGGCGCCACGGCGCCGACCCGCTGCCCTGGTCGGCCCACGCCGCGCTCTACGACGCCCTCGCGCCCTTCGCCGACCGCGTCCGCTTCCGCCGCGGCCTGGGCGGCATCCCCCGCCTCCGCGTCCGCGCCGAGGCCTGAGCCCCGCGCACGGAGGCACGAACGACGCGGGCTCCACCGGGGCGATCCCGACCGCTGTGTGTCGGATCGTGGTCAGACGTGTGCTCAGCGATCCGACACACAGCCGCCGCCGAGAGCCCTCGGCGCAGGCGCGACGCTCAGCTTCACCGCCGCACGGCGAGCGCCGCGCGGCCGAGGTCGCGCGCCGCTGCGAAGTACGGCACCCATTCCGCGGGCAGTAGGGGCACGACCCGCTCCAGGTCGGCAACGACTCGCCGCAGCTCCACCTCGTGCTGCGGCGAGCGTCCCGCCGACGACAGCAACGCGTCGACGCACCCGGCCAGGTCGGCGTCGACGAGCACCAGATCGACGCCGTCGATCTCGACGCCCCGGCAGTCGGGGAACGGGCGGGCGCGGTGTCGCGTGACCGAGGCGGCCAGTGCGGCGACGTCCATCCCCTACTCCTCCGGCTCGTCGCCCGTCACGTCGTGCGCACGGCCGTCGCGCAGGTGCGCGCCGCCGAGCGGGGTGCCGGTCCAGCTCGCGACGCGCCAGCCCGCGGCCGGGTCGCCGTCGAGGACGACGGCGCCCGTGTTGTCGAGCCGCATCCGCTCGGGGGCGTCGCCGCCGCCGGTGGCGCGCAGCTCGGCGTACGTCCGGATCGCAGCGCCGTGGCTGACCAGCACGACCGTCGCGTCGTCCGCGCGGTCGGCCGTGGCGGCCGCGACGGCGGCGCCGAAGCGTTCGAGGAACGCGTGCCCCGTCTCGCCGCCGGGCAGCCGGTGGTCGAGGTCGCCGTCGAGCCAGGTCCCCAGGCAGGAGAGGTACGCCTCGACCGCGGCGTGGTCGGTGCGCATCTCGTAGTCCCCGGCGGACACCTCGCCCAGCTCGGGCAGCACCGGCACGACGAGCCCGCGCTCGCCGGCCAGCGGGGCGGCGGTGAGCTGGGTGCGCACCCGGTCGGAGGCGTAGACCGCATCGACCCGTGCCCCGTCGAGGGCGCCGACGACGGCAGCGGCCTGGCGGTGCCCCAGGTCGGTCAGCTCGGCGCCGGGCGGCCCGGTGTCGAGCGCCCCGGCGACGTTGGACGGGGTCTGGCCGTGGCGCAGGAGGACGAGCCGCATCAGAACGGCCTGACCGTGAGGACCTGCGCGCTCGTGCCGACCGGACCGTCGGCGTCGTGGAGCACGCTGGAGGTGAGCCCGAGCCCGTCGCCGCCGAAGGAGACCGTGGTGTCGAAGCCCACCCACTCGCCGCGCGGCTGCCGGTGCAGGTGCGCCGTCAGGTCGAGGTTGGGGAACGCGACGCGGGCGGGGTCGGCGCGCACGGCCATCCCGTTCGCGACGTCCCAGACGCTCGCGGCGCGGGTCAGCGGGCTCGTGTCGGCATCGTCCACGACCGGCAGCGTGGTGCGCGCCCAGGCACGGCCCCGGCCCGGGGCGGCCAGGTCGCGGCGTACCTCGACGCTGCCCAGGAACGCCCCGTCCCACAGCGACGACGGCCGCCACACCTCCCACGTGTCCGGCGCCGGGAGGGACGCGTGGTGCGTGCCCGCGTGCTCGGCGGTGTCGCGCGGCTCGAGCAGCCAGGCGCGCAGCACCACGACGGCGCGGCCCGCGTGCACCAGCGTCGCCTCGACCAGCTCGATGGTGCGACCGGGCCGCACGACCCGCGTCGTGGTCTCCAGCTCGGCCACCGGCATCGTGCCGAGGATGTCGAACGACAGCCGCCCCAGCACCAGGCCGTCGTCGCGCCGCGCGTCGCGGTCGGCCTCGACCAGGTGCGTCAGCAGCCCGAGCGACGGCGCGACGTGCTGGTCGTCGGCGCTCCAGGCGCCGCGGGTGTGGTCGGTCGCGGTGTAGGCCGTCGCGCCGGTGCGCCGGAAGTACGCCGTCACGCGTCCGCCCCGACCTCGAGCAGCAGGTCGCCGAGCGCGACCTGGCGGCCCACGACCGCGACCACCGTGGTGACGACCCCGTCGAACGGCGCGCGCAGCGCCAGCTCCATCTTCATGGCCTCCATGGTGACGAGCACCTGTCCGGCCTCGACCACCTCCCCCTCCCCGACCGCCACCGAGGTGACCGTGCCGGGCATCGGCGCGGCCAGCGCGCCGTCTCCGGCGGCGGCCGCCGTGGGCGCGAACGGGTCGGGCTCCTCGAAGCGCCACCGCTGCCCGTCGACGACGGCCTCGACGGCGTGGGCGCTGCGCCGCAGCACCCCGAGCCGCCCGGCGGGCGACACGTCGGTCGGGACGACGGGCTCCTCCCCCGCGACCGGCGCAGGGGCCAGCCACGGCACCACGTGCGGCGCCGGGGCGGCCGCCGAGCGCCAGCCGTCGAGCGCGAACGGACCGCGCGTGGCGCTCGCGTCGCGCCGGGCGAGCTCGGCGGCGACGAGCGCGCGGGCGGCCGCCTCGTCGGGCGCGGGCAGGTCGGGGCCGCCGATCTCGACCCGGTCGAGCCACGAGGTGTCGAGGCCGCCCGGCAGGCCGAGGTCGGCGTACGCCGCGCTGGCCGCCAGCGCCCGCAGGAACCCCGTGTTGGTGACCACCCCGAGCACGGCGGTCTCCTCCAGGGCCCGCACCAGCGCGGCCCGGGCGCTCTCGCGGTCGGGCGCGTGCACGACGACCTTGCCGAGCATCGGGTCGTAGGACGTGGTGATCCGCTGCCCGCTCCCGAGGGCGTGGTCGACCCGGACGGTCACCCCGCCCGAGCCCCCGCCCGTCACCTCCGTCGGCCACGCGACGTGCGTCGCGGTGCCGGCCTGCGGCAGGAACCCGCCCCAGGCGTCCTCGGCGTAGACGCGCGCCTCCATGGCGTGCCCGGCGAAGCGCAGGTCGTCCTGCGTGCCGAGGCCGGGGTCCTCGCCCGCCGCCACCCGCAGCTGCGCGGCGACGAGGTCGACGCCCGAGATCAGCTCGGTGACCGGGTGCTCGACCTGCAGCCGCGTGTTCATCTCCAGGAAGTAGTGCCGCCCGGTCTCGACGTCCAGCAGCAGCTCGACGGT
Organism: Nocardioides imazamoxiresistens; assembly: GCF_032378595.1. NCBI lineage: Bacteria > Bacillati > Actinomycetota > Actinomycetes > Propionibacteriales > Nocardioidaceae > Nocardioides > Nocardioides imazamoxiresistens. The sequence continues at coordinate 434,792 of NZ_JAVYII010000005.1, forward strand.
GCCGGCGCCGACGTAGCCGACGGAGGCCGCCAGCCGGGCGGCGTCGGTCCAGCGCGCCTCGGCGGCGGTCGCCTCGGCCTCGGAGCGGGTCGGCGCGGGCGCCTCCTCCAGCACCTTCTGGTGGCGGCGCTGGGCCGAGCAGTCCCGGTCGCGCAGGTGCAGGACGGTGCCGTCGGCGAGGCCCAGCACCTGCACTTCGACGTGGCGGCCGCGCTCGACGTACTTCTCCACCAGCAGCGTGTCGTCGCCGAACGACGCGGCCGCCTCGCGGCGTGCGGCGGCCAGCGCGTCGGCGTACTCCTCGACCCGGCGCACCACCCGCATGCCCTTGCCGCCGCCGCCCGCGGCGGCCTTGACGAGCACGGGGAGGTCGAAGCCGGCGGGGTCGCCGTCGACGGGGTACGCCGGCACCACCGGCACCCCGGCGGCCTCGGCGGCGTCGCGGGCGCGGTCCTTGCGACCCATCAGGTCGATCACCTCGGGCGACGGCCCGACCCAGACCAGTCCCGCGTCGAGCACGGCCCGGGCGAAGACGGCGTTCTCCGAGAGGAAGCCGTAGCCCGGGTGCACGGCCTCGGCGCCCGCCGCCACGGCGGCGGCCACCACCGCAGTGGCGTCGAGGTAGCTGTCGACGGCCACCGTGCGGTCGGCCGCCCGGGCGTGCGGGGCCTCGGCGTCGGCCGGCGTCGCGACGGCGACCGTGCGGATGCCGAGGTCGGCGCACGTGCGGAAGACGCGCAGGGCGATCTCGCCGCGGTTGGCCACGAGCAGGGAGGAGAAGGGTGCGGTCACGTCGCTCACATCCGGAAGACGCCGAAGGCGGGGTCGGGGATCGGTTCGACGGCGGCGGCCTGCGCGGCGAGCGCGAGGGCGGTGCCGACGACGCGGCGGGTGTCGGCGGGGTCGATGACCCCGTCGTCCCAGAGCCGGGCGGTGGAGTAGTAGGCGGAGCCCTGCGTCTCGTACTGCTCGCGCACGGGCGCCTTGAACGACTCCTCGTCCTCGGCGCTCCAGCTCTCGCCGCGCGCCTCGATCCCGTCGCGGCGCACGGTGGCCAGCACGCTGGCCGCCTGCTCGCCGCCCATCACCGAGATCCGCGCGTTGGGCCACATCCACAGGAAGCGGGGGTCGTACGCCCGCCCGCACATGCCGTAGTTGCCGGCTCCGTAGGAGCCGCCGATGACGACCGTCAGCTTCGGCACGACGCTGCTGGCCACGGCGGTCACCAGCTTGGCGCCGTCGCGGGCGATGCCGCCGTTCTCGTACTCGCGCCCGACCATGAACCCGCTGATGTTCTGCAGGAACAGCAACGGGATCCGCCGCGTGTTGCACAGCTCGACGAAGTGGGCGCCCTTGCGCGCCGACTCGGAGAACAGGATGCCGTTGTTGGCGACGATCCCGACCTCGTGCCCCTCGATCCGGGCGAACCCGCACACAAGCGTCTCGCCGTAGAGCTGCTTGAACTCGTGCAGCCGCGAGCCGTCGACGACGCGCCGGATCACCTCCCGCACGTCGTAGGGGGTGCGCACCTCGTCGGGCACGACGTCGTAGACGGACTCCAGCGGGTACGCCGGGGGCTCGGGCTCCTCGGCCGGCCGCGGCACCGCGGGCGGCGGCGGTAGCGTGGCCACGACGGAGCGCAGGATCGCGAGCGCGTGGTCGTCGTCGGTGGCGAGGTGGTCGACCACGCCGGAGGTGCGGGCGTGCACGTCGCCGCCGCCGAGCTCCTCGGCGGTGACGACCTCGCCGGTCGCGGCCTTCACCAGCGGCGGGCCGCCGAGGAAGATCGTGCCCTGCTCCTGCACGATCACCGTCTCGTCGCTCATCGCGGGCACGTAGGCACCCCCGGCCGTGCACGAGCCCATCACCGCCGCGAGCTGCGGGATGCCGCGCGCCGACATCTGCGCCTGGTTGAAGAAGATCCGCCCGAAGTGCTCGCGGTCGGGGAACACCTCGTCCTGCAGCGGCAGGAAGGCGCCGCCGGAGTCGACGAGGTACAGGCACGGCAGCCGGTGGGCGGCCGCGACCGCCTGCGCGCGCAGGTGCTTCTTGACCGTCATGGGGTAGTAGGTGCCGCCCTTCACCGTCGCGTCGTTGGCCACGACCATGACGGGGCGACCGTGCACGAGACCGATCCCGGCGACGACGCCCGCCGAGGGCACGGCGTCCTCGGCGTCCTCGGCAGCGCCGGGCGGGGCGTACATGCCCGTCGCCGCGAGCGGCGCCAGCTCCAGGAACGGGCTGCCGGGGTCCAGGAGCCGGTCGACCCGGTCGCGCACCAGCAGCTTGCCCCGGTCGGTGTGCTTGCGGCGCGCGGCCTCGGAACCGCCCGCGCGCCCCTCGACCAGCCGCGCCATCCGCGCCCGCAGCGCGGCGGTGTCGTCCCTCAGGCTCATGCGCGTCCCTCCTCGTGGCCGGCCCCGGGGGCCGTCCGCTCCGCCAGCGCCAGGACCCGCTGGGCCTGGGCGTAGATCGGGCCGTCGACCATCCGGCCCTCGTGCGTGCCGACCCCGCCGGCGGCGTGCGCGGCGAGCAGGTCGCGCGCCCACGCCACGCGCTCCGGCGTCGGCGCGAACGCCGCCCGGATCACCGGCACCTGGGTCGGGTGGATCGCCACGCCGGCGTCGAACCCGACCGCGACGGCGTCCTCGCAGGCCGCGCGCAGGCCGTCGACGTCGGCGATGTCCATGTGCACCCCGTCGAGGGCGAGGCGCCCGTACGCCTTCGCCGCCAGCAGCGTCCGCGACCGCGCGTGCACCACCACGTCGCGGTAGGACCCGTCGGCCCGGCGGCTGGCCGTGCCGCCCATCGCGGCGACGAGGTCGTCGGCGCCCCACATCAGGGCGACCACGGTGGGGGTCGCCGCCAGCTCGCCCGCCCGCTCGACGCCGAGCGGCGTCTCCAGCAGCGCGACCACCTCGTGGTCGAGCGCCGCGAGCGCGGCCGGGTCCTCGGCCTTGGGCACCATGAGACGGCGTACGCCCGCCGCCGCGGCCGCCGCGAGGTCCTCGGCGTGGTGGGTGGTCCCGACCGCGTTGACGCGCAGGACCGTGCGGTCGACGTCGAGCTCGCCGGCCGCGGCCAGCGCCCGGACGGCGTCGCGCGCGCCGGCCTTGGCCGTCTCGGCCACCGCGTCCTCGAGGTCGAGGATGACCACGTCGGAGCGCGAGAGCGCCTTGGCGTAGCGCTCGGGGCGGTCGGCGGGGCAGAACAGCCAGGCGACGCCGGCGTCGACGGCCGGGCCCGGGAGCGGCCCGCTCACGCGTCGGCGTCCGGGGTCGCGTCGGCCGGGCGGGCGCGCACCAGGGTCGAGCGGGTCGCGGTCGCGACGACCTCGCCGCGCTGGTTGCGGGCCGTGTGCGCGAGGGTCACCACACCCTCGCCCGGCCGGCTGCTCGAGAGGCGCTTGTCGACCACCAGCGTCTCGGCGTAGATCGTGTCGCCGTGGCGCACCGGCGCCGGGAACGCGATCTCGGAGAAGCCGAGGTTGGCGACGATCGTGCCCTGCGTCAGCTGGGCGACCGAGAGCCCGACGAGGGTGGAGAGCGTGAACATCGAGTTCACCAGCCGCTCGTGGAACGGCGCGGTGGCCTCGCTCTCCGCGGCGTCGAGGTGCAGCGGCTGCGTGTTCATCGTCAGGGTCGTGAAGAGCACGTTGTCGGTCTCGGTGACCGTCCGCCCGGGGCGGTGCTCGTAGGTGGTGCCGATCTCGAACTCCTCGAACCACAGCCCGCGCTGGGTGATCCGTCGCCCGCTCATCGCCGCCTCCCTCACTCGACCGGGAGACCGAGGCCGCGGGCGATCAGCATGCGCTGCACCTCGGAGGTGCCCTCGCCGATCTCCAGAACCTTGGCGTCGCGGTAGAAGCGGGCCACGGGGTACTCCTCCATGAACCCGTAGCCCCCGAACACCTGGGTCGCGATCCGCGTCGCGGTCACGGCCGACTCGGTGGTGTGCAGCTTGGCCACCGCGGCCGCCTGCTTGAACTCGGCGGTGGACACGCCGCGGCCGGCGTCGATGGCGTCCTTCATCGCGGCGGCGCGGTAGGTGAGCAGCCGCGAGGTGTGCAGCATGACCTCGAGGTCCGCGACCTGGAAGGCCACCCCCTGCTTGCGCCCGATCGGGCCGCCGAAGGTCTGTCGCTCCCCCGCGTAGGCGAGCGACATGTCCAGGCAGGCCTGGATGCAGCCGACCGCGAGCGCGGCGATCGCGACCCGCCCGTCGTCCAGGGTGGCGAGGAACTGCGCGTACCCCCGGCCCCGCGTCCCGAGCAGGTTGGCCTCGGGGACGCGGCAGCCCTCGAAGCTGAGCGGGTGGGTGTCCGAGGCGTGCCAGCCGAGCTTGTCGTACGCCTTCTCCGCGGTGAACCCGGGCGTGCCCGCCGGCACCATGATCGTGCTGATCTCGGGGCGCCCGTCCTCGCGCTCGCCGGTGCGGGCGGTCACCGTGACCAGGCTGGTGATGGCCGAGCCCGAGTTGGTGATGAACTGCTTGGCGCCGTCGACGACCCACTCGTCGCCGTCGAGCACGGCCCGCGTGCGCGTCGCGCCCGCGTCCGACCCGGCTCCGGGCTCCGTCAGCCCGAAGCCCGCGAGACGGCGGCCGGCGACGAGGTCCGGCAGCCACGTGGAGCGCTGCTCCTCGGTGCCGAAGGTGAGCACGGGGTTGATGCCGAGCCCCACGGCGGCCTCGAGCGTGATGCCCATGGACTGGTCGACCCGGCCCAGCTCCTCGATGGCCAGGCACAGCGACGTGAAGCCGCCGTCCTCGCCGGCGAGGCCGGCCCCGCCGTACTCCTCCGGCGCCGTCAGCCCGAACAGGCCGAGCGCACCCATCTTCTGCACCGTCTCGACGGGGAAGTGGTGCTCGCGGTCCCAGCGCGCCGCGTGCGGCGCGACCTCCGCCTCGGCGAACTCCCGCACCGAGCGGCGGAACTCCTCGTGCTCCCGTGACAGCTCGAACATGGCTTCCCCTCACCGCGTGACCTGGACCACCCCGAGGTTAGCGATCATTAACCACAGGAGCAACCGGTAGATCGCCGAACTCCCGCTCGTTCGAACACATGTTCTATTCTCCGCCCATGCGGGAGCCCTCGGTCGAGCACGGCGCGATGCGCGCCGCCCGGGTGCAGCACGTCTGGGTGGACATCACCGGGCACTGGGTGCACCCGCAGCCGGGCGTGCTGATGATGTGGCGCCGCCGGCACGGCAAGCGGCCCGGCTGGGAGGCGTTCGTGGTGACCGTCGACGCCACGGCCCGCGCGCACGGCGGCTCGCCGAACGCCCGGATCGGGTGGGTCGACGCGGCGCACGTGCGCCCGACCGCGGGCCCCTCGGCCCCGCGCTAGAGCACCTCGAAGGTGATCCCCGCGCGCTGCAGCCGGTCGGTCAGGTGCTCGCCCATCGCCTGCGCCGTGGTGACCATGCCGGCAGTCGGCGGGTTGTCGTCAAGCAGGAGGCACAGCGCCGACTCGGCGAGCATCTTCGCGGTCTCGGTGTAGCCGGGGTCGCCGCCCGAGACCCGGGCGTGCACGGTCCGGCCGCCACCCTCGGCGACCACGTCGACGGTGAACCAGGAGCGCTCGCGACGGCGCTCGTCCGGCCCCTGGCCCGACCCGAAGCGGCCGAGCAGCGCGCGGCGCACCGGTCCGACCTGCGCCGCGAGCGCGAGGCCGCCGACCGCCACCGCACCGCCCGCGGCGTAGCGCAGGGTCTTCGTGCCGGCGTAGTGGGAGTAGCGGAAGTCGGGGCCGTACGCCGGGTCGGCCGCGGCGCTGCGCACCACGATCATCGGGTCGATCGTGGGCAGGGGCAGCAGCCAGTAGCCCAGGTCGCGGTCGCGGTGCGGCTTGCCGGCCACGCCGCGCACGCGCCGACCCTGCGGCCGACCCTCCGCGGCGCGCCGCTCCTTGTGCGTCGCGCCCATCGAACGGGCCCGGGAGAACTGCTCCAGGGCGGAGTGCAGCGTGCCCGAGGAGGAGACGGCCGCGGCCCGCACGACGCCGCGCGCGGTGATCGGGACGTCGTCGGGCAGGTGCCCGACCGCGAACCGGACGCCGAGGTCGTGGGGGATCGAGTCGAAGCCGCAGGCGTGCACGATCCGCGCGCCCGACGCCTCGGCCGCCGCGTGGTGGCGCAGCCAGACGCCGTCGACGAACTCCGGCTCCCCCGTGCTGTCGACGTAGTCCGTGCCGGCCGCCGCGCACGCCTGGACCAGCGCCTCGCCGTGGCGCAGGAACGGGCCCACCGTGGTGACGACCAGGCGGGTGCGCGCCGCCAGCGCCTCGAGCGAGGGCTCGTCGGTCGCGTCGGCCACGACCACCTCGGGCGCCGGGGCCGCGCCGGTGGGCAGACCGTCGCGCACCTCGGCGAGCCGGTCGGCGTTGCGCCCGGCCAGCGCCCAGCGCAGGTCGCCCGGCGCGTGCCGGGCGAGGTACGCCGCCGTGAGGCGACCGGTGAAACCGGTCGCGCCGAACAGCACCAGGTCGAGCTCGCGGTCGTCCGCCTGCTTCGCAGCCATGTCCGCCAACCTACGCGCAGGCGTAGCGTGGGCACCATGTGCCGCAACATCCGCCCGCTCAACAACTTCGAGCCGCCGGCGACCGACGACGAGGTCCACGCGGCGGCGCTGCAGTTCGTCCGCAAGGTCAGCGGCGCCACCCGGCCCTCGCAGGCCAACCAGGCGGTCTTCGACCAGGCCGTGCGCGAGATCGCCCACATCACGCGCCACCTCGTCGACGACCTGGAGACCAGCGCACCCCCGAAGGACCGCGAGGTCGAGGCGGCGAAGGCGCGGGCGCGCGCCGAGGCGCGGTACGCCCGTTGACCCACCCGGCGCCCGACCCGACGACCGACCTCACGACCGGCCTGACGACCGGCGCGGCCGTCGACGCGCTCGACAGCTCCGAGGCCGCCCTCGACTTGCTGGTCGGGCGCGAGCTCGTCGTCGTCGGCGGCGCCGGCCTGTCCACCGACTCCGGCATCCCGGACTACCGCGGGCCCGTCGCCGAGGGCCTGCCGCCGCGGCCGACCCCGATGACGTTCCAGGAGTTCGTCGGCGCGGAGTCCGCCCGTCGGCGCTACTGGGCCCGCAGCCACGTCGGCTGGGCGCGGATGCGACGTGCCGAGCCCAACGCCGGGCACCGGGCGCTGGCCCGGTTGGACCCCGCCCTGCTGATCACCCAGAACGTCGACGGCCTGCACGAGGAGGCCGGCTCGCGACGGATGGTCGCGCTGCACGGCCGGATCGCCGACGTCGTGTGCCTCGCCTGCCGGGCCACGAGCAGCCGCACGTCACTGCAGCAGCGGATGGAGGCGGCCAACCCGGGCTGGACGGCGCGGCACGCGCACGTGGAGGTGCGCCCCGACGGCGACGTCGGGCTGGAGGAGACCGACGACTTCGTGGTGCCGCCCTGCACGGCGTGCGGCGGCGTGCTGAAGCCGGACGTCGTGTTCTTCGGGGAGAACGTCCCCGCGCCGCGGGTGGAGCGCTGCTACGCGGCCGTCGACGCCCTGCGACCCCGGGACGGCGCGCTGCTGGCGGTCGGCACGTCCCTGACGGTGATGAGCGGGCTGCGGTTCGTGCGCCGCGCGGCGAAGGCCGGTGTGCCCGTGGTCGTGGTCAACCGGGGGACCACCCGCGGCGACGCGCTGGCGGCGTACGTCGTGACCACCGGCTGCTCGGAGTTCCTCGAGGCCCTGGTGCGGCGCTCGGAACGGCTGCGGGGCGTCTGAGACGCGCGGCCGGTGCGGCACGGGTGCTGCCCCTCGCCCTCCCAGCGGGGGGCAGCACTCGCACTGCGCACGACGGTAGGCGAACGGGGCGCCCGCCACCCTCGAGGTGTCCTCAAGACACCGTCAGGGTTGGGCGCCCCGTCATGAGCCCACGTTGAGGTGGGCGTGAGGAACGCGCCTCAGACGGCCGCGGCCTCGCGGCGCACGAAGATGTGCTCGGCGGCCTCGGGGAAGATCTCGGCCGTCTCGCCGGACGAGCCGACGAGCACGCCCTCGGCGGTCGCCTGCACGGTCACCGTCTTGCCGGGCAGCGCGCCGATCCGCCGCAGGGCGCTCATCAGCGTCTCGTCCTTCTGCATCTCCTCGGAGATGCGGCGCACGTGCACGCGGCCCTCGCTCGGGCCCGCGACGCTCTGCAGCGACTCGACGCCGTCCATGAAGTTCTCGGCCTCGTCCGGCCGGCCGAGCTCGTCGAGGCCCGGGATCGGGTTGCCGTACGGCGACTCCGTGGGGTTGCCGAGCAGCTCGAGCAGACGGCGCTCGACCGTCTCGCTCATCACGTGCTCCCAGCGGCAGGCCTCGGCGTGCACGAGCTCCCAGTCGAGGCCGATCACGTCGGTCAGCAGGCGCTCCGCGAGGCGGTGCTTGCGCATGACGCGGGTCGCCAGCTGCTGGCCGGCCTCCGTGAGCTCGAGGTGCCGGTCGCCCTCGACGGTCAGCAGGCCGTCGCGCTCCATCCGCGCGACCGTCTGCGACACCGTCGGGCCGGACTGGTGCAGACGTTCCGCGATGCGCGCGCGCAGCGGGACGATGCCCTCCTCGACGAGCTCGTAGATCGTGCGCAGGTACATCTCGGTGGTGTCGATCAGGTCGCTCACGAGAACCATTCTTCCCTACTCGCGCGCGCGGGACGACCCCCCGCTCCTTCGGCCTCCTGGCAGGGTGGGGGAATGTCCTCCGATCGCAGCGTGATGTGGTTCCGGCGCGACCTCCGGCTGGCCGACAACCCCGCGCTGCTGGCGGCTGCGGAGGCCGAGGCCGTGCTCCCGCTCTTCGTCCTGGACCCGGCGCTGTGGGGGCCGGCGGGGCCGTCGCGGCGGGCGTACCTGGCTGCCTCGCTGCGCTCCCTCGACGCCTCGCTGCGCTCGCGCCGCACCCGCCTGTCGGTGCTCGAGGGCGACCCCGTGGAGCAGGTGGTCGCGGCCGCGCGCGAGGTCGGCGCGAGCCGTGTGCACGTCTCGGCGGACTTCGGCCCCTACGGGTCGCAGCGCGACGACGCGGTCGCCGAGGCGCTGGCCGAGCACGACGTCGAGCTGGTGCGCACGGGCTCGCCGTACGCGGTGCCGCCCGGCAGCGTGCGCAAGGGCGACGACACGCCGTACGCCGTGTTCACGCCGTTCTCGCGCGCCTGGGCGGAGGTCGGGTGGCCCGATCCCGCGCCCGCCCCCAGCGGCCTGAGCGGGCTCGAGCTCGAGCACCCCGTCGACCTCCCCGAGGTCGAGGTGCCCGAGGGCCTGCGGCTGCCCGAGGCCGGGGAGCGCGCGGCGGCCGCGCGCTGGGAGGCGTACGCGGCCGACCACCTCGCCGACTACGCCGACGCCCGGGACCGACCGGACCTCGACGCCACCTCGAAGATGTCGGTGCACCTGAAGTGGGGCGAGATCCACCCCCGCACGATGCTGGCCGAGCTGGGCCGCGCGGCGGGCAAGGGGCGTTCGACCTACCGCTCCGAGCTGGCCTGGCGCGAGTTCTACGCCGACGTCCTGCACCACCGGCCGGACACGGCGCGGGAGTACCTGCGGGCCGAGTACGCCCGGATGGAGTACGACCGCGCCGACGACGCGCTGGAGCAGTGGCAGGAGGGTCGCACCGGCTTCCCGATCGTCGACGCCGGGATGCGGCAGCTGCGGGGGGCCGGATGGATGCACAACCGGGTGCGGATGATCGTCGCGAGCTTCCTCGTCAAGGACCTGCACATCGAGTGGCAGCATGGCGCGCGGCACTTCCTGCACTGGCTGGTCGACGGCGACCTGGCCTCCAACAACCACGGCTGGCAGTGGACCGCGGGCAGCGGCACGGACGCCTCGCCCTTCTTCCGCGTCTTCAACCCGACCTCCCAGGGGCGCAAGTTCGACCCGCGCGGGGAGTACGTGCGGCGCTGGGTGCCCGAGCTGCGCGACCTGCCCGACGGCGAGGACCCGCACGACCCGTCCCCCGAGGCCCGCCGCGACGTCGGCTACCCCGAGCCGATGGTCGACCACAAGGCCGAGCGCGCCGAGGCCCTGCGCCGCTGGGAGTCGATCCGCCGCTGACGCGCCGAGTTGCGGGTTGCGCCGAGTTGCGGGTTGCGCCGCGGTGCTCGCGCCGAGTTGCGGGTTGCGCCGCGGTGCTCGCGCCGGCTCGGCCCGGCTCCGGCCACCGCGCATGTGACAGAATTTCGCCCATGCCTGCTTGGATCGATCCAAACTCGACGGACCCCAGCACCGACGGCGCGTGGTGGCGCCAGGCGGTCGTCTACCAGGTGTACGTCCGCAGCTTCGCCGACTCCGACGGCGACGGCGTGGGCGACCTGCCCGGCATCACGTCGCGCCTCCCCCACCTGCGCGACCTCGGCGTGGACGCTCTGTGGATCACGCCGTTCTACACCTCGCCGCAGCGCGACCACGGCTACGACGTCGCCGACTACCGCGACATCGACCCGCTGTTCGGCTCGCTCGACGACGCCGACGCGCTGCTCGCCCGGGCCCACGAGCTCGGCCTCAAGGTGATCGTCGACCTGGTCCCGAACCACACCTCGGACCAGCACCCGTGGTTCCAGGCGGCGCTGGCCGCCGGCCCGGGCAGCCCGGAGCGGGCGCGCTACATGTTCCGCGACGACGACGGCACGGACACCCCGCCGAACAACTGGCCCAGCGTCTTCGGCGGCGACGCCTGGTCGCGGGTGACCGAGCCCGACGGCTCGAAGGGCCAGTGGTACCTGCACCTCTTCGACTCCACGCAGCCCGACCTGGACTGGCGCAACCCCGAGGTCGGCGACGAGTTCGCCTCGATCCTGCGCTTCTGGCTGGACCGCGGCGTGGACGGCTTCCGCGTCGACGTCGCGCACGGCCTGTTCAAGAAGGAGGGGCTGCCGGACACCGAGCTCCCCGACCCGGACGCCGACGGGCCCGCCTCGATGGTCGAGGCCGCGGGCGTCGACGAGCCGATGTGGGACCAGCTCGAGGTGCACGACGTCTACCGCCGCTGGCACGGCGTGCTCGCCGAGTACGACGACTCCCCCCGCGGGCGCCGCATGGCGGTCGCCGAGTCGTGGGCCCGCACCGCCGAGGCCATCGCCCGCTACGTCCGGCCCGACGAGCTGCAGCAGTCGTTCAACTTCCACTGGCTCTCCGCGCCGTGGTCGGCCTCCGCGTTCGCCGACGTGGTCACCGAGACCCTGCCGTCGCTGCGCCACCACGGCGCGACGCCGACCTGGGTGCTGAGCAACCACGACGTGGTCCGGCACGTGACGCGGTACGGCGGCGGCTCCGTCGGCCGGGCCCGCGGACGCGCCGCGACGCTCGCGATGCTCGGCCTGCCCGGCTCCGCGTACCTCTACCAGGGCGAGGAGCTCGGCCTCGAGCAGGTGGACGTGGCCCCCGAGGACCGCACGGACCCGTCGTGGTTCCGCACCAAGGACAGCCCGAAGCCGGACATCGGCCGCGACGGCTGCCGGGTGCCGATCCCGTGGAGCGGCACGACCGCCCCGTACGGCTTCGGCCCGGCCGCCGACGGCACGCAGCCGTGGCTGCCGCAGCCCGACGACTGGGCCGGGCTGACCGTCGAGGCGCAGACGGGCGACGAGTCCTCGACGCTCGAGTTCTACCGCGCGGCGCTGCGGGCCCGGCGTACCTTCGCGGACCGCGCCGGCGACGACGTCGAGATCGTCTCCACGCTCGACGGCGTCCTGGTCTACCGCCGTGGGCCGCTCACCTGCGTGCTCAACGCCGGTACGACGGCCGCCGCGGTGCCCGAGGGCGCCGGCGACCTGCTGCTCGCCAGCGGCCCGTCGCCCGAGGGCCGGGTCGCCCCGGACACGGCCGCCTGGTTCCTGGCCGGCTGAGCCCCGCCCACCTGCACGGAACGGACGAGGACCGGGCCCCCGCACCAGGGGCCCGGTCCTCGTCGGTACTCACCGCCGCGGTCGTCGGGCGGGACGCGGCGTACGCCCCTCAGTCCGCGGACGCCACCGCCGCCTCGACGGTCGCGTTGTAGCGGGTGAGCCCGGCGACCAGGTCCGACAGCTCGGCGTTGGTCCAGCCGGACATCAGTCCGAGGAACCGTGCCCGCCGGTGCTCGGTCACCTCCCTCATCCGGTCGCGACCGTGCTCGCTGAGCGAGAGCACCAAGGCCCGCGCGTCCTCGGGGTCCACCGTCCGCTCGACGAGCCCGAGGTCCACCAGCTGGTGCACCGTGCGGCTCATCGCGCCCTTGTCGGCGCCGACGGTGCAGCCGATGTCGGCGGCCCGCCCGGACCCGTCGCGCAGCAGCTGGTCGAGCACGCCGTAGCCGAGGGCGGTGAGCCCCGGCTCGACGGCCTGCGCGCGCTCGGCGACGTTGCGCCGCACGCGGCGCAGCAGGAGCCACAGCTCGTGCTCGAGGTCGCCGAGCACGACCGGGTCGAGGTCGGCGACCGTCGCCGCGGCGCTCATCGCCGCCCCGCCTCCGTGAGCGCCTCGCTCGAGACCTCCGTCGTCGCCGGCGTCGGCTCGTGGTCGAGCGTGGTGCGCAGCGGCACCTCGCGGATCAGCGAGACCAGCACGAGGGCGACCACCGCGAACGGCACGGCGACGAGGAACAGGGTGGCGGTCGCGTCGCCGTACGCCCCCTGGAAGACGTCGCGGACCGGGCCGGGCAGCGTGTCGACGTCGGGCAGGGTGCCGCTCGAGCCCCCGGCGTCGATGCCGAGCCGGGCCAGACCGCGCGTGACGCTGTCGGTCACCTGGTGGCCGAGCAGGGCGCCGAGCGCCGCGACGCCCGCCGAGCCGCCGATCGAGCGGAAGAACGTGACCAGCGCGCTGGCCGCGCCCATGTCGCGCTGCGCGACCTGGTTCTGCACCGCGAGCACGAGGTTCTGCATCGTCGCGCCGAGGCCGGCGCCGAGCACGACCATGAAGACGCCGATCTCGACCAGCGGGGTGTGGGCGTCGATGAGGGAGAGCAGACCGAGGCCCACCACGACGGCGACCATGCCGCCGACGAGGAACTTCTTCCAGCGGCCGGTGTCGCTGATGATCCGGCCGGTGATGACGCTGGAGAGGAACAGACCGCCGACCATGGGCACCGACATCAGGCCGGCGTGGGTGGGGCTCATGCCGCGGGCGACCTGGAAGTACTGCGACAGGTACACCGTCGAGCCGAACATCGCGATGCCCACCATCACGGAGGCGGCGGTGGCCAGGGCCGTGGTGCGGTCCGAGAAGAGTCGCAGCGGGATGATCGGCTCCGCGACGCGGCTCTCGACGACGAGGGCGGCGACGACGAGCACGGCACCGGTGGCGAGCATGACCGCGGTGGTCACCGACGCCCAGTCGAACTGGTGGCCGGCGAGCGAGACCCAGGCGAGCAGCACGGACACGCCGCCGACGATGAGGAGCGCGCCGGCGTAGTCGATGCGCGGGCGGTCGCCGCCAGCGGTGCGCGGCGCCGGAGCGGGCAGGTGCAGGGTGCGCTGCAGCACGACCAGGGCGACGAGGGCGACCGGGACGCCGACCCAGAAGGTCCAGCGCCAGCCGAGGCCGGGCGCGTCGACGATGAAGCCGCCGATGAGCGGCCCGGACACCGTCGCCATCGCGAACACCGCGCCGATGTAGCCCGAGTAGCGGCCGCGCTCGCGCGGCGTGACGATCGAGGCGATCACGACCATGACGAGGGCCGTCATGCCGCCGACGCCGAGACCGGTGACGGCGCGGGCGGCGACGAGGGCGCCCATGTTGGGCGCGAAGCCGGCCGCGATCGAGCCGGTGGCGAAGGTGACGAGCGCGATCTGGACGAGACGCTTCTTGTCGACCAGGTCGGCGAGCTTGCCCCAGATCGGGGTGGACGCGGTCATCGTCAGCAGGGTGGCGACGACGACCCAGGTGTAGCCCGCCTCGCCGCCGCCGAGGTCGACGACGATGCTCGGCAGGGCGTTGGTGACGATGGTCGAGGACAGCATCGCGACGAACATCGCGAGCAGGAGTCCCGACATCACCGTGAGGATCTCGCGGTGGGTCATCGGGACCTCGGCGCGGACCTCGGGATCGACCGGGGAGTGCACCGTGGAGGTGTCGGGGTGGGACATGGGGTACCTGCGATTCTGCGGTTGCTGCGTACGTGTGGGTGCCAGGACGGCCGCGCACGGGCGTACCGAACTGGTTGCTGATAGCAACCATACGCCGGTGGTTGTAGAACGCAACTTCTTTGCGACGTGACCCCGCCCACGACGCGACACGGGACCGTCAGAGGCTCGAAGAGCAGACAAGAACGCCGTTCTCAGGGGAAGGTGGCCGTCATGTCCTCTCCCGTGCAGGTGTTCCTCCTCGACGACCACGAGGTCGTCCGACGCGGTCTCCGTGCCCTCCTGGAGAGCGGTGGGGACCTGCGGGTCGTGGGCGAGGCCGGCACCTACGCCGACGGCCTGATCGGCATCCGCGAGACCGCGCCCGACGTCGCGGTGCTCGACGCCCGGCTGCCCGACGGCTCGGGGATCGAGCTGTGCCGCGAGGTGAAGTCCGAGAACCCCGGGCTGCGGGCGCTCATCCTGACCAGCTACGACGACGACGAGGCGCTGCAGAGCGCCATCCTCGCCGGCGCCGACGGCTACGTGCTGAAGGAGATCGGCGGCAACTCGCTGATCAGCGGGATCCGCGCCGTCGCCGACGGCCACTCGTTGATCGATCCCGTCGTGGCCGTGCGGGCCATGGAGCGCATCCGCGCGGGCGTGCAGCGCGAGGTCGAGAGCGACCCGTCGGCGCTGACACCCCAGCAGCAGCGGATCCTCGGACTCATCGGCGAGGGCCTGACCAACCGCGAGATCGCGGACCAGCTGTTCCTGTCCGAGAAGACCGTGAAGAACCACATCACGCACCTGCTCGCCCGCCTGGGCGTCAAGCGACGCACGCAGGCCGCGCTGATCGCGGCCCAGATGCGGCTGCCGGAGTCCCGCCCGGAGCGGTGACCGCCCGCGGTCAGCGCAGGAAGTCCAGCAGGCTCGGCTGCACGACCCGCACGGCGTCGGCGAGCGCGGCCCGGTAGGCGATCTCCTGGAGCGCGAGACCGTCGCGCTCGGCACCGTCGTCGAAGATCGAGCCGTCGTCGAGGTCGGCGGACGCACCCTGCCCGTACGCGGGCTCCGCGCCGTCCAGGGAGCGCAGCGTCTCGCGCACGGACCGGTGGCCGGAGGCGACCAGGCCCCGGTTCGCGTCGGCGAGGTCGGTGATCTCGCGCGCCAGGTCGAGGAGGGCGCCGCGGTGCTCCAGGAGCATCTCGCGCCACGGGTCGTCGACGGCCAGGGCGAGGGTCTCGAGCGACGCAGCGGCGGGGACTCCCAGATCGGCGGCGGTCTCGTCGGCGACGACGGCCCGCAGCAGCTCGGTCTCGCGCAGGGCCTCCAGCGCGGTCGTGACGTCCTGCGCGGCGCGAGCCAGCCACCGGCCGCGACCACCCGCCAGCACCAGGTGCTCCAGCTCGAGCCGGTAGAGCAGCGAGTCGAGCAGCTCGCGCTCCCGCCACAGGACGAGCGACAGCTTCTCCACGCCCGTTCCCTCCTCATGTCTGCGCCCGCCCCGATCGGCGGTGCCGCCGTCGGACGCCCCTCCCATCGGCCACCCCCGGTGGTGCCTGAGCCGATCTCGCACGCGAGCGCGGCTTGAGCATTCCTTGAGTCGCGCTTGTCGACCACTTCGGATCCAGCGCGCTCGGGACCTAGGACGTGACCGGGTTGAGCCATGGCCTGCCGGGACCAAGGTCCCGAGTTGTCCGACGGGCGGCCCGTACCAACCGCCGCGGTGGTGCACCGCGAGCCGTCAGGCCGAAGGATCGAGTCATGAGCACGAGCGCCCCGACCGGTCTGGACGAGCTGGTCACCTCCCACGTGGCCCTGGTCGGCCACATCGTCCGCGAGACGATGATGCGCGTCCCGGCCCACGTCAGCCGCGACGACCTCACCTCGGCCGGCCTGACCGCCCTGGTGCAGGCCGCCCAGGCGTTCGAGGAGGACCGCGGCGTCCCCTTCACCCGCTACGCCGCACGCCGCATCCGGGGCGCGATCCTCGACGAGCTGCGCAGCGTCGACTGGGCCTCCCGCTCCGTGCGCCGCCGCGCTCGCGACGTGGAGGAGACCCGGGCCCGGCTCGCCGCCACGCTCGGGAGGGCGCCCCGCACCGAGGAGGTCGCGTCGGCGGTCGGGCTCAGCGTCACCGAGGTCGAGGCCAACGACGACGACATCGCCCGCGCGCAGGTGCTCTCGCTCCAGGGCGTCGCCGGCGTGGGGCTGGAGGAGACCCTGGTCAGCCACTCCCCCACCCCGGAGGCGTCGTTCGAGCACCAGGAGCGCCTGCAGTACCTCGTCGCCGCCGTCGCCGAGCTCCCCGAGCGGCAGCGCGTCGTCGTCGAGGGCTACTTCTTCGCGGAGCGGCCCATGGCCGAGATCGCCGCCGAGCTCGGGGTCACCGAGTCGCGGATCTCGCAGATCCGGGCGGAGGCGATGGTGCTCCTGCGCGAGGCACTGAACCACGCCCTCGAGCCCGACCTGGTGCGCCCGGCGGCCCGGCCGGGCGGCTGCGCCGCTCGGCGCCGCGAGCAGTACGTCTCGGCCGTCATGGCCCGCAAGGACGCCGACACCGGTCGACGCCGCGAGGGTCGCGTGGTGGCGCTGCCGTCCGTCGTGCCGCACCCCGCCCGCGAGCTCCGCCAGGACCGCTCCGTCGTCGCCGTCTGAGGCGCCGGACGGCACGACCCGCCCCGCCCGCGCCTCACCCACCCACCAGGCACCCCCGGACCACCTCGAAGTCGTCCGCCTGCACGGCCACGAACCCCGGCCGGAAGACGACGCCCCACCCGGGACCGGGCCGCACGAAGGACAGCCGCTCGATCAACGGCTCCGCCTCGGCCTCACCCTCGATCTCCTCGAAGTCCACGTCGCGGCACCAGGAACGGTGGACGTCGCCGTCGACCTGGTACGCCCCGTCGTCGCGCACCCGACCGACCGCCGTGAAGCGCCGCACCCGCGGCCCGCTGCGGTTGCCCTCGCGCGGGGAGTAGAGCAGCACGCCGTCACCGGCCGAGAGCCTGCGGGCCCGGGCCTCGCTCGATGCCGGCAGGCGCAGCCGCCCCTCCTGCTGCGCGAGGTGCGCGTCGCCGCGGGAGATCACGCACACCCAGTGCGCCGCGGCCTCCCGCACGAGCCGCAACCGGGGTGCGTCCGTCGTGGTCGTCTGCTCCATGTCGTCCTCCGCCTCCTCGCCAGGTCCCGCCACCAGCGGCGGGAGCACCACCCTGACGCCGACCGGTGCCGCCGCGCCGGCCTCGGCACCTGCCTGTGGACGATCCGGCCGGGGCAGGCGTCTGTGGACGGCAAGTGGGCCGTCGCGCCGCGCTGTGGAGGACCGCTCGCGCGACCGGCCTCGAGCCAGCACCGTGGGGCCATGACGACGACACCCCGGCCGCCCGACGCCCTCGACCGCACGGACCCCGCGGACCCCGCGGACCCCGCGGACCCCGCGGGCCCCAACGACCCCGCGGACGCCGCTCCCGCCCCGCCGGAGCACCGCGACCTCGGCTCCGCGTGGCGGCGGCTGCTGCCTCCGCGCCTGCGCGGGCGCAGCCTCTGGATCGGCGTCCTCGACGCCCGCACCCGCTCGCTGGCGCAGGGGGTGGTGGTCGAGATCGGGTCGCTGCCGCCGTCACCCACGCCGGGTGACGCCGCCCAGCTCGAGCGCTTCCTGGCCGGCCACTCCGCCACCGTGGTGGGCGGCCGGCACCACGTGGCCGCGCTGCTGAGCCGCCCCGGCCCGGCGCAGCTGGGCGAGGCCGACGGCGCGTGGGCCGCGGTCGTCTACGACAGCTGCGCGGCGGTGGACGTCCCCTGCCGCGTCGTGCACCTCGCCGGCGACGACACCGTCGTGCCGGTCCCCCGGTCGCTGGTCGTCGAGCACCTCGACCGCCTCGCGTCCTGACCGTCCTGACCGGCCCCGGCCGACCCGACCGGCCCCGGCCGACCCGCTCGGCCCGCACGGCCCGGCGACGCTCAGGCGCGGCGCAGCAGCGTGAGGACCTCGTGGTGCCCGGTGTGGGGGAACATGTCGAGCACCTGCGCGCGCACCGGTCGCAGCGTCGGCATCGTCGCGAGGTCACGGGCCAGCGTGGTCGCGTTGCAGCTGGAGTAGAGCACGGTCCGCACGTCCGGGCTCCGCTCGAGCCAGGTCGCGAGCTCCTCGCCGATGCCCCGTCGCGGCGGGTTGACGACGACGAGGTCCGGCGCGGTCCCGAGCTCGGCCGCCGCCGTCGTCGCGTCCCCCACCAGGAACCGGGCGGACGCACCGACCTCGGCGGCCGTGCGGCGCGCGCTCTCGACCGCCGAGGCGGAGACCTCCACCCCGGTGACGTGCCGCGCGGGCGCCCCGGCGCCGTCGGCGCCCGCGAGGTGGAGGGCGAAGCCGCCGACACCGCAGTAGAGGTCCCACGCCTCGTCGACGTCGACCTCGGAGACCCACGCGCGGGCCTGGCGGTAGAGCTCCGCCGCGACCGCCGTGTTCGTCTGGAAGAAGCTCTGCGGCCGCAGGTGCAGGTCGATGCCGTTGACCCGCATCGCCAGGGTCTGCGACGCGGTCAGCGGGATCTCCCGGTCCCCCTCGAGCAGCGCCGCGTGCGCCGGCTGCAGGTTGACCGACACCACCGCCAGGGCGGGCAGGTCGTCCTGCAGGACGTCGAGGTGCTTGCGGATCCGGGCCACACCCTCCTCCGAGCGCAGCACGAGACGCGCCATCAGCTCGCCGGACGGGGCGGCGGTGACGAGCAGGTGCTTGAGCTCGCCGCGCCGGGTGGCGACGTCGTACGGCTCCAACCGGGAGCGCCCCACGAACTCGGCCAGCGCGGGGAGCGCGGCGACGATCGCCGGCTCGTGCAACGGGCAGTCCCGCAGGTCGACGCCACGGCCACGCGGGTCGAGGATGCCCAGCGTCGGCGCGTCCGCGGTGCCGGCCACCACCATCTTGGCCTTGTTGCGGAACCCCTCCCTGCGGCTCGCCGCAGGCGCCAGCCACTCGACGTCGGCCCAGCGCGAGAGCAGGCTCCGGGCGTGCGCGTCCTTGGCCGCGAGCTGGTCGACGTACGCGCGGTCCAGCCAGCCGCACGACCGGCACTCCCCGCGGTCGTAGTGGCCGCAGGCCAGACCGACCGACCGGGACGGGGTGACGGTCACCGGGTCCTCTCCGGCGTCTCCTGCGGGCGTTCGGGCACGGCACCACGATAGGGCCGTCGCGCCGGCCGCCGCGGGGCGCACCGGACCGGGGTGGTGGGATGGGCGCACCGACCGTCGTTACGAACCCCGAGGAGGCACCGTGCCGCTCCCGGCCGCCGTCCTCGTCGTGGGCGCGACGGTCGCCGGCGTCGTCGCGCTGGTGGCCGGTGCCCTGGTCGCCGCGCGGGCGCGACGTCGCCCGCGTCGCCTCGTCGCCGGATCGTCCCTGGCTCTGGCCGGCGCCGTCGTCCTGGTCCTCGTGGAGGTCCTGCCGCGGGCGTACGCGGTGTCCCTGCCCGGCGACGACGCCTGCGTCCCCGACGACCTCGAGCTCTCCCTGGCGCGGACTCCCGTGGCGCTGCAGCTGCTGCAGGGCGAGCTGCGCGGGACCGCGGAGCTCGACCGGGACGGCCTGGGCGCCACGGTGGCCGACGCTCTCGAGGGCACGGCGCTTCGGGACCCCGAGGTACGCATCGCGGCCGGCGAGGTGACCGTCGACGCCGTCCTGCCGATCAGCATCGTCGACGTGCCGCTGTCCGCGACGGTCGTGCCGACCGTGCAGGACGGCGCGCTGACGATGGAGGCGGAGGCCTTCTCGGTCGTGGGCCTCGACCTGCCGGACTGGGCCGTGTCGTTGGTCGACGAGCAGGTGCAGGACGCCGACTCCGCGCTCTCGCAGGCCGTGTCCCCCGGAGACGACGCCTGCGACGGCGGCGCGGGCGCCGTGCGGGTGGAGTCGGTGACCGTCACCGACGGCGTCCGGATCGACTTCGCCCTGCCCGTCGGCTGACCGACGCACCGTCGCAGGACGAGACGCGTGCATCTTGCCAGATTTGGTGTAACACTCCCGATGTCACGTTGAGTGCAGGGAGGTACGTCGTGGTTCACACACCGCTGGCCCACACCCGTCGCGGTGCCGGGGCACCGCTGGTCCTCATCCACGGGATCGGCCACCGTCGGCAGGCCTGGGACCCGCTCGTCGACGTGCTCGCCCGGCGTTACGACGTGATCGCCCTCGACCTCTCGGGATTCGGGGAGTCCGCCCCGTACCCCCGAGGCGTCCCGTACACGATGGACATCGCCTGCGAGCACCTCGCCGAGCAGTTCGAGCAGTGGGGCGTCGAGCGCCCCCACGTGGTCGGCAACTCGCTCGGTGGTGCGATCGCACTGGAGCTGGGGTCCCGCGGCCTGGCATCCTCGGTGACCGCGCTGAGCCCGGCCGGCTTCTTCGGCCGCTTCGACCGCGTGCAGGCCCTCGGCATCCTCAGCCTCCTGCGCCTCACGAGCCAGGTGCCCGACCGCGCGCTGGTCGCGATCACCCGCACCGCGATCGGCCGGTGGCTGGTGGGGGCGACGCTGTACGCCCACCCCGGCCGCCACGACGCCGCCTCCAGCCTGGGCGACGCGCTCGCCCTGAAGCGCTGCGAGGGCTTCGCCGGCGTCGCCCGGCAGGGCCTGAGGTACGCCTTCGACCGCGAGGTCCCGGTGCCCACCACGGTCGCCTGGGGCACCAAGGACCGGATCCTCCCGTACGCCCAGTCGGCGCGCGCCCGTCGCGTCCTCCCGGACGCCGACCACGTGCCCCTCGTCGGCGCCGGCCACGTGCCGATGGCGGACTGTCCCGAGGAGATCGTCGCCCTCATCGACGCCACCGTGGCTCAGGTCGGCTCGACGGCCGTCGCCTGACGGGCGTCGTGGCCCGCCCGGTCGGCCACGACGCTCAGCCGCGGTACGCCCGCCACCTCCGGCGCCGCCAGCCTCGTGGGTGCGCACCACCCGCACCGCAGGTGGTCGTGCACGAGCGCCTCACCCGGGCTCTCGCTCCCGCGCCCGGTGGGGTCCGCCCGGACGAGCGTTCGCCGCGGCCGGAGCCGCACCACCTCGCCCATCACCTCGCCCATCACCCCTCCCGTCTGACGCCCGATGCGGACGCCTGTCGGCGGCCGCAGGGAGATCCTGGCGCGCCGGGGCAGGCGGCGGACCGCCGCGGGACGACCTTGTGGACGACGACGTCGGGGCGCGCGCCTGTGAACGAGTCGTGGCCCGCCGGAGGACCGGCGGGCCACGAGACAGCTGAGCGGAACGTCAGGACTCGGCGTCGATGGCCTTCTCGAGCTCGGCAGCGCGATCGGCGGCGTCGGTGATCTCGTCCGCGTCGATCGCGTGCGTGCGGTGGAACCACTCGAGCGCGTCCGAGCGACGACCGGCCGCGACGAGCGCGTCCGCGTACACGTACCGCAGACGCACCACCCAGGCAGCGCGCGTCTTGTTGTTCAACGGCGACAGCTCGAGCGTCCGCAGGGCAGCGTCGACCTGGCCCAGGTCCAGCCGCGCGCCGGCCTCGACGATCGTCATCTCAGCCTTGGCCTCGGCCGAGAAGTTCCGCACCGACGGGCTCTGGGCCAACTTGAGCGCCTGCTCCGGCTGGCCGAGCGCACGGTGGCAGTCGGCCATGATGGGCAGGTACGCCGTCACGCCGTTCATGCGCTTCGCCGCCCGCAGCTCCGCCAGGGCCTCCTTGTAGTGCCCGGCCGCGTACGCCGACTCCCCCACAGCCTCGCGCACCATCGCGAGCCGAGCAGCGCGGGCGCGGGCCGCCAGCGTGTGCTGGTAGGCCGTCTCCGGGTCCGTGTCGATGAGCTGCTGCGCCGCCACGAGGTGGCGCGCGATCCGCTGCGCCAGCTTCTCCGGCAGCCCCTTGAGCTGCGAGGCCAGGTTGCGGTCGAGCTCCTGGCCGGTGATCGACTCGTCGAGCGGGGGACCGTCGTACACGGCCTGCTCCACGGTGCGCTCGACCTCCGTGCGCGGCTTGCGGCTGAACGGGCGGGAGCCCTGCTGCGCGTCGCGGCCTCCACGGGCGGGACCACGCCCCTCCGGGCGCCCGTCCTGGCGACGCTGACCGCCGCCGCTACGACCACCCGGAGCGTCGCCGCGACCACCGGAGGGCTTGTCGCCGTACCCACGGCCGGCGCCACCGGGCTTGCCTCCGGAACGCGCGCCGCTGGTCGGCTTGCCCCCACCGGAACCGCCGGAACCGCCGCGGCTGGCTCCCGGGCGGCCGCCCGTGGATCCGCCCCGTCCCTGACCCGACCCGCCGGGCCGGCCCTGACCGCCCCCGCGGGGTCCACGACCTCGATCGCCCTGATCCGCCACCACTGTTCTCCTCCACTGCGAGCAAACGACCTGCGCTCCACCCGCCAGTGTGGCAGTCGCTCGAAGCGACCCACCAGATGCGTGCGGGGAACACATGAAAATGACTGTAGGGGCCGGGTGCGGAACAAAGTTCCGCATCCCCAGCCCCTACAGCAAAAGAATGTCCGGCGGCGTC
>NZ_JAVYII010000006.1:0-153372 GCF_032378595.1 Nocardioides imazamoxiresistens
ACGAACCCCGCACCCTCCAAGGTGAGGGTCCGCGTGGCGCGAGCGATCCGCCGGGCCCGCCACACCTGCACCCCACCAGAGGCGACCCGGTCCGCGATCAGCGGGAGGCGGTGTCGGACCTCGACCGCATCACCGACCAGCGCACGACCCGCGTCCTGCGACAGACCCATCGCAGTGATCAGTTCGAGAACCGCGAACTCCGACACCAACGGGGCACCGGGTCCGCCGTACGCCAGCCACCGGTCCCCACCCGGCACCGCCGCGAGGGACTCCTCGTCGTCGACCCACATGCCCAACGGGCCGATCGGGTCACCCACCACCGCGTTGCTGGGCGAGCCGCCGCGCAGCACGTCGAGGTGGGCATCGGCGTAGTCGGCAGCCGCGAAGAACGCGGCCGCTTCGGCAGCGCGTTGGGCCCGCATCGCCTCGGACGCGACAGTTAGCAGCGCAACCCGCGACGGGCTGTTGGTGTGCTGCTGGGTCCCTCGATCCATACCCCGAATTCTACTCGAACGTGCGTTCGATAACCAGGATCGCTGACCGATCTGTGGAGAACGTTTCCGCAGGTCAACCCACCTGCGCACCCTCCCGCGCGTACCCCCACCCACACCCCGCGGCAGAACCCGCAACTCGACGCCCCGAACCGCGGCACAACCCGCAGCTCGACGCCCCGGACCGCGGCACAACCCGCAGCTCGACGCCCCCGCCCGGGCCGCCTCGACCCACGACGCGGCGGCGCTGGCGCGGTGGGCAGGGCGGGTCCAGCGACGCACCTGTCCGGCCGGGCAGGTGGGTCCCCCCGCCCTCCGACCGGGATCGCGATCCTGGCCTGTCGCCGCCCCGCACGGCGGACCTAGCGTCCGTGACGAGCGCCACATCCGCCGATCCCAGGAGGTCTGCCATGCAGGTCGACGAGCTGCTCAAGCCGTTCCCCATCAAGGAGTTCCACCCGTTCCCGCGCGCCCTCATGGGGCCGGGAGCCCACGAGATGATCGGGCCCGAGGCCCTCAAGCTCGGCTTCCGCAAGACGCTCGTCATGACGTCGGGCCTGCGCGGCACGGACATCGTGCACAAGATCGTGGAGTCGATGAAGTACCACGGGCTCGAGGTCGTCGTGTACGACCAGGTGGAGTCCAACCCCAAGGACTACAACGTCATGGACTCCGTGGCGCTGTACCAGGAGAACGAGTGCGACTCGTTCGTCTCCATCGGTGGCGGCTCCTCGCACGACGCCTGCAAGGGCGCCCGCGTCTCGGTCGCCCACGACGGCCGCAACGTCAACGAGTTCGAGGGCTTCAACATGTCCGAGAACCCGAAGAACCCGCCGCACATCGCGGTCTCCACGACCGCCGGCACCGGTTCGGAGACGTCGTGGGCCTACGTCATCACCGACACGACGACGGACCCCGACAACCCGCACAAGTACGTGGCGTTCGACGACGCGTCGGTGGCGACGCTGGCGATCGACGACCCGGTGCTCTACTTCGACTGCCCGGTCGACTACACCGCGCAGTGCGGCTTCGACGTGCTCGCGCACGCCTCCGAGCCGTACGTCTCGCGCCTCAACTTCGAGCCCAGCCTCGGCAACGCCATCCGCGCCATCAAGCTGACGGCGGAGAACCTGCGCGAGGCCACCTGGAACGGCCAGGACCTCAAGGGACGCGAGGGCATGATGTACGCCCAGTACATCGCCGCCCAGGCCTTCAACTCCGGTGGCCTCGGCATCATCCACTCGATCAGCCACGCGGTCTCGGCGTTCTACGACACCCACCACGGCCTCAACAACGCGATCGCGCTGCCGCGGGTGTGGGCGTTCAACATGCCGGCCGTCTACGGCCGCTTCGCCGACATCGCGGAGGCGATGGGCATCGACACCCACGGCATGACCAAGCCGCAGGCCGCCGACGCCGCGCTCGCCGCCGCGATCCGCCTGCTGCGCGACGTGGGCATCCCGGAGCGGTTCGTCGACGTCACGGCCGACTCGTACTCCAAGAACCGCCTCGGCACCGGCCCGACGAAGTTCTACGAGAACGCCCCCGTGATCAAGGGCGACGCCGACGACGTCGACCGGATCACGAACCACGTCCTCGGCGACGCCTGCACCCCGGGCAACGCGAAGGAGTGCACGTTCGAGACGGTCCGCCCCGTCGTCGAGCACTGCATGACCGGCGACCTGGACGACCTCCTGTCCTGACGCCCCGGCCGGCGCCCGACCCCGGCCGGGCGCCGGCCGCACCCGCCCCACGCCTGCACCCACCTCCCGACCCACCAGCGCGAGCCAGGAGCCGTCGATGACCACCACTCCGACCGACCGCCAGGACGCGGACGAGCAGCAGCTCGACTCCGTCGACGACGTGAAGCAGCGCTTCGCCGACGCGGGCTACCTCGCCGACGACCGCCTGGCCACCACGGTGTTCCTGCAGACCCGCCTGGACAAGCCGGTCCTGCTGGAGGGGCCGGCCGGGGTGGGCAAGACCCAGCTCGCGCAGTCGCTCGCCGCGGTCACGGGTCGCCGGCTCGTGCGCCTGCAGTGCTACGAGGGCCAGGACGAGACCAAGGCGCTCTACGAGTGGGACTACGGCAAGCAGCTGCTCTACACCCAGATCCTGCGCGAGAAGATCGGCCAGGTCGTCGCCGACACCTCGACGCTCGACGAGGCGATCGAGCGGATCGCGGCCCAGGACTCGGTGTTCTTCTCCGACCGCTTCCTCGCGCCGCGGCCCCTCCTCGAGGCGATCTCCTCGCCCGACCCCGTGGTGCTGCTGGTCGACGAGGTCGACCGGGCCGACGAGGCGCTCGAGGCGGTGCTGCTCGAGCTGCTCGCCGAGTTCCAGATCTCCATCCCCGAGATCGGGACCGTGGTGGCCGAGCGCAAGCCGTACGTCGTGCTCACCTCCAACAACACGCGCGACCTGTCCGCCGCGCTCAAGCGCCGCTGCCTGCACCTGTTCCTCGACTACCCGGACGCGCAGCGCGAGCTCGAGATCATCGCCAGCAAGGACACCGGCCTGTCCGCGACGCTGGCCACCCGGCTCGTGGAGGTCGTCCGCCAGCTGCGCGAGCTGGACCTGCGCAAGGCACCGAGCATCTCCGAGACCATCGACTGGGCGCGCACGCTGGCCGTCCTCGGCGTCTCCGAGCTCTCCGCCGAGGTGCTCTCGAGCACCCTCAACGTGGTCGTCAAGTACGAGCGCGACCTGGCCCGCGCGCTGCGCGAGGTGCCGCGGCTCGCGGACCCCAACGCGGTCGTGCCCGACAGCCTCCACGGACACGGACACGGACACGGCCACGGGCACGGCCACGGTCACGGCCACGGACACGGGGACGACGCCGCCCCGGCGGCCCCGGCAGCGCCGGCAGCCGACGACGCCGACGGCCCGAGCGGCAAGGACGTCCGCGCCTCGAAGGACCAGCCGGGCCGGCACGACGACGGCTACTACGGCGCGCAGGGGACGACGTCGGTCAACGGCCGCGCCGTCTCCAGTGGGCAGGGCTCGCGCTCCTTCGCCGCCGGGTCGCGCAAGCGACCCGTCTGACGGACCGCCCGAGGGAGGGAACGCACGATGGAAGGCGCCCTGCACCGCTTCGTCCGGCTCCTGCGTCTGCACGGCGTGCGGGTCAGCACCGCCGAGGCGATCGACGCGATGCACGCCGTCGCGACGCCGGGCGTGCTCGACGACCGGGAGGTGCTCCGCTCGGCGCTCGCCGTGTGCCTGGTCAAGGACCGCCGCGACCTGCCGGCGTACGAGCGGGTCTTCGACCGCTTCTTCGGCCTGCGGGCCGTGGTCGACGCCCCGGCGGAGCACGGCCACGACCACACCCACGACGACCTCGCGGACACCGGCGAGCTGGACCGGTTCACCCTCTCCGAGACGCCCGGCGACCTGCCCGAGGACGGCCACAGCCACGACAAGCCGAAGGACATCAAGGAGTTCTTCAAGCCGGAGGACCTGGCGCAGCAGTACAACCTGCACCAGGAGGCCAACAAGATCGACATGGCCGCGATGACCGACGAGATCATCATCTCGGACGACGAGCAGGCCACGATCGGCGAGGCCGCACGCGTGCAGATCTCGACGCAGCGGATGCACAACCCGGGCAACCCGGGCGAGATCGCCGGCCGCCCGGGCCTCCAGCTCGAGACCGAGCTGACGGTGGCCGAGGAGCTGACGCTGCTGGCGTGGCTGGACGACGGCGAGGGCGCCGACGACACCGACGAGCCCGAGGACCCGGAGCACGCCGCCACGCTGGCGGCCCTGCGCGAGGCCCTCGCGCCGTTCCTCGCAGCGCTGCCCGAGAAGCTGAAGCAGCACCTCGAGGCGCTGATGGCGATGGACGTCGACCTGGAGAGCAGGGAGATCGAGGCCCGTCAGGCCGAGACGGTCGACGAGGGCGAGCGGGCCGCGCTGGAGGAGGCGCTGCGGCGCCTGCTGCGGTCCCTGCACGGTGCCCCGCGTCCTCGGCGGCGGGCCGCGGCCCGCGGCGTGGTGGACGGTCGCCGCACGATGCGCTCCAACATGAAGTACGACGGCGTGCCCTTCCGGCCCGTCACGGTCTCGAAGGTGGAGGACCGTCCGCGGCTGATGGTGCTGTGCGACGTCTCCCTGTCCGTGCGCTCCGCCGCCCGGTTCACCCTGCACCTCGTGCACGGCCTGCAGTCGGTCGCCGCGTCGGTGCGCACCTTCGCCTTCGTGGCCGACTGCGTGGAGACGACCGACCTCTTCGCCGAGCACCGCACCGAGGAGGCGTTGTCCCTGGTGCTCGCGGGGCTGCCGGCGGGCGGCGTCCTGGACGTGGACGCGGACTCCGACTACGGCAACGTCTTCGGCTCCTTCCTCGAGACGTGGGGCGGCGCGATCACCCGCCGCACGACGCTGGTCGTCCTCGGCGACGGGCGCAGCAACGGCCGCGACCCCGGGCTCGAGCCGTTCGCCGAGCTGAGCCGCCGCGCCCGCGAGACCGTGTGGTTGACGCCGGAGCCCCGCTACTCGTGGGCCCTGGGGCGCTGCGACCTGCCGGCGTACTCCGAGCACTGCAGCCGCGTGCAGGTCGTGCGCAACCTCGCCGGCCTGGAGAAGGTGACCGACCTGCTGCCCGCCGGGCGGACGCGATGAGCCGGGCGGGGCTGGACCCGCCGGGCGTCGCGGAGGTGCGGCCGCTGGACCCCTTCACGCCGGTGGCGGCGGACGGGGCCTACCGCGACGACGTCGTGGAGGTACGCGCGGTGGGCGGGCACCGCTCGCGGCGCGGGCTGCACACGGTGCGCACGACCCACTTCGACCTCACCCCGGCCGGCGACGGGCGGCGGATCCGGATCGAGCACGTGCTGCGCGACGAGCAGGTCGACGACGACATCGCCGGGCTCGTGTCCACGGAGCTCTTCGGGCCCGGCTGGCTGCGCGGGGTCGCGATGTTCGAGCGGGTCTTCACCGGCGTCGTGCGGTCGGTGCGGCCCGACCCGGCCGCCGCCTGGGCGCTGTTCTACCGCAACACGATGGAGCGGCTCGACGCGGAGCAGCGCGCCGGCACGCACCCGTCGGGGCCCGGGGGCGCGCACGGCACCATCGCGGAGTACGCCCCCGTCTACGCCCACGCCGAGGGCCTGCTCGCCGACGGCTCGGTGCTCGAGACGGGCTGCTGCTTCGGCTTCCTCAGCCTGCGGCTCGCTGCCGCCGGCCGCTCGGTGACCGCCTCGGACCTCGCTCCGGGCACGGTGCGGCTGCTGGGGGAGACGGCCCGGCGTCTCGACCTGCCGGTGCGGACGCTGGTCGCCGACGCGGCGCACCACCCGCACCCCGACGCCGCCTTCGACAACGTGCTGGTCCTGCACCTGCTCGAGCACGTCGACGCCGACCACGGCCGGCAGGTCCTGGCCGAGGCCCTGCGCCTGGCGCGGCGCCGCGTCGTGGTCGCGGTGCCGCTGGAGGACGTGGCGGAGGAGACGTGGGGGCACGTGCGCACGATCAGCCTCGCCGACCTCGACGCGTGGGGGGCGGCGACCGGCCGGCCCTACGACGTGCACGAGCTGCACGGCGGCTGGCTGGTCGTCGACCTGGACCGCTGACCTGGGCCGGCCTGCCCCCCCACCCGTCAGATCACGCCCGTCAGATCACGCCCAGCTTGCTGGCCGCGTAGACGGCCTCGGCGCGCCGGGACACCTCGAGCTTGCGCAGGATGTTGCCGACGTGGAACTTGGCGGTGGTCTCGGAGATGAAGAGCCGCTCGCCGATCGCGCGGTTGGAGTGGCCCCGGGCCAGCAGCTGCAGCACCTCGAGCTCGCGCTCGGTGAGCTGCTGGTTGGCGGCGGGGGCCGGCGCGTTGAGGCCGCGCACCATGGCGGCCGCGCTGCGGGCGTCGAACGCGCTGCCGCCGCGGGAGACGTCGCGGATGGCCCGCACCAGACCGGAGGTGTCGACGTCCTTGACGACGTAGCCGCGGGCCCCGACCCGGATCGCGCGCAGCACCAGCTGGTCGTCGAGGAAGGTGGTCAGCACCAGCACGCCGAGACCGGGGTGCTCCTCGACCAGCTGCGCGCACAGCTCGAGGCCCTCGGTGTCCGACGACGTCGACAGCTTGAGGTCGAGCAGGACGATGTCCGGGGCGACGTGACGCACCACCGCACGGGCCTCGGCCGCTGTCGACGCCTCGGCCAGCACGCGCAGGTCGGGCTCGCGCTCGAGGATCGAGCGCAGCCCCTGGCGCACGATGGCGTGGTCGTCGACGAGGAGGATGCCGACCGTGTCCCGGCGGGTCGGCGGCTGCGTCGTGGGCTGCTGGGGCGCGATCGTCATGACGGCTCCTCTCGGTGGGCGGCGGCCGGGCGGACGAGCCCGGAGATGACGGCGGGACGCGACGGGCGGGCGGGGGTGAGGGGCAGGGGCACGCGCAGCTCGACGCGGACGCCGCCGATGCGGGCCCGCCGGAAGGCGAGGGTCCCGCCGAGCTCGGCGACGCGGGCCTCGATGTTGACCAGCCCGCGGTGCCGCCCGTCGGCGCTGGCCCCCCGCTCGAGGCGCAGCATCCGGGCGAGCGCGACCGGGTCGCCCCGGCCGTCGTCGGCGACCGTGACCAGGAGCTGGTCGCGGCGGTAGCGCACGCGCACCACGGCCCGGGTCGCCTCGGCGTGGTTGACGATGTTGAACAGCGCCTCGCCCACCGCCCGCGCCAGCTCGTGGTCCGCGTCCGCGGGCAGCTCCTGGACGTCGCCCTCGACCCGCACGGCGACGGCCAGGTGGTGGCGGTGGTGGTCGGTGAGCTCGTGCATCAGCTCGGGCAGGGTGGCCACCGTCTCGCTGTGGGGCCGGTGCAAGGCGTAGATCGCCCGCCGCAGCTGGTCGACGGCCTCGCCGGTCAGCGCCTTGGCCGTGGTGAGCTGCGCGAGGACGCCCTCGGCGCCCATCAGCTCCGCGTCGCCGCGGGCCACCTCGACGGCCATGCCCGCCGAGAGCACGAACTGGGTCACCGAGTCGTGCAGCTCGCGGGCGATCCGGTGACGTTCCGTGTCGACGAGCTCGCGCTGGTGGGCGACCAGGAGGCGCTGCTCGGCGTGGCGCAGCTCGGCCGTGCGGGCCTCGAGGTCGCGCCGTTGCGCCTGCGCCTCGTCGTAGAGCCGCTGCGCGCGTCGGTGCAGGGCCAGGCCGGCGTGGTACTGCTCCGAGGTGTGCAACGAGACCGCCGCCTGGTTGGCCAGCACCCGCAGCACCGACAGGTCGCCCGGCTCCGGCTCGACGGGAAGGCCGTGCAGCGCGACGAGGCTGCCGATCCGGCGGCCCTCCAGCATCATCGGCACCCGCACCCACCGGTCGTCCTCCGACGAGCGCACCGCGTGACCGGCCCGGACGGCGCCGAGCTCGCGCCGCACGAACGGTGGCAGCGTCGAGTCGTCGTCGGCGACCTCGCCGTCCGCGCCGATCGCGAGGAAGCGGGGACGCGCACCCGGCAGGTGGGCGTCGGCGACCGCCAGCAGGGTCCACTCGGCCTCGAGGTGGGCGCTCGCCGCGCGCACGACCTCCTCCAGCAGGCCCCGCGGCCCCTCGACCGTGCGTACCAGTGCCCGCGAGATGGAGTCCATCGCCCGCACGGCCCGCTGCGTGCGCTCGTCGGAGCGCACGTAGGCGCGGTAGTAGGACTCCTTGCCGGAGCGTACGCCCGTGAGCGCGGCCAGGTCGGGCCGCGCGGGGTGGTCGACGGTCACGGCCGCCGGCCGTTCACAGCGCCTCGCGGAACAGCATCTCGACGTCGGCCTCGGAGGCCGCACGCGGGTTCGTGGTCAGGCACGCGTCGTCGAGGGTCGTGCGCGCCAGGCGCGGGACGTCCTCGGCGGTGACCCCGAGCGCGCCGAGCCCGTCGGGCACGCCGACGTCGTCGGCGAGTCGGCGCACGTGCGCGGCCAGCAGCTCGGCCGCCCGCTCCCCGCCGACCCCGTCCACGTCGAGGCCGGCCGCGCCGGCGAGATCGACGAACCGGTCGGGGGTGGCGCGGGCGTTGTAGCGGATCACGTGGGGCAGCAGCACCCCGTTGACCACGCCGTGCGGGGCGTCGAGGAGGCCGCCGACCTGGTGGCTCATCGCGTGGGTCGCGCCGAGGATGGCGTTGGTGAACGCGAGGCCGGCCTCGAGGCTGGCCTGCGCCATCTTCGCGCGCGCCGCGTGGTCGCGGGGGTCGGTCATCGTGGTGCGCAGGTGCCGGCAGACCAGTCCGACGGCGTTGAGCGCGTGGCTGTCGGCCAGCGGGTTGTGGGCCAGCGAGACGAAGGACTCGATGCCGTGCGTGAGCGCGTCGAGCCCGGTGGCGGCGTTGAGCTCGGAGGGCATCGTCACCAGCAGCCGCGGGTCGGTCACCGAGATGTCGGGCACCAGGGCCCGGCCCATGATGGTGAGCTTCACCGAGCGCGCCGTGTCCGTCACGATGCAGAACTGGCTGACGTCGGCGCCGGTGCCCGACGTGCTCGGGATCATCAGCATCGGCGGGATCGGCCGGGTCGCCCGGTCGACGCCCGCGTAGTCCAGGATGTCGCCGCCGTTCCCCGACAGGATCGCGACGGCCTTCGCGGCGTCCATCACCGAGCCGCCGCCGATGCCGACGACGACGTCCGCCTCGCTGTCGACGTAGCGGGCGTACGCCTCCCGCACCTCGTGGTCGCGGGGGTTGGGGGAGACGGCGTCGAAGACGACGGGGTGCAGACGGGCGGCGCGCAGGTGCGTCACGAGCTCGTCGACCCAGCCGGCAGCGCGGATGCCCGGGTCGGTGACCACGAACGGCCGGCGGGCTCCCAGACGGGCGGCGGCGAAGCCGGCCTCGGCGAGCGAGCCGACCCCGAACACGATCTCGGGGGCGTGGAACTTGACGAGCCCGGGCTGCTCGCGGGCGTCGTCCGGAGCGCCGGCCCCGCGACCGTGGTGGTGGTCGGACCGTCCGAGCGGCCGTTCGGGCGCCACCGCGGTCATGCCGCCCTCGCCGAGGACGTGCGGGCGACCCGGCACCCGCGATCGAGGTCTGCTGGCACCGACCCGCTCCTCCCTGTCGCGCCACGGAGCCCGTGTGACCGGCGTCACGTGACCCGTCGAGGATGGCTCCCGGGAGGTTGCGACGACGTTGCCCGGTCGTCGTCGGCGGGGGCGCGTACGGTCCGGGCCATGGACGATCCCAAGGAGACCCTGCGTCGCTACCTGCACAGCCACCGCGAGACGGTGCTGTGGAAGCTCGACGGCCTCTCGGAGCGCGACCAGCGCTGGCCGGCGACCCCGACCGGCACGAACCTGCTCGGCCTGGTGAAGCACCTGGCGTTCACGGAGGCCGGCTACCTCGGCGAGGTGTTCGGGCGCCCGCTGCCGGACCCGCCCGCCTGGATGGTCGAGGCGGACGGCCCGGACGCCGAGCCCAACGCCGACATGTGGGCGACGGCCGAGGAGACGCCGGCGGAGATCGCGGCGCTCTACCGCCGCGTCGCGGCGCACAGCGAGGCCACCATCGCCGCGCTCGACCTCGACGCGCGCGGCCGGGTGCCGTGGTGGGAGGAGGACGTCACGCTGCACCAGGTCCTCGTGCACCTGCTCGCCGAGACGGCGCGGCACGCGGGCCACGCGGACGTGGTGCGCGAGAGCCTCGACGGCGGCCGGGGCCTGGCCGACGGCAACGACAACCTGCCGCCGGTCGACGACGAGTGGTGGGAGGGCTACGTGGGTCGGCTCGCCGACATCGCCGAGCGCAGCCGCTGAGCCCGGTCAGGAGCCGCTGACGCGGTGCACCTTGTGCTGGGCGGCCTGGGCGCGCGGGCGGATCACCATCTCGTCGACGTTGAAGTGGCTCGGCCGGGTGGCGATCCACACCACGGCGTCGGCGACGTCCTCGGCGACGAGCGGCTCGGCGACGCCCTCGTACACCTTGTCGGCCGCGGCCTGGTCGCCCCCGAAGCGCACCAGCGCGAACTCGTCGGTGCGCACCATGCCGGGGGCGATCTCGCTGACGCGGATCGGGTCGCCGCACAGCTCGAGGCGCAGGGTCTCCGTGACCACCTGGGTGCCGTGCTTGGCGGCGGTGTAGCCGCCGCCCCCCTCGTAGGCGATCCGGCCGGCGGTCGAGCCAATGTTGACGATGAGGCCGTCGCCCCCGGCCCGCAGCGCGGGCAGCAGCGCCTGGGTGACCTGCAGCAGGCCGATGACGTTGACCTCGTACATCGCGCGCCACTGGTCGGCGTCCGCCCGCTCGACGGGCTCGGAACCGAACGCGCCGCCGGCGTTGTTGACGAGCACGTGCAGCTCGCCGCCGACGACCTCGGCCAGGGCCGCCACGTCGGCGGCGTCGGTGACGTCGCAGCGCACGGCCCGGCCGCCGATCTCGGCGGCGAGCGCCTCGATGCGCTCGACCCGGCGGGCCGCACAGACGACGTCGAACCCGGCCGCGGCCAGGGCCCGGGCGCTCGCGGCGCCGATGCCGCTGCTGGCCCCGGTGACGACGGCGGTGCGGCGCGCGCTCCCGGAGGCGTCGGACGGGGCGGCCGGAGCGGACGGAACGGGGGTGGCGGGGGTGGCGGGGGTCGACATGACGCCCAGTCTCCCCGACTTGCCGCGACGGTGGAGAATGGGCCGCCGAGACGGACGGCGGGGGCCGAGGGACGAGGAGGTGGCGGGTGAAGCGGGTCGCGATGATCAGCCTGCACACCTCACCGCTGGACCAGCCGGGCACGGGCGACGCGGGCGGGATGAACGTGTACGTCCTGGAGCTCGCGCGCCGCATCGGCGGGCTCGGCGTCGCCGTCGACGTGATGACGCGAGCGACCTCGTCGCGCAACGCGCCCGTCGTGGAGGTCGCGGAGAACGTCCGCGTCTCGCACCTGGTCGCCGGCCCCTACGAGGGCATCGACAAGGCGGACCTCCCGGCGCAGCTGTGCACCTTCGCGCGTGAGGTGCTGCGCACCGGGGCCGAGGCGCCGCTCGGGCACTTCGACGCCGTGCACAGCCACTACTGGCTCTCCGGGCAGGTGGGCGCGCTGGCGCGCGACCGCTGGGGCGTGCCGCTGGTGCACTCGATGCACACGATGGCGAAGGTGAAGAACGCGGCGCTCGCGACCGGCGACGAGCCGGAGCCCGCCGTCCGGGTGATCGGCGAGGAGCAGGTCGTCGACGCCGCGGACCTGCTGGTCGCGAACACCGACCGCGAGGCCGACGAGCTGGTCAGCCTCTACGGTGCCCCGCCGGATCGTGTGCGGGTCATCCACCCGGGCGTCGACCTGTCCCGCTTCCGGCCGCAGCACCGCGGTTCGGTGCGCGCGGCCCTCGGTCTGCCCGCCGACGCACGGGTGGTGCTCTTCGCCGGACGCATCCAGCCGCTCAAGGCCCCCGACGTCCTCGTGCGCGCGGTGGCCGCGCTGCTCGAGCGCGACCCCGGCCTGCGTCCGCGTCTCGTGGTGCCGGTCGTGGGCGGGCCGTCGGGCTCGGGTCGCGAGCGGCCCGACGCACTGGCGGACCTGGTCACGAGCCTGGGTCTCGACGACGTCGTCCGCTTCGTGCCGCCGGTGACCCAGGCCGAGCTGGCGTGGTGGTACGCGGCGGCCGACCTCGTCGCCGTCCCGTCCTACAACGAGTCGTTCGGGCTGGTCGCGCTCGAGGCGCAGGCGGCCGGTACGCCCGTGCTCGCCGCCGGCGTCGGCGGCCTCGTCACGGCGGTCGACGACGGTGTCAGCGGGATGCTCGTCGACACCCACGAGCCGAGCGACTGGGCCGCGGCCCTGCGGCGCCTGCTGCGCGACGACGACCTGCGGCTCTCGCTGTCGGCGGGAGCGCTCGCGCACGCCCGCGGCTTCGCCTGGGAGCGCTGCGCGGAGGTCACGCTGGAGGCGTACGAGCACGCAGCGCGCAGCATGCGGGTCGGGGCCGACCGGTGAGCGCCGACCCGACCGACCCGACCGACCCGACCGACCCCGCGGGCCCGGCCGAGCAGGTCGACGCCGCGGCCGTGGCCATGGTGCGCGAGCACCTCGAGGCCGGCGGCATCGAGCACGAGGAGACGGCGCCCGGCGTGCTGTCCCTCTCGCTGCCGGGCGAGCGCAAGCTGACCATCCCGGTGCGCCTCGACGTGGGGCGGCACGCGCTGGGGGTGCACGCGTTCGTGTGCCGCAACCCCGACGAGAACCACGAGGGCGTCTACCGCTGGCTGCTGCAGCGCAACCTGCGGATGTACGCGGTGGCCTTCGCGGTCGATCGCACCGGTGACATCTACCTCGACGCCCGGCTGCCGCTCGAGACGCTCACCCCGGAGGGCCTCGACCGGCTCCTCGGCTCGGTGCTCACCTACGCCGACGAGTCGTTCAACACGATCCTCGAGCTGGGCTTCGCCACGTCGATCCGGCGCGAGTGGGAGTGGCGGCGCGAGCGGGGCGAGTCGACGCGCAACCTCGAGGCCTTCCGAGGCTGGCTCGAGGACTGAGCCCGCGGCTGGCGCCCGCCCGGCCGCCCGCTCAGGCCCGGGCCCGCGGCCGGCGCCGCGAGACCAGCACGCCGACGATGCACAGCGCCCCGCCGACGAACGCGAGCGGCGGCGGCACC
The DNA here is from genome assembly GCF_032378595.1 of Nocardioides imazamoxiresistens. NCBI lineage: Bacteria > Bacillati > Actinomycetota > Actinomycetes > Propionibacteriales > Nocardioidaceae > Nocardioides > Nocardioides imazamoxiresistens. The sequence goes on from NZ_JAVYII010000006.1 coordinate 13,044, forward strand.
TCCGACAGCGCGACCCACGCGATCCCCGCGGCCAGGAACGGCACGAGGAACGTCGAGAGCGCCATGGTCGAGGCGTTCGTGCGCGCCAGGGCGTACGCCCAGGTGCTGAACGCGATCGCGGTCGGGAAGAGGCCGAGGTAGCCGATCCACAGCAGCGTCGAGGGAGAGGAATCGCGCACGACGCCGACCAGCTCGCCGCTCCACGGCAGGCACACGGCCGCGCCCACCACGGTCGCGACGAAGGTGACCTCGAGGGCTCCCGCGCGGGCCAGCAGCGGCTTCTGGCTGAGCACCCCGACGGCGTACGTCAGCGCCGCCACGACGGCCATCAGGACGCCGAGGAGGTCGCCGTGCTCGGCGCCGGAGGACGCGCGCCCGATGACCACGACACCGGCGAAGCCGATGCCGAGACCGACCACCAGCCAGCGGTGCAGCGGCTCGTCGAGGAAGACGGCCGCGAGCAGCGCGACGATGATCGGCCCGATCTGCACGACCAGCGCCGCGGTGCCGGCGTCGATGCGCTGCTCGGCGGCGTTGAGGGCGACGTTGTAGATCCCGAACCAGGCGACCCCGCACAGCAGGACCAGGCCCAGGTGGCGACGCTCCGGCCACCGGGGCGCCCGCCGGGTGCGCACGCGCCGGATCCCGAGCAGGACTCCCAGGGCGAGGGCCGCGACCACGAGGCGCCCCAACGACAGCGAGCCCGGGGGCACGTCGGTGCCGAGGTGGCGGATCGCGACGAACGCGGAGGCCCAGAGCACGAGCGTGACCGCCGCCGCGGCGGCCGCGAACGACGGCGTGCCGCCCGGCGACGACGGCGCGAGCGCCGACTCCGGCGGGCAGCTCGGGTCGGCGGCGGGGGAGGTCTCGGTGCTCACGTCCGCCGACGTTAGTGCTCCTGCGCGCCGACGTCGCGGTCGGCGACGGTCACGGAGCGTCGATCCGGCGCCAACCTGCTCAGAGGTCGAGCTTGTAGCCCAGCCCGCGCACCGTCACGAGGAACTTCGGCTCGCTCGGGTCCGGCTCCAGCTTGGCGCGCAGCCGCTTCACGTGGACGTCGAGGGTCTTGGTGTCGCCGACGTAGTCCGAGCCCCACACGCGGTCGATCAGCTGCCCGCGGGTGAGCACCCGGCCGGGGTTGCGCAGGAACATCTCGAGGAGCTCGAACTCCTTGAGCGGCAGGCGCTGCTCGCTGCCGCCCACGGTGACCACGTGCCGGTCCACGTCCATGCGGACCGGGCCTGCCTCGAGGGTGGAGGGCGACAGGTCGGGCTCGCTGCCGCGGCGCAGCACGGCGCGGATGCGGGCGACGAGCTCGCGGGGGGAGTAGGGCTTGGTGACGTAGTCGTCGGCGCCGAGCTCGAGGCCGACCACCTTGTCGACCTCGTCGTCCTTCGCGCTGACCATGATCACCGGGACGGTGGACGTCTGGCGGATCTGGCGGCAGACCTCGGTGCCGGGGATGCCGGGGAGCATCAGGTCGAGCAGCACGATGTCGGCACCGTTGCGGTCGAACTCCGTCAGGGCGGTGTTGCCGTCGGCGGCGATGGCCACCTCGAAACCCTCCTTGCGGAGCATGTAGGCGAGAGCGTCGCTGTAGCTCTCTTCGTCCTCGACGACGAGTACCCGCGTCACGGGCGTTCCTCCTGCTGTGCCGGTTGGTGCTGGGCGGATGGGCGGGTGGGGACCTCGTGGAGGAGGTCGCGAGCGTCCCCGGGCACGTCGACCGGTTCGCGGTCGCCGCGCTCGGCGAGGACGTCCTCGTGGGGCATGTCGTGGCCGCGGGGCAGGCGCAGGCGGAAGGTCGAGCCCTGGCCCTCGACGGACCACACGCTGACGTCGCCCCCGTGCACGGCCGCGATGTGCTTGACGATCGACAGCCCGAGGCCGGTGCCGCCGGTCGAGCGGTGCCGGGCGGGGTCGACGCGGTAGAAGCGCTCGAAGATCCGGTCGATGTCGGTCGCCGGGATGCCGATGCCCTGGTCGGTCACCGAGATCTCGACGGCGTCGTCGTCGCCGCGCACCGTCACCGCGACGGTCGCGCCCGTGGGGCTGTAGGTGATCGCGTTCTTGACCAGGTTGCCGACGGCGATCTCGATCTGCTCGCGGTTGCCGAGCACGACGAGGTCCTCCGCGGTGGCGTGGGAGACGGTCACGTCGCGGTTCTGCGCGTCGATGGCGCTGGCGTCCACCGCCGCCTCGACCACGTCGGCCACGACGACCGGGTCGGCGTGCTCCAACGGGTCGTCGCCCTGCAGGCGGGAGAGCTCGATGATCTGCTGCACGAGCGTGGAGAGCCGCTCGCTCTCCTTCATCATCCGGCGGGCGAAGCGCTCGACGGCCTCCGGGTCGTCGGAGGCCTCGACGACCGCGTCGGAGAGCAGCCGGATGGCGCCGACCGGGGTCTTCAGCTCGTGGCTGACGTTCGCGACGAAGTCGCGGCGCACGGCCTCGACCCGGTGCTCGCGGGTGCGGTCCTCGATCAGCGCCAGCACCAGCTGCCCGCGCAGGGGCGCGACGCGGGTGACGACCGTGCGGGTCGGGTAGCCGGGGCGGGTCTTGGTGATCTCGCGCTCGCGGATCTGGCCGTCGCGGCGCACGTCGCGGATCAGGCCGGCGAGGTCCTCGTCGACGACGTCGCGGCCGCGCACCAGCCCCAGGGCGTACGTCGGGGCGCTCGCCTTGAGCACGCTGTCGTTCTCGTCGACGACCACGGCGCTGCTGCGCAGCACGGACAGCACGCCGGCGACACCGGTCGGCAGCCGCGGCTCCTCGGGCTCGGGGGAGCGCTGCAGGCGCTCGCTGACGTGCCACGCGAAGGCTGCGGAACCGGCGACGAGGGCGCCCAGGAGGGCAGCCACGAATGCCTGGGTCGTCGGGTCCACGGGGTGATCGTACGCATCCTGCTCGCTGCCACCGGTCGCCGCGAAGTCCGCCGCAGCAGTGTTCACCACGCGTTCACGCGGTGGGAACCGGTTCCGGCGGCCCCCGCCCCGGCCGCGCCCGTACCGTTTCCCCCATGCGCGACGTCTTCCACGATCAGCTCGACTCCCTCTTCGACGACCTGGCCACGATGGCCGGTCTCGCCCGCGTCTCGGTCGCCGAGGCGACCAAGGCCCTGCTCACGGGTGACGTCGCCGTTGCCGAGCAGGTCATCTCCGACGACGCCACCCTCGACCGTCTGCGCGAGGGCATCGAGGAGCAGGCGTTCTCGCTGCTGTCGCTCCAGGCGCCCGTCGCCGGCGACCTGCGGATCGTGGTCGCCGCGCTGCGGATGGTCGCCGAGCTCGAGCGGATGGGCGACCTGTCGGTGCACGTCGCGAAGATCGCGCGCCTGCGCGTGCCGGACCTCGCGGTCCCGGGCCCGGTGCGCCCGCTGCTGGAGCGGATGGCCAAGGTGGCCGAGACGATGACCGCGCAGGTGCAGCGGATCATCGCGGAGCGCGACGTCTCCTCGGCCGCCGACCTGGCGCTGATCGACGACGAGATGGACCAGCTGCGCCGCGCCACCTTCTCGGCGATGCTCAACGACGACTGGCCGCACGGCGTCGAGGCCGCGGTCGACCTCGCCCTGCTCGGTCGCTACTACGAGCGGATCGCCGACCACGCGGTCTCGGTGGCGAACCGCGTCGTGTTCGTGGTGACGGGCGAGCACCCGGTGGCCGTCCCGCGCTGACGCCGCTGACGTCGCCGGCGCGTCAGGCGTCCCACGACCACGCCATCCCGACCGTGCCCGGCGGGCAGTCGAGTGCGACGAGCACGGCGTGCCCGCGCTCGTCGACGCGCACCCGGCGGCGCGGGAAGACGGGGCTGCCGTCGCGCAGCACCTGGTACGCCTCGCACCGCGTGGGCGGGTCGTGCGGCGGGAAGCGCACGACGAGGACGTACTCGCGCACCACGAGGCTGCAGCTGGCGTCGAACGACGTGTCGCGGGGCCCGGGCCCGTCGGTGCTGAGCTCGTAGTCGACGAGCACCGTCTCGCCGCGGGCGAGCGGGACGTCGTAGGCCAGGCGCACCCCGACCACCCGGTGCTGCGCGTCCTGCTCCTCGACCTCGACCCGACCGCCGCCGTGCACCGTCAGGCGGGGCGTCCCGGCCGTCGGGTCGTCGAGGAACTGGGTGATGCCCATCCCGGTCAGCCCCTCGTCGTCGGCGCGGCCGACGATCCGGGTGCGGGCCGAGGCGAGCCGTCGCTCGGCGTCCACGACGACCTCGTCGTGGTGGGACAGCCGGGTCAGCAGCACGCTGTGCGGGTTCTCCACCGCGGCCGTCACCCGCCGCACGGCGGCCCGTGCGGCGAACCGGGGCAGGGTCACCTCGTCGGTGCGGCGCACGACCGGGCCGCGCGGCCGGGGCGGTGGCACGAGGGAGACCAGGGCGCCGGCCTCCAGGCCGAAGAGCTGCTCGAGGTGGACGACGGCCTCGAGCGAGGCGCGGCGCCCGGGCGTGCGTGCCCCGGTCTGCCAGTAGCTGAGGGTCGCCACCGAGATCCGCACGCCCCGTTGCGCGAGTCGCCGCTGGATGCTCTCGAGGCCCAGGCCGCTGTCCTCGACCGCGGCGCGCAGGGCGCTCGCGAACGCGCTGGCCTGCTGGTCCGTGGCCTCGCTCGGCGCCGCCGTCACCCGGGTCTCCTCTGCTGCGCGGCCCCACCGGTCGGGTGGGTGGGGCGGAAGAGGTCAACGGTAGTGGCGCCGACCCGGAACGCGAACGGCCGCGGACCGGAGACTTCCGGTTCCGCGGCCGTGCGGCGGCTCGGGCGTACGCCCGGGGCTCAGCGTCCCTGGTTGGCGACGGCCGCGGCGGCGGCCGCGGCGGCCTCGGGGTCCAGGTACTCCCCGCCGGGCACGGTGGGACGCAGGTCCTCGTCGAGCCGGTAGACCAGCGGCATGCCGGTCGGGATGTTGAGACCCGCGATGTCCTCGTCCGAGATCTGGTCGAGGTGCTTCACGATCGCGCGCAGGCTGTTGCCGTGGGCGGCCACGAGGACCGTGCGGCCCTCGCGCAGGTCGGGCACGACCGCGGAGTCCCAGTAGGGCAGCAGACGGGCGATGACGTCCTTGAGGCACTCCGTGCGGGGCGCCTCGTCGCCGAGGTCGGCGTAGCGCGGGTCGCCGCTCTGCGAGAACTCGTCGGCGTCGTCGATCGGCGGGGGAGGGGTGTCGAAGCTGCGGCGCCAGAGCATGAACTGCTCCTCGCCGTACTGCTCCAGGGTCTGCTTCTTGTCCTTGCCCTGCAGCGCGCCGTAGTGACGCTCGTTGAGCCGCCACGAGCGCCGCACGGGGATCCAGTGGCGGTCGGCCGCGTCGAGCGCGAGCGCCGCGGTGTTGATCGCGCGGCGCTGCAGCGAGGTGTGGACGACGTCGGGGAGCACCTCGGCGTCGCGCAGCAGCTCGCCGCCGCGCACCGCCTCGCCGCGGCCCTTCTCCGTGAGGGCCACGTCGACCCAGCCGGTGAAGAGGTTCTTGGCGTTCCACTCGCTCTCGCCGTGGCGGAGCAGCACGAGGGTGTAGGTCATGTGATCAGCCCTGGGTCGCGTCGTCGGTGGCGTCGGCGGTCGGGTCGACGGTGGCACGCCCGGCCTGCGGCTCGGCGCTGCGGTCGAGGCCCGCCCACGGGTTGACGGCGTCGTCCTCGCCGATGTTGTCGCCGGTGCCGTGGTCCTCCTCCTCGGCCCCGTCGGCACCCTCGCCGCCCTCGGCGCCCTCCTCCTCGTGGTGCTCGTCGGTGCGCGCCAGCGTCGAGGTCGTCTCGCTGTCGGGGACCACCGGGACCCAGAGGCCCTCGGCCAGGTCGCCCTCGCCGACGGTCACGGGGATCATCGCGCCGGGGGTGATGTCGGAGCTGCGCACGACGATCGGCTCGTTCTCGTCGGCCCAGGAGTCGAGCGCGAGGTTCACGAAGTCGTTCGCCGGCAGCTCGAACGAGGTGTAGCCCGTGATGGTGACGCCGTCCCCGCCCTCGATCGCCGGCGTCGGGTGCGCCTCGGGGTCGTTGTTGGCGAAGGTCGCGATGAGGGTGCCGCTGCCGTCCTGGCCCGACACGATGACCATGCCGGTGACGTCGACCGGCGCCTCGACGGAGGCGACGCGGTAGTTGGCGCCGTGGGCCGGCACGTAGGGGAGGTCCGTCTCGACGTTGAAGCCGGTGACCTTCGCGCAGCCGGACAGGGCCACGGCGAGGCCTGCGGCCAGCACGAGACCTGCGCGGCGGCGTCGTCGCGACGAGGGGGAGACGGTGCGTGCCGGAGTGCGCTGCATCGTGGGAACCTTCACGGTCGGCGGTGGTCGAGAGTCGCCTCCGCACCCGGAGGTGCGCGGCGGGCCACAGCCTAGCGTCCGGCTCGGGCGGATCGTGCCGCGACCCGGGTGGTCGACGACCTCAGGCGGTGAGGCCCAGCGTGGCGCCGACGGCGGCGAGCCCGCCCACGACGACGGCGGTGGCCACCATCGTGAGGACCAGCAGCCGCGGTGCCCCGGTGCGCACGGCGAGCCGCAGCGGCAGGTGGCGGCGGCGGTCGCGGTTGTCCTGCACGAGCCCGGGCAGCGCGCGCAGCACGTGGACGCACACGCCGAGCACGGCGCTGAGCGCGACCAGCGCCCACGTCGGCGCCTCGCCCTCGTGCTGCCCGCCGAGCCCGCCGAACGACAGGTACGCGGGGTACAGCGCGTACGCCACCGCCCACGGCAGCCAGGACAGCGGTCCTCCGCGCAGCACGACGTTGCCGACGAGGCCGACCGCGACCGACAGGGCGTACGCGACCGCGGCCAGGTAGCCGTTCGCCACGGCGAGCGGCACCAGCGCCAGGGCGCCGACGGCGACGGCGAACCAGGCGGTCGGGACGTCGAGGCGTCCGGTGGCCAGGGGCTTGCCCGGACGCCCGGCGCGGGCGTCGTCCTCGGCGTCGACGATGTCGTTGTGCCAGCCGAGCACGGCCTGCCCCACCGCGACGGTGGCCAGGACGAGGGCGACCTCGCCGAGCGGGCGACCGGCGAGGAAGGCGGCCAGCGCGACGCCGCCGGCGGTGAGGACGAGCTGGCGTGGGTGGCTCGCCTGCACCAGCGCGACGAGGGTGCCGAGGTAGGGCAGCGGGGTCGCGGAGCCGTCGCCGCGGCCGAAGGAGGCCGCGAGGCGGGCCCGGGCCGTCGCGCCCCGCGAGGCCCCACCCGGGCTCGGGGCGTCCTCGACCGGTGCCGTCGGTGCCGTCGGGGACGCCGTCGTGGTCGCGTCCTCGTCGCTCGTCGTCGCTGCCGCCATGTCCCGCAGTATCGGCCACGCCGGCCGTTCGCGCGACGGTAACGGCGCAGGTCGCGACCGTCGTGCGGAGGACCCTGCCGGCGGGCGTTCATCCGGCCGATCGCGGCGCCGACGGGACGAACGCCTGTGCGACCCGACGGCCTCGCGGCACACCCCGAGGCCCCTTGTCAACCCCTGTTTGGCCCGCTGACCTGCGCAAACGGCCCTGAGAGGCAGATGAGAGCCGTGGTAGACTCGGAGGTCGAGGAAGGGGAACCTGACATATGACTTTCACCGTCGGCGAAACGGTCGTCTATCCCAATCACGGGGCCGCAGTCATCGAGGACATCGAGATGCGGAAGATCAAGGGAGAAGATCGGCAGTACCTGGTGCTGAGGATCGTCGCCCAGCAGGACCTGGTCGTGAGGGTGCCGGCGTGCAACCTCGACCTGGTCGGTGTGCGCGACGTCGTCGACAAGGAGGGCCTCGACCGCGTGTTCGACGTCCTCCGTGCCGACCAGGTCGAGGAGCCCACCAACTGGTCGCGGCGCTACAAGGCCAACCTGGAGAAGCTGCACAGCGGTGACGTCATGAAGGTGGCGGAGGTCGTCCGCGACCTCTGGCGCCGCGAGCGCGACCGCGGCCTGTCGGCCGGCGAGAAGCGGATGCTGGCGAAGGCGCGCCAGATCCTCGTCTCCGAGCTGGCCCTGGCCGAGAGCACGAACGAGGACAAGGCGGAGTCGATCCTCGACGACGTGCTGGCCTCCTGAACCACGGCTGCAGCGCAGCCGCACCGACGGCCCCGGGCTCCGCGCCCGGGGCCGTCGGCGTACCCGGGGCCGACCGCCGGATGACCTAGGCTCGGTCGGGTGTCCGACCCCGATGCCGGTTCGACCCCGGACCTGACCCCCGCGTCCCTCGAGCCCCTGGCCGACCCGCTGGACGGCGACGTCCTGGGCGCGGTCGTGGAGGAGGAGCGCGGCTCGCTCCCGTTCTCGCTGGTGCACGGCGAGTCGCTGGTCGCCTGCGCCTCGTGGGCCCTGGGTGCCGCGGGGGTGGAGGCCGTGGCGCTCGGCACCCCGTGGACCGTCGTGCAGGAGTCGGTGGGCGAGGCCGGTACGCCGTTCGTCCTGCACGACGCGTTGTGCCCCCTGCTGGACGCCGACGAGATCGCGCGGTGCGTGCGACGCTCGGCCGCCGAGGACGTCGTGGTCGTCGGGGTCCGCCCCGTCACCGACACCGTGAAGATCGCCCGGGCGGGCGAGCTCGGCGAGACCGTCGACCGTGACGACCTGGCGGCGGTCGCCTCGCCCGTCGTGCTGCCGCCGTGGGTGGTCGCCGACCTCGAGCGCCTGCCGAGCGTCGACTTCGCGGCGCTCACGACCGTGCTGCAGGCCCGTTACCCGGTCGTGCTCGTCGAGGTGCCGGCGGCGGGCCGCCGGGTCGCCTCGCCCGAGGACGTGCGAGTGCTGGAGGCGCTCACCGCCCGCTGAGGCGCAGCGCTCACGCCTGCGGCGCGTCCGGGTCCTCGTCGAGCGCGTCCAGCTCCGCCAACCGCTCGCGCGCCCGGGCCAGCCGGTCCGCCTCGGGCTCCTCCCACCAGCGCGGCCCCCGCTCGCCCAGACCGTGCTTGGCCAGGCCCACCCGGCGCCGCGCGGCGGCGACCGCGTCCTCGTCACCCGCCCGCTTGGCCGTGCGCACCCCGGATCGTCCCCGGCCCAGGTGCGACGTCAGCGCCCCGACCAGGTCCTCGGGCAGGGCGGGATCGGTGCGGCGCCAGCGCCGCCCGTCGACGACCAGCCAACGCTCGTCCTCGGAGTACTCGGGGTGCTCGGGGTGCTCGGGGTGCTCGGGGTGCTCGGGGTGTTCGGGGTGCTCGGGCAACCGTGTCCCCTCAGGCCAGACGCGCCACGACGGCGACGTCCTCGGCGTACGTGACCTTGAGGTTCGTCGGCGACGAGCCCACGACCACGATGCGCGCGCGGCTCCCACCCTGCCCGTCGCCCCCGCCGTCGGCGGCGAGGTGGGCGGCGACGCAGGCGGCGGTGTCGGTGCCCTCGAAGCCCGTGCGGGCGGCGTGGGCGTACGCCTCGCGCAGCAGGTCGGCGCGGAACCCCTGCGGGGTCTGCACGCCCACGGCCACAGCGTCGCCCGCCAGCCCCGGCACGGGCCCGCCGTCGCGTCGCACGAGCCCGGGCAGGGGCACCGCCGGAACCGCCCCGCCGTGCTCCCTCGCGGCGGCGACCACGCGGGCGTACAGGTCGGCGTCGGCGAGCGGGCGGGCCGCGTCGTGGACCGTCACCACGTCGACGTCCGTGTCGGTGAGCGCGGCGAGGGCCGCGGCCTCGGAGGCGTGGCGCGTGGCGCCGCCGACGGTCAGTCGGACCTCCGGACCGGCGCCGACGTGGGGGCCCACGGCCGCGGCCACCGCCTCCTCGTCGCCGGCGCGGGCGACCACCACGACGACCGCGACGTCCGGCAGCGCGGCGACGGTCGCGACCGAGCGGGCCAGCAGCGGCGCGCCGGCCAGCGGCAGGAGCACCTTGTTGACCTCGGCCCCGACCCGGGTGCCCGAGCCGCCCGCCAGCACCACCGCGGCGACGCTCATCTGTCCTCCGTCCGGCGGCCCGGCCGCCAGGTTGTTTTCACGGGTGTTACACGCCGACACGCGTGGTTGACGTACGGAGCCTAGTTTCCGAGCCACCGACGGGAGACGGGCGAGGGAGGGTGATGGGCGGCGCACGCGACTGGCGACCGGTCTGCCGGGTCACGGAGCTCGAGATCGAGCGGGGGGCGACGGCGCTGGTGCACGGCCAGGCGATCGCCCTGTTCCGGCTCGGCGACGACTCGGTCCACGCCCTGGGCAACCACGACCCGTTCGCCCACGCCTCCGTCCTGGCCCGCGGGATCGTCGGCTCGCGCGACGGCGTGCCGTTCGTCGCCTCGCCCGTGCACCGCCGCTCCTTCGACCTGCGCACCGGGCGCTGCCGCGAGGACGAGGGCGTCGCCGTGCCCGTCTACGCCGTCAAGATCGTCGAGGGCGTCGTGCTCGTCGGCAGCCGGAAGAAGGAGGCCGTCGCGTGAGCGAGCGTCCCGTGCTGGTCACCGTGACCCCGTCCGTCGCCGGGCGCGCGGACCACATCGTGGCGCGTGCCGTCGCCGTGCAGGCCGCGCGCCGCCTCGGCGGCGTGCCGCGGGCGGCGGCCACCTCGCGGGCGACGGTCGAGCGGGAGGTCGCGCCGAGCGCCGAGGGCGACCTCGTGCACCTGCCCGTCGGCGACCGCCGCGACCTGTCACGGCTGCTCGTCCGGCTCGACGAGGCCGGCCTGCGGGCGGTCGTGGTCCCCCTGGCGCTCGGGTCCGGGCCCGCGGAGGTCGCCCGGCTCGGCGGGCACGCGGTCGCGGGCCGGGTCGCCGTCACGCCGCCGCTCGGCGCGCACCCCCTCGTGGTCGACGCCCTCGTGCGCCGCGTGGCCGCCGTGGGGCTGCGCGAGCGGGACACGGTGGTCCTGGCCGGAGCCGACGACGACCTGAGGGCCGCCGCAGCGCTGCTCCGCTCCCGCAGGGGAGGGGCGGACGTGCGCACGGCGGGCCTGCTCGACGCCGACGCCCCGCTCGCGGACCGGGTCGTCGAGGTGCGCCGCGCGGCTGCCGGACGAGTCGTCGTCGCCCCGTGGGTGCTGGGCCCGGGGGAGGTCTTCGACCGGGTACGCGCGGGGGCCGAGGTCGCCGGCGCCGACGCCGTCGCGGAGCCGGTCGGCGCCCACCCGATGGTGGTCGCCCTCGTGGCGCGCCGCTACCTGGCCGGGGCGCGCCTGCTCGACGCCGCCGCGCGTCGGGTCCGTCCCGGCGCGCTCCCGGCGGCCTGAGCACGCCGCGCCGGGTCGCACGGTCGCCGCATGAGGGGTGGCCTGCGAGAATGACCGGGCGATGAGTGCACGACGAGGAGAGCTGACGATCGACGAGCTCGCCGCGCGGGTCGGGATGACCGTGCGGAACGTCCGCGCGTACGCGACCCGGGGCCTGCTGGCGGCGCCGCGGCTCGTGGGGCGCAAGGGCTACTACAACGAGGAGCACGTCGCCCGGCTCGCGCTGGTGCGCGACCTGCTCGAGCGCGGCTACACGCTGACGGCCGTGGAGAAGGCGCTGGTCGACAACCCGGACGTGCCCGAGACCCATGCGCTGGACCTCCTCACGCTGCTGACGCGCCCGATCGGCGGCGCTATCGAGGCGGAGGAGATCTCCGTCGGGGCGCTCTCGGAGCTCGCGGGCATCGACCACGATCCCGAGTTCGTGGAGCGGCTCGTCGAGCGCAAGCTGCTGGCGAGGGTCGACGACGAGACGGTGCGGATGCTGCGGCCCGCCCTCGTGCGCGCCGGCGCCCAGGCGATGCGGATGGGGCTCGCGCAGCACCGCGTGCTGGACCTGTTCGACCAGGCCGAGGACCGGCTGGGCGCGATGGCGACCTCCTACGTCGAGGCGTTCCGCGACGACGTGTGGCGCGACTTCATCTCCGCGGGGATGCCGGAGGAGCGCTGGGAGGAGCTGGTGCGCAGCATCGAGGCGCTGCTGTCCATCGTCAGCCAGGCCGTGCTGGCGTCGTTCCGCTGGGAGCTGGCGCAGGTCATCCAGCGCGTGGTGGGCGAGGAGCTCGGCGCCCTGACCGGCGAGCAGGCGCGGATGCTCTTCGGGGACCAGCCCGACCAGCCCGACCAGCCCGACGCGGGTCCCGACCCGCGGTCCTGAGGGCGCCTCAGTCGGCGTGGACGGGGACCACGAGCGCCGTCGCGATCGCGGCGACGCCCTCCCCTCGGCCGGTCAGACCGAGACCGTCGGTGGTGGTCGCCGAGACCGTCACGGGCGCGCCGACGACGGCGGACAGGACCTCCTCGGCCTCCGCGCGGCGCGGGGAGAGCCGGGGGCGGTTGCCGATCACCTGGACCGCGACGTTGCCGACGACGAAGCCGGCCGCGAGCACGCGGCGTACCGTCTCGCCCAGCAGAGCGACGCCCGACGCGCCCGCCCACGCGGGCTCCGCGGTGCCGAAGTTGCTGCCCAGGTCGCCCAGCCCGCACGCCGAGAGCAGGGCGTCGCAAGCCGCGTGCGCGGCGACGTCGGCGTCGGAGTGACCCTCGAGGCCCGCGGCCTCGTCGGGGAAGTGCAGCCCGGCCAGGTGCATGGGGGCGCCCTCGGCGAAGCGGTGCACGTCCGTGCCGATCCCGACCCGCGGGACGGTCGGGAGGATCGGGGTGGGGTCGGCGCCCGGTACGGTCACGGTGCGCATCATGCCCGACCCCGCCGCCCGGCCGGGGCTCGGGAGCCGGGGTGCGCCTGGACGTGAGGCGGGAGGACGGGAAGGTGCGGGAGGCTCGGCTGCTCTGGTCGGTCGTCGGCGTCGCCGCGGCCGCGCTGGGTGCCGGCCTGGGCGAGCTCGCCGCCGGTGCGCTGACGTTGCGCAACGGTCCGGTCCTCGGTTTCCGCGAGGCCGTGGTCGTCCTGCTCCCCGACGAGTTCGTCGTGCACAACGGCATCGACCTCGTCGCGATCGCGACCGGGCCCCTCCTCGTCGTCCTGTTCGTCGGCGCCCTCGTCGCCCTCGCCGCCTCGGCGGGCGTGGCCGCGGCGGACGGCTCGCGGCGACCGGCGGTGCTGGCGCTCCTCGTGGGTCTGCTCGGGCTCGGCAGCGAGTGGCTGCGCCCGGACTCCTCCCTGGTCGACGTCGTGCCGGTGCTCCTCGGGGTGCTCGGCTTCGGGGCCGGTCTGACCGTCCTGCGCCGCGTGCTGCGCCGGCAGGGCGTCCCGGGCCCCGACGAGGGGCCCGACGAGGGCCTCGACCCGGACCCGACGGAGGCGCCGCAGGTCGAGGCCGCGCCGGACGCCCCGGCGCGCGTCGCGGCGAACCGGCGCACGGTCCTGGGCGCCGCGGCCGCCACCGCGGCGCTCGGCCTCGCCGCCGCCGTGGTCGGCGAGGTGGTCGGCCGGGGGCGGCGCGCGGTCGAGCAGGGCCGGCGGCTGCTGCGGCTCACCATGATCTCGGCCCCGCAGGAGCCCGCCGACGTCGCCGTCGGGCTGGACGAGGTCGCGCCCTGGACCACCCCGAACGACGACTTCTACCGCCAGGACGCGGCCGTGGTGGTGCCCGCGATCGCGGCCGAGGAGTGGACGCTGCGGATCCACGGCGAGGTCGAGCGCGAGGTCGTGCTCAGCTACGAGCAGCTCATCGGCATGGCGGTGCGCGAGCAGTGGGTGACCCTCGTCGGGCTGACCTACGAGCCGGGCGGCGGTCAGGTCGGCAACGCCTGGTGGTCCGGCGTGCCGACCCACCGGCTGCTGCAGCTCGCGGGCGTACGCACGGGGGCCGACGCCGTCGTGCAGACCGGCGACGACGGCTGGCGCTGCGTCACCGCCACCCAGGTGCTCGAGGACCCGGGCCGGCGCGCGCTGCTCGCGTTCGCCATGAACGGCGAGGCGCTGCCCCTCGAGCACGGCTTCCCCGCCCGCACGGTCGTGCCCGGCCTCTACGGCGGCGTGTCCGCCTGCAAGTGGGTCGTGGACTGGGAGGTCACGCGTCTCGACGTCGTCGAGGCCTCCTGGGACGAGGACCGGCCGCTGCGGGCGCCGGTGCGGATCGCGTCGCGGATCGACACCCCCGCCGACGGCGCCGAGCTCGTGGCCGGCCCGGTCGAGGTGGGCGGCGTCGCGTGGGCGCCGCCGATCGGCGTCGGGGCGGTCGAGGTCGAGGTCGACGGCGGCGGCTGGGAGCTCGCCGCCCTCGGGGCGGCGAGCCAGACGGACGCGTGGGCGCAGTGGCGGACCACGCTGGACCTGGCGCCCGGGACGCACCGCGTCCGCGTGCGGGTGCGCGACCGGGTCGGCGTCGAGCAGGAGGACGCCGACGAGGACGACGCGTCGGGCGACGAGGCGTCCGGGGACGCCGCCACGGGCGCCGTCGGCCTCCACGAGATCCAGGTCGAGGTCGTCGAGCCCGACTGACGCCGGCGCGGCGCCGGGCTCACCAGTTGCTGCGGCCCGCCCGGCTCGGCGGCGTGTGCGCGGCGTCGTGGATGACGTAGACCAGCCCGCCGGACGTCGGCAGCCAGGCGCGCTCGAACTCCGCGCGGCGGTACGTGCGGCGCACCGACGCCGCCTTCGGGGCCGCGGGGTCGTTGACCACGACGTTGCCCGAGCGGTCGAAGCCGACGATCACCAGCAGGTGGCCGTTGGAGGCGGAGATGGGTGCCCCGGTCAGCTGGCCGCGGCCGAACCGGATGGAGGCCACCAGCGGGATGCCCTGCGCGATGAACTCCTCCGCCTCGCGCAGCGAGCGCAACCGCGTGACGTACGCGGTGTCGACGAGCTGGCTGGCGTACGCGGCGCTGAACGACCAGTTGCCGCACCCTTTGTAGGTGTGGTCGTAGGTCATCCGCGCCGCGTGGTCGACCCACGGCACCGGGTGGCCCGAGGGCACCCAGGCGTACGACTTCGCCGACGGCAGCCGGCGGTAGTAACCCAGCACCATCGACACCGACGTGGGGGAGCACCAGGCCTCGCCGCCGCCACCGAAGGACGGGTAGTGGCCGGTGTGGATCATCTGCGAGTAGCCGGGCACGTCGAGGGTGCGCACGACGCCCTTGTGGCTCGACGGCGACCAGGTGCTCGGCAGCCGCGAGGTCATCGCGCCGACGGCCGACAGGGCGGGCGACGGCGTGTTCGCGCCGGCAAGGCGGTAGAGGGAGACGCGCAGCTGGTACGCCCGCAGCCCGGCCGAGGAGTGCGACTGCCAGGTGTCGACCGAGACCTTCGCGAGGTCGTCGGACTGCGGGCCGTAGGAGCGTCGCGACACCTTGAGGTCGCCGGCCGCCCAGTAGGCGAGCGTGTCCCAGGAGGAGGTGCGCCCCGAGCCGTCGCGCCCGGCGACCTTGACCACCACGAAGGAGTCGTCGGGGGTCGTGGCCTTCCAGGAGGCGATCAGCTCGGTGAACGCGAACGACTCCGTCACCCACGGGGAGTGCCACGTGCCGCCCGCGTAGCGGCGGCCCTCGTGGGTCGTGCGCGTCCAGCCGCTGGAGGCGATCACCAGCCGGCCGGCGCCGTCGAAGGTCAGGCCCTGCGTCGTGCCCTCGCTCAGCCAGCGGCGGTTCATCCAGTGGCGGAAGGCGATCTGGCGGTTCTCGGCCGCGGCCGCCGCGTTCGTGAGGCCCTGCGCGCCCAGGGAGCCGGCCACGCCGGCGGCGCCGGCCGCCAGCGCCGCGAGGGCGGGGGCGCGCAGCACGGTGCGGCGCTCGAACGCCGCGGGGACGGGCCGCGTCTCGGGCCGGGGGTGGGGGAGCGCGGTGTCGGTGGGGAGGGTCCGCCGGGTCATCGGGCCACGGTACGTCGGCCGGCGGCCGCTGTCAGCCGTTACGGGTGGGACGTCTGTGACCGGTGGTGCGGCGATCTCCGGCGTCGAATCGGGCGCCGTCGGCGCTCGACCGTAGGATCACCCACGATCGTCCCGTCCTCCACGCCCGGAAGCGAGCACCCCCAGATGGCCGGCAACTCCCAGCGCAAGGGCGCTATCCGGAAGTCCTCGAAGGGCAACCCGACCGCCGGGTCCGGCGGGCGCGTGCGCCGCGGGCTCGAGGGCAAGGGCCCGACGCCGCGGGCGGACGAGCGCGAGTACCACAAGGCGTACAAGGCGAAGGCCGCCGCGCAGCGGGCCGCCAACCGCCGCCCGCCCCAGCAGCGCCGCACCAAGGGCGGCGGCGGCGACGCCGAGTGGATCGCGGGGCGCAACTCCGTCGTCGACGCGCTGCGCGAGGGCGTCCCGGCCTCCGCCGTCTACGTCGCGGAGGGCGCCGAGCGCGACGGACGGCTGCGCGAGGCCTTCCAGCTCGCCGCGGAGACGGGCGTGGCGCTGCTCGAGGTCAGCCGCGCCGAGCTCGACCGGCTCACCTCGGGTGCGGTGCACCAGGGCCTGGCGGCCCGGATCCCGGCGTACGAGTACGCCCACCCCGACGACCTGCTCGACCGCGCCGAGGAGCTGGGCGAGCCGCCCCTGGTCGTGGCGCTCGACTCCGTCACCGACCCCCGCAACCTCGGTGCGGTGATCCGCTCCGCCGCCGGGTTCGGCGCCCACGGCGTGCTGATCCCCGAGCGCCGCGCGGCCGGCATGACGGCCTCGGCGTGGAAGACCTCCGCGGGCGCGGCCGCCCGCATCCCCGTGGCGCAGACGGTCAACCTCAACCGCCAGCTCAAGGCGTACGCCGACGCGGGCCTGATGATCATCGGCCTCGCCGCCGAGGGCGAGGTCGAGCTGCCCGAGCTGCAGCTCGGCGACGGCCCGCTCGTGGTCGTGGTCGGCTCGGAGGGCGCCGGTCTGTCGCGCCTCGTGCGCGAGCACTGCGACCAGCTGGTCTCGATCCCGATGGCGAACGACCTCGAGTCCCTCAACGCGGGCGTCGCGGCGTCGGTGGCGCTGTACGCCGTCGCCCAGGCGCGTCGGCAGGCGTGAGCACCCCGCCGCCGGACCAGCAGCCGGACCCGCAGCCGGAACCGACCCCGCAGCCGGACCCGGCCCGGGAGCGCCGGCTGCGCACCGTGGGTCGGCACGCCGGTCGTCTCGTCACGGGCCTCGTCCTGCTCGCGGTCTGGGCGGTCGTCGCCGTGACCGTGTCCCTGCTGCTGTTCGTCAACAGCAGCCGGGAGTCGGTCGTCGCCGGCCACGACGCGGTCGTGCGACCGACGCTCGACGGCTTCGCGGTCGTGCGCCCCGGTGCGGTCCTGCCGGACCTGCGGATGGACCTCGACTCGCCGGTCGGCGTGGAGGTCGCGCTCGGGAAGACCGAGGCGACGTCCACCGAGGAGCTGGTGCAGCGCTACGCGTTCATCGCCTCCCAGCCCGACGCGCAGATCGACAAGGTCAGCGACCTCGTCGTCGACATGGCGCTCGCGGCCGCCCTGCGCGGCGCCGTCGCCGGCCTGGTGCCCGTCGGCCTGTGGCTGCTGGTCGGGCAGGGGCGCCGTCGCTACCTGCTGCGCCGCGGCGTCAGCTGGCAGGGCGCGGCCACCGTCGCCGCGCTCGTCGCGGCGGGCGTGCTGATCGTGCAGCCGTGGCAGGGCGATCCGCTGACCACCACGCAGGCCCAGGACGACGCCGACGACTGGCAGTCGCTGGACTCCTTCCTCGAGGGCGCGGTGACGCTGCCCGCCGAGGTCGCCGGGATCGAGGTCCGCTCCGACGTCACGACCGTGCAGTCGCGACGGCTGGTCGAGAGCGCGATCTCGACCTACGAGCAGTCCCAGACGTTCTACTCCGAGGCCGCCGAGGAGGCGGCCGACCTCGAGCTGCGCCAGCCCGAGGAGGACGAGACGGTGGTCGTGCTGGTCTCGGACCGTCACGACAACATCGGCATGGACCCCGTCGCCCGCGCCATCGGCGACGCCGGGGGAGCCACGGCGGTCTACAACGCCGGCGACGACACCTCGTCGGGCCAGCCCTGGGAGGCGTTCAGCCTCGACTCCGTGAACGACGCCTTCTCCGACCTCGACCGCTACTCGGTCGTCGGCAACCACGACCACGGTTCCTTCGTCGGCGACTACCTCGGCGACCTGGGCTGGACGCGCCTCGCGGAGGGCGACATCGTCGAGGGCCCCGGCGGCAGCGTCCTGATGGGCGTCGACGACCCGCGCTCCAGCGGTCTCGGCAACTGGCGCGACGAGCCCGGGCTGTCCTTCGACGAGGTGCGCGACCGGATCACCGAGGCGAGCTGCGAGGCCGACGAGCGGATCGCCACCCTGCTGGTGCACGACGCCGCCCTGGGGCGCGACGCGCTGGCGGAGGGCTGCGTCGACCTCGTGATCGGCGGGCACATCCACGTGCGCTCGGGCCCCACGGCCGTCGAGGGCGAGAACGGCGAGGTCGGCTACACCTACACCAGCGGCACGACCGGTGGCGCGGCGTACGCGATCGCGGTCGGCAGCAAGCCGCGCCGTCCCGCCGAGACCACCCTCATCACCTACCGCGACGGCCGTCCGGTCGGCATGCAGTGGGTCGTGCTGCAGACCAACGGCCGCTTCGACGTGGGGGAGTACCAGCCGCTCGACTACGCGACGACCGACCCCGAGGCGGACCCGACCGCCCCCGCCGACCCGGACGACCCGACGATCCCGGGCGGCTCCGACGCGCCCGAGGCGCCCGAGGACACGGCCGGCCCCGAGGACGACCAGGGCTGAGCCCGACCGGACCAGGTTCGGGCCCGGCTCAGAACGAGTCGCGCACGTGCACCTGGCGCCCGCCGAACCAGAGGTCGAGCAGGGTGTCGGCGTGCGCCGGTCCGGTGAGGTGGCCGGCCAGGCGCAGGTTCGCGGTGCCGAGGGTGCCGGCGTACAGCAGCGCCAGGCCCTGCACGCTCAGCGTGGGCGCGTCGGCGGAGCCGTCGGTACGCCGTGCCTGCGCGACGCCGCCGGAGACCTCGAGGCGCCACGACCCGTCCACGAGCCCCAGGACGTCGCCGGCGACGGCGAGGTCGACGCGGCCGTCGACCGTGAAGGTGCGCGGCGCGACCGCACCCGGCAGGTCGAGGACGCGCAGCATGTAGGGATGGGTGGCGACCCGGTCGCCGCCGGTCCCGGGCAGGACGAGGCGGGTCGTGTCGGGCTCGGAGGTGCTGACCCGGATCCGTCCGGTGACCGGCGCGAAGGTCCCGACGGCGCGCCACAGGGCCCGCGCGGCGCCGGGCGTGAGCGCGACCAGGTCGGGGACGGTGAGGACCTTGTCCGGGCCGTACCCGCTGCCGCGCTCCCAGGAGGCGTACCCGACCACGCGGGAGCCGTCGGGGCCGTCGACCTCGGCGAGCGTCACGCCGGTGACGTCGTTCAGCAGCTTCTCGATGCGGAACAGTGGGCCGCGACGGGTCAGGGGCCCGTTCTGCAGCCGGGCCCAGGCGTCGTAGGTCGCCGCGACGGCCGGCAGGTCCGCCAGGCCCGCGCGGCGCAGCCGCACCTCGGGCTCCGGACGCAGCCCGGACAGGGACGCGGCGGGCAGCTCGAGCTCGTCAAGCGCGGTCACCGTCTCGTAGCCGAGGCGGCGGTAGATGCCGGGCGCGGTCGGGAACAGGCTGGACAGCACGGCGCCCTCGGCGACCAGGTCGGTGAGCGAGGCGCGGAACAGGTCGGCGAGCAGGCCGGCGCCGCGGTGCTCCACGGCGACCGCGACCCCGGCGTACCCGCTCGTGGGGATCGCGGCGCCGCCGAACCACGAGGTGTAGTCGTGGGTGCGCACGCGGGCGACCAGCGGGGGCTCTCCGGTGGCGGGGTCGGGGTGCGCCTCGTCGAAGGTGGCCCACATTGCGACGCCGTCCGGCCAGGCGCCGGGCGCGGGCGCGCTGGGTCGCGGCAGGTGGGCGGGCCAGGACCCGAAGGCCTCGACCCCGAGGGCCACGGACGCGTCGTGGACCGCGGCGGAGTCGTCGGGGCCCAGGCGGCGCGTCGAGAGCGTCATGGCAGTCAACCTACGCCGCGCGGACCTACGCCCCGTCGTCGTGGACCGCCAGCCGCTCGGCGGTCTCGGAGGCCCGTGCCGTGGTCGCGCGGCCCTGCTCGAGGACGTTCGAGATCCAGTCGCGGGCGCTCGCGAAGATCTCCACCTCGTGCCCGGCCTGCTCGGAGAGGAACCACCGGTGCTCGAGGACCTGGTGGAACATCTCCGGCGGCTCGATCTCGCCGCGGGCGTCCGCCGGCAGCATGCGGGTCAGCGGCTCGTAGACCTCGGAGAGCCAGCGGTGGGCCGTCTGCATGCGGTCGGCGCCGCCCAGGTCGTGGTGGGCCGTGAAGGCGGCGAGGTCGTTGAGCAGGCGGCGCGCCTGCGCGTCCTCGACGACCAGCCCGGTCAGGGCCTGCAGCTCGCGGCAGTGGTGCCCCGCCTCGACGACCCGGGGCTGGATCTCGACGCGGTCGCCGTCGTAGTCGGTGACGATGTCGAGCTCCTCGACGTCGAAGCCGAGCTCGTTGAGCCGGTCGATGCGCTGCTCGATGCGCCACATCTCTGCGGTCGAGAACTCCTCCGACTCGGTGAGCTCGGTCCACAGGGCCGCGTAGCGCTCCTCGATCCGGCGCACCACGGCGAGGATGTCGGCGTCGGTCGCGAGCGAGCCCGCCGCCTGCAGGTCCATCAGCTCGGCGAACACGTTCTGGCAGCCGACCTCCACGTCGTACTCCCGCAGCCGGTCGGACAGCGTGGTGCGCCACTCGCCGGTCTCGGCGTCGACGAGGTACGCGGCGAATCCTCCGGCGCTGCGGCGGAACAGCACGTTCGACAGCGACACGTCCCCCCAGTAGAAGTCGCGCAGGTGCAGCCGGACGAGGAGCACGACGAGGGCGTCGACGAGCGCGGGGACGTTGTCGGCGCTGGCGCCGTGCGCGAAGAGGCTGCGGTAGGGCAGGGAGTAGCCGAGGTGGTGGGTGATCAGCGCGGCGGGCAGGGGTTCGCCGTCCTTGGTGGCGCGCCCCGCCACGACCCCGTGCGGGACCACCGCGGGCTGGCCCGCGCGCTGGAGGTCCCGCAGCGTGGCGTACTCGCGGAAGGCGATCGGCTCCTGGGTCTCCTTGACCGCGTACGTCGCCCCGCCCACGCCGCGGCGACCCGGCAGCTGCACCATCCGCACCACGTGCCGCGAGATCCCCTGCGGGAGCCGGACGACGTGGTCGGTCCAGTCCTCGAGCGGCGTGTCCCAGGGCAGGGACAGGATGGCCGGGTCGGGCCGGTTCGCGGTGATGCGCAGCGCCATGGGGAACCTCCGTCCCAGGACCCTACGGCGTGACTCCGGCGCCGTGGAAGTGTGACGCGCACGGCGGCGCGCGACGCTCCCGCGGCCGTGACTACGATGAGCGCGTCGCGCGAGCGACCCGCCGCGTTAGCTCAGTTGGTAGAGCACTCGCCTTGTAAGCGAGCGGTCGAGAGTTCGAGTCTCTCACGCGGCTCGGGGCCCGGACGGCCCGTCGTTCAGAGCGCCTCCTGCAGCCGCCGGCGCAGCCGCGTCTCGTGCTCCTCGCGCACGCCGAGGATCCAGCGCACCCACAGCACCGCGAAGCCGAGCGGGAGGCAGGCGGCCAGGTAGATCACGCCGTCGCCGTAGTGGACGGCCATCGCCAGGATCGCCGCCCCGATGACCAGCCACAGCCCGAGGAACGCGACCAGGTTGCCCCACCGCATCCGGCCGCGGATCACGACGTCGTCGCCCTCCTGCAGCAGCCGGCCGCGCAGCACGCCGTCCTCCATGGACCGCCCACCGCCGAGGTCGCGGGCGGTCACGCGGTCGCCGTCGACGCGGACCCACAGACCCGTCCAGCGGCGGCCCTCGTACGCCCGCGCGCGCTCGACCACGCGGGCGCGCGTGCGACCGGGCAGGACGACCTCGACGTCGCGGCTCAGCACGGCGTCGGTCTCAGCGCAGCTGGCGGGCGGCGAAGCGGTCCGGCGGTGCGGCGATCGAGGCCTGGGCGCCGACCAGCTGGATCTCGCGGGTCCCGGCCGCGATCGTCGCCTCGAGGATGCTGAAGACGGTCGAGGTGGTGCGCTCCAGGGCCGTGGCGGGGGAGCCGGTGGTGGTGAGGTGCGCGAGGTAGAGCGCCGAGGTGACGTCGCCGCAGCCGTTGGGGGCGATCGGCAGCTGCGGGGTCGTCACCGCCCAGGCGCCGTCGTCGGAGACGGCGACGACCTCGAGGGTGTTCTCCCGGGTCTCGTCGGTGATGACGCTGGTGACGAGGACGTCGCGGGGGCCCCGGTCGCGGATCGTGTCGACCGCGGCGAGCACCTCGGCCTCCGTGCGGGTCGTGGTGCCCGCCAGGAAGTCGAGCTCGAAGTGGTTCGGGGTGAGGACGTCGGCGTGCGGCACCACCTCGTCGCGCATGAACTCGGGGATCCCGGGGCGAACGAACATGCCGCGCCCGACGTCGCCCATCACCGGGTCGCAGCAGTAGACGGCGCGGGGGTTGAGTTCCTTGACGCGGGCGACCGCGTCGAGGACGACCGCCCCCACCTCCTCGGCGCCCTGGTAGCCCGACAGCACCGCGTCGGCCGTGCTGAGCACGCTGACCGCCCGTCCGTCCGGACCGGTCACCTCCCGCTCGCCGATGCCAGTGATCACGTCGGCGACGTCGGCGGGGGCCAGCAGCGGGCCGCGCCACGCGCCGTACCCCGTGTGGTTCGAGAAGTGGACGGTCAGCACCGGCCACACCTCGTGGCCCAGGCGCTGCAGCGGGAACGTGGCGGCGGAGTTGCCGACGTGGCCGTAGGCCACCGACGACTGGATGGACAGGATCTTCACGGGCGCGAGTCTCGCACGGCGCGCCCGCGTGGGGCGCTCAGGCGACCTGCAGGGACCGCTTCGAGAGCCCCATCCAGTAGCCGTCGATGCGCTGGTCGCCGGGGGCGTCGGGCTGCAGCGCGGCGCCGAGCGTGATGAACAGCGGCGTGTAGTGCTCGACGGTCGGGTGGGCGTAGGGCATGCCGGGGGCCTTGGAGCGGTACGCCGCGAGCTCGTCGACGTCGCCGCGGGCCAGGGCGTCGGCCGCCCACAGGTCGAAGTCGACGGACCAGCCGGGTGCCTGCGCCCCGATGCTGAAGTCGCGCAGGAAGGGCAGCCCGTGGGTGAGGAACCCGGAACCGACGATGAGCACGCCCTCGTCGCGCAGCGGCCGCAGACGCTCACCCAGGGCGAGCAGGCGGTACGGGTCGTCGGTGGGCAGCGACATCTGCAGCACCGGGACGTCGGCCTCGGGGTACATGATCTTCAGCGGCACCCAGGCGCCGTGGTCGAGCCCGCGCGTGCGGTGCTGGTGGACCGGCTCGCCGTCCGGCATCATCGCGGCGACGCGGCGGGCGAGCGCCGAGGCGTCGGGCGTGCGGTACTGCATCTGGTAGTAGCGCGGGTGGAAGCCGCCGAAGTCGTAGACGAGCTCGACGCCCGGCCCCGACGCGCTGAGGCTGACCGGGGCCGACTCCCAGTGGGCGCTGACGATGAGGACGGCCTTCGGGCGGGGCAGGGTCGCCGCCCACGCCGACAGCTGGCCCGACCACGTCGGGTCGTCGAGCAGCGGCGGTGCGCCGTGCCCGATGTAGAGGGCGGGCATGCGGTCGGTGGTGCTCGTGGTGGTGGTCCCCGTGGCGGTCACGTCGTCTCCTTCGTCCGGGTCCACCGTAGGCGAGAACGATTGAAGGTTCAAGCATTTGGTGCGGCGGGGTCTCAGGTCCAGCCGGACGCCCAGGCCCTAGGGTGCGGGACGTGACCGACGACGCACCGTGGCTGGACGCCGAGGAGCAGGAGGCGTGGCTGGCCCTCGTGGGCGTGCTGCTGCGGCTCGGCCCCGCGCTCGACTCCCAGGTGCAGCGCGACTCGGGCATGACGCACTTCGACTACCAGGTGCTCGCGATGCTCTCGGACGAGCCGGGGCGCCGGCTGCCGATGAGCGAGCTCGCCGGCCGGGTGAACGCGTCGCTCTCGCGGCTCTCCCACGTCGTGAAGAAGCTGGAGGCGCGCGGCTGGGTGCAGCGCTCGCCGTCGCCGACGAGCCGACGGGTCACGGAGTGCACGCTGAGCGAGGAGGGGTACGCCGTCCTCGTCGAGGCCGCGCCGGGCCACGTCGGGACGGTGCGGCAGCTGGTGCTCGACGGGCTGAGCCGCGACCAGGTGCGCCAGCTCACCGCGATCGCCGCCACCATCCGCGGCAACCTCGAGACCTCCGGCCTGCGCACGCTGGACGGCTGACGGTGCCCGAGGTCGTGCTGCGCCCGCTCGAGCCGGCCGACGAGCACCTGCTGCGCACCGCCACGCACGTCAACCTCAACCGGGTGGGCCCCGAGCGCTTCACGCTGGCGGACGTGGACCGTCGACCCGACCTGCGGTGCTACACGGTCCTGGACCCCGACCGGGGCGACCTCGGGTTCGCCGCGCGGCTCGAGGGCCGCGACGTCGGCGTGGTCTGGCTGCAGTTCCTCGACGCCTCCGCGCCCGGCCACGGCTTCGTCGCCGACGGCGTGCCGGAGCTGGGGCTGTGCGTCTTCTCGGGCTACCGCGGAGCCGGGATCGGCGGGCTGCTGCTCGACGAGGCGCTCGCGGCGGCGGACCGTCTCGGCCTGCGGGTCAGCCTCAGCGTCGAGGCGGGCAACCCGGCCCGGCGGCTCTACGCCGGCCGGGGCTTCGTGGCAGCGCCGGACCGCCCGGACACGACGATGCTGCGGGGCCGACCCCTGGACCTCAGGCGAGTCGCCAGTCGACCGGGTCGCCGCCCTGCTCGACGAGCAGGGCGTTCACCGCGCTGAACGGCCGCGAGCCGAAGAATCCGCGGCTGGCCGACAGCGGCGAGGGGTGCGCCGAGGCCACGTGGGGCACCTCGCCGAGGTGGGGCACGAGCGTCTGGGCGTCGCGGCCCCACAGGATCGCGGCGCGGGGGCCGCCACGGCGCACCCAGGCGGTGATCGCGGTGGCCGTGACGTGCTCCCAGCCCTTCCCGCGGTGCGACGCCGAGGCGCCGGGGCGCACGGTCAGGCAGCGGTTGAGCAGCATCACGCCCTGGTCGGCCCAGGCGGTGAGGTCGCCGTGGTCCGGGGTGGCCACGTCGAGGTCGTCGCGCAGCTCGCGGTAGATGTTCTCCAGGCTGCGGGGCACGGGGCGCACGTCGGGGGCGACGGCGAACGACAGGCCGATCGGGTGCCCGGGCGTCGGGTAGGGGTCCTGCCCGACGACGAGCACCCGCACCTCGGCGAAGGGCCGCTGGAAGGCGCGGAAGACGGCGTCGCCCGCGGGCAGGTAGGGTCGTCCGGCCGCCAGCTCCTCGCGCAGGAACGCACCCATCGCGCCGACGCGGTCGTCGATCGTCGCGTCGACCCCGCGCAGGGCCTCGGCCCAGTCCGGCGCGACGAGGCCCTTCTCCACCAGTCCGTCGAGGCTCACCCGCCCGATTCTGCCGGGTCCGCGGGCGCGAGCCGCACGGGCCGGGCCAGACGGTCCAGGAACGCCGTCAGCAGGGCCTCGCGCAGGCGGGGGGACGCGAGGTCGAGCAGCGCGTTGACCTCGCCCATCCGCTCCGGCAGGGCCGGGGCACCGCCATCGGCGCCCGCTGCGAGCCCGAGCGCTGCGAGCAGGCCGTCCAGCTCCTCGTCGCCCAGCGTCGCCGGGTCGAGGGCCGCGACGAACGCCACGACGTCCGGGTCGATGCGCACCGGCCCCCGCTCCCGCGCCGCCGCGACCGCGGTGCGTAGGGCCGCGACGAGCCCGGTCGCGTCGGTGGCCGCGCTCAGCGAGAGGTGCAGCGTCGGCGGCCGGCCCGCGTGCGTCAGCTGCGGCTGCGCCAGCCAGTCCAGCTCGGCGAGCTCGTCGGCGACGGTGAACACGTCGCAGGACCCGTCGGCGGCGAGCGCGAGCAGGGTCGAGTCGGGCGGGGCGACGAGCGCGAGGCCGTCGAGGTCGCGCACGGCGGCGACCACCGTGTCCACGCCGTCGAGGACGCGGCGGGTCAGGTCGAGGTAGCCGTCGTCGCCGATCGCGTTCAGCACGGCCCACGCCCCGGCCAGCGGCCCGCCCGACTTCGTCGACTGCAGCGTCGTGTTGAGCATCGTGTAGCCGGGCCAGTCGGCGTTCGCGAAGTACTGCGGGCGGCGCAGCGCCGGAGTGCGGTGCAGCAGCACCGAGGTGCCCTTGGGGGCGTAGGCGTACTTGTGCAGGTCCACCGAGATGCTGGTGACGCCCTCGACCTCGAAGGTCCAGGGCGGCACCGCCCGGCCGAGCCGACGGGCGTACGGCAGCACCCACCCGCCGATGCACGCGTCGACGTGGCAGCGCACCCCGTGGGCCGCGGCCACCGCCGCGACCTCGGCCACCGGGTCGACGACGCCGTGGGCGTACGACGGCGCGCTGACGGCCACCAGCACCGTGCGGTGCGGGTCGGCCTCGACGGCCGCGCGCATCGCGTCGACGTCGGCGCGGAAGTCCGCCCCGACGGGCACGACGACGGCCTCGACGTCGTAGTAGTGGGCCGCCTTGAGGAAGGCCGCGTGGATCGTGGAGGGCAGCACCATCCGGGGGCGCACGCCCGCCTCCCGCAGGTCGCCGCGCGCGTCGCGGGCGCCCTGCACGGCCAGCAGGACCGACTCCGTGCCGCCGGAGGTGACCGTCCCGACCGTGCTCGCCGGCGCGTCGAGCAGGTCGCAGGTGCGGCCCACGACCTCGTTCTCCAGCGTGAGCACGCTGGGGAAGGCGGTCGGGTCGAGGCCGTTGGTCGCCGCGTACGCCGCCACGGCCTCGCGTCCGAGCCGGTCCACGTCGGCGAGCCCGCCGTCGTACACGTAGGCGAGGGTGCGCCCGCCGTGCGTGGGCAGGTCGTCGGACTGCAGCCGCGCCAGGCGGGCGCGGACCTCGTCGGGGCTCATGGGCTCGAGGCTCACCGCCCCACCTCCTCGGGGTCGGACGGGACCGGACCGGCGGCAGCCAGGGTCGCGGCGTCGATGGAGTAGCGCCGCAGCCACAGCAGGCTGAGGAGCACGAGCGCGGCGGGCAGCAGCGAGAAGCCGAGCACGATCGCCGTGACGGCGGACGCGGGCTGCTCGGCGCCGCCGCCGGTGGCCGAGACGTAGCCGCCGAGCGCCAGCACCACCGCGAAGACGCCGGGCCCGAGCGCCAGGCCCAGCGTCTCGCCGGCGGTCCACACCCCGGTGTAGACGCCGGTGCGGTTCTCGCCGGTGCGCCGGGCGTCGAGGGCCGCGGCGTCGGGCAGCATCGCGAGCGGGAACACCTGGGCGCCGGCGTAGCCCACCCCGACCAGCGCCACCGCGACGAAGACGACCGCCGCCGGCACCACCTGCGCGCCGACGAGCAGCAGCGCCCCCGTCGCGAGCACGAAGGAGGCCAGCAGGTAGCCGCGCCGCTTCCCGACGCGCTCGCCGTACGCCGTCCACACCGGGGTGAGCACCAGTGCCGGACCGACGAAGCACACGAACAGGACGGTCGCGGCGCCCGGGCGCTCCAGGACGGTGCGGGCGACGTAGTCGACGCCCGCCAGCATCGTCCCGGTCGCGAGCGCCTGCAGGACGAACGTGGTGAGCAGCAGCCGGAAGTCGCGCGCCCCGGCGACCAGCCGCAGCTGCTCGCGCAGGCTCCCCGCCCCGGCGGCGGGCGCGGTGACCGGGGCGCGGCGGGTGCCGGCGTACGCGGCCACCACGCCGACGACGATCACCGCCGCGACCACCACGCCCATCAGGCGGTAGCCGTCGCGGCCGCCGACCGCGTCGCGGATCGCGGGCGCGCTCGCGCCGGTGACGAGGATGGTCAGCGCCAGCAGGGCCACGCGCCAGGTCATCAGCCGCGTGCGCTCGTCGTAGGAGGCCGTCATCTCGGCGGGCATCGCGACGAACGGCACCTGGAAGAACGCGTACGCCGTGGCGCAGGCCAGGAAGAACACCAGCACCCAGACGGCCTCGAGACCGGCGCTGCCGAGGCCGGGGGAGGCGAAGATCGCGGCGAAGAGCACGGCGAGGGGCAGCCCGGCCCGCAGCAGCCAGGGGCGCCGTGGACCGCGCGGGTCGCGGGTGCGGTCGGTGATCCGGCCGGCGACCGGGTTGAGCAGCACGTCCCAGGCCTTCGGCGCGACCACGACCAGGCCCGCCCACAGCGCCGCGAGGCCGAGCTCGTCGGTCAGGTAGGGCAGCAGCATCAGCCCCGGCACGGTGCCGAACGCGCCCGTGGCGACCGAGCCCGCGCCGTACCCCGCCCGCACGCCGAGGGGGAGTGCCTCGCCCGGTGGCCCGGCCGGTGAGGGCTCAGCCGAAGGCACGCGACGCCGCCGAGCCGTAGCGGCGGGTCCGGTTCGAGCCGATCCGGTCGGCGCGGGGTGCGCTCGGCGGTGCGTCCGGGTCCGGCTCCGAGCCGTCGAGGGGGCGGGGCGTCGACCAGCGGTCGAGCCACTCGTCGAGAGCCACCCAGGTGGTCGTGCGGGCCGCACGGCCCGTGAGCATCCCGAGGTGGCCGCCCGGCACGACCTCGAAGCCGACCTCGCGGGCGCCGGTCAGCAGCTCGGTCAGCGGCCGCACGGCGCTGACCGGGGCGATCCCGTCGGTGGCGCCGGCGAAGACCAGGACCGGGCACGAGATCTCGGAGAGGTGGATCGTGGTCGTCCCGTCGGGGGAGCCCGGGGCGTCGGGGGTGTCGAGCTCGAAGGTGCCCGAGAGCAGCGCGTTGCCGCGGTACATCCGGTGGTAGAGCTGCCCGAACGACCGGCCGGGGTAGGCGATCATGTTCGCGGTGAAGTCGTCGACGGCCTCGACCTGCGCGAGGAACTCGGTGTCGTCGAGGTGCTGGACCAGCGCGAGCGGCTTCGTCACGAGCTTCTGGAACGCGGTGAGCTGGAAGGCCCAGCGCACGAGGGGGCGCGGCGCTCCGCCCAGGGTCTGGTACGCCCGCGTGACCGCCCGCAGCTGCGGTGGCAGGTTCAGGTTGAGCAGCGGGCGCAGCGGCGCGATGAGCGGCACCTTCGACAGGTCGAACGGTGAGCCGAGCACGGTCAGCGACGCCACCGGCAGGGCCGGGTCGTGCGCGACGGTCAGCGCGGCGAAGATGCCGCCCAGGCTCCACCCGACGACGTGCACGGAGCGCCCGCCCGCGTGGGCCGCGACCTCCCGGATCGCGGTGGGCACGACCTCCGAGATCCAGTGCTCCATGCCGAGGTTGCGGTCCCTGAAGGAGACCTGGCCGTACTCGACGAGGTAGGTCGGACGCCCCTGGGCCACGAAGTGCTCGACCAGCGAGCAGCCGCGGCGCAGGTCGAAGCACGAGGAGGGCGCGGCCAGCGGGGTGACCAGCAGGACGGGGTCGCCGGTCTCGGGCACCGCCGGGTCCGGCCGGTAGTGGTAGACCTCGCGCAGCTGCCCGTCGTCGATCAGCACCCGGGGCATCGGCCGCAGGTCGGCGAGGCCGCCGTAGAGCAGCTTGTGGGCCACGTTGCCGGTCGCGGAGACGACCTGGTCCGGCTTCGGGAGGAGGTCCATGGGCCGAAGGTACTCGCCGGTCACCTCCCGTGGGGCAGGCTTGGCGTCGTGAGAACCCGCTCCCTGCTCGGCCTCGGCGCCGCCGCCCTCGGCGGCCTCGCGGCGTACGACCTCACGCAGCGCCACCACGCGGTGCTGCGCAACTACCCCGTCGTGGGTCACGCGCGCTACCTCATGGAGCGCTTCGGGCCCGAGCTGCGGCAGTACGTCGTGGCGTCCAACGACGAGGAGCGGCCCTTCACCCGCGACCAGCGGCGCTGGGTCTACGCGAGCTCGAAGCTGGAGAACGCCTACGTCGGCTTCGGCACCGACAACGACGTCGAGCGCACGGTGGGCTACCCGATCGTCAAGCACCGCACCTTCGGCGTCGGGCCGGGCACCCACCCCCACTCCGAGGAGGGCGTGCCGCTGCCCGGGCTCAAGGTGCTCGGCGGCCCCCGGGGACGCCGGCACGCATTCACCCCGGCCTCGGTCGTCAACATCTCCGGGATGAGCTTCGGCTCCCTCTCGCACGCGGCCGTCGAGGCGCTCGACGAGGGCGCGGCGCGGGCGGGGGCGTGGCACAACACGGGCGAGGGCGGGCTCTCGCCCTACCACCGTCGGGGCGCCGACCTGGTGTTCCAGATCGGCACGGCCTACTTCGGCTGCCGCGACGCCCAGGGCCGCTTCGACCTCGACCGCCTCGTCGACCTCGTCGCGTCCGCACCCGTGCGCGCCATCGAGATCAAGCTGTCGCAGGGCGCGAAGCCGGGCCTGGGCGGCCTGCTGCCGGGCGCGAAGGTGACGCCCGAGATCGCCGAGATCCGCGGCATCGAGGTGGGCAAGGACTGCGCCTCGCCCAGCCGGCACACCGCCTTCTCCGACGTCGACTCCATGCTCGACCTCGTCGAGACGATCGCGGACGCGACCGGGCTGCCGGTCGGGATCAAGTCGGCGGTCGGCAACCTCGACTTCTGGGAGGAGCTCGTCGCCCAGATGAGCGCGGGGGACCGGGGCGTGGACTTCGTCAACGTCGACGGGGGCGAGGGCGGCACGGGCGCGGCGCCGTTGATCTTCTCCGACGCCGTCGCCTACCCCTTCCGGATCGGGTTCGCCGAGGTGCGCCGACGCTTCGACGCCGCCGGGCTCTCCGACGACCTGACGTTCATCGGGGCCGGCAAGCTCGGGATCCCGGAGAACGCGGTCGTGGCCTTCGCCCTCGGCGCCGACCTGGTCAACGTCGGGCGTGAGGCGATGCTGGCGCTGGGCTGCATCCAGGCGCAGAAGTGCCACACCGACCGGTGCCCCGTCGGCGTCGCGACGCAGGACCCGCGCTTCGTGCGCGGCCTGGACGTCCCGCTCAAGGCCGAGCGGGTCGCGAACTACCTCGTGTCGTTGCGCCGCGACCTGCTCAAGGTCGCGGAGGCCGTGGGCGTCGACCACCCCGCGCGGATCACCGTCGACGACGTCGACATCGTCGACGGCGTCACCGAGCGGCGCAGCCTGCGCGAGGTCTACGGGTACGTCGACTGAGCGGGCCGCGGGACCCGCTCAGGAGCGACGGGCCGGGCGTACCGTCTTGCCGTGCTCGGGGCGCGTGGCCGCGAGGTCGGTGAGGAACCGGTCGGCCCAGAAGGCGACGTCCTTCTCGCTCACGGTCTTGCGCATCGCCTTCATCCGGCGCGCGACGTCCTTCGGGTCGGCGCGGTACGCCGCCAGCAGGGCCTGCTTCATGCCGTTGATGTCGTAGGGGTTGACCAGCCACGCCTGGCGCAGCTCCTCGGCGGCGCCGGCGAACTCCGAGAGGACGAGCGCGCCGTCGCCGGTGTAGCGGCAGGCCACGTACTCCTTCGCCACGAGGTTCATGCCGTCGCGGTAGGGCGTGACGACCATGACGTCGGCGGCCCGGTAGAGCGCGGCCATCTCCTCGCGCGGGTAGGAGGAGTGCAGGTAGGAGATGGCCGGGCGGCCGATCCGGCCGAGGTCGCCGTTGATGCGCCCGACGAGCCGGTCGATGTCGTCGCGCAGGATCCGGTACTGCTCCACCCGCTCGCGCGAGGGCGTGGCGACCTGGACGAACACCGCGTCCTCGACGCCGAAGTGGCCGTCGGAGATGAGCTCGGAGAACGCACGCAGCCGGGCGAAGATG
This sequence comes from Nocardioides imazamoxiresistens, assembly GCF_032378595.1. Taxonomy (NCBI): domain Bacteria; kingdom Bacillati; phylum Actinomycetota; class Actinomycetes; order Propionibacteriales; family Nocardioidaceae; genus Nocardioides; species Nocardioides imazamoxiresistens. Next base: position 44,420 of record NZ_JAVYII010000006.1, read on the forward strand.
CCCTTGGTGTAGTCGAGCCGGTCGATGCCGAGGAAGATCTTGGCGGGGTTGCCGAGCGCGTCGCGGATCGCCTGGGCGCGCTGCTCGACCTTCTCGGAGCGGGCCAGGTCCTCGAAGCCGGCGGTGTCGATGCTGATCGGGAAGGCGGCGGCCCGCACGGTGCGGCCGTCGGGCAGGTAGACCGTGTCGCGGTGCGTCTTGTGCCCGACGCGCTGGCGCACCAGGCGGATGAAGTTCTGGGCGCCCGCCGGCAGCTGGAAGCCGACCAGGTCGGCGCCGAGGAGGCCCTCGAGCACCTGACGGCGCCAGGGCAGCTGCTGGAAGAGCTCGCTCGGGGGGAACGGGATGTGCAGGTAGAAGCCGATGCGCAGGTCGGGGCGCAGCTCGCGCAGCATCTGGGGCACGAGCTGCAGCTGGTAGTCCTGCACCCACACCGTCGCGTTCTCGGAGGCGATCTCGGCGGTGCGGCGCGCGAAGCGCTCGTTGACCCGGACGTAGGCGTCGAACCACTCGCGGTGGAACTCCGGCTTGGCCACGACGTCGTGGTAGAGCGGCCACAGGGTCGAGTTGGAGAAGCCCTCGTAGAACTCCTCGACCTCGGAGGCGCTCAGCCCCACCGGCACCAGCTGCAGGCCGTCCTCGACGAACGGCTCGAGGTCCTCGTCGCCGGTGCCGCCGGGCCAGCCGATCCAGGCGCCGTCGGCGGCGCGCATCACGGGCTCGAGCGCGCTGACCAGGCCGCCGGGGGAGCGGCGCCAGCCCTGCGAGCCGTCCGGCAGCGTCGTGCGGTCGACGGGCAGGCGGTTGGCGACGATGACCAGGTCGGCGGTGCGGGTGGGTGCCACGACCGCAACCCTAGTCGTCCGTGCGAGCCGGGAGGGGCGCCTGCGGCCGCGACGCGCGGGCGTACCGCATCGAATGACACCGTTGTGGTTCGTCACCTACCATCGAGCAGGGTCGCTCTCACTTCACGCCAGCCGCGCGACCGCCCGTACCCTTCGAGGAGCCCTGACCATGGATGCAGCGAACGCCGTCGCCGCAGACGAGCGGAACACCCCGGAGACCCACGCCTTGTCCGACCGTGACCTCGAGATCCTCGAGTTCGAGCGCCACTGGTGGAAGTACGCGGGGGCCAAGGAGCAGGCGGTCCGGGAGAAGTTCGAGATGAGCTCCACCCGCTACTACCAGGTCCTCAACGCGCTGATCGACAAGCCGGAGGCCCTCGCCGCCGACCCGCTGCTGGTCCGCCGCCTGCGTCGCCTCCGTGCCGCCCGCCAGCGGCAGCGCTCCGCCCGCCGCCTCGGCTTCGACGCCTGAGGCCGGCCGTGCGCACCTCCTCCGACCAGCGCGGCGTCGCGTACCCCGCCCCCCTCGTCGCCCTCAGCGTCATCGCGGTCGCCATGGCCGCGCTCGCCTTCGTCGTGACCGGCGGTGGTGGCGACGACGAGATCCGCACCGCCGCGCAGCCGGCCCCGACCAGCACCACGGCCGAGCCGACCGAGGAGCCCACGACCGAGGCGCCGGCCCCCGAGGAGCCGGAGGAGCCCGAGATCGACCGCAGCCAGGTCGTGGTCGAGGTCTACAACAACTCGCGGGTCAGCGGGCTGGCCGGCACCACGGCGGAGGCCACCACGGCGCTCGGCTGGCAGGTCGTCGGGTCCGACAACTGGGTCGGCACCATCCCCTCGACCACGGTCTACTTCCCCGAGCGGCTCGAGCCCGAGGCGCAGCTGCTCGCCGAGGACCTCGGCATCGGGCGCCTGATGCCCGCGGTCGACCCGATGCGCGGCGACCGGTTGACCGTCATCCTCACCGCGGACTACACCGACCAGGGCTGAGCCCGGCGAGAGTTCCCTCACGATCGGGCCCCGCCGGGGGCTCGGAGGGCCTCGTTGATGGGCGCGGCACCCCGCTGACGTGGTGCACTAGCCCTCATGGAGTTCTCCTCGCCGGAGGCGCAGCGGCGCTACGCCGAGCTGGTACGCGCCGCGTCGCGCGCCGTGGTCGGTCTCGACTTCGACGGCACGCTCTCGCCCATCGTCGACGACCCGTCGGTCGCCCACATCCACGACGACGCCCCCGGAGTGCTCGTCGACCTGGCCGTGCACGTGCGCGCCCTGGCGGTCGTCACCGGCCGCCCCGCGCGCCAGGTGCTCGCCCTCGGCGGCCTGGACGAGGTGGGCGAGCTGGTCCACGACGCCGGCAGCGACCTGTTCGTGTTCGGGCAGTACGGCAACGAGCGCTGGGACACCCAGGACCGCCGCGTCCGCTCCCCGCGCCCCCCGCACGGGCTGTCCACCTTCCTGCTCGGGCTGCCCCGGGTGCTGCGCGAGGCGGACGCCGCCGACGCGTACGTCGAGGAGAAGGGCCTCGCCATCGCCGTGCACACCCGGCGCCTGGCGGACCCGCAGGGCGCCTTCGAGCGGCTGCTCCCGAGCGTCTCCGACCTGGCCGCCGCCAACGACCTCGGCGTCGAGCCGGGCCGCAGCGTGATCGAGGTGCGCGCCCCCGGCATGCACAAGGGCGAGGCCGTGCGCACCCTCGTGCGCGAGACCCGCGCCGGCGCCTTCCTGTTCGCCGGCGACGACCTCGGCGACGTCGAGGCGTTCAAGGCGGTCGACGACCTGCGCCGCCAGGGCATGCCGACCCTCCTGGTCTGCTCGGCCTCGGAGGAGCAGAGCGCGCTCGCCGAGCTCGCCGACGTCGTCGTCGCCGGCCCCGAGGGCGTGCTCGACCTGCTGCGCGGGCTCACTGCCGACGCCGCGTCCGTGCGTACCTGAGCGACCACCTGTCTGTCCGACCCTTCCGCCCTGCCGGCCCGACCCGCCGCGCCGCGCCGCGAAAGAAAACGCGGACCGTGCGCGGGAAAACGCGGACCCGGACCGCCTCCGGGCGCCCGTGCGTCCGCGTTCTCCCGAGACCGGTCCGCGTTTTCTCGTCGGCGGGGCAGGGCGGGGCGCGATGCGTCGGTCGAAGAGGGCCGCCCGTTCCGACCCGCCGACGACGACCGAGTCTCACCATGTGGCGCACCGTCCCGCATCTCGGGACGGCGATTAGGCGTGCCCGCCGCGCCGTCCCTACGCTCTGACCAGCTCATCGAGAGGGACTGAGGGAACGGCCCGCTGACGTCCCGGCAACCGCCGCGATCTCCCTGCGCCCATCGGGCGCAGTCGCGGAGACGGTGCTAAATCCGGCCCGGGGCGAGAGCCGTCGCGGGGAAGATGAGGAGGAGGACTCATGAGCGCGTCCGTCGTCGAGACCGAGACCACCACCCCTGCACCGTCGCCCGGCCTGCGTGAGGGCGCCTTCGGCAACGCCACCGCGCTGGCCTGCCGCGAGTGCGGCCACCAGGTCGCCCTGGGCCCCTTCTACGCGTGTCCGGAGTGCTTCGGCCCGCTCGAGGTGTCCTACGACTTCCCGGCCGTGACCCGCGAGGAGATCGCCGCCGGGCCGGCCAACATCTGGCGCTACAAGGCGCTCCTGCCGGTGCCGAGCGACATCGAGTCGAGCCCGAACACCGAGCCCGGCTTCACCCGCCTGCTCGCCGCCGACAACCTGGCGGCGACCCTCGGTCTGAGCAAGCTGTGGGTGAAGGACGACTCGACCAACCCGACGAACTCGTTCAAGGACCGCGTCGTCGCCTGCGCCCTGAGCGCGGCCCGCGAGCTCGACGCCCGCGTGTTCGCCTGCCCCTCGACCGGCAACCTGGCCAACGCGGTCGCGGCCGCCGGGGCCCGGGCCGGCATCAAGACGGTCGTGTTCATCCCCAGCAACCTCGAGACCCCCAAGGTCGTGAACTCCGCGGTGTTCACCGACTCCCTGGTCGCGGTGGAGGGCAACTACGACGACGTCAACAAGCTCGCGAGCGAGATCGCCGGCGAGGAGGAGGGTTGGGCGTTCGTCAACGTCAACGTCCGTCCGTTCTACGCCGAGGGCTCGAAGACGCTGGGCTACGAGATCGCCGAGCAGCTGGGCTGGCGGCTGCCCGACCAGATCGTCATCCCCGTGGCCTCGGGCTCGCAGCTGACGAAGGTCGACAAGGCCTTCCGCGAGCTGATCGACCTCGGGCTGGTGGAGGACAAGCCGTACAAGGTCTTCGGCGCCCAGGCCACCGGCTGCTCGCCGGTCTCGGCGGCGTTCAAGGACGGCAAGAAGGTGGTGCGCCCGGTCAAGCCGGACACCATCGCCAAGTCGCTCGCGATCGGCAACCCGGCCGACGGGCCCTACGTGCTCGACGTGTGCCGCCGGACCGGTGGCGTCGTGGAGGACATCAGCGACGACGAGGTGCGCGAGGCCATCGTGCTGCTGGCCCGCACCGAGGGCATCTTCACGGAGACCGCGGGCGGCACGACCGTCGGTGTGCTGAAGAAGCTGGTGGAGTCCGGCCAGCTCGACCCGGACCTGGAGACGGTCGTCATCAACACCGGCCACGGCCTCAAGACGCTCGACGCGGTCGCCGGCAGCGTGGCCCCCGCGGCGACCATCGCGCCGACCTACGCCGCGTTCGCCGCTACCGGCCTCGCCTGAGCGCGACCGCCCCGACCAGAGAACGAGGAACCGACGTGCCCGTCTCCGTCCGCATCCCGACCATCCTGCGCACCTACACCGGCGGCGCCTCCGAGGTGAGCGCCGAGGGTGGCTCGCTGGGCGAGGTGCTCGAGGCGCTCGACGCCAGCTACCCCGGTATCAAAGGCCGCGTGCTCGACGACGAGGGCGACCTGCGTCGCTTCGTGAACGTCTACGTCGGCAACGAGGACGTCCGCTTCCTCGACGACCTGGCCACCGCCACCCCCGACGGCGCCCAGGTCTCGATCATCCCCGCGGTCGCCGGCGGCTGCTGACCTCGTCACGGCGCCGCAGCAGGTGGGCGCGCTCCGCCTCGTTGCGGCAGAGCGTCAGTGCGGTGTCGTACGCCTCGAGCGCCGCGACCGCATCGTCGTCCCGGCCCGTGCGGGCCAGCAGCTCGGCCCGCACGGCGGGGAGCCGGTGGCCCGGCAGGTCGCGCGTGGTCAGCCCGGCCAGGGCGGCGAGCCCGGCGTCGGGGCCGTCCCGCTCGGCCAGGGCCACCGCCCGGTTGAGGCGCACGACGGGGGACCCGGCGAGGGCGAGCAGCTCGTCGTAGCGCGCCACCACCCGGTCCCAGCGCGTCGCCCCCGGGGTGGGTGCGACCGCGTGCTCCGCGGCGACCAGCGCCTGCAGCAGGTAGGGCGCGGCCGGCGCCCGGGTCAGCGGGGTGAGCAGGGCGAGGGCCTCGGCGACCTCGTCGTGGCGCCAGCGTCGCCGGTCCTGGTCGGCCAGCAGCACGAGTCGACCGTCGCGGACGCGGGCGTCGCGACGCGAGTGCTGCAGCAGCACGAGCGCGAGCAGGGCGTCGAGCTCACCGTCGGCCGCCGCGCCCGGCGGGGCCACGTCGCGCAGCACCCGGACGAGGCGCACCGCCTCGCCGGCCCCGTCCGCGCGCACGACGTCGTCGCCGCTGCCGGGGGCGTAGGCCGCGGTGAACGCCAGGTACGCCGCCTCCGCGGCCACCGCGGTGCGCTCGGCGAGGGCCGCGCCCGACGGCACGGCGAGCTCCGCGCCGGCGAGCCGCTTGCGCGCGCGGGTCAGCCGCGCGGCCATCGTCGCGGTCGGCACGAGGAAGAGCCGCGCCACGTCCTCGGTGGACACGCCGAGCACGAGCCGCAGCGTCAGCGCGGCGGCGTTCTCGCGGGGCAGCCGTGGGTGGGCGCACAGGAGCACCAGTCGCAGCCTCTCGTCGGTGACCTCCTCGCCCGCGTCCGCCATCACCCGCTGCGCCTCCTCCCGGGCCTCGTGCTCGACGACGAGCTCCGGCACGGACCGCGCCGCGACGGCCTCGGCGCGCAGCCGGTCGAGGGCCCGGCGGCGGGCGGCGGTGAGCAGCCACGCCGGCGGGTTGGCCGGCACGCCGTCGCGCGGCCAGGTCCGCGCCGCCGCCTCGAACGCGTCACCGAGGGCGTCCTCGGCGAGGTCGAGCCGCGCGAACCTGGCCGCCAGCAGCGACAGCAACCGGGCCCAGTGCTCCCGGTGGGCCGCAGCGACGCCGTCGAGGGCCTGCTGCTCGCTCAGACGTCGATCCCGACTACGGGCCGGACCTCGATCGTGTACTCTCGCGGGAGCAGTCGCGCGACCTCGACGGCCGTCTCGAGGTCGGGCAGCTCGACGAGGTAGAAGCCGCCGAGCTGCTCGACGGTCTCGGCGAACGGACCGTCGGTCACCGCCCGCTCGCCCTCGGGCGCCGGCTGCACGGTGCGGGCCTGGTCGGGCGCCGCCAGCGCTTCGCCGCCGAGCACCTCGCCCCGGGCGGCGACCGCCGCGTCGAAGGCGTGGAAGTCGGCGACGACGCGCTGCTTGAGCTCGTCGTCCGCCGCGTCCCACTTGGCGTAGTGGTCGTCCTCCGTCATCAGCACCACGAACTTCATGCCGTCTCCCCGCTCTCCTGGTCCGTCCGGTCAGTCTTCCACCGAGATGACGCGCGAGGTCCGTCCCGATCGACACCCACCCGCGAGAATCTCGGGACGCCCGTCCGCGGGGAACCTCCACGGGGTTCTCGCGGCGCGTTCGGGGTGCGTTCACCCGGTGCTCGCGCGGGGCCGGCAACCTCCGTCCCCATGTCCTCGAAGGGAAAGGTCGCGGCGGTGCTCGCCGCGACCGCGGGCGGGCTCGGAGTCGCGGTCGGCTACGGCGGGCGCTCGCTGCTGCGTCGGCAGGCGGCGGCGGCCCGCCGGATCATCGGCAAGCCGCTCGGCGAGACGGCGCTGGATGCCGACAAGGTCTACCGCAAGCGGTACGCCGGCGACCCCGTCGAGCTCCTCGTGGTCGGCGACTCCATCGCGGCCGGGCTCGGCGCCGAGGCGCCCAACGAGACCTTCGGCGCGCGCCTGGCCAAGCTGGTCGGGCGGCACGCGGAGCGCCCGGTGCGGCTGCGCACCGTCGCGCGCGTCGGCGCCGAGTCGAGCATGCTGGGTGAGCAGCTCGCGACGCTGCCCGCCGACTACGCCGCCGACGTCGCCGTGGTCGTGGTCGGCGGCAACGACGTCACCCACCGGGTCCCGGTCGCCGAGTCCGCGCTGCACCTGCGCGAGGCCGTCGAGCAGCTGCAGGCCCGGGGGACCCGCGTCGTGGTGGGGACCTGCCCCGACCTCGGCGCGCTGCGACCGGTGCCGCAGCCGTTGCGGGCGTTGGGGGCGCGGGCCTCCCGCCAGCTGGCCGCGGCCCAGCGCGCGACGGCGCTCGCCTCCGGGGCGTGGGCCGTCTCCCTCGCCGACGTCGTGGGCCCGTTCTTCATCACCAACCCCGACGAGATGTTCAGCCTGGACCGCTTCCATCCCAGCGCCGCCGGCTACCGGCGCACCGCCAAGGCGGTGCTGCCGTCCGTACTCGCGGCCCTCGGGCACGTCGGCGAGGTGCCGTTCGGCCACCACGCGCCGGAGGTCGTCGACGAGGCCGCGCCGCGGGCGTACGCGGGTGGGGACCTCGACGACTGGGGCATCGACGACCAGGTCGAGCCCGACGGCCCGCCCGACAGCCGGACCGACAGCCAGGCCGGCTCGTCCGCGCACCGGTGACGGTCCTAGGGTCGCGCCCATGAGCACCCGTCCCCGCGTCCTCCTCGCCACCTTCCAGCTGATGCCGCAGGGGGAGGAGGGCGGCCACCTCCTCGTCGCCGAGCTCGAGCAGCGGGGGATCGAGGCCGCCTGGGCGGTGTGGGACGACCCCGCGGTCGACTGGGCCGCTGCCGACCTGGTGGCCGTGCGGGCCACCTGGGACTACCACCGCCGGCTCGGGGAGTTCCTCGACTGGGCCCGCGCGACCGCGGCGGTCACCACCGTGCTCAACGGTCCGGACGTCTTCGCCTGGAACGCGGTCAAGGACTACCTGGTCGGCCTCGGCGAGGACGTCGCCGTGGTGCCGACGGTGCCGCTGGACGACCGCACCCTGGTCCCGGTCCTGACCGAGGTCACGCAGCGATGGGGCTCCGCGGTGGTCAAGCCGGCCACCGGCGCCGGCGGGGTCGGCGTCGTCGTCGCCACCGGTCCGCTGGACCCCGTGCTCGAGCAGCTCACCGCCGGGCCGTGGGTCGCGCAGCCGCTGGTCGAGTCGGTGCGCACGCGCGGGGAGACCTCGGTGTTCGTGCTCGAGGGCCGCGCGGTCGTCCAGGTCGAGAAGGTGCCGGCGGCGGGCGAGATCCGGGTGCACGGCCACCTGGGCGGCACCACGCGGGGCGTCCCCGTCGCGGAGCAGGCGGGCGCGGTCGCCGAGGCCGCGGTGCGCGCCGCGGCCGCCCGCCACGCCGCGGACCTCGCGTACGCCCGCGTCGACCTCCTCGAGCACGAGGGCCGCCTCGTGGTCAGCGAGCTCGAGCTCATCGAGCCCGGCCTCTACCTCGAGGTCGACACGGCCATGGCCGCCCGGTTCGCCGACCTCGTCGCGGCCCGGCTGCGCTGAGCCCGGCTGCTTGCACTCGCAGGGGGCGAGTGCTAAACATGACGCTGGCACTCTCCCTCTGAGAGTGCTACGCAGCATCTCGGCTCGGAGGTCGAGGTCAGCAGCGACGGCGGGAAGGGTCCGCCGGTCGGTCTGATCGTCCGTCGCGGGCGACCGCCGGGCTTGTCCGCATCTCCAGCAGACAAGGAATCGCAGGAGACATGTCGAAGCTCATTGCTTTCAACGAGGAGGCCCGGCGCGGCCTCGAGCGTGGGATGAACACGCTCGCCGACGCCGTCAAGGTCACCCTCGGTCCCAAGGGCCGCAACGTCGTGCTCGAGAAGAAGTGGGGCGCCCCCACGATCACCAACGACGGTGTGAGCATCGCCAAGGAGATCGAGCTCGAGGACCCCTACGAGAAGATCGGCGCCGAGCTGGTCAAGGAGGTCGCGAAGAAGACCGACGACGTCGCCGGTGACGGCACGACGACGGCGACCGTCCTCGCCCAGGCGCTGGTGCGCGAGGGCCTGCGCAACGTGGCCGCCGGCTCCAACCCGATCGCCCTCAAGCGGGGCATCGAGGCTGCGGTCGCGTCGGTCTCCGAGCAGCTGCTGAACCTGGCCAAGGACATCGAGACCAAGGAGCAGATCGCGGCCACCGCGGCCATCTCCGCGGCCGACGTGTCCGTCGGCGAGATCATCGCCGAGGCGATGGACAAGGTCGGCAAGGAAGGCGTCATCACCGTCGAGGAGTCGAACACCTTCGGCATCGACCTCGAGCTGACCGAGGGCATGCGGTTCGACAAGGGCTACATCTCGGCCTACTTCGCCACCGACATGGAGCGCATGGAGGCCGTCCTCGAGGACGCCTACATCCTCCTCGTCGAGTCGAAGATCTCGAACGTCAAGGACCTGCTGCCGCTGCTGGAGAAGGTCATCCAGACCGGCAAGCCGCTCCTCATCATCTCCGAGGACGTCGACGGCGAGGCCCTGTCCACGCTGGTCGTCAACAAGATCCGCGGCACGTTCAAGTCGGTGGCCGTCAAGGCCCCCGGCTTCGGCGACCGCCGCAAGGCCATGCTGCAGGACATCGCGATCCTGACCGGCGGCCAGGTCATCTCCGAGACCGTCGGCCTCTCGCTCGAGACCGCCGGGATCGAGCTCCTCGGCCAGGCGCGCAAGGTCGTCGTCACGAAGGACGAGACGACCATCGTCGAGGGCTCGGGCGACAGCGACCAGATCAACGGTCGCGTCAACCAGATCCGCGCCGAGATCGAGAACAGCGACTCGGACTACGACCGCGAGAAGCTCCAGGAGCGCCTCGCCAAGCTGGCCGGCGGCGTGGCCGTCATCAAGGTCGGCGCGGCCACCGAGGTCGAGCTCAAGGAGCGCAAGCACCGCATCGAGGACGCGGTGCGCAATGCCAAGGCCGCCGTCGAGGAGGGCATCGTCGCCGGTGGCGGCGTGGCGCTCGTCCAGGCCGGCGCCTCCGCGTTCGACAAGCTCGAGCTCACGGGCGACGAGGCGACGGGCGCGAACATCGTGCGTCTCGCCATCGAGGCCCCGCTCAAGCAGATCGCCATCAACGCCGGCCTCGAGGGCGGCGTCGTGGCGGAGAAGGTGCGCAACCTGACCCCGGGCCACGGCCTCAACGCGGCCACGGGCGAGTACGTCGACCTGGTCGCCGAGGGCATCATCGACCCGGCCAAGGTCACGCGCTCCGCGCTGCAGAACGCCGCCTCCATCGCGGCGCTCTTCCTCACCACCGAGGCCGTCGTGGCCGACAAGCCGGAGAAGGCCGCCCCCGCGGGCGACCCGACCGGCGGCATGGGCGGCATGGACTTCTGAGTCCCGCCCGTCGCTGAAGCACCGCGAGGCCCCCGCTCCGTCACGGAGCGGGGGCCTCCGCGCGTCTCAGCCCTGCGGCAGCCCGATCCGCACGGGCCCCTTCGCGGTGCGTACGTCCACCGTCTCGCCGCCCTGCGTCACCACGACCTCGCCGCGGTCGGCCAGGTCCGCGGCCACCCCGCGTACCGGTTCCATGAGGTCGCGCCACCCCTCGCCGCCCAGCGCGCGGGCCACCTCGGAGGGGCAGATCGTCGCGCCGTCGCGGCGACGGGCCAGCAGGTCGCGGGTGGTGCGCTCGATGTCGGAGGCGGAGGCCGTCATGGCCTCCAGCGTGCCAGGACTCAGAACACCCCGGCCGGGCGGAACTGCACCGACAGGCGGGGGCCGGCGTGGGCCACCTTGGGCACGGCGTGCTCCCAGGTGCGCTGGCAGCTGCCGCCCATCACGACGAGGTCGCCGTGCGCCATCACGACCCCGGTCGACGGGCCGCCGCCGCGGCGGCGCAGGGCGAGGCGACGGGGGTCGCCGAAGGAGACGATCGCGACCATCGTGTCGTGGGTCGACCCGCGCCCGATGGTGTCGCCGTGCCAGGCCACGGAGTCGTCGCCGTCGCGGTAGAAGCAGCAGCCGGCGGTCACGAACGGCTCGCCGAGCTCGTCGCGGTAGTGCGCGCTCAGCTGCTCGCGGGCCGCGACGAGGGCGGGGTGGGGGAGGTCCTCGCCCGCGCCGTAGGTGTGCAGCAGCCGCGGCACGGCGACCACGCGGTCGTACATCGGTCGACGCTCCGCGCGCCACGGCACGTCGGCGACCATCGCCGCGGCGACCTCGTCGGCCGCGGTCGCCAGCCAGTCGCGGGCGACGTCGATCCAGGCGCCGTCGCCGAGGTGGCGGCGCTCGACACGGCCGCGCAGCGGCGGGACGCCGTCGGCGTACGCCGTGGGGGCGAGGCCGCCGAACAGGGAGCCCTGGAAGTCCATGCCCCGCACGGTAGTCGAACACAGGTTCGAAGAACAGGGGACGGGTCGGGGTCGTCCCGGGTGGCGTCGGACCGGGGGAGGGACCAGAGTGGACCCATGACCGAGCCCTCCGCGCCGCCGCCCGCGGCGAGCGTGCGCGACCTGGTGAAGACCTACGGCACCGGGCAGGCCCGGGTCACCGCGCTCGCCGGCGTCACCCTCGACCTGGCGCAGGGCGAGTTCACCGCCGTGATGGGGCCCAGCGGGTCGGGCAAGTCGACGCTGATGCACTGCTGCGCCGGCCTCGACACGGGCGATTCCGGCTCGGTGCGCATCGGCGACACGGAGCTGACCCGGCTCAAGGACAAGGAGCTGACCCGGCTGCGGCGCGACCGGATCGGCTTTGTCTTCCAGTCCTTCAACCTCGTGCCGACGCTCACGGCGCGCGAGAACATCCTCCTGCCGCTGGCGATCGCGGGCCGCCGCCCCGACGAGGGCTTCTTCGAGACCGTGGTCGACACCGTGGGCCTCGGCCCCCGCCTCGGCCACCGGCCGAACGAGCTGTCGGGCGGGCAGCAGCAGCGCGTCGCCGTCGCCCGGGCGCTCGTCAGCCGGCCCGACATCGTGTTCGCCGACGAGCCCACCGGCAACCTCGACTCGCAGTCGGGCGCCGAGGTCCTCGGCCTGCTGCGCCGCAGCGTGCACGAGGTCGGGCAGACGGTCGTGATGGTCACCCACGACCCGGTGGCGGCGGCGTACACCGACCGCGTGGTCTTCCTCGCCGACGGCCTGGTGGTCGACGAGCTGCGCGACCCCGACCGCGAGCAGGTGCTCGCGGTGATGACCCGGATGACGGCCGCGGCGCTGGACGCCGGGGCGTCCGACGGCGGCGCGTGATGCTGCGGGCCGCCTGGAAGAGCCTGCTCGGGCGCAAGGTGCGCCTGCTGATGAGCACGTTCGCGATCGTGCTCGGTGTCGCCTTCGTGTGCGGCACCCTGATGTTCTCCGACACCCTGGAGCGCTCGTTCACGTCGCTGTTCTCCTCCACCGTCGGTGACGTCGTCGTGCGCCCCGACGCCGGCACGTCGTTCGGGGCCGTCGAGGGCTCGACGCGGTCGGTGCCCGCGGCCCTGGTCGACGAGCTGGCCGCGGTCGACGGCGCCGCGCGCGCCGACGGGGGCGTGACGACCGCGGGCGTCTACGTGGTCGACACCGACGGCAAGGTGGTCGGGGGCCAGGGCGCGCCCGGGCTCTCCCTCGGCTTCACGACCCGCCCCGCGGCGGGCGGCAACGACGGGCTCCGGCTCCTCGACGGACGCGCGCCCGAGGGCGCCGACGAGATCGCGCTGGACGGGGCGACCGCCGAGCGGGCCGGCTACGACCTCGGCGACACGGTCCCGCTGATCACGCCGTCGGCCCAGGGACAGCTGCGGGCCGAGCTGGTCGGCCTGGTGGGCTTCGGCGAGCGCGCCTCCCTCAACGGCGCGACCATCACGGTCGTCGACATGGGCACGGCCCAGCAGCTCTTCCTCGACGGCGAGGACGCCTACACCGACATCTGGGTCACGGCGGAGCCGGGCGTCGGGCAGGAGGAGCTGCGCGACGCCGTCGCGCCGCTGCTGCCCGACGGCGCCGAGGCGATCACGGGCGACGACGCGGCGGACGAGTCCGCCTCGTTCCTGCTCGAGGCCATCTCGTTCCTCACGACGTTCCTGCTGATCTTCGCGGGCATCGCGCTGGTCGTCGGCGGCTTCCTCATCGTCAACACCTTCTCGATGCTGGTCGCCCAGCGCACCCGCGAGCTCGCCCTGCTGCGGGCCCTGGGCGCCTCGCGCGGCCAGGTGATCCGGTCGGTGCAGCTCGAGGCGCTCGTGGTGGGCCTGGTGGGTTCGACCATCGGCCTGGGCCTCGGCGTGCTGCTGGCCATGGGGATCCGCGCGCTGTTCGCGACCTTCGGCCTCGACCTCGAGGGCCAGCCCCTGGTGCTGGAGCCGCGCACCGTGCTCGCGGCCTACGGCGTCGGCATCGTGGTCACGATGGTGGCGGCCTGGAGCCCGGCGCGGCGCACGTCGCGGATCGCCCCGGTCCAGGCGCTGCGCGACGACGTGGCGCTGCCCGAGACGACCATCCGACGGCGGATGCTGCTGGGGGTGGTGCTCGTCGCCCTCGGCGCCGCCGCCATGGTCGCCGGCCTGTTCGCCGACGTGCCCCGCGCCGGCTGGTGGGTGGGCCTGGGCGTCCTCGCCGTGCTGCTGGGCGTGGCCGCGGCCAGCCCGGTGCTGGGGCGGCCGCTCCTGCTGGCGGCCCACGCGCTCTTCCGCCGCGCCTTCGCGGCGGTGGGCAACCTGGCGGGGCTCAACGCGCTGCGCAACCCGCGGCGTACCGCGGCGACGGCCTCCGCGCTGATGATCGGCCTGGCGCTCGCCAGCACCATGGCCATCCTCGGCGACTCGGCGAAGGCCTCGGTCGACCGCACCATCGAGCAGACCTTCCCCGGCGACTTCGTGGTCAGCAACCAGATCGGGCAGGGCTTCTCGACCGCCGTGGCCGACCGGATGCGCGAGGTGGACGGCGTCGAGCGGCTCGTGGCGCTGCGCTACGGCCTCGTCGAGTCCGGCTCCCGCCCGCAGGGGCTCGGCGGCGTCGACCCCGCTGACCTCGCCGCGCTCGACGTCGTCACCGTCGACGGGGACCTCGGCGACCTGCGGGACGGCACCGTCGTGGTGGACGACGAGTACGCCGAGGAGCAGGGCCTCGAGGTCGGCGACGAGCTGACCCTCTCCACGCTCGCCGGCGAGACCGACTACCCCGTCGTGGCCGTCATCGAGCCCGACCCGGTCCTCGGCTTCCCGGTCGTCACGACCACCGCCACGCTCCTCGACGCCGGCTACCGCGACCTCGACAACACCCTCGTCGTCGACGCCGCGGCGGACGCGGCGGGCGGCCTCGACGGCGTGGAGGAGCGGCTCTCGGCCGTGGTCGGGGACAACCCGCTCGTCACCGTCAAGGACCAGGCCGCCTACGCCGCGGAGCAGCGCGAGCCGATCGACCAGCTCGTGCTGGTCATCTTCGCCCTGCTCGGGCTGGCGCTCGTGATCGCCGTGCTCGGCATCGTCAACACCCTCGCCCTCTCGGTCGTCGAGCGCACCCGCGAGGTCGGTCTGCTCCGGGCCGTGGGGCTGGGACGCGGGCAGCTGCGGTGGATGGTGACGCTGGAGTCGGTCGTCATCGCCGCGCTCGGCGCGGTGCTCGGGCTGGTGATGGGCGTCGTCTTCGGCGTCGCCCTCATGGCGGCGCTGCGCGACGAGGGCCTGGAGGTGATCAGCGTGCCGTTCGGCCAGCTCGCCGGCTTCGGCGCGGCCTCGCTGGTGGTCGGCGTGCTCGCCGCGGTGCTGCCGGCGCGACGGGCCGCCCGGATGGACGTGCTGACGGCCGTGGGGTCCGAGTAGCGGCCAGGAACCACGGAAGTTCCTCAAATCTCGCTCGAAATGGCGGACAGGAGCGCCGATCCTGCCTACCGTGGCCGACGTGGAGAATGCCGTCGCCCTCGAGCGTGAGCCGCTCAAGCACGTCCAGGTGCGTGAGTACGTGCGACAGCTCGTCGCCGACGCCGAGCCCGGCTCGGCCGCGCCGTCCGAGCGGGAGCTCGTGCAGCGCTTCGGCGTGGCCCGGATGACGGTGCGCCAGGCGATGGACGCGCTCGTCGGCGAAGGCCTGCTCGAGCGGGTGCCCGGCCGCGGCACGTTCGTCGCCAAGCCCCGCAACGAGGTCGGCCTGCTGCTCAGCTTCTCCGCCGAGATGCAGCGCCGCGGCCTCATGTCGGAGTCGCAGACCATCCTCGCCCGCCGCGAGCAGGCCGGTCCCGGCGTGGCCCGTGCGCTCGACGTCACCGAGGGCGACGCGGTCATCCACTGGAAGCGTCTGCGGCGCGCCGACGGCCAGCCGATGTGCGTGGAGGACGCCTACCTCAACGAGGTGCTCCTGCCCGGCTTCCTGCAGAGCGGCATGCCCACCAGCCTCTACCAGGCCCTCGCGATGCGCGGCCTGCGCCCGACCTGGGCCGAGGACTCCGTGACCGCGGACCTGCCGACGGCCGAGGAGGCCCAGGCCCTCGAGATCACCACGAGCACCCCGGTGCTGCGGGTGGCGCGGCGGGCGGTGGCCGACGACAAGGTCGTCGAGGTCTCGCGCTCGGTCTACCGCGCCGACCGGTTCACCCTCTACGTCCAGCTGAGCGACGACTGAGGCTCCACCCGGCTCGCGCTCCGCACGTCACCGGGCTCCTGCTCGCCGCGGGGGCCGGCCGCCGCATGGGCCGACCCAAGGCGCTCGTCGACGACTGGCTGGAGCGCTCCGTGCGGGTGCTGCTGGACGGCGGCTGCGACGACGTGACCGTCGTGCTCGGCGCCCGGGCGCAGGACGCGGTAGCGCTCCTCGACGACACCTCCGGCGACGTACACCACGTGGTCGCCGCCGACTGGGCCGAGGGCATGGGCGCCTCGCTGCGGACCGGCCTCGCAGCCGTCGCCGACGCCGACGCCGTGCTCGTCCACCTGGTCGACCTGCCCGACGTGGGGTCCGCGGTCGTGCGCCGCGTGCTCGAGGCCTGGCACGGGCCGACGACGCTGGCGCGCGCCGCCTACGGCGATCCGGCCGCCCCGCGGCTCGGGCACCCCGTGCTCCTCGGGCGCGAGCACCTGGACGCGGTGCGCGACGTGGCGGTGGGGGACCGCGGGGCGCGCGACCACCTCGCCGGCAACGACGTGCGCGCCGTGTGGTGCGGGGACCTCGCCGGGGGCGACGACGTCGACTCGCGCGGCGGGCCCGACCTCAGCCGGCCGTGAGCTCGCCCAGCCGGGCGATCGCCTGGCCCGACGTCTCGCACACCCACGCCGGGTCGGGACCACCCAGCTCGGGATCGATGCGCAGCGAGTGCTCCTCGATGGAGGCGCACGTGGTGCACAGCGGCCACCGCTGACCGGCGTCGAACAGCGCGTCCTGCACGTCCGCGGCGACCAGCCCCGCGGCGTACGCCTCGCCGGCCGGCCACTGCTCGACCCACCAGCGCCGCGTCGAGACGGCGTCCTCGAGCGCGGAGACGGCCTCCGCGTCCGCGAACCCCCGGGCGCCGAGGTCGGCGAGCACGAGGGCGCGGGCGTTGAGGAGGACGTCGACGCTCATGCCCCCATTGTGCGTCGTGGGGTTCAGGGCGCCGCGGTGGCGGTCGCCGTGGAGGTCGCCGTCGCCGTGGCGGTGGACGTCGGCGCCGGGGTCGCCGGGCTCGTCGTGGCGCTCGGCGACGGGGAGGTCGGCGGCGTCGTGGGCGTGGCGGGGCTGCTCGGCGGGGTCGTCGGGCTGGCCGGCGTCGTGGGGCTGGTGGGCGTCGGCTGCTGCGGGAAGCAGTAGGGGTTCTGCGTGCTCCCGACCACCGTCAGGCCGACCGAGCCGAGGTTGGAGATCCGCCCGGTGCTCATCGAGAACGGGATGCTCTTCGTCGCCGCGTACTGGCACTGGTCGTTGCTGCCCGAGCCCGTCTTGAGCCAGCCGCCGGTGGCGTCGGCGTCGATGACGAGCCGTGCGGCGGGTTGGTCGCGGATCGCGCCGGCGATGGTGAACGTGCCGTTCGACGCGGTGCGCGTCTCGCCGAGCTTGTTGCCCCAGGTGCTGTAGAGCCGCACGCGGACGCCGGCGAGGGTGCGCGCGCCGGCCTTGGAGTCGACGATGGTGCCGGTCACGGACGCGCCGCGCTCGTTGAGCTGGAAGTACGTCTCCAGCAGGCCGCCGCGCGGCACCTGGCGGTTGCCGGGCAGCGAGCCGGTGCGGCCGAACTGGCTGCCGAGGGTGGGCACGGTGAGCTCGTAGGCCCCGGGGTGCACGCCCGCGAAGGTGGCGGCGCCGTTGGTGATCCGCGCCGTGTACCACTGCCCGGTCGCCTTGCTGCGGGCCGTGGCCCAGCCGCTGGTGCCCCACAGGCGGTTGGTGCGCTCGTAGAAGCGGACGAACAGGGCGCCGGAGCGCTGCGTCAGGTTGATCGAGATGTTCGCGTTGGTGCCGGCCCAGCGACGCGGCAGCCACGTGCTCGGGCCGGACCACTGGCCGCGGGCGTCCCACGTGTAGACCGAGTAGTTGCCGGCCGGCAGCCCGCCGATGGCGAACTGGCCGGCACCGTTGGCCTTGGTCTCGAAGCTCTGGCCGTAGTTGTTGGCCGCGACCACGCGGGCGTTGGCCGCGGCGGAGCCGTTCGTGCGCGCCGTCCCGGTGATGCTGGCGCCGCGTCCCATGCCGACGTCCTTGCGCACGGTGCGGCCGGTGTAGACCCGGGTGGTGCGGTCGCTCGGACCGAAGCGGTTGATGTCGTAGACGGGGCGGGTGTCGGTGACCTGGATCCGGTAGTCGCCGGCCGGCACGCGGAACTCGTAGACCGAGCGGACGTTCGCGCTGTGCACGACCTGCCAGTCGTTGGTGAACAGCGTGACCTTCACCCAGCCGTTGTAGACCTGGCCGCCGCTCTGGGTGATCGTGCCGACGACGCTGCCGCGGGTGTCGGCGGCGGCGGCCGGAGCGGTCGTCCCGGCGGAGGTGACGGTCGCGAGCGCGACCAGGAGGGCGCTCGCGAGCGCGACGATGACGCTGGCTCGACGGCGGGGGCTGAGACGGGGACGGCGCATGGCAGGGCAACTCCGGGAGGGACGGCACGCGGACTTCGACGCAGGTCAGCCTAGGTGCGCCAACCGTGCCCGGCCTCAAGAACGCGGCAACGTCCCCCGAGCATCACCCGGAGGTCGCGCCCGTGCGCAGGCGCTCGGCCTCCGCACGGTCGGTGGCCATGGCCCAGCGGATCGTGCCGGTGGCCACCCGGCCCACGGCGCGGACCGCGGTGCGCTCGGTGACCGGCAGCCACGGCAGTCGCAGGGGCAGCCGGGTCCAGGCGGGCATGAGGCCGACCGCGGCGGCCGCGAGCGTCGCGTACGGCACCCGCGCCGCGAGCGGCAGCGGCGGCTCCACCAGCAGCGCCCGCACCGCCTCGCGGGCCTCGGGGGTGCCCCGCAGCTCGGGACGGTACGCCTGCAGCGTGGCGTCGAGCTCGGCCCGCGTGTGCGGCACGTCGCGGGCGCCGAGCGCCTCGGCGACGTGCGCGGCCTGCGCGACGTACGTGTCCGCCTCGGCGTCGTCCAGCGGCCGCGCGCCGTAGACCTGGTGGGCGGTCAGGAAGCTGTCGATCTCGGCGACGTGCACCCAGCGCAGCAGGTGCGGGTCGGAGGCCGCGTACGGCGTGCCGTCCCGCATCGTGCCGACGATCCTCTCGTGGATGCGGCGCACGGCCGCCACGGCCGCGTCGGCGTCCGCGTCGGTGGCGAACGTGGTCGCGGCGATGAACGTGGCGGTGCGGTGCAGGCGGCCCCACATGTCCTCGCGGTAGGCCGAGTGCTCGGCCACCCCGGCCATCGCGGCGGGGTGCAGGGCCTGCAGCATCAGCGCGCGCATGCCGCCGACGAACATCGAGGCGTCGCCGTGCACGCGGGCGATCGGGTCGCCGGGCCCGAAGCGCCGGGGGCCGGGCGCGCCGTGGATGCGCGCCCGCTGCCTCGGGCCCTCGGGCCCGGCCACCCGCGAGAACAGCGCGTCGCCGAGGCGGCGCCGCGTGCCGGCGACCAGGCCGCCCGCCACCTCGCCCACGCGCTCGGACACGGGGCTCAGCAGCGGGACGCTCATGCATCCATGATGCACGCGGCCCGGTCGCCGCTCAGTCGCCCTTGACGTTGACGAGCTGGCGCAGCGTGTGACGCACCTCGACGAGGTCGGCGGCGTCGGCCATCACGCGGTCGATCGGCTTGTACGCCGCCGGGATCTCGTCGAGGAACGCGTCGGTGTCGCGGAACTCGATGCCCGTCATCGCCTCCCGCAGCTGCTCGCGGGTGAACGTCCGGCGGGCCCGGGAGCGGGAGTACTCCCGCCCCGCCCCGTGCGGCGCCGAGCGCAACGACATCCGGTCGCCCTTCCCGACGACGACGTAGGACGCCGTGCCCATCGAGCCGGGGATCAGGCCCGGCCGGCCCTCCGAGGCGTCGATCGCACCCTTGCGCGACAGCCACACCTCACGACCGAAGTGCCGCTCGCGCTCGGTGTAGTTGTGGTGGCAGTTGATCGACTCCAGGCGCGGCACCGTGGCGCCCGCGCCCACCCACTCGGAGAACTGGCGCACGACCCGGTCCATCATCTCCTCGCGGTTGAGCAGCGCGTAGTGCTGCGCCCAGCGCATCTGCGCGACGTAGGCGTCGAACTCGGGGGTGTCCTCGACCAGGTACGCCAGGTCGGCGTGCGGCAGCTGCACCCACCACTTCTCGCACAGCTCCCGGGCGACGGCGATGTGGTGCTGGGCGATCCGGTTGCCCACGCCCCGCGACCCCGAGTGCAGGAACAGCCACACCCGGCCGAGCTCGTCGGCCGTGACCTCGATGAAGTGGTTGCCGCTGCCGAGCGTGCCGAGCTGCAGCTCCCAGCGCCGCGCGTGGTCGCCCGGCTCGAAGCCCGCCTCCTGCGCCCGCCGCGTCAGCTCCTCGAGCCGCTCGCGGGTGTGGTCGCGGCTCACCGTGCGGTTCGCGGCGCCGGCCGAGAGCGGGACGGCCCGCTCGATCGCCTCCCGCAGCGGCCGACGGTCGGCGGGCAGCTCGTCCACGGTGTGCGGGGTGCGCACCGCGATCATGCCGCAGCCGATGTCCACCCCCACCGCGGCGGGCATGATCGCCCGCTCGGTGGGGATGACCGAGCCGACGGTGGCGCCGAGGCCCAGGTGGGCGTCGGGCATCAGCGCGACGTGCGGGAAGACGAACGGCATGCTCGCCGTCGTCACCGCCTGCGCGCGGGTCGAGTCCTCGAGGATCGACGCCCAGTTCACGAGCGTCGGGGTGATGTGCTCCATGGTGGTCCTGCCGGCTTCCCGGCCCTCTCCGTTCCTGCGGCGGGCACCGCGCCCGCCGTCCGAGGTCGACGCTAGGGGCGCCGAATCCGGTTGCACGAGCGGTTTGCGGTGTGCGGGCCGTCCGCCCCCGGCAGGCGGCGGGGGAGTGTGGCGCACCAGACGGTCGCGGCGCTGGGGTCCCGCGGCCTCGCCCGGCACCATGGGGCCATGGGTGCGCGGCGTGACGAGGAGACGGTGACCACGGGGGTGCGTGGCTGGTGGCGGCGTACGACCGCGCCGTGGCCGCTGCCCGCGTTCACCGCCCCGGGCGAGCACGCCGTCGAGCTGGTCCACACCGGGGACCGGCCGGTCGCGGTGGTCCGCGCCGTCCGCCAGATCACCGGCTGGTCGCTGACCAGCGCGACCGACGCGACGCGCTCCACGCCCGTCCTGCTCGCCACGGACCTCTCGCACGGCAGCGCGTACGCCGCCGTCCGCGTGCTCGCCGAGGCGGGCGCGACGGCCGACGTCGTGCCGTCGCCCGCCCGCCTCTGAGCACCCGGACGGTCCCGCGGCTCAGGCGGGCCAGTCGACGCTGAGGAACTTCGTCTCGGTGTACTCCAGCAGCCCGTCGCGGGCGCCCTCGCGGCCGATGCCGCTCTGCTTGACGCCGCCGAACGGCGCCGAGGGGTCGGAGACGACGCCGCGGTTGACCCCGACCATGCCGGCCTCGATCGCCTCGCCGAGCTCGAGCGCCCGGCGCAGGTCGCCGGCGTAGACGTAGGCCGCCAGCCCGTACTCCGACGCGTTCGCCAGCGCGACCACGTCGTCGCCGTCGCCCCAGGTCACGATCGGGGCGACCGGCCCGAAGATCTCGTCCGCGACCAGCGCGGAGCCGGCCTCCACCCGGTCGAGCACGACGGGTGCGACGTAGCTGCCGCCGGCCGCGTCCGGCACCTCGGCCCGCGCGCGTACGCGGGCACCCGCGGCCTCCGCGGCCGCCACGGCGGCGTCGATCCGCTCGGCCTGCGCGCGGGTGATCATCGGCCCGATCTCGACGGGCGAGCCGCCGAGCGCGTGGCCCACCCGCATCGCGGTGACGGCCTCGCCGAGCGCGGTGGTGAACCGCTCCGCGGCGGCCTCGTGGACCAGGAAGCGGTTGGCGGCGGTGCACGCCTGGCCGCCGTTGCGGAACTTCGCGACGAGCGCGCCGCGGACGGCGGCGTCGACGTCCGCGTCGGCGGTGACGACGAAGGGTGCGTTGCCGCCCAGCTCCATCGAGGAGAGCAGGACGCGGTCGGCGGCCTGGCCGAGCAGCAGGCGCCCGATCCGGGTGGACCCGGTGAACGACACCTTGCGGACCCGCTCGTCGGCCAGCCAGGAGCCGACGACCGTGCCGGGGTCGGTGCTGGGCACCACGTTGACGACGCCGGCGGGCACACCGGCCTCGGTGAGCAGGTCGACGAGCGCGAGGGCGGTCAGTGGGGTCTCGGCGGCCGGCTTGACGACGACGGTGCAGCCGGCGGCCAGCGCCGGGCCGACCTTGCGGGTGATCATCGCGGCCGGGAAGTTCCACGGCGTGACCAGCGCGGCGACGCCGACCGGCTGGTGGGTCACGATCGAGCGGGTGCCGCCGGCGGGCGACTCGCCCCACGAGCCGCCGGGGCGCACGGCCTCCTCGGAGTACCAGCGCAGGAACTCCGCCGCGTACGCCACCTCGGCCCGCGCGTCCGCCTCCGGCTTCCCGTTCTCGGCCATCACCAGCAGGGCCAGCCGGTCGATGTCGGCGAGCACCAGCTCGTGGGCCCGGCGCAGCACGTCGGAGCGCGAGCGCGGGGAGTACGCCCGCCACCCGGCCGCCGCAGCGGCCGCCGCGTCCACCGCGGCCCGGGCCGCGTCGGCGTCGCCGTCCGCGACCTCGGCGAGGACCGCGCCGGTGCCCGGGTCGTCCACGACGAACGTGCTCGGGGCGGCGTGCTGCTCGCCACCGATGCGCAGGCCGCGCGCGGGGGCGAGGGCGGCGGCCGCCTCCAGCGCGCGGTCGGCGGCGGGGGACGTGGTGGGGGCGGGGGAGACGGCGGTGGTCACGATCGGTCCTTCCGGCGGGGCGTGCGGGGGGTGCGAGGCAGGTGGGGCGGATCAGGTGACGGCGAGGCCGGCGAGCAGGGCGCTGCGGCTGGCACGCACGTGCTCGCGCATCACCCGCTCGGCGCTGTCGCCGTCCTTGGCCTTCACGAGGTCGAGCACGACGTGGTGCTCGCGACCGGACTGCATCGGCCGTCCGGGCTGGTCCAGGGACGTCGTCACCAGCCGCGAGTAGGCGAGCTGGTTCATCAGGGTCCGGTAGTGGGCCTCGAGCTTGCTGTTGTCCGCGCCGGTGATGAGCAGCTCGTGGAACTCCTCGACGAGCACGGCGTAGCGGTCACGGTCGTCGGCGCCGACGGCGAGGTCGGACTGGCGGACGTTCTCCTCGAGCAGGTCGATCTCGTGCACGCGGCCGCGCTGCGCGAGCAACCGTGCGGCGGCGCCCTCGAGCAGCTCCTTCATGTCGAACAGCTCGTTGATGTCGCGGCGCGAGGGAGCGGCCACGAAGGTGCCGACCCGGGGGCGTACCTCCACGAGCCCCTCGGTCTGCAGCTGCTTGAGGGCCTCGCGCACCGGGGTGCGGCTGACGCCGAACTCCTCGGCGAGCGCGAGCTCGGAGAGCAGGGCACCCGAGGGTGCCGCGCCGCTGATGATGCGGCGGCGCATCTCGGCGATGACGCGGGCCTGGATGCTCCCGGGGGCGGCCGGCAGGGCGCTCAACGCTCTCGTTCCTCTCGTCGTCGCAGGCGCTCAGGTGAGCGGGGTGAGGCCCTCGGCGTCGAAGAACCCTCCGGCCGAGTAGACCACGGGCGCGGCCTCGCTGACCTCGGCGGCCACGACGCGGCAGATGAACACGGTGTGCGTGCTGGCCTGGAGCCGCTCGCGGATCTCGACCTCCATCACGGCGCTGCTGCCGGCGAGGACGGGGCTGCCGTGCGGGCCGGGCGTCCACGCGACGTCCGCGAACTTGTCGGGGGTCTTCGAGGCGAAGACGCCGAGCACGTCCATCTGCTCCACCGAGGCGATGTTGATGGCGAGGTGGCGGGCGCGGAAGAGGCAGTCGTGCGTCGACGAGGTGCGCTGCACGCAGACCATCACCGTCGGCGGGTCCAGCGAGATGCTGGCGAACGCGTTCACGGCGAGGCCGCGGGGCGTGTCGCCGTCCATCGCGGTCACGAGGGTGACGCCGGTGACGAAGCGGCGGTTGACCTGCTTGAGCAGGTCGGCGTCGGGGCGGGCCAGGGCGGTGGTGGTCATCTGCTCCTCCTCGGGGGCGGTGCTGGTGGGGGCGGGTCGCCGGGGATCGTCGGGTGTCGCGGGCACGGCGTCAGTCCTGGCCGACGGTGATGATGCCGAGCGCCGTGAGCAGGCCGCGGGCGTCCCAGGTGACGCGCTCCTCGTGGACGAGGCCGTCGGGCCCGAAGCGGGCGAAGGTCGCCCCGGCGACCTCCACCTCGCGGTCGGTGGCCGGCACACCCAGGAAGGGGTGGGTGTGCCGGCCGGTCGTGCGCCACCGGATCGCGGCCACGTCGCCCTCGACGACGATGTCCTCGACGTGGGTGACGAGGTCGGGGAAGGCGGTACGCGTGGTGACGATGGTGGCCTTGAACGCCTCGAGGTCCAGGCCGTCCTCCTCGGAGCGGCTGCGCCGGCGGTAGTCCGGCGCGAGCAGCCCGTCCAGCGCGTCGACCTCACCGCGGTCCCACGCCCGGCTCCAGGCCTCGGTGATGCGGGCGCGCCGCTCGTCGGGGGTCTCGGTCGGGGTGGGCGTCGCGGTCATGTCGGGTCCTTCCGGTGGCGGGGTGCGGGGGAGGGGTGGTGGGGCGCTCAGGCCTCGTCGCGCCGCGGGTCGGTGGCGGAGCTGCCGGCCGCGGCGTCGGGGGCCGGTGCCGCCGCGGCGGCGTCCACCTTGGCGGCGGCCGTGCGCAGCGCCGCCGAGCGGGCCTGGACCTGGCGCCGGTCGAGCAGGAGGTCGCGCCAGAAGGCGACGGCCAGGCCGGCGATGATGACGAGGAACGGCGCCGAGGTCACGATCACCGTGTTCTGCAGGGCGGAGAGGCCGCCGGCGAGCATGAGCACGACCGCGGTGACGCCGGTCAGGACGCCCCACAGCACGAGCACCCAGCGCGGCGGGTGCAGCGAGCCGCCGGTCGTCATCATCGCCAGCACGTAGGTGTTCGCGTCGGCGCCGGAGACGAAGAACATGACGACCAGCAGGATGGCGATCGCCGAGGTGATGGAGGCGAAGGGGAACGCGTCGAGCGTGGCGAAGAAGGCGCTGTTGATGTCGGCCGCGGTCTGGGCGCCGATCGTGCCGCCCTCGAACATGTCGACGTGGATGGCGGTGCCGCCGAAGACGGTGAACCAGGTGAAGAACACGACGGTGGGCACGACGAGGACGCCGGTGATGAAGCCGCGGATGGTGCGGCCGCGGGAGATGCGGGCGAGGAACACGCCGACGAAGGCGCCCCACGACACCCACCAGGCCATCATGAAGTAGGTCCACCACTGCATCCACTGCAGGTCGCCGAAGGCGGTGCCCTGCAGGCTCATCCGGAAGAAGTCGGTCGCCCACAGGCCGATGGACTCGGTGTAGAGGTTCGCGATGAACACCGTGGGGCCGACGACGAGCATGAACACGAAGAGCGCGAGGGCGAGGCCGGCGCTGCCCTGGCTCAGGTACTTGATGCCCTTGCTGACGCCGGTGACGGCCGAGAGCGTGAACACGGCGGTGACCGCCGCGATGATGAGGACCTGGCTCACGGAGCTGACGGGGATCCCGAACAGCGTGGCGAGGCCGTTGTTGACCTGCAGCGCGCCGAGGCCGAGCGACGTCGTCGTGCCGAACAGGGTGGCGAACACCGCCAGGACGTCGATCGCCTTGCCGATCGGACCGTCGACCCGGTCCCCGAGCAGGGGACGGAACAGCTGGCTGACCAGGGTGCGACGGCCCTTGCGGTAGGTGGAGTACGCGATCGCGAGGCCGAAGACCGCGAAGATCGCCCAGGCGTGCAGGCCCCAGTCGAAGTAGCTGTACTGCATGGCGCGCACGGCCGCCTCGGGCGTGCCGGCGTCAGCCAGGCCGTGCGGCGGGCTCGTGAAGTGCGAGATGGGCTCGGCCACGCCGTAGGAGACCAGGCCGATGCCCATGACCGCGGAGAGGATCATCGCGAACCAGGTGACGGTCGAGAACTCCGGACGGTCGTCGTCGGCGCCGAGGCGGATGTCGCCGAGCGGGCTGAACGCCAGGAAGACGAGGAAGATCAGCAGGGCCAGGGTCACCACGAGGTAGGCCCACCCGAAGCTCGCGGTGAGCCAGTTGAGCGAGCTGGTGGTGACCTCGTTCAGGTTCTCGGTGAAGATCGCGCCCCACGCCACGAACAGGGCGCAGACCGTGACCGACGCGACGAACACGCTGCCGAGCCGGCGAGGGCTGCGCGTGTCGGGCTCGAGACTCAGGTCGGGGTCGGGGACCGGGGTGTCGGCCGTCGGCACGGTCTTCTCCCTCCGGATCGTCGTGTCTGTCATGCCGCCTCCTTGGGTTGGTGCGCCAGCGTTGCCGGACGGGGGCTCGCGGCAGCGGCGCCTTGCATGCAACAGGATGTTAGGGCGGTCACACGGATGCGTCAATGGTCGATCCGGGACCGATCGAGGACGTCGTCCGGACGACGGCGTCCGGGCGACGCCGTCGATCCTCGACGGTCCGCGTGTCTGCTGTGTTTCCGGGACGAATCTGCCAGGTCAACGGTGTTCTCGACTGCGTACCGGCCGAGCTCGCTGCGCCACGGGGCCGGAGCGCGAACGCCGGGGTGGTTGACACGAACCGCGCCGTGCTCGTACTTTTCTTGCATACAAGAGCCAGGAGGACGTGGCATGTCAGTGAACGTGACCGAGGCCCCGCGCACCGCGGTGGTGACGGCGTCGGACGACGCCGCGCCACGCTGGCTGCGCCGGATCAGCCTGTACAGCGAGCTCGTGCTCGTGGAGAACGGCGAGGCGCCCGCGCGGCCCGCCCGCCGGGCGAGCGTCGCCGCCGTCGTGCGCAACCCGTGGATCGGCACCGGCCCGCGCCACTCCCTCGACGAGGACGTCGCCCGGATCGCCCCGGTGCTCGCCCGCGAGCTGACCGACCGGCTGCTCGTGGAGCTGGGCGGCGTCGACGCCGTCGAGGCGTTCGGCAAGGCCGCCATCGTCGGCTCCGCCGGCGAGATCGAGCACGCCGGCGCCCTGATCCACACGCCCTACTTCGGCAACCTGGTGCGCGAGTTCCTCGGCGGCGAGTCGATCATCTGCTTCGCGGACGCCCGTGCGGACGCGGGGGAGACCCTGGTCGTGCCGCTGTGGCACAAGACGCAGGCGGCGACCCGCACGCACTACCAGACCGTCACCACCCGGGTGTCGGACGCGCCCCGGCCGGACGAGATCGTCGTCGTGGCCGCCGCCTCGACCGGACCCCGACCGCACGCCCGCATCGGCGACCGCCGCACCGACCCGGTCGTCACGGCCGACCACCTCAGCAAGGGAGCGCAGCAGTGAACGTCCGCAAGATCGTCACCATCGTCGACGAGGTCCGCACGGAGGGCGGCCGTCCGGTCGAGCCCGCCGCGCGCGTCGCCGTGGTCGCCGCCGTCATCGAGAACCCGTGGGCCGGCCAGGGCTTCGTGCAGGACCTCGGGCCCGGTATCGACGCCACCGCCTCCGACCTCGGCGCCCTGCTGGCGCCGCTGGTCACCGAGGCGCTCGGCGCCACGGTCGAGGCGTACGGCAAGGCGGCGATCGTCGGCCTCGACGGCGAGGTCGAGCACGGCTCGGCGCTCATCCACACGCTCAAGTTCGGCGACCACTTCCGCAACGCCGCGTCCGCGACGACGCTGCTGCCGGCCGTCGAGAAGCGCGGGCCCGCCGGCATCGTGTTCGACATCCCGCTCAAGCACATCACCGACGCGACGATCCGCTCGCACCACCAGTCGTTCGAGGTGCGGATCTCCGACGCCCCGCACCCCGGCGAGATCGTCGTGGCGCTCGCCGCGGCCGCGCAGGGGCGCCCGCAGCAGCGCCTGGCCGCGCTCTCGACGGAGCAGTGACGTCGCGGTGAGCAGCCAGCCGACGGTCGTCCTCCTGCACGGGGTGGGTCTCGACCACTCCGTGTGGGAGGGCGTGGCCCCGCTCCTCGCCGGGCCGGTCGACGTCGTGGTGCCCGACCTGCCGGGCCACGGTGCGGGCCCCCGGGTGCCGCTCGACGTCGACCTCGCCGGCCTGGCGGACCTGGTGGTCCGCGACCTCCCGGCCGGCCTGCTCGCCGCCGGTGCCGACCCGGTCCACCTGGTCGGCTTCTCGCTCGGGGCGCTGGTCGCCCAGCACCTCGCGATCCACCGTCCCGAGCTCGTCGCCTCGCTCACCAGCGTCAGCTCGGTGTGCCGGCGCACGCCGCAGGAGGCGGAGGCCGTCGCGGCCCGGCTCGCGACGGCGGAGCGCGACGTCGACGCGAGCTACGCCGCGTCGGTCGAGCGCTGGTTCGCCGGCTCCGACGTCGACGCCGCAGCGGTCGGGCGTACCCGCTCGGTGCTGGCGGCCAACGACCCCGACCAGTTCCTCGCCTGCTACCGCGTCTTCGCCACGGGCGACGCTGCGGTGGCCGACGACCTCGGGCGGATC
Organism: Nocardioides imazamoxiresistens; assembly: GCF_032378595.1. NCBI lineage: Bacteria > Bacillati > Actinomycetota > Actinomycetes > Propionibacteriales > Nocardioidaceae > Nocardioides > Nocardioides imazamoxiresistens. The sequence goes on from NZ_JAVYII010000006.1 coordinate 72,307, forward strand.
GACGTCCCCGCCCTCGCCGTGACGGGCGCCGCCGACCCCGGCTCCACGCCCGAGATGACGCACCGCCTCGCCGCCTCGATCCCGGGGTGCCGCGCGGTGGTCGTCCCCGAAGTCCGCCACATGCTCCCGCTGGAGGCACCCGGTGTCCTGGCCGAGCACGTCCTCGAGCTGATCGGAGGCACGACCCGTGACCGAGTCCGTGACTGACCCCGCGACCGCCACCACGCCCGCAGCCGGCGTCTCGCGGCTGCACCACCACATCGGCGGGGAGAGGGTCGAGCCCGCGTCCGGCGCGTGGTTCGACAGCACCAATCCCGCGACCAACCAGACGCTGTACGCCGCCGCGCGCGGCGACGCCGTCGACGTCGACCGGGCCGTCACCGCCGCCCGGCGCACCTTCGAGGACCCGCGCTGGCGCGACCTCTCGCCCACCCGCCGCGGCCACCTGCTGCGGCGGCTCGCCGAGCTGATCGCCGAGAACGCCGAGGAGCTGGCGCGCACGGAGAGCCTCGACAACGGCAAGCTCCTGCGCGAGATGCGCGGCCAGCTGGCCACGCTGCCGGAGTACTACCACTACTACGCCGGCCTGGCCGACAAGATCCAGGGCGACGTCATCCCGACCTCCGACCGCGCCGTGCTGAACTACACGGTGCGCGAGCCGCTCGGCGTCGTCGGCGCGATCACGCCGTGGAACTCGCCGCTGACGCTGACCACCAGCAAGCTCGCGCCCGCGCTGTGCGTCGGCAACACGATGGTCATCAAGCCGTCCGAGCACACCTCCGCCTCCGTCCTACGCCTGGCCGAGCTCGTCGAGGAGGCCGGCTTCCCGCCCGGCACCGTCAACGTCGTCACGGGCTTCGGCGCCGAGGCCGGCCAGGCCCTGGTCGACCACCGCGACCTCGCGAAGATCTCGTTCACCGGCAGCACCGGCACCGGGTCGCGGATCGCGGCCAACGTCGCCTCGCGCTTCCTTGGCTCCACCCTGGAGCTGGGCGGCAAGTCGCCGAACATCGTGTTCGAGGACGCCGACGTCGCCAACGCGGCCATGGGCGTCGTGGCCGGCGTGTTCGCGGCGGCCGGGCAGACCTGCATCGCCGGTAGCCGCGTGTTCGCGCACCGCTCGGTCTACGACGAGCTGCTCGAACGCGTGGCGACCCGGGCGGGCACCATCCGCATCGGCGACCCGCTGCTGGACGAGACCGAGCTCGGCCCGCTCGCCTTCGGCGACCAGCGCGACAAGGTCGCGGGGTACGTCGACCTCGGCCGCTCCGAGGGCGCCCGCGTGCTCACCGGCGGCACGGCCAGCGACGGCGGCGGCCTCGGCGGCTTCTTCTACGAGCCCACCGTCCTCGTCGACGTGCACAACGACATGCGCGTCGTGCGGGAAGAGATCTTCGGGCCCGTCGTCGCGGTCATGCCGTTCGACCACGAGGACGAGGTCGTGCGGATGGCCAACGACACCGAGTACGGCCTCGCCGCCGGCGTCTGGACCCGCGACCTCGGCCGCGCGCACCGGATGGCCTCGCGCCTCGAGGCGGGCACGGTCTGGATCAACACCTACCGGGCCATGTCGCCCATGTCCCCGCGCCAGGGCTTCAAGAACAGCGGCGTCGGCGTGGAGCACGGCCAGGAGACGATCAAGGAGTACACCCGCCTCAAGAGCGTGTGGGTGAACACGAGCTCCGAGCCGCTCGGCGACCCGTTCGTGATGAGGTCCTGATGCCGCTCGTCGACGTCACGCTGACCGAGGGCCGCGACCCCGCGCAGGTGCGCGAGCTGATCCACGCCGTCCACGACGCCGTCCACCGCACGGTGGGCGCGCGCCCCGAGCACATCCGCGTCATCGTGCGCGAGGTCCCGCGCACGCACTGGGCCACCGGCGACGTCACCGTCGCCGAGATGGGCCTGCCCGACCCGTCCCGTCCGACCGCACCCGACAAGGAGTCGTCGTGAAGTTCTCGCTGTTCGTCCACATGGAGCGCTGGGACGAGGAGGTGAGCCACACCGAGGCGTTCGAGAACCTCGTCGAGCTCACGCTCCTCGCCGAGGCCGGCGGCTTCAGCACCGTCTGGGTCGGTGAGCACCACTCGATGGAGTACACGATCTCCCCGAGCCCGATGCCCACCCTGGCCTACCTGGCCGCCCGCACGACGACGATCCGCCTCGGCGCCGGCACGATCATCGCGCCGTTCTGGAACCCGATCCGCGCCGCGGGGGAGTGCGCCCTGCTCGACGTCATCAGCGGGGGCCGGATGGAGGTCGGCCTGGCACGCGGGGCGTACCAGTTCGAGTTCGACCGTCTCGCCGGCGGCCTGCCGGCCAGCGACGGCGGCCAGCACCTGCGCGAGCTCGTGCCCGCCGTGCGCGCGCTGTGGCAGGGCGACTACGCCCACGACGGCGAGATCTGGCAGTTCCCCACCTCGACCAGCGTGCCCAAGCCCGTGCAGCAGCCCACGCCGCCGATGTGGATCGCGGCCCGCGACCCTGCGTCGCACGACTTCGCCGTCGCCAACGGCTGCAACGTCATGGTCACGCCGCTGATGAAGGGTGACGAGGAGGTCGAGGCGCTCGTCGACAAGTTCGAGACCGCCGTCTCCGCGCACCCCGAGGTCGAGCGCCCGCAGCTGATGGTGCTGCGCCACACGCACGTGCACGACGCCGACGACCCCGAGGGCTGGCGCCCGGCCGCCGAGGGCATCAACCGGTTCTACCGCACCTTCGACGCGTGGTTCGGCAACAAGACCGCGCCCGTGGACGGCTTCCTCGAGCCCAGCCCGGAGTCCAAGTTCGCCGAGCGCCCCGAGTTCGCGCCCGAGGCGCTGCATCGCACGGCGATGATCGGCACGCCCGACGAGGTGGTAGCGCGGGTCAAGCAGTACGAGGCGCTCGGCGTCGACGAGTACAGCTTCTGGATCGACAACAGCCTCTCGCACGAGGAGAAGAAGGCCTCGCTGCAGCGGTTCGTGGAGCACGTGGTGCCGGCCTTCTCCTGAGGGCCTGAGAGAATCGCCGGCGGCACCGTCGACCCCCACTGAGAGTGAGCCCGAGATGGCCCTGTCCGACCTCGCCCCTGCCGACCTCACGGCCTTCGCCGACGCCCAGCGCGCGGCGTACGCGGAGCTCAAGGCCCAGGGGCTGAAGCTGGACCTCACGCGGGGCAAGCCGTCGCCGGAGCAGCTCGACCTCTCGGAGGCGCTGCTGACGCTGCCGACGGGCCACGTCGCGGCCGACGGCACGGACGTGCGGAACTACGGCGGCCTGGCCGGGCTGCCCGAGATGCGGCAGATCTTCGCCGACCTCCTGGGCATCCCGGCCGCCAACGTGGTGGCCGCCGGCAGCTCGAGCCTCACCCTCATGCACGACACGCTGGTGCAGGCGCTGCTCTACGGCCGCCCGGGCAGCGTGGAGCCGTGGGGCGTCGAGGACGTCGTGCGCTTCCTGTGCCCGACGCCCGGCTACGACCGGCACTTCGCGCTCGCCGACCGTCTCGGCATCGAGCTCGTGCCGGTGCCGATCGACGCGGACGGCCCCGACGTCGAGGTCGTCGCCGAGCTCGTCGCCGGCGACCCGACGATCAAGGGCATGTGGCTCGTGCCGACGTACTCGAACCCCACCGGCGCCGTGTGCTCCGAGGAGGTCGCCCGCGCCCTGGCCTCGATGCCGACCGCGGCGCCCGACTTCACGATCCTGTGGGACAACGCCTACGCGGTGCACCACCTCACCGAGACCGAGGTGCGTACGCCCGACATCGTCACCCTGTGCGCCGAGGCGGGGAACCCCGACCGCGTCGTCGTGTTCGCCTCCACCTCGAAGATCACCTTCGCCGGCGCGGGCGTGGCGGCGCTGGCGGGCTCGGAGGCCACGGTCGCGGCGTACCTGAAGGGTCTCGGCTTCTACTCCATCGGCCCCGACAAGGTGAACCAGCTGCGCCACGTCGAGTTCTTCGGCGACGCGGCCGGCGTGCGCGCGCACATGGCCAAGCACCGCGAGCTGATCGCGCCGAAGTTCGCCGAGGTGCAGCGCGTGCTGGCCGAGCGGCTCGCCGAGCACGGCATCGCGGAGTGGACCGACCCGGTGGGCGGCTACTTCGTCAACCTCGACGTGCTCGACGGCACCGCCCGCCGCGTGGTGGAGCTGGCGAAGGAGGCCGGCATCGCGCTGACCCCCGCCGGCTCGGCGTTCCCCTACGGCGAGGACCCGCGCAACCGCAACATCCGCCTCGCGCCGACCCTGCCGCCGCTGGCGGAGGTCACCGCCGCGATGGAGGCCGTCGCGACCTGCGTGCTGCTCGCCGCCGCCGAGGAGCTCGGGGGCTGACGCCGGCCGGCTTCGGCTGAGCGGCCGGGCGGCGCCTCAGTGCTGCCCGAGCCGTCCGCTCAACCGCTCGTGCATGCCGGCGCTCGCCGCGTTCAGGCCGACGATCTCGACGGCCGTGCCGCGGGCGGCGTACTTCGTCGTGACCGCGTCGAGCGCCGCGACGGTCGAGGCGTCCCACACGTGGGACTCGCTGAGGTCGACGACGACGCGGGCGGGGTCGGCGGCGTAGTCGAACTGGCTGTAGAGGTCGTTGCTCGAGGCGAAGAACAGCTCGCCGGTCACGCGGTAGCGCACCAGGTCGCCCGCCTCGTCCTGCTCGAGGACCCGCTCGACGCGGGCCAGGTGGGCGACGCGGCGCGCGAAGAGCAGGGTGGCGACGAGGACGCCGACGCCCACGCCGATCGCGAGGTTGTGGGTCGCGACGACGACGGCGACGGTCACGACCATCACGGTCGTCTCGCTGCGCGGCATCCGGCGCAGGGTGCGCGGGTCGACGCTGTGCCAGTCGAACGTGCCGACCGCGACCATCACCATGACGGCGACGAGCGCGGCCATCGGGATCCGACCGACGAGGTCGCCGAGACCGACGACGAGCACGAGCAGGAAGACGCCGGCGCAGAAGGTCGAGATCCGCGTGCGGGCGCCCGAGGCCTTCACGTTGATCATCGTCTGCCCGATCATCGCGCAGCCGCCCATGCCGCCGAAGAAGCCGGTGACGACGTTGGACGCGCCCTGGCCCCAGGACTCGCGGGTCTTGTCCGAGTGGGTGTCGGTGACGTCGTCGACGAGCTTGGCGGTGAGCAGCGACTCGAGCAGGCCGACGACGGCCATCGCGAGGGCGTACGGCGCGATGATCCGCAGCGTCTCGACGGTGTACGGCACGTCGGGCAGCAGGAACGACGGCAGGGTGTCGGGCAGGTCGCCCTGGTCGGCGACGTCGGGCAGCACCCAGCCGGCCGCGAGCGTCAGCCCGGTGAGCACGACGATGGCCACCAGCGGTGCGGGCACGGCGTCGGTGAGGCGGGGGAGCAGCACCATGATCGCGATGCCGGCGGCCACGAGCGGGTAGACGAGCGCGGGCACGTCCCTCAGGTAGGGCAGCTGCGCGGTGAAGATGAGGATGGCCAGCGCGTTGACGAAGCCGACCATCACCGAGCGCGGCACGAACCGCATCAGTCGCGCGACGCCGGCCAGCGCCAGGACGACCTGGATCAGCCCGCCGAGGATCACGGTGGCGATGAGGTAGTCGACGCCGTGCTCGCGGGCGACGGGCGCGATCACCAGCGCGATGGCGCCCGTCGCGGCGGAGATCATCGCGGGTCGCCCGCCGAGGAACGCGATGGAGACGGCCATCGTGAACGAGGCGAACAGGCCCAGGCGCGGGTCGACGCCCGCGATGATGGAGAACGAGATGGCCTCGGGGATCAGGGCCAGGGCGACGACGAGGCCCGCGACGACCTCACGACGCAGGATCCGGGGACTGCGCAGGGCGGCACGGACGGAGTCGTCACGCGGGCCGTCGGTGACGACGGTCGAGGGGGAGCTCACGGGTCCCCATCAAACCTCACGTAACGGGAGGGTCGTCATCCGTCGTCGGTGTGCCCTGCGTCACCTCGAGCATCGAGCCCAGCTCCGCGGCGAGCTGTTCGGCGGTGGCGAGCTCCCGGCGTACCCGCGCGACGCGGTCCACGGCGTCGGAGTGGTACGCCGCGAGGCTCGCCGTCAGCCGGACCCGCTCGGCGGGCGTGGTGGCCGCGGACCGGAGCCCGTCGACGACGCCGAGCAGGTCGCGCATCTGGTCGAGCGTGAAGCCCAGCGGCTTCATCTGCATGATGAGCTCGAGCCGCGCGACCTCGGCCTCCGCGTACAGCCGGAACCCGCCCGGCGTGCGCTCGGAGGGCACGACGAGGCCCATCTCGTCGTAGTAGCGGATGGTGCGCAGGCTCAGCCCGGTGCGGGCGGCGACCTCGCCGATCTGGAGGCTGCTCACGCGCCGTGCGACACGCGCACGCAGGCCGTGACCGTCGTGTCGGCCGGGGTGGTGCGCACGTGCCAGTCGTGGCTGAGCGCGGCCACGAGGTGCAGGCCGCGCCCGCGCAGGGCGTCGGGCTGCACCGGGGTGAGCTGCTTGACGCGCCAGGGCTGCTCGGCGCTCGTCGCGGTGCCGCAGTCGGTCACGGCGAGGGTGAGCTCGTCGCCGGCGAGGTCCCAGGCGACCGTGAGGGTGTCCGCGACGCAGGGGCGGCCGTGGTCGAGTCCGTTGCGCACGAGCTCGTGCAGGATCGTCACCGCGTCCTCGACGCAGGCGCGCGGCACGCCGAGCGGCTCGAGCTGCGCGAGCAGCTCCCGACGCGCGACGTTGGCGGTCGCGTCGGTGAAGGGCAAGGAGGCATCGTGGTGCACGGCGGTTCCGTCCGTCGGTGGGGTCGGTGCGGTCGGATCCGCGCCAGGATCCTGGGTCGCGGGTGCTGCCTCCGAGCGCGCCACCTCGACCTCCGGGTCCTTCACCATGCGTTCACGTTAGGCCTGCCTGCCAAAGCCCTGGGTCCCGGCCCGGTGCGGCGCGTCACGAGCGCGGCGGACGGGGCAGGAAGAACGACACGCGGCGCTGGTAGTCGCGGTAGCCCGGTCGGTCCTCCATCCGCCGTTCCGTGCGCTTCGCCCCGGTCGCGTAGACGAGGAAGTAGCTCATCGCCACCGGCGCCGGCAGCGTCCACGCCGCAGGCGGCGAGGCGGCGGCCGCGACCCAGGCGCCGTCCCAGACGACGGAGTCGCCGAAGTAGTTCGGGTGGCGCGACCAGCCCCACAGACCGGTGTCGAGGACGTCGGGCTTCTCGTCGTCGTCGAGCTCCTGGTACGCCTTCTTCTGCCGGTCGGCGGTCGCCTCCAGCACCGCGCCGGTCACCATCACGGCGGCGCCCAGCGGGAAGAGCCAGCGGCGTCGACCGGCGGGCAGGGCACTGGCCGCAGCCACCTGCAGCGGCGCGGAGACCAGCAGCTGGGCGAGGCCCTGGGTGACGAACACCTTGCCGACGACGGCGGCGGTGCCGTCGCCCTCCAGGAACTCGGCGTAGCGGGGGTCCTCCTCGTCGTGCGCGGCGATCCGGCCGGCCATCAGCCGCTCGAGCCGCACGGCCCAGGCGCTGGTGAGCGCGGCGAGGGTCCAGCGGCGCACCGGGTCGCCGCTGCCGAGCACCGCGCCGGTCAGGGCGACGCCGGCGAGGCCGGGGCCCCAGGCGGCGTCGGCGTAGTCGCGGCGGCCCTTGCGCAACGCCAGCACGGCGGTGCCCGCCTGGACCGCGGTGACCACGGCGGCCGACGCGGCCGCGACGGTGCGCAGGTTGGCCGCGTCGAGCGGCTGCTCGTCCTTCCTCCACCAGCTCATGACAGCTCCTCCTCCAGCGCCAGCAGCGCCGTCTCGACGACCTCGGTGGGTGCGGGGTGGATCCAGTACTGGCTGCGGGCGAGCCCGCGCACGGCCACGTCGTTGCTGATCGCCTGGATCAGCGGCTGGATCAGTGTCGCGGCCATCGGGCCGACGACGTGGGCGCCGACGAGCAGCCCGGTGGACCGGTCGGCCAGCAGCTTGACGAACCCGCCGGGACCCGACGGTGCGTCGTCGTCCGGGTCGGCCTGCAGGGCCCAGCCGTACGCGGTGTCCGCGACGTCCTGGCGTGCCACCGCGAGGTCGAGGCCCTGCTCGCGGGCCTGCTCCTCGGTCAGCCCGACGGCGGCGACCTGGGGCTCGGTGAACACGGCGTTCGGCACGTGCCGGTGGTCCGAGACCACGAGGTCGTCGGGGTGCAGCAGGTTGTGCTGCACGACGCGGGCGTCCTGGTTGGCCACGTGCTTCAGCGGCTGCGTGCTGCTGGCGTCGCCGAGCGCCCAGACGCCCTCGACGCTGGTGCGCTGGTGCTCGTCGACCTCGATCAGGCCCGTGTCGTCGGCGGCGACGCCACCCGCGTCCAGGTCGAGCTGGTCGCCGTTCGGCCGGCGCCCGACCGCGACGAGCACGAGGTCGGTGTGCACGACCGAGCCGTCGTCGAGGCGCAGCTCGGCCGAGCCGTCGGGGGTCCGGTGGGCCTCCGCGAGCCGCACGCCGAGGCGTACCTCCCAGCGCTGCGCGGCCGCGCGGCTGACCAGCTCGCCGACCTCGCGGTCCTGGTTGGACAGCAGGCGGTCCTCGCCCTCGACCTGCAGCACCGCGACGCCGAGCCCGGAGAGCACGTGCGCCAGCTCGGTGCCGACGTAGCCGCCGCCGAGCACGACGATGCGACGCGGCAGCTCCTCGAGCCGCATCACGGTGTCGCTGGTGAGGTGGGGGACGTCGTGCAGGCCGGGCACGTCGGGCACGACCGGTCGGCTGCCGGTGGCGAGGACGACCTGGTCGGCGGTGAGCGTGCGCTCGCCCTCCTCGGTCTCGACGACGAGCCGGCGGGGGCCGGTGAAGCGGGCGGTGCCGGTGAGGACGTCGACGAAGTCGAGCCCGCGGCGGTACTCCTCGCCGTCGGCGGCCACTTGGTCGATCCGGCCGAGCACCCGCTCGCGCAGCTGCGACCAGCGGGCGCCCGCCTGGAGCGCGCCGTTCTCCAGGCCCGTGGCCACGCCGAGCGCCGGCCCGCGCAGGGCGGAGGTGGCGAGCTCGGCGGCGTGGACGTACATCTTCGAGGGGATGCAGCCCCGGTTCACGCACGTGCCGCCGAACGGGCCGCGCTCGACGATCGCGACGCGCAGGTGGGAGAAGCGGTCGTCGACGATCGTGTTGCCCGAGCCGGCGCCCACGACGACGAGGTCGTAGTGGGTGGCGTCCTGCGCGCTCATTCGGGCAGGGCCTCGGTCGGCAGCGGGCCCAGGCCCGCGAAGTCGTCGAGGAACGGGTCGACGTCGCCGTCGACGGTGTAGCCGCGCAGCTGCTCGGCCGTGCGGCGGGTGGTCAGGGCGCGGGCGAGGTCGTACGCGCTCGCCTGCAGCACGACGGCCGGCTCGCCGTCGCCGGACTGCCAGACCCAGTCGGTGTCGCTGGCCTGCAGGCGCACGGGGCCGCGGCCGGCCAGCCGCTCGCCGAGGCCCTCGGCCATCTGGTCGCGGATCGCGGCGAGACCGGCGGACTCGCGGCCGCCCGGCACGCCGAGCGCCCCGCGCAGGTCCTGCTCGTGGATGACGGCGTCACCGAGGGGAGCGGGGTCCTGGGTGGCGACGAAGCGCTCGAGGTCGTCGGCCAGGTCGCGCCACTCGGCGAGCAGGTCGGCGGCCGATCGCCCGGAGCGCTCGTCGACGTGCTTCTGGGTCCACGCCTCGCCCAGCTCGTCGTCGACGTCGTCGGCGAGGGTGTCGCGGTCGACGCCGATCATGTGCGCGAGCAGGTCGCGGGCGCTCCAGTCGGGGGTGGCCGGGACCGGGCGGTCCAGGGCGCCGGGGTCGTCGCGGTCGGTCTCCTCGACGAGCGAGCGCACGCGCTCGTACGTCTCACGCCATGCCTGTGCTGCCTGCGGGTCTCCGGCCATGTAGCGTCACCATCCTGTCGAGGGCCGTGTTTCTCGGCCTGTGGGAGCCATGGAACCAACCGTGGTGAAATATGACGTCGAACCTCAACAGCAACTTGCACGATCTGTTTAACTCTTGACGAGGCCGGACCCGGGGGCTCGGGGTCCGCCGACGACACTGCTTGCGCCAAGGAGAACGGCATGTCCGCGAACGACGACTCCCTCGTGATCGAGACCGCGCCCGAGACGGGCGTGCTGCGCCTGACCGGCGGCATCTACGACCAGCAGGACCTCGAGAAGCTCGACCTCGAGCTGACCTCGGCCAGCGCCGGCTTCACCGCCCCGGTGACGGTCGACCTGGGCGCGCTCGAGTTCCTGCCCAGCCTCGCCGTCGGCACGCTCGTGGCCCTGGACCGCCGCGCCCGCGAGGGTGGCGGCTCCCTGACCCTCGTCGCCGAGAACGGCTCGCTGGCGCACCGGATCCTCACGGTCGTCGGCGTCCCCGTCACCACGCCCTGAGCGTCGCCCCCCACACCGGTTTGCACCCCGCCCCCTAGGGTGGGGCCCGGCGACCGTTCCCCGGGTCGCCGCCGCCACGGGAGGAGTCGGCGTCGTGTTCGACGCGAGCAGCGACGACCTGGAGTTCACGTTCGACGAGCTCACAGGTGTCCTGGCGGTCTCTGGAGGCCTGTTCTCGGAGCTCGACGCGCGACGTCTGGAGCGTCAGATCAGCGAGGCGCTGGTGCGGGTCTCGCACCGCCTCGTCGTGGACCTGAGCGACGTGACGTTCTTCCCGACCCTGGCCATCCGCGCCCTGATCCTGGCTCGCCGCACGGCGAGCGTCGCGCGCCGCACCGCTCAGCGCGACGGCGCCGAGGTGGAGGTGCGGGCGCAGTCCGGGACGCTGCCGCACCGCGTGCTCACGGCGACGGGGTTCCCACTGCTGGACGCGAGCTGAGCGGTCGCCGCACCGCGAGGATCGTCGTGTCGTCGTCCTCCGTGCCGTCGCGGATCGTCATGATCTCGTCGGTCCAGCCGTCGATCGGCTCCGCCGGCGCGTAGCGCGCCAGCCCGCGCACCACGTCGGTCCGCTCGTCCATGTCGACGCCGCGGCGCTCCACCAGGCCGTCGCTGAACAGCAGCAGGGTCTGCCCCGGCTCGAGGAGGAAGGTCGTGGTCGGGGCGCCGACCGCCTCGAACCCGAGCAGGGGACGGGCGTCGATCTCCAGGTCGACGGTGCCCTCGGGGGTGACCAGCAGCGGCGGCAGGTGACCGGCTCCGGCCAGGTCCACCTGGCCGGTCGCGAGGTCGACGCACGCCACGAGCGCGGTCGCGAACCGGTCGGGGAGCACGTTGCGCATGAGGGCGTCGAGCTGGTCGAGCGCGACGGCCGGGCCCGCCCCGGCGTACAGGTACGCCCGCAGGGCGGTGCGCAGCTGCACCATCGTGGAGGCCGCCTCGACCCCGTGGCCGGCGACGTCGCCGAGCACCAGCACGGCGCGGCCGGGGGAGACCTCGAACGCGTCCCACCAGTCGCCGCCCATCTGCAGGGTCGCGGCGGGCAGGTAGCGGGCGGCGACCTCGAGCCCGTCGAGGCGCGGCACCTCGCCGAGCACGACGCTGGCCTGGACGGCCTCGGCGACCAGCACGTGCTCCCGGGCGCGCGAGAGCTGCAGGCTGGTGACCTGGCCGGCGAGCGCGTCGGCGGCCTCGACCTGCCACGGGTCCCACGGCAGCGCGACGCCGCGCACCACCTCGCGCCACTTCTCGAAGGAGCGACGGGGGCTCAGCCGGACCTCGGGGCCCTCGGCCGCGGCCACCTCCTTGTTGCGGGGGTCGCCGCCCCAGTCGACGGTGCGCTCCTGCTCGGGGCGCAGCCACAGGATCCAGCGGTCCGGCTCCGAACCCACCCGCAGCGCCCCGGCGGCGTGCTGCGTCACGACGGGGTCGGCGCCCAGCTCGGGCGTCAGCAGCGCGACGTTGTCGGTGTAGGTGACGTGGTCGTCGGGGTCGGCGAGCGCGGCCGAGATGGCGCGCAGCTGCTTCTCGGACGGCACCTGGCCGGCGGTCAGGAACCCGTCGTCGTAGGCGATCGCGGCGCCGCCGGCGCCCATCACGTCGAGCAGCTCGGGGTCCTCGATCAGCGAGACCAGCGGGTTCCGCTCGCTGGCGGTGACGCGGTTGACCATGTCGGTCAGCACGGTGCGGGCCCGCAGCGCGGCCTCGCGGCGGTCGCTCTGCTCGCGCTCGCCGATCATCTGCGAGGCGACCTGGGCGAGGAACTCGGAGGCCGCGCGGGCGTCCTGCGCGGGACGGTGCGGCCCGGAGTAGTGGTGGCAGGCGATGAGGCCCCACAGCTGGTTGTTGACCACCAGCGAGATCGACATCGACGCCGTGACGCCCATGTGGCCGAGGTACTCCACGTGGATCGGCGAGACGCTGCGCAGCCGGGAGAAGGACAGGTCGAGCGGCGCCCCGGTGGCGGGGTCGAGGATCGGCTCGAGCGGCACCGGGGTGTAGCCGATGTCGACGATGAGGCGGGTCCAGTTGACGGTGTAGAGCCGGCGCGCCTGGGCGGGGATGTCGGTGGCCGGGTAGTGCAGCCCGAGGAACGGGTTGAGGTCCTCGCGTCGCTGCTCGGCGATGACCTCGCCGTTCCAGCGCGGGTCGAAGCGGTAGACCATGACGCGGTCGAAGCCCAGCAGCTCGCGCACCTCGCGGGAGAGGTGGTCGGCCAGCTCGGACAGCGAGCCCGCGCTGGCCAGACGGGCCATCGGCGCCCGCGCCGAGGCGTACGACAGCGGGGCGGCGCCGGTGGTGACCAGCGGCTCGAGCTCGACCACGATCCGGCTGCCGCTGCGGAACAGGTGGACGTCGACGTCGGCCTGGGCCAGCGTGCCGGCGCTGCGCGGCAGGGTCAGCACCAGGGGCTCGCTGGGCAGGTCGGCGGCGACGCGGTCGGTGACCTGGGCGGCGGCGAGCACGCCGATCAGCTCGGCCAGGGTGGCGCCGGTCGGCTCGACGCCGAGCGCCGCGCGGGTGTTGGCCGACCACGAGACGACGTTGCGCAGCCCCGCGTCGAGGCTCAGCAGGACGCCGTGGGGCTGGATGGCGCCGGGCACGTGGATCGGCTCGCGGTCGCAGTTGGTGAGGTCGACCTCGGGGTACGCCGGGGTGTGCGCGACCCCGAGCGGCACCCGGACGGGGCGCGGGACGGGGCGGGTCGCGGGGCCGGGGACTGCCTGGAGCGGGTTGGTCTCCACGTGCAGTACCGGGTCCTCTCGTCGGTGGGCGCGCCCGTCGGTGCGAGCGCTCGGGTGATTGTCCCCCACGAGGGGCCCCGGGTCTGCCGAAAGGGTCAGTTCGTCGAGGTCACCGCCACCGCGATGCTCGCCGCACTGGCGGCGGCGATCGCCGCCGCGGCGCGCATCACGGCCGTGCCGACGGCCTCGACGCCCCAGCTGCCCTGCTCGAGCTCCTTGGCTCGGGCGGCGACCGCGGACGACCACGGCAGGGGCGGGCGGAGCATCGGCAGCGTGGCGCTGGCCGACAGCAGGGCGACGAGCGCGGCGGTACGCGCGTCCGGCTCCGCGCCCTGCTCCAGCACCGCGACGATGCGCGCGCGGATCTCGGCCTCGCGGTCGTCGGCGCCCGCCTTCCCGGCCGTCGCGGGCAGGGTCGTGTAGGGCACCAGCCCGAGGAACCGCTTGCGCTGGCGACGCACCCAGCCGCGCTCGACGAGGCGGTCGGTGACGCCGGCGTGCAGGCCGTTGCCGATGGCGAGCAGCAGCGACTGCACGCGCTGGGGCTTGGCGGCGACCTTCGTCCAGGCGTCGGCCAGCAGCGGGTCGGACGGCGGCTGCCTGCCGACGGCCGCCACCTTCGGGCCGTTGAGCGCCGGTCGGTCGTCCTCGACCTCGATCCGGCCGCGCTGGGCGAGGTCGACGAGCATCGCGCCGCCGAGCGTGTAGTGCAGGTGGCCGGCGCCGGCGATGTAGCTGCCCGCGTCGTCGAGCAGGAGGAGCATCAGGTCCTCCACGAGCAGGGGGTCGGCGTCCATGCGGCTCCTCCGGATGTCGTTGGTGGTCGGTCGGTCGTCTGGTTCCGGGTCCCATGCAACGTCATCGGCGGCGGCCGCACAGGTGCGATCTGTCACGTGGTGCGGGGAGGTTCCGCTGGAATCCGACCCCCGCCCGAATGGTTGAAAGTAGAAGCAATGCGCCGGACGGCGCACCTCGGACGAGACGGAGTGGTGACGATGAGCGGGACGCAGGAGTTCGCAGGCCGGACGGCGCTGGTGACGGGCGCGGCCTCGGGGCTGGGTCGGGCGATCGCCGTCGACCTGGCGGCCAACGGCGCGAACGTGGTCCTGACGGACGTGAACGAGACGGCGCTGGTCGAGGCGGTCGGCGAGATCGAGGCGGCCGGCGGCAGCGCGGCGTACGTCGTGCAGGACACCTCGGACGCCGAGCAGGTGGAGGCCGGCGTGGCCTTCGCGATCGAGCGCTTCGGCGCGCTGCACCACGCGGTCAACAACGCGGGCGTCGCGAGCCGCGTGGCCGCGCCGACCGGCGAGCTGGACCTCGACGACTACCGCCGCGTCATCGACATCAACCTGCACGGCGTCGTCTACGGCCTGCGCCACCAGATCCCCGCGATCATCGCCGCCGGCGGCGGCTCGATCGTCAACATGGCCTCGATGCACGCGTTCGTGGGGGCGCCGAACAACACGCCCTACGTCGCGTCGAAGCACGCGGTCGCCGGGGTCACGAAGAACGCGGCGGTGGAGTACGGCCCCGCCGGCGTGCGGATCAACGCCGTCGCGCCCGGCAACGTGTGGACGCCGCTGATGGAGACGCTGCCGACCGAGCTGGTCGACGAGATCACCGCCAAGCACCCGATCGGGCGGGTCGGTCGTCCCGAGGAGATCGCCTACCTCGTCACGTTCCTGCTCAGCGACCGCGCCTCGTTCATCACCGGCTCGATCCACACCGCGGACGGTGGGTACACGGCCGTCTGATCTTGCCGGTCCTCTTCTCGTCGGTCGCCGACCGATGAGAGTCTGCGGTTCGGCGGGTCGTGTTCGGCATGGCGCATTCGTATGGACGATCGGTCGAGGGCGAGCACAGCGAGCGCGGCAGCGAGCTGCTGGGCATCGCGCGCTTCACGTTCCGCGAGGGCGGGGTGGAGGACTTCAAGCGGCTCTCCGCGCGGTGCATGGAGATCGTGCGCACGCAGGACGAGGGCACGTTGCAGTACGACATCTACCTCGACGAGGCCGGCGCAGGCGCGGTGGTGATCGAGCGCTACCGCGACTCGGACGCGCTGATCCAGCACCTGGCGAACATCGGCGACGACCTCATGCAGGAGATCCTGGCGACGGCGACCTCGGTCGAGGGCGAGACGCTGGGAGTGCCGAGCGACGAGCTGCGGGCGAGGATGGGGGAGGGGCCGGTGCGGCTCCTGCTGCCCTACCTGTCGATGGACTGACGGCGGGGAGGGGCGGCGGGTCGAGCCCGTACGTCCCCGTCGCGTCCCGCACGTACTGCCGACCGTGCGGAGCGGTCCACAGGTAGAGGCCCAGGCGCAACGGCCGGTACCGCCACGGCGGCCGGCCGCCGCGCCCGTGCGTCTTGGCGCGGTGGTGCGTGCGGCACAGCGGCGCCAGGTTGCAGGTGCAGGTGACGCCGCCGCGCTCGTGCGGGTGCACGTGGTCGCAGTCGGCCGCGTGGTCGCCGGGCGCCAGGGCGCGGGCCGGGCGGGTGCACCACGGGAACACGCACGACGGGTCCCGCAGCGCGATGAGCTCCGCGGCCCGGGGCGAGCGCTCGTACGCTCCGCCGCCGACGTGGTCGGCCAGGTCGCGGACGGGCGTGACCGTGAGGTCGGTGTCGGCGCGACCGCACCAGCCGGCGACCTGGTCGGCCGTCACCGGGGCTCCGGTGTTCTCGACCCGGCCGGTCCCGGTTGAACCGCCGAGTGCCGCTTCAGCGAGGTGCAGGTAGAGCGTGGTGCGGCGTCGCGGTCGCGGCGCGTCGACATCGCCCGCGCCGTCGCCCGTCGGGGAGAAGAACCCGAGCGTGTCCTGCCCGAGCGCGGCGCGGGCGAGCTCGCCGAGGGCGCGGGCCCGCCGGGCGTCGTGGTCGCCGACGTCGGCGAGGCCCGCCAGCGACGGGTGCGCGGCGATGTGGGCCAGGGCGTCGTCGAGGTCGTGGGCGTCGGCCAGGTCGAGCATGCCGCTCAGGCGCAGGGTGCCCGCGTACCCCACCTGGCGCCGGTCGATCGCCACGTGCGGCCGGTCGACCCTCGTCTCGAGGTCGGTGAGCAGGCCGATCCGGTCGACCTCCTGGCGGGTAGCGGCGACGAAGTGCTCGATCTGGATCGGCCCGAGCCCGTGCACGAACGGCGCGATGCGCTCGTCGACGATCGTGGCGACGCGGAGGTCGAGGTCGCGAGTGAGCGCGGCGACGCGGCGGGCCCGCCAGGCGGGCAGGTCGCCGGCGGCAGCGCGGGCGTACACGTTCGGCAGGCGCCAGCCGAGCTCGAGCGCATCGGCGAGGTAGCTGCGGGCTGCACGCGGGTGCAGGCTCAGCGCCGGGCCGAAGTCGACCACCGCGGACTCGGCGACCAACGGGGCGCCCTCGCCGCCGAGCGGCAGGAACACCTCGACGGCGGGGTCCAGGCAGGCCGCTTCGTGCTCGTGCGACGGCGCGAGCGTGTGGACGGCGAGCCAGCGGACCGCCGCGACCAGCTTCGCGGTCTCGGCCACTGCGACGGCCTCCTGGGCGGAGCCGGCCGCCGCGAGCAGCGCAGCGCGGTCACTGGTGGCGCACCCCACCTGACCTGCGACGACACTGCCCGCGACGACCATGGGACCAACCTAGACGGGGCCACCGACAGTTCGGTCGCGCCGGTTTGGCCGCGGGCGCCCGCGCGCCGATGCCCGGCTGAACCGCCGTGCACGCCCGCCTGGTCACCGCCCCCGGCGGCGCTCCGGGGTGACCCACGTCGTCGAGCGCCGCGCCGCGGCGAACACGGCGTCGACCTGCTCCGGCGTCAGCACGGTCGGCAGCCGCGACGCCCACCGCACGAGCTCCATCCGCGTCACCACCGCCACGTCGTCGGGGGCCTTGGCCCGGTTCACCGAGCGCGGGTCGACGAGCACGACCATCGGCCGCACGGCGACGGGCGTACCCACCGCTGCCTCCAGCAGCTTCGCCGCGCGAGCGGCCTCGTGGCGGGAGTTGCGCAGGTAGGGGTGCCGCTGCCCGTTGACCATGAAGGTGTTCGGTCCGACCCACACGTTCGCCCCGCGGTGCGACTTGGTGTTGACGGTGAAGACGCCGCCGGGGCCGACGAGCACGTGGTCGAGGTCGGAGCCGCGGTTGCCGACGGGCACGGAGTGCAGCACGCGCCAGGCGCCGGGGCGCGCGACCTGCCACAGCTGCTTCGCGACGGTCTCCTCGCCGAGCGCGCCGGTGGTCCAGGCGCGCTGCTCGCGGCGGCCGGCCGCGTCGAGGAGGCCCGGCTTCGGCAGGGTCGCGGCGTGCTCCCACAGCGCCTGGCCCGCCTCGTTGCGCACCAGGTCGCGCCAGCCCGCGTGGGGCGGGTCGGTAGGTGCCTTCCAGGCGGGGTGGTCGAGCCGGTGGTCGCGGTAGGCGGTGAGCTGCCGGGCGTACTCGCGCCGCGCCCGCCGACGCCCCAGCCACCCGAGGATGCCGCGGCCCTCCGGGACCCAGGGCAGCGGCTCGACGGCCGGCGGGCACGAGGCGCCCTCGCGGGCCAGCCAGTCGGCGAGGACGCGGGTGAGGAGGTCGGAGTACGCCGGGTCCGCGAGGTGGTCGGTGCCCGTCAGGAGGTCGCGGTGACCGGCGATCGTGCCGTCGGAGAGCCAGA
Organism: Nocardioides imazamoxiresistens; assembly: GCF_032378595.1. NCBI lineage: Bacteria > Bacillati > Actinomycetota > Actinomycetes > Propionibacteriales > Nocardioidaceae > Nocardioides > Nocardioides imazamoxiresistens. The sequence goes on from NZ_JAVYII010000006.1 coordinate 90,003, forward strand.
CGTACGCCTCGTTGACGCCTGGCTCGCAGCGCCACGACACCTCCGCCGAGAGCAGGGGAGGGACGGCCTGGTCGGTCACGACCGGTTCGTCCAGGTGCCGAGGTCGTCGAGGATGTCGGCGCCCATCGAGGGCACGAGCAGGAACGGCGCGACGACCACGATCAGCACGAACGCGAGGGCCGCCACGATCGGTCGGCCGAGCACGACGTGCAGCGCGGCGCCGACCGCCGCCCCGGGCACCACGAACGACGCCGCCGTCGGCAGCTGCGCCAGGCACCACACGACGATGCCGGCGTAGATCGCCGCGCCCCACAGCCGCCTACGCACCCCGCGCAGCACCCGCGAGCGCCGCTCGGAGCCCGTCGGCTGGTGGCGCGTCACGTCGCGCATCGGCAGGTGGCAGGACCGGCAGGCGGCCGCGCTCGGCGCCACGTCGGTCCGGCACACCGGACAGGTCAAGGTCTGCAGCACGTCCGCCCCCGGTTTCGTTGTCTCGACGCGCAGCCGATCGGCGGGGGTGGGGCGGAGGTGAGGAGTACGCGCGGCGCTCGCCGAGGTTTTACCCGCGCACGCTCTCGACGCGGTCCCGCGGGGGGAGCACGATGGAGCCATGAGGATGCCGGACTACCGCCACCTGCCCGAGCCGGTGAGGGACGAGGAGCTGGTCGCGACCGTCGAGGCCGAGGCGCCACCGGCGCACGACGCCGAGCGCAACGCCGACCAGCACGCGGCGTTGCGGGACGACTGAGCCGGCTCAGTCCTTCGGCGCCGACAGCTCCACGGCGATGCCGTCGGGGTCGCGGAACTCGAGGATGTACATCGGACCAGCGTCCTTGACCTCCTCGTGCTCGGCGCCGAGCGAGTCGAGGATCTCGATGGCCGCGTCGAGCTCGGCGCGGCTCGGCACCCCGAACGACACGTGGTCGAGGCCGACGCGGTTCTCCGAGAAGCGGTCGTCGCCGGGCGCCACCGGGCGCAGGCCGAGCAGGCCGCCCGGGATGCTGTAGATGATCCCGCCGAAGAGGAACCACAGCTGCTCGCGCGTCTCCTCGTCCGCGTCGTCGGGCAGCTCGAACGCCACGTCCCACCCGAAGAGGGTGTCGTAGAAGCGTCGCGAGACGTCGATGTCGCGCACGGTCAGGCGGACGTGGCTGAAGCCGTTCGTGGTGATGGACATGTCAACGACTCTCGCACGGGGGTGGGAGCCGGTACGCCCGTCAGCCGCGCGCCGCGGTCGGCGGCGGGGTCGCGGGCCGTGAGCGTCGCAGGGACGCGGGGGAGCGCGTACCCGGCGGGACCGGCAGCGGCGACCACGTGTCCAAGCGGAACTCCCGCAGCTTGGCGAGCAGGTCGGTGGCGGCCTCCTGCGACATCGCCTCGCCGTCGAGCGCGCGCAGCCACGTCTGGAGCGCGCGGCCGGGGACGAAGCGGACCCCACCGCGCTCGGCGTCCGGCGGCAGTTCGTCCTGCGCCGGACCCCAGACCACGACGAGCGGGGTGACGGTCAGCGACGAGCGCACGGGGGCGCGGTGCGTGCCGCGCTCGCGGGGCAGCTTCGTGCGCAGTACGCCTTCCGCGCGGGTCGCCGCGCGGCGCGCGGACTCGGCGATGCGGTCGGCCTCGTCAGGGTCGATGCGACGGGTGCGCCACTTCGAGTCCATGACCACGACGCCACCCGTGCGCGTGAGGACGAGGTGGTCGATGTCGCCGCCGGTGGTCTGGATGCTGTCGACCCAGCCCCAGATGCGGCGGCGACGCTTGGCGGTCTGCAGCCCGTAGCGGGTCATCTCCTCGCCGTTGGCGCCGCGCACGTGCTGGATCGCCTTCGCGTCGGAGGCCAGGTGCGTCTCGTGCAGGACGTGCAGCCAGGCGGCGACGACGACCGTGTGGAGGACGCCGAGGACGTACCAGCGCCCATCGCCGATCGGGAGGGTGAACCAGACGATCGGGGTGACGAAGGCGAACAGGGCCACCGCGACGGCGAGCTGCAGCGCGAGCATGGTCTTGCGCTCGAGCAGCCACGCTCGGCGGCGGCGTCGCAGCTCGCGGCGCGAGTACGGATCGAACTTCCCCATGCCGGCCCGATCGTCGGGCCCGGCCAGGACCTGAGCCGATCAGCGCGCGTCGGTGTCGAACACCCCGCCTAGCCACGCGACCAGCCGCGCGAACGACTCGGCCTCGTCGGGCGCGTGGTCGGGGTTGACCTCGCAGATCGTGAGTCCGCGCCAGTTCGCCGCGCCGACCACGCGGCGCAGGACGGTGCCGAGCTCGTCGAGCGCGAGCCCGTCGCGGCGGCGGCTGTTCTCGGCGATGGGGAAGTCGACCCAGCGCAGCACGTCGATGTCGACGTGCACCCACAGCTCGTCGTGCCCGGAGGCCCACGCGACGGCCTGGTCGGCGGCGTACCCCGGGTTCTGGTGCACCTCGTCCAGCGTCGTCACCGCGATGCCGTGGCGGTTCACGAGGTCCGCCTCGGAGGCGGTGATGTTGTCCTGGGCGAAGAGGCGCACGTCGCTGCCGGGCACGATCGGCCGCCGCGCGCCGAGGCCGGCGAGCTCGTCGACGGCGCCGGTCGCGTCGACGAGGTGGGCGACGCCCATCCAATCGATGGCGCCCTCGCCGGTCGCGGGGACCTTGAGGTCGGCGTCGAGGTCGACGTACAGCAGCGCCACCGACGCCTCGCGCCGCGTCGCGCCGGCCATGGCGCCGAGCTGGGTGGTGCAGTCGCCGCCGAGCACGAGGACGTCGTCGCCGTCGGCGACGGCCTCCGCGACCCGGTCGGCCAGCTCGCGGGCGGTGGCGCCCACGCCGGCGATGTTCATCGCGTCGGGACGGCCGGGGTCCGGGGTCCAGCGGCGGCGCTGGGTGTCGCCGCGGTCGCGTACGCCGCGCCCGGACGCCTCGAGCCGCGCGAGAACGCCGTGCTGCCGCCACGCGTCGGGGGCACGCTCCTGGCCGGCGGCGTACGCGCCGGCGCTCGAGGGGGCGCCGATGACCGAGAGAGTCCGAGACACGCTCCCAGGGCAGCACACCTCGCGCGGTCTGTCACCGGGCTCGGCGGTGAACGCTCAGAACGAGCTGCCGCCGTCGCCGCCCGGGCTGCCGGTTCCGCCGTCGCCGCGCGAGCTGCGCTTGTAGCGCGAGCCCTTCTGCGGTCGGAAGCCCAGGAGCAGGATGACGACGACGAAGAGCCCGGCGAGCAGGGCGAGGCAGATGAAGAACGGGACGAGGATGTTGATGGGGCCTCCGTCGGTCGCTGCCGGGTGGCGGTTATGCCCACCCGACTGGCCTCGACACCAGCGACCCGTACGCGTCGACTGCGGCGGTGACGTGGTTGTGGCGCGCGAGGTTGATCGTGACAGTTTTGGCTGGCACCTTTGAGGGCTATCCAAACCGACGTCGAAAATGCTGAACCTCGGCCTGGATAACGGCTCGAACCCCACCCTGGTCGAAGGCGTGACGTACGTCGTACCAGTGGTCAGTTCGGTCACGACGCCGTTCGGCTCGGAGGTGGTCGGTCGAGATGACCTTGAGGCCACCATTCGACGTCCATCTCCTGTGAGTGTTTCGAATCTCGCGGACCGCCGCCACAAGGTCGGCGGCGTCGTCTCGCGGGGGGACTGTGTGCCTGTAGGGCGCCAGGTCTAGAAGCAATGGTGGGTCTCTGAGCGCTTTCCCCGACATGTCTGTGTACGTCACTTGCACTTCGTAGGAGAGGGGGGCTGTCTGCCCCTCTTCGAAGAAAGCTGGTCCTGAACCAAGCGGGATGCGAATGGTTCGGCCGGGCGCCATCATCGGAATTGGCTGATCAAAGATGGAAAATTTAGCGGCGCGGCGGTCGTCAGATGAAACCAGTTCCTTATCGAAGGACACGGTGACGTCCCGCGCGGGGTTTCTGCCAGTGTTCCGGACCTCCAGGTACACAGAGAAGCCCTTGAAGTAGAAGTCCACGATCACGTACGGCCGGTACTCAAGTTCTCGCAGCCGCCGCGACTCGCGGAACTGTCGAAGCGCAATGACACCAATCACGACGTAGACGATCAGCGCACCGACGCCGCCGAACGCTGCCCACTCCGCCGATTCCCACGTTCTGAAGTCCACAAGGGGACAGTAGATCGGAGGTCCGGCCACGCCGCCCAAGGCGCGCCCAGTCTTCTGGTGCCGGGCGACGGCGGGACTGTTGCGCCCTCTAGGGGACGGCCAGGCCGCTCTCTCGGTGGGCGGCCACGAGGTCAGTGGCTCACCCGAGGGTTTATTTGACATGTCCAGCCTCGCGGCCATGTTGACCCGGCTCGCCTCACCCGCCGCTGCTGTGACGAGACCCTTGCGGGTCACCGCAGAACTTTGCGGCGGAGTGACGCATCCGCGTCACGTCGGCAGCCATCCCGGCTTGCGTTCACTCCTGTCGGTCGCAGGACGCCACCGATGACGGCCGGCCGTCACCCGGGCCGATCACGGTGCGGCACCAATGCAGCATTACGTCCCTAGCGCGTCGATCCTCTTCATCATCTCGTCGAGGTAGCCGAGGGTGTCGTTGATGCCCGGTTCGTAATCCTCGGGGTGGGCACACTCGTTGCGCTTGGCGAGAAGGCCATGGAGTGCCTTCATCATCGGATTCGTAATCAGGCCCTGCTTCTTGAGAACCTCGAAGACCGTGAAGTCCTTCTGCTCCCTGAGGTCGGCAGCCTTTGTGATCTTCCATGTTGGGTAGGCGTCCTGAACATCTTTGAGCCGCTTTGGGTCGTTCGCCACCCACTCGTGCACAAAGTCAACGAGCGCGGCGAACGACGTGACGTGGGCCGATCGGTAGAGTCCGTGCTCGACGCACTGAAGGGCTTCGCGGAAGAGTGCATCCTGCTTGACGTTAAGCCTCGTTAGCTTGGCGTACGACTCGGTAAGAGTCATGACTCGGTGAGTCGAGGTCTCGCGCTTCGCCAGCAGTTTGGTCAGGTCGTCTTGAACCATCGCGGCCCAGTCCGCGACCTCACGCGGTGTCCTAGGAGCCGCCATCGACCAGTCCCTTGAGGTGGGTTGCCATAGCCGAGAAGAAGGCGTCGTAAACGGCAGGGTCGCTGGTGGCATCAACGGACAGGGCGATGTTCACGTTGATCACCACACCGTTGCCGCCACCCCCAGTCCGTCGGCGCCGCTTGCCCTTGCTGTCTGCGCCGGGATCGTCAGCGTGGACGCCGTCTTCGTCGTGATCTGAGCCCGCGCCTGCGTCGTCAAAATCTCCAAACTTGCAGAGCACCTTAAACGTCTTGACGACCAGTGTTGCCTTCTCATCGTCCAGAGTCGAGTTGCTCTTCACAAGGGTGATCAGGTCAGAGTCCGGATGCGCGTTCGCATTAGCGTAGACGTCGAAGAAGGGCTTGTATCCGGCCGCGATCGCTGCTCCAACGATCTTGCGGCCACCTGCGCCACCGCGAAGACCCTTCTTGTAAGCGTCATTCGGGGCACCTGACGAGTCGAGCAGCCCCGCGTACTTCAGCACCGCGGGGAAGCCACGCGCGTGGGAGGACCCGAAGCCGATGGACTTCGGGTAGTCAGTGCCCAACTTGTCAGGGACTCCGACGTTCTGGAGCTTCTTAAGGAACTCCTCGAGTTTGCCCGGCGTGTGGTTCAAGACGAACTGGGTCGCAGCCATGTGGGGATTCTATGTGGCGGAACGCACAAACATCCGGTACTTAGTCAGGTGCGGGGAGGGCAGATCTACGCACCAACTTGCTCTGCAGCGGGCTTTCACGCAAGTCCCAGGCAATGTCGCTACTTCAATCACTGGCCAGGGTCGTCTCGGGCGGAAGGAAGCGGCCGACGTCACCTCGCCAGCGTCACCACGAACAAAGGCTCCTCGGCGAACTCCAGCACCTCGTCAGTCCACGCGGCGCCGATCCGCACCGGTTGCTCGGGGTCCCGTGAATTCAGCTCGGCTCCGCTCGGCACCCGCGCCACGGGCACGCGTACCCCGTCGACCAGCACCTCGAGCTCGACCACCCGACCGGTCACGGTCGCGGTGTCGACGTCCTCGTCGTGCTCCGGGCTGTAGTGGTAGTCCAGCTCCAGCATCCCCTCGGCCGGCACGACGCAGAGCCATGAGACGAGCTCGTTGCGCTCGATGGCGTCACCGTGGCAGCGGTGGAGCCAGCCGTCGACCTGGATCTCGAAGTGATCCCCCGACAGTCGGGGATCGGCGGCGAGGCGGGCGCTGGTCACACCCCGATGTCCTCCGCGTCGACGATGCGGTAGGCGTACCCCTGCTCGGCCAGGAACCGCTGGCGGTTCTGGGCGAAGTCGGCGTCGACGGTGTCGCGCGAGACCACGGTGTAGAAGCGGGCGACCTTGCGGTCCTCGCCGGGGCGCGGGGTGCCGGGGCGCAGCAGGCGACCGAGGCGCTGGGCCTCCTCCTGGCGCGAGCCGAAGGAGCCCGACACCTGGATCGCGACCTCGGCGGAGGGCAGGTCGATGGAGAAGTTCGCGACCTTCGAGACCACCAGGCGGGAGATCTCGCCGGTGCGGAACGCCTCGAAGAGCCGCTGGCGCTCCTTGACGGTCGTCTCGCCCTTGATCACGGGCGCGTCGAGGGCGGCGGCGAGCTCGTCGAGCTGCTCGATGTACTGCCCGATCACCAGCAGCGGCTGGTCGGCGTGCTGCTCCACGAGCGCCTTCACGACGTGGGTCTTCTGCGAGGTGCACGACGCCAGGCGGTAGCGCTCCTCGGGCTCCGCGGTGGCGTACACCATCCGCTCGTCGCCGGGCAGCGTCACGCGCACCTCGACGCAGTCGGCCGGCGCGATCCAGCCCTGCGCCTCGATGTCCTTCCACGGGGCGTCGTAGCGCTTCGGGCCGATGAGGGAGAACACGTCGCCCTCGCGGCCGTCCTCGCGCACCAGCGTCGCGGTCAGCCCGATGCGCCGACGCGCCTGCAGGTTCGCCGTCATCCGGAAGATGGGCGCCGGCAGCAGGTGCACCTCGTCGTAGACCACGAGGCCCCAGTCGCGGGCGTCGAGCAGCTCGAGGTGCGGGTAGACGCCCTTCCGCTTCGTCGTCAGCACCTGGTAGGTCGCGATCGTGACGGGGCGGATTTCCTTGGTGGCGCCGGAGTACTCCCCGATCTCGTCCTCGGTCAGCGACGTGCGGCGCACCAGCTCGTCCTTCCACTGCCGCGCGCTCACGGTGTTGGTGACGAGAATGAGCGTCGTGGCCTTCGCGTGCGCCATCGACGCCGCGCCGACCAGCGTCTTGCCGGCGCCGCAGGGGAGCACCACCACGCCGGAGCCGCCGTGCCAGAACGACTCGGCCGCCTCCCGCTGGTAGGGCCGCAGCTGCCACTCCGACTCGTCCAGGTCGATCTGGTGGGCCTCGCCGTCGACGTAGCCCGCGAAGTCCTCCGCCGGCCACCCGATCTTCAGCAGCGCCTGTTTGAGGTTGCCGCGCTCGGAGGGGTGCACCGCGACCGTGTCGGGGTCCAGGCGGGCGCCGATCATGCCCTGCACCCGCTTGGCCCGCAGGACCTCCTCGAGCACCGGGCGGTCCGTCGAGGTCAGCACCAGCCCGTGGGTCGGGTGCTTGTCGAGCCGCAGCCGCCCGTAGCGCGCCATCGTCTCCGCGACGTCGACCAGCAGGGCGTGCGGCACGGGGTAGCGGCTGTACTGCAGCAGCGTGTCCACCACCTGCTCCGCGTCGTGGCCCGCCGCCCGCGCGTTCCACAGCCCCAGCGGCGTCAGCCGGTAGGTGTGCACGTGCTCCGGGCTGCGCTCCAGCTCCGCGAACGGCGCGATCGCCTTGCGGCACTCGCCCGACTGGGCGTGGTCGACCTCCAGCAGCAACGTCTTGTCGGACTGGACGATGAGGGGGCCGTCGTTCACCGCACCAGCGTACGGACCCCGCAATCGAGGTGCGCCCGCCCGGTCGGGGCTGGGAGGCTGCCGGGATGCACGAGACCGACCTCTCCCTCGACGCGGTACGCGACGGCGCCGGCCACCTGCGCCGCGACGGCGTCGTCGTGGGTGCGGTCGCCTCCGTGGTGCGCCCCCGCTGGACGTGGGGCCTGCCGCCCCGACGCGAGGAGATCGTGGAGCTGCACGTCGACCTCGACGGAGAGCCGCGTCAGGTGGTCCGCGCCCGCGGACCGCAGTGGCCCGGCGTCGCCGAGGCGCTGGCCGGTCGGCTCAGCCTTCCGAACGGCGGACAGCTCGACGTCGCGTGGCTCGAGGGCCCCGAGCGGTACGCCCTGTGGCGGCGGTTGCTGCCGGACGCTGAGGAGGAGTGGACCTGCTGTCTCGTCGAGCCGGTGGACGACACCGAGACGAGTGCTCGGGCGGAGGCGGCGCGGGCCGTGCTCGACCTTGTCCGGCCCGAGCTGACCACGGCGATGGTCGACGCGTACGCCGACGACGACCTCCCGGCGGAGGTCGCGGCCGCCCAGGAGGCAATTCGGGCCCGGTCGACGCGAACGGGCGGCAACGCGTACATGGGTCTCGAGCTCGACCCCGGCGACGAGGCCGACTGGCGGCTGCTGCGCACCTACGCTCCCTGGTCGATTCGCGCCGACCTGGACGGCCCCGACGGGGCGGTCTGCGGGATGGCCGACGGCACCCAGGGGCTCTGGGCCTACGTGCGTTCCCGTGAGGTCGAGGGATTCGCCGCAGCGATCGCGCCGCGCGGCGACGCGTACGGCTGCGGCGTACGACGGGCCCGCCCGCGACGCCTGCGTAACCGCCTCCGCGACCGGAACGGTCAGACCACGACCTGACCCACGTTCCGCGTGTCCGCCGGCACCACCATTGGCGCGCCGGTCAGCGGGTCGGGCAGCACGCTCGCCTCCAGCGCGAACACCTCGCGCAGCAGGGGAGCGGTGATCGTCTGCTCGGGCGGGCCCTCGGCGACGACCGTGCCGTCGCGCAGGGCGACGACGTGGTCGGCGTACCGGGCCGCGAGGTTGAGGTCGTGCAGCACCGCGACCACCGTGCGGCCGCGGGCCACCAGCCGGTGCAGCACGTTGAGCACCTCGATCTGGTGCGGCAGGTCGAGGAAGGTGGTCGGCTCGTCGAGCAGCACCAGCGGGGTGTCCTGCGCCAGCGTCATCGCGATCCACACCCGCTGGCGCTGGCCGCCGGAGAGCTCGTCGAGACGACGGTCCGCGAGGTCGGCGACGCGGGTCTCCTCCAGCGCGTCGTGCACGGCGCGCTGGTCGGAGGCGGAGTGGCGGCGCAGCACGCGCTGGTGGGCGAAGCGGCCGCGGTGCACCAGCTCGCGCACCGTGATGCCCTCCGGCGCCGACATGGTCTGCGGCAGCAGAGCGAGGCGGCGGGCGCGCTCCTTCGCGGACAGCGCCCGCATCGGCGCCCCGTCGAGGAGCACCTCGCCGGCCGCCGGCGTCAGCAACCCCGACAGCGCCCGCAGCAGCGTCGACTTGCCGCACGCGTTGGGCCCGAGGATCACGGTGAAGCGGTCGTCGGGCACGGCCACGCTGAGGCCCTCGGCGACCACGCGCTCGTCGTAGCGCAGCGTCAGGCCCTCGGCGGCCAGCCGGGTCGCGGGCCGGTCGGTGGGTCGGTCGGTGGAGGTCATCCGCGGGTCCGCATCTCTCGTCGCAGCAGCCAGGTGAGGTAGACGCCGCCGATCACCACGGTGACGACGCCGACCGGGACGGTCAGGGGCACGACGTGCTGCGCGACCAGGTCGGCGCTCAGCAGCAGCACCGCCCCGGTCGCCAGGCTCGCGCCCATCGGGATGCCGGGGGAGCCGGCGAGGCGCCGCGCGATCTGCGGCGCCGCCAGCGCCACGAACGCCACCGGCCCGGCGACCGTGGTGACGGCGCTGACCAGCGCGACCGCGAGCAGCAGCAGGAGCGCGCGGTGCCGGTCCAGCGCCACGCCCGTCGCGCGGGCCAGGTCGTCGCCGAGCTCGACCTGGCGCAGCGTCGCGAGCCCGAACGGCAGCAGCGCCAGCGTCCCCAGCAGGAACGCCGCGGCGGGCCACACGGCCCCGGCCGTCGCGTTGTTGAGCGTGCCCGCACCCCACGCGGAGGCGAACAGCGCGGTCTCGACGTCGATGCGCAGCAGGATCCACGAGTTCGCGGCGGCCAGGAACGCCGAGACGCCGATGCCGACCACGATGAACCGGAAGTCGCGCAGCCCGTCGCGCAGGGCGAGGAGGTAGATGGCGCCCGCGGTCAGCAGCCCGCCGACCAGGGCGCCGGTCATCACGCCCGCCCACGACCCGCCGAGCACGACCAGCGCCAGCAGCATGCCGGTGAACGACCCGTTCGCCAGGCCCATCACGTCGGGGCTGGCCAGCGGGTTGCGGGTGACGGTCTGGAAGATCGCGCCCGAGGCCGCCAGCGCGGCGCCGAAGACGAGCGCGGCCACCACGCGCGGCAGGTGCCACTCGACCACGACGGTGTAGACGATCGGCTCCACGACGGGGAACGGCGGGCCGAGCAGCGCGCCGACCACCTCGCCCGCGGTCAAGGGGAAGTCGCCCGCCCACAGGCCGACGAAGCCCAGCACCAGCGCGGCGACGCCGAGCACGCCGCAGACCGCGAGCTCGCGTCGGTCGAGCCCGACGTGGGCCCGCTCGCCGCCGACGACCAGGGCGCCGCGCGGCGCTTCCCTCTCCGCGGCCCTCACAGGCCCGTCGCCCTCGAACGGCGCGCCAGCAGCACGAGCACGGGGGCGCCGATGAACGCCGTCACGATGCCGGCCGGCATCTCGCCGGGCAGCACGGCCACGCGGCCGACCACGTCGGCGACCAGCACCAGCACGACGCCGGCGACCGCCGAGACGCCGAGGATGCGGCGCTGGTCGACGCCGACGCACCAGCGCACGACGTGCGGCACGACGAGGCCGACGAACGCGACCGGCCCGGCCACCGCGGCCGCGCCGGCGGCCAGCAGGGTGATCGCCGCGAGCGCCAGCAGGTCCGAGCGACGCAGGTCGACGCCCTGGGCCTGCGCGACGTCGCGGCCCAGCGCGATCGCGTTGAGCGAGGGCGCCGTCGCGGCGGCGGCGAGCGCGCCGAGCACGAGCAACGGGGCCACGGCGAGCGTCACGGCGTACCCCCGGTCGATCAGGCTGCCCGCGTGCCACGTCAGCATCCGCTCGAACGCGTCGGGGTCGCTCAGCGAGATGCCGGTGGTCAGCCCGGCGAGCACCGCGCCGACCGCGACGCCGGTCAGCACCAGCCGGGTCGGCGGCACGCGCGGGTCGGTCGGGCGCCCCAGGGCGACCACGACGAGGCTGGCCAGCAGGGCGCCGCCGACGGCCCACCACACGTAGGCCGCGGGCGCGGTCACGCCGGCGTACGCCACCGCCACGGCCACCGCGAACGACGCCCCGGCGCTCACGCCGAAGAGGCCGGGGTCGGCGAAGGGGTTGCGGGTGTACGCCTGCATCAGCGCGCCCGAGACCCCCAGCGCGAGCCCGACCACGACGCCCGCGACGGTGCGCGGCAGCCGCTGGTCGGCGACCACGAACCGCGCGGTCGCGTCGCCGCCGCCGGTCAGGGCCGCCCACACGTCGCCCGGCGGCACCGGGTTGGAGCCGACGAGCACCGAGAGGGCCAGGGCGGCCGGGACCGCCAGGACCAGCAGGGCGACCGGGCTCGGTCGCAGGGTCACGAGCCGGACAGGATCCGCTCGAGGTCGTCGAGCACGGTCTGGCCGCCGAGCGGACCGACGCCGGTGATCCAGAACGACTGGTCGACCAGGTGCAGCTCGGGGAACGACGCGGCGTTGGCCGTGATCGACGGCGGGATCGTGGACTCGTCCTCGACGTCGGTGGTGGTCACCAGCACGAGGTCGGCCTGGGCCTCCAGCACGCGCTCCGGCGACAGGTCGACCGAGATCTCCTCGGCGAACTCCGGGCGCTCCGGGGTGGTGAACCCGGCGCACTCGAGCGTCGCGCCGGCGAACGAGGTGGGGCCGTAGAGCGTGACCAGGCCGTCGCGCGGGCGCACCAGTTGGGCCGTCCGGCCCTCGGTGTCGAACTCCGCGGCGATCTCGTCGCAGCGCTCCTGGTAGCCCTCCAGCAGCTCGTCCGCGCCCTCGGGGTCGCCGAGCGCCGCGGCGGTGAAGCGCACGTTGTCCTGCCACGGGTCGGACTGCGAGGCCATGTAGACCGTCGGGGCCACGTCGCTGAGCTGGTCGTAGAGCGCCGAGTGCCGGGTCTCGGTGCCGATGATGAGGTCGGGGCGCAGGGCCGCGATCTTGTCCACGTCGGGCTCGGTGACCGTGCCGACGGTCTGGACGTCGTCGGCGTCGTCGCCGAGGTACGCCGGCACCCCGGCCGCCTCGTTCAGCACCGCCGCGCCGACCGGCGTCATGCCGAGCGCGACCGCGGTGTCGAGCTGCACGGGCTCCAGCACGACCACGCGCTGCGGGTCCGCGGGCACGGTGGCCTCGCCGCGGGCGTGGGTGACCTCGCGGTCGTCGTCACCGCCCTCGTCGGTGGCGCTGTCGGCGGGGTTGCCGCAGGCCGCGAGGGTGAGGGCGGCCAGGGCGGCTCCGGCCAGGGCGAGGCGGGGGCGCCGCGACGGACGCGGACGGGACGGGCGGGACAACCGGGGGAGGTGCACGAGACGCCCTTTCGGGTGAGGTCGACGGACGGCGACGAAGGTTAGCAATACCTAAGTTCGACTCCGTCGGGGTGTCTCAGACCGGGTCGACCGCCGTGATCCGGTGCACCGCGAACAGCCGCTCGTCGTCGCTGCGGTGGTCGTGCGCGGTCAGCTGCCCGCCCTCGACCCGCAGCGGGTCGACGACGCGCTCGAGGAACGAGCCGTGGTTGTCGACGTACGCGATGCGCACCGTGCGCCGCGCCTCCACCGCCTCGCGCAGCGCGCTGAGCGCGGCCGCCGGGGAGGTGGGCGAGGACGTGGTCGGGCCGCCGGTCTCGGGGCGCGGGCGGGCGGCTGCGGCGCGGTCTCCCGCGCGTACCGCCGTGACCACCGAGGTCGTGTGGGCGACGTCGCGGGCCGCGACCGCAGCCGTACGCCGGGCGCGGCCGACCCGCGCCCGCAGCACGTCGGGGCGCGCCACCCGCACCGTGCCGTCGGGCGCCTCGACCACCGGCGCGGCGCCCAGCTCGCGCAGGCGCGGCAGCAGCACGTCGAGGGGCGTCGTCGAGATCAGCACCGTCGGGGCGATCCGGCGCAGGCCGAGGGAGGCGGCCCGCGGGTCGTGCAGCAGCGTGGTCAGCGCGGTCTCGTCGTCGGTGCGCACGAACGCCTCCGCGTGGCCCACCCGCACCGTGCCGAAGGTGCGCGCCACGTCGTCGACCAGGTAGGTCAGCGGCTGCGGCACCGGGGTCGCCGAGACCTCCGCGACGAAGGCGTGCACGTCGGCGGCCGACCAGCCGACGTCGAAGGCGCGGCGCACCGAGGAGGCGCGGAAGCGGTAGACCCCCGCCCCGCCCGACGACTCCAGGTCGGCGACCAGCTGCAGGCGGCGCGCCAGCTCGGTCTCCAGCGGCCCGGGCGCCACCGCGGTCAGGTCGGCCTGCAGCAGCACCTTGTCCACCGGGTCGGGCAGCAGCGGGTCGAGCGCGGCGACCGCCTCGTCCTCGCCGTCGGCGAGCACTGCGCGGCCCGCGGCGGTGGCGCCACCGAGGGCGAGCACGCCGAGCGCCGAGGCCTCCGCGACCGTCCAGGTCACCACGTCGTCGCGCAGCGAGGGGCGCCGCGGGTGCTCCCAGCGGATCCGCTCCACCAGCGACGGCACGCCCGTGCCGGTCGCCAGCACCTCGCCGGTCGGCAGGCCCGCCACGGCGGCCAGGGTCGCGCGCCGCGTCGCCGCACCGACCGGGTGCGCGAGGTCCGCCTCGAGCGCGTTGGTCGCCTTGCGCGTCTTCTCGTCGCGCCGACCGACCAGGCCGGGCAGCCGGTCGGAGGCCAGCCACGCCCGGGCGAGCACCGCCCACCGCTGGGCGACCGAGCGCGTCGACCACACGTCGTACACGTCCGTCGGCACCCACACGAGCTCGCCGTCGGCGTCGGTGCCCTCCGCCAGCAGCTGGGCGGCCGCGGCCGTCTCGACCAGCAGGGCGGTCTCCGCCTCCTCGGTGCCGAGCAGCACCGCCGCGGCCCGCAGGTCGCGCACCGCGAGCCCGCCGCCGCGCAGCACGCCGGGGGGCCGGGTGCCCCAGGTGTCGAGGAGCAGCTCGGTACGCCGCACCGCCTCGGCCGCCGCGCCGGCACCCGCCCGGTCGACCACCGACGCCTCGCGCGCCGACGTCGCCAGCGGGGGAGGTGTCGGCGCGACCTCGGGCAGGCCGAGGACCGCGCCCGTCTCGCCCGCGACGCGGACCTCGCCGCGCCCGCGCGGCACCAGCAGCCGCGCCCGCACCAGCTCGCCGATCGGGGTCGTCGGCGCGGGATCGCGCAGGTCCTCGGTCGTCGTGCCGCGGCCGCCGTGGCCGTGCACGTGCTCCAGCAGGCCGCGGGCCGGCGGGCTCAGCGCGGCCAGCCGGCGCTCGACCTCGGCGCGGTCCAGGGCCTCGGGGGTCAGGGGCTCCAGCGGCAGCCGCGTCTCGACCGGTCCGGCGCCCAGCGCGTCCGGCACCGTGGTGACCACGCGCAGGCCCTCGGTCGAGTGCCACAGCAGCGCCAGGTCGACCAGCCGCTGTGTCGCGCGGTCCACGGCGGAGGCATCGGCGGGGGCGTCGGCGCCGAGCAGGTCGGCCGATGTCCAGACCGGGGTTTGTGCCACGAGCGCGTGGGAATGGAGGACCAGCAGCTCCCACCGGTCCAGCCGGTCGAGGGCACGCAGCACGGAGGCACGGGTGGTCGCTCGGGAGGCGAGCTGGCCGGAGTCGTGGGGAGCGGGAGTGGCGAGATCGGGACGTGCCGTGAGCAGGCGGGTGAGCTGCTCGTCGGACCAGTCGCGCAGCTGGTCGGCGAGGCTGCGGTACGACGCGATCTCCCTGGACATCACGCCCACGCTACTGCGTGGGCCCATCGTCGGGGGACGGACGCGGAAGGACGGACCCCGGTGGTGAACGAGGTCGAGCTGCACCACGGTGCGGCCTCCGACATAGGGCGCGTGCGGTCGACCAACCAGGACGCGTACCTCGCCCAGCCCCCCGTCTTCGTCGTCGCCGACGGCATGGGCGGCCACGACGACGGCGACGTCGCCAGCGCGCTCGTCGTCGACGTCTTCGGCGAGATCACCGACACCGGCTGCGACTCGCGGCGCGGCGCCGAGCTCGTCACTGCGGCCCTGCAGGCCTGCCACGACCGGCTCGTCTCGATCGCCGAGGAGAAGGCCGCCGAGGGCGACCCGGACTGGTACTCGGGCACCACCGCCGTCATCGCCCTCGTCGTCGAGGACGAGGGCGTGCCCAAGTGGCTGCTGGCCAACCTCGGCGACTCGCGCCTTTACAAGCTCGCCGACGGCGTGCTCGACCAGGTGAGCACCGACCACTCCCTGGTGCAGGAGCTGTTCGACTCCGGCCAGATCAGCGCCGCCGAGATGCGCACCCACCCGCGCCGCAACGTCATCACCCGCGCGCTCGGTGGGCCCGTGCTCGCCCAGCCCGACTTCTTCCTGCTCCCGCTGGCCTCCGCGGAGCGAATCGTGCTGTGCAGCGACGGCGTCAGCGGGATGGTCACCGACGAGCGGCTCGAGCAGATCCTCACCGACGCCTCCGACCCGCGCGACGCCGCCGAGCGCGTCGTGCAGGCCGCGCTCGAGGGTGGCGGGGAGGACAACGCCACCGCCGTCGTGGTCGATGTGGTGGGATTGGCCCGATCTGGGCAGGTCTACGACGCTGCCCGCGAACGCATGAGTCTCGAGTCGAAGCTGGGGGCACTTCCATGACAGAGCACGAGCTGGACAGCACCGCCGTCGTGGCCCGGTCCTACCGCCCCGGGTCCTGGTTCGCCGTCTTCGGCACCGGGGCCAGCGTCCTGCTGCCCCCGAGCGAGAAGCGCCGCGTCGCCGCCCTGTGGGCGCTCGTCGACGACGGCGCCGCGTTCGACGAGGTGCTCGACGCGCTCATCGCGACGGGCCTGCGCGACCTGCCGGCCTTCGTGCTGCTCAGCGAGGGCGACGGGGGCGAGGTACGCATCGTCGTGCGCGGCGCCGCGTCCGCCGTGTTCACCACCGCCGACGGCGAGACCGAGGTCAGCGGCGCCAGCGCCGGCACCTGGGTCGAGCAGACCCTGCGCGACGTGACCCGCTGCTCCGTCGCGCTGCCCGACGCCCAGACCGACGGCCAGGCCGACGGACGGACCGACGGCGGCGAGACCGACCTGCCGATCGGCACCGGCCTCGTGCGCGTCGCCCGCGTCGACGCCCCGGCCGTCGCCGCGCCCGTCGAGACGCCCGTGGTCGTCGCCGAGGTCGGCGACGAGCCCGAGGCCGAGGCCGAGGTGCTCGCCCCCGCGACCCCCGCCGAGGCGCCGCTGCCGCCCGCACCGGCGGAGGAGCCCGCCCCGGTGGTCGAGCCCGTGCCGGCCGTCGCTCCCGTCCCCGCCGCCGGGTTCGCGGCCGCCGCCGGGCTGCCCGAGCTCCCGCCGCGCCCGGGGGAGAAGCGCGAGGAGCCGGAGGCCGGGCCCGAGCCCGAGCCGGAGGCGGAGTCCGCCTCGCCGGCCGACGAGGCGCCCGCCGACGAGGCGTACCTCGAGGGAGCCCTGCCGCCCGAGCCCGTCGCCGACGAGCGCGTCGACCTCCCGCCGCCGCCCGTCGCGTTCGAGAAGGCCCCCGAGCCCGAGCCCCAGCCCGAGCCTGCGTTCGAGGACCGTCCCGAGTCGCAGCCGGCCGTCGCCGACAACGAGTCGACCGTGTTCGCGCCGGTGCTGCCGGGCGCCGGCGTGCCGCAGGGCGGTCCCGCCGCGCCCGCCGCGCCCGCCGCGCCCGAGGAGAGCGACGAGGTCGAGGACGACGTCACCCTGGTGACCGGTCGCCCCGCCCCCTCGGAGCCGGTGGAGCACCCGGACGGGTACGGCCCGCTGGCCTCGACGGAGCCGTACGGCTCGTCCTCGTCCGACTCCGGTGACCCGTCCTACGGGTCGTCCTCGGCCATGCCGCCGCTGCCGCCCCGGGCGCCCTCCGCGCCGGCGTGGCCCTTCGACACCGACACCTCCTCGACGGCCGAGTCCGCCGGGGCCGGTTCGCCCGACGACGGCACCATGGCGATGCCGGCCGTCGAGGACGAGCAGTCCGCGCCGCCCCCGCCCTCCGGCGGGTTCGCGCCCCCCGGCTGGGCCCCCACGCCGCCCGCGCCGGAGCAGCCCGCCCCGGCCGACGACGAGGACCACGACGGGATGACCCAGGACTCCGAGTGGAACCCGGGGTCGCTGCGTCCGCCGCAGGGCATCCCGGGCCAGCCGCCCGCGCCGAGCGTCACCGTGCGTCCCGTCGCCAAGCTGGTGTTCTCGCACGGCGAGACCCTCGACGTCGACCGCGCCGTGCTGATCGGTCGCGCCCCCGAGGCCCGCCGGTTCACCTCGGCGGAGCAGCCGCGCCTGGTCACCGTGCCGAGCCCGCAGCAGGAGATCTCCTCGACCCACCTGGAGATCCGTCCCGGCTCGGGCGTCGACCACGGCACCGCCGTCGCGACCGACATGGGCTCGACCAACGGCACCGTGCTCGTGCAGCCCGGCCTGCCCCCCGAGGAGCTCAAGCCCGGCATCGCCGTGCAGCTCATCCCCGGCGCCGTCATCGACCTCGGCGACGGGCTGACCATCCAGGTAGCCAACCCCTGATGACCGTCTCGGACCACCTCTCCACCTCCGCTGCACCCGACACCGCCCGCCCGGCCGAGGTCGACCGCCGCTTCCTCGCCCTCGTCGTCGACCGGCTGGTCGGCTGGGGCCTCGTGGCGGGCATCGGGTACGCCTCCTGGCGCTTCCTCGTCGCCGAGGACATGGCGCTCGTCGGCTGGAGCGTCGCCGTCCTCGGCGCGCTGCTGGTCGGTCTGGCCTTCGCGGTGATGACCGGGCTGCGGGGCGTCACGCCCGGCAAGGCGCTGCTCGGTCTGCGCGTGGTGAAGGAGGGCACGGGCCGACCGATCGGCGTCGGCGCCGCCGTGCTGCGCGGCCTCATCGTGCTGGCCGGCACGGTGCCGCTCGGCTTCGGCCTCGTGATGATCGCGTGGAGCACGGTGACCGACCCGAGCCGCCAGCGGCGCGGCTTCCACGACACCATCGTCGGCTCCGTCGTGCTCGACGTGCGGCCCGAGCCGGTCGACGTGGCCGAGGAGGTCGACTCCGGCCCCCGCCACGTCGTCAACCTCACCGCCATGCGGCTGCGTCCCGCGCCCGCCCAGCCCGTCACGCCGCCGGCCCGCCGCCCCGCGCAGGAGCCCCCGCGCGCGCCGCAGCGCCCCGAGGAGCGTCGTCCGGAGCAGCGTCGTCCGGAGGAGCACCGTCCGGAGCGGCAGCCCGCGGAGCAGCGGTTCGTCCGCCAGCCGCAGGAGCAGCCGCGCAACCAGCCCCCGCGCCAGCCGCAGAGGCAGCCCCAGGGCCAGTCCCACAACCAGCCCCCGCGTCCGCCGGGTCCGCAGCAGCCGCCCGGCGCGCCGCTGCGGCAGAGTCCTCCGCGGCCCCCGCAGCAGAACCCGCAGCAGACCCCGCAGCAGACCCCGCAGCAGACCCCGCCGCCGGTCGAGACCGGTCGCCGCCGGCGCGAGGAGCCGACGGGGGAGCGCCGGCCCCAGCAGCCGCAGCGCCCCCCGCAGCCCCCGCAGCAGACGCGGTCGGCGCCGCCGGCCGACTCGACGCGCGCCGTGCGCACCACGAGCGTGTGGCGGGTGACGTTCGACCACGGCGAGTCGTTCGTGGTCACCGGGCTCGGCCTGGTCGGCCGCAAGCCCGAGGCGCGACCGGGCGAGGAGGTGGCCCACCTGGTGCCGCTGCGCTCGAACGACATGTCGGTCTCGAAGACCCACGCCCAGTTCCACCTGTCCTCCGAGGGGGCGCTCGTGGTGATGGACCGGGGCTCGACGAACGGCTCCTTCATCCACCGCGGCGGCATGGGGCGCGAGCTCACGGCCGGTCGCCCGGCGACGCTGCTCGACGGCGACGTGGTGCGCTTCGGTGACCGGGAGATGCGCGTCAGCCGGGAGGGCTGAGTAGGCTCCGCCGGGTGCACGGGTCGCTGCTGGTCGCCGGGACGACGTCGGACGCCGGCAAGTCGGCCGTGACGACCGGCCTGTGCCGGGCGTTCGCCCGTCGGGGCGTGCGGGTCGCGCCCTACAAGGCGCAGAACATGTCGAACAACTCGATGGTCTGCGCGCTGGCGCCCCACGACCCCGCGCAGGCGGGCGAGACCGCCGAGATCGGCCGCGCGCAGTGGACCCAGGCGCTGGCCGCGCGTGCCGAGCCCGAGGCCGCAATGAACCCCGTGCTGCTCAAGCCCGGTGGCGACCGGCGCAGCCACGTCGTGGTGATGGGCCGGCCCGGCGGGTCGGTCTCCTCGGCCGACTGGGAGCAGGGCCGTCGGCACCTCGCGGCGGCCGCGCACGACGCGTACGACGACCTGGCCGCGCGCTACGACGTCGTGGTGGCGGAGGGCGCCGGCAGCCCGACGGAGATCAACCTGCGCTCCGGCGACTACGTGAACCTCGGCCTGGCGCAGCACGCGGCGATGCCGGTCGTGGTGGTCGGTGACATCGACCGCGGCGGCGTGTTCGCGGCCTTCCACGGCACGGTGGCGCTGCTCGCGCCGGCCGACCAGGCGCTGGTGGCGGGCTTCGTGGTCAACAAGTTCCGCGGCGACCCGGTGCTGCTCGACCCGGGCCTGCGCGAGCTGGAGGCGCTCACGGGGCGGCGGGTCTACGGGACGCTGCCGTGGAGCCCGGACGTGTGGCTCGACTCGGAGGACGCCCTCGACCTGGCCGGGCGGCGCGCCGGGGCCGGTCGCGCGGACGCGCTGCGCGTGGCGGTCGTGCGCCTGCCGCGGATCAGCAACTTCACCGACGTCGACGCCCTCGGCCTCGAGCCCGGCGTCGACGTCGTCTTCGCCTCCTCGCCCGCGGCGCTCGCCGACGCCGACCTGGTCGTGGTGCCCGGCACCCGCGCCACCCTCGCCGACCTCGCCTGGCTGCGCGAGCGCGGCCTCGCCGACGCGATCGCGCGGCACGCGGCGGCCGGCCGGCCGGTGCTCGGCATCTGCGGCGGCTTCCAGATGCTGGGTCGCACGGTCGCCGACCCCGACGGAGTCGAGGGCGCGGCCGGGGCGCAGGCGGACGGACTCGGGCTGCTCGACGTCACGACCAGGTTCGCGCCCGCCAAGGTGCTGCGCCTGCCCCGCGGCACGGCGCTCGGCGAGCCGGTCGGTGGCTACGAGATCCACCACGGCCGGATCACCCGGAACGGCGGCGAGGAGTTCCTCGGCGGTGCCCGCTCGGGCGCCGTCGCCGGCACGATGTGGCACGGCTCGCTGGAGTCCGACGGGTTCCGGCGCGCCTACCTCGCCGAGGGTGCGGCGGCCGCGGGCGCGGCGTACCGGCCCGATCCCACCGTCTCCTTCGCCGCCGCCCGCGAGGCGCGCTTCGACCTGCTCGCCGACCTCGTCGAGGAGCACGTCGACGTGGAGGCCCTGCTCGACCTCGCCCTGTCCGGCCCGCCGCGCGACCTGCGGCTGCTGCCGCCCGGGAGCGAGCGGTGATCCTCGTGCTCGGCGGCACGGGCGAGGCCCGCGACCTCGCCGCCGCGCTCGACGCCGCCGACGTCGCGGTGGTCTCGTCGCTGGCGGGGCGCGTGGCGCGGCCGCGGCTGCCGGTGGGGGAGGTGCGCGTCGGCGGCTTCGGCGGCGTGGACGGCCTCGCCGCGTGGCTGCGCACCCACGAGGTGCGCGCCCTCGTCGACGCGACGCACCCCTTCGCGGCGGTGATCTCCGGCAACGCGGTCGCGGCGGCCGAGCGCGCGGGCGTACCCCTGCTGCGCCTGGAGCGGCCCGGCTGGTCCGGCCGGCCCGAGGCCCCGGGCTGGACCTGGGTCGACGACAGCGCCGCGGCCGCCGAGGCCACCGCGGCGCTGGGGCGCCGGCCGTTCCTGACGGTGGGGCGGCAGGGGCTGGGGGAGTACGTCGCGCCCCTGGTCGACCACGCCGTGCTCGCCCGCGTGGTCGACCCGCCCGAGATCGCGGTGCCGACGACCTGGGAGGTGCTGCTGGACCGCGGGCCCTACACGCTCGACGGGGAGACCGCGATCCTGCGCGGGCGCGACGTGCTCGTCACCAAGGACTCCGGCGGCGACAAGACCAGCGCCAAGCTCGACGCGGCGGCCGCGCTCGGGGTGCCGGTCGTGGTCGTACGCCGCCCCGCCGCCGTCCGCGGCACGGCCACCGTGACCTCGGTGCCCGCGGTGCTGGGCTGGCTGGAGGGCCTGTAGGACCCGGAGGGGCCGGCGGGCGGGTGCGGCGGCCGGCTCAGGCGAGCTCGAGGCGCGCGAGGTAGGCGTCGCGGGACGGGGCCAGGTGCGCGCGGCACACGGTGACCAGCGCGTCGGAGTCGCCGTCGCGCAGGGCCTCGATCATGCGCCAGTGCTCGGCCTGCGCCTGCAGGAGGTGGGCGTCGTCGGCCACCGTGAGGGACCGGATGGTGGAGGCCATCCGGGCGTGCTGGCGCACCGCGTCGACCAGCGTCTGGTTGCCCGAGAGCCCGAACAGCACCTCGTGGAAGCGCAGGTTGGCGCGCAGGGCCCCGCGCCGGTCGCGCGCCTCCACGGCACGGTCGTGCGCGCGTTGCACCTCGACCAGAGGGTCGAGCCCGTCCGGGGCGACCGGCAGGTCGATCGACGCCGCGCAGGTGGTCTCCAGCAGCTCGCGCACCGTGTAGAGGTCGCGGACCTCCTTGGCCGAGTACGCCCGCACCAGCGCGCCGACGTTGGCCCGCCGCTCGACCGAGCCGCGGGACTCGAGCGTCTGCAGGGCGCTGCGGATCGCGTGCCGCTTGGCGCCGAAGCGCTCCATCAGCTCGTCCTCGATGAGGCGCTCGCGGGGGTGGCGGACGCCGAGGGCGATCTCCTCCTCGAGCTCGCGCACGATCGACGTCGTCACCTCGGCCGCCCGTCCCGTCGACGGACCGCCCTGGATGGCCCCGGTGCTCACTGCGTCGTGTCCCTCCTCGCGCCCGGCCGGGATCGTCTCACGGCGAGGGGTGGCGTCGGTGCCGGCGGCGGGGGACGGGCGCGGCGGTGTTGCGTGCGTCGCACCCGTGTGGTGTGATGCGGGTCGCACACGGATTATCAATAAAAAGGATGATGACGATGACGACGGCTCCCCGCGGCCTCCGTTCCAGCCTCACCAACTACGGCGACACCGACTTCGCGCTCTTCCTGCGCAAGGCGTTCATCAAGGGCGCCGGGTTCAGCGACGACGCGCTCGACCGCCCCGTCATCGGCATCGTCGACACCGAGAGCGGCTTCAACCCCTGCCACGGCAACGTGCCGCAGCTGATCCAGGCGATCGAGCGCGGCGTGATGCTCTCCGGCGGCCTGCCGGTCTCGTTCCCGACCATCTCGATCCACGAGAGCTTCGCCTACCCCACGAGCATGTTCCTGCGGAACCTCATGGCGATGGACACCGAGGAGATGCTGAAGGCCCTCCCGGTCGACGCCGTGGTGCTCATCGGCGGCTGCGACAAGACCGTGCCCGCCCAGCTGATGGGCGCCGCGTCCGCCGGCAAGCCCGCCATCCAGCTCGTGACCGGCTCGATGCTCACCGGCTCGCACCGCGGCCGCACGGTCGGCGCGTGCACCGACTGCCGCTTCTTCTGGGGCAAGTACCGCGCCGAGGAGATCGACGACGCGGAGATCGCCGAGGTCAACGGCCGGCTGGTCGGCAGCGTCGGCACCTGCTCGGTGGCCGGCACGGCCAGCACGATGGCCGCGGTCAGCGAGGCGCTCGGCATCGCGCTGCCCGGCAGCGCCACCCCGCCGGCGGTCACCGCCGACCGGATGCGCGTCGCGGAGGAGACCGGCCGACGCGCGGTCGGGATCGCCGAGGAGGGCCTCACGCCCGACCAGGTGCTCACGCCGGCGGCCTTCGACAACGCCTTCCGGATCCTGCTGGCCATGGGCGGCTCCACCAACGCTCTCGTGCACCTCGCCGCGATCGCCGGGCGCTGCGGCTACCCGCTCGACCTCGAGGCGTTCGACGCGATGGGTCGCGAGACGCCCGTGCTGGTCGACCTCAAGCCCTCCGGCGACCACTACATGGAGGACCTGCACAAGGCCGGCGGCGTCCAGCGCCTCATGCTCGAGCTGCGCGACCAGCTCGACCTCACCGCGCTCACCATCACCGGCCGCAAACTCGGCGACGAGCTGGACGACGCGCCCGCGCCCTTCGACCAGGACGTCATCCGCACCCGCGAGAACCCCATCCACTCCGGTGGCGGCATCGCAGTGCTGCGCGGCAACCTCGCGCCCAACGGCGCCATCATCAAGCAGTCGGCCGCCACCCCGGCCCTGCTCGAGCACCGCGGTCGGGCCGTCGTCTTCGAGGACGCCGCCGACATGGCCGAGCGCATCGACCGCGACGACCTCGACGTCACCGCGGACGACGTGATCGTGCTGCGCAACATCGGTCCCGTCGGCTTTCCGGGCATGCCCGAGGCGGGCTACATCCCCATCCCGCGCAAGCTCGCCCGCGCCGGGGTCAAGGACATCGTCCGCATCTCCGACGGCCGGATGTCCGGCACGGCGGCCGGCACGATCGTGCTGCACGCCTCGCCCGAGGCCGCCGTCGGCGGGCCCCTGGCCCTCGTCCGCACCGGCGACACGATCAGCCTCTCGGCCGAGGCGCGCAGCCTCGTGCTCGAGGTCGACGACGCCGAGCTCGAGCGGCGCCGGGGCGACGTGCGTACCCTCCCGCGCCCCGAGCGCGGCTACGCCAAGCTCTACGTCGACGAGGTGACGCAGGCCGAGGAGGGCTGCGACTTCCGCTTCCTCCAGGCCGTCGAGACGACCACGAGCGTCCCGCTGCGGCGCGACGCCCCCTGACCGGCGGGCCGCGACCGGCCCGACCCCCAGACCCGCAGACCCCAGACCCGCACCACCGTGACGTCCGGCGACGTCGCGGTCCTCAGCGACCCGTGATCCCCTGGAGACACCATGACCCACGAAGCCTGGGTCATCACCGCCGCCGTCCTCGCCGTGGGCGTGCTGCTGGTGATGATCATCGCCCTCAAGGTGCAGGAGTTCCTCGCCCTGCTCCTGACGACCATCGCCTTCGGGCTCGCGGTCGGGAACACCCCGCCCGAGCTGATGGACCTGATCGTCGCGGAGATGGGCGACTCGCTCGGACAGCTGGCGATCGTGATCGCCCTCGGCGCGATCTTCGGGATGATCCTGCAGAACGCCGGCGCCGCCGAGCGGATCGCGGTCACGCTCGTCGAGAGGTTCTCCGACCGCACCATCTCGTGGGGCCTCGGGCTCGCGGGCTTCCTCGTCGCCACGTCGGTCTACATCGACGTCGCCATCGTGATCCTGGTGCCGATGCTCTACGGCGTCGCCCAGCGCACCGGCAAGTCGCTCCTGCACTACGGCATGCCCCTGTGCGCCGGCCTCAGCGCGGCCTACACCTTCATGCCGCCCGCCCCCGGCCCGCTGGCCGCCTCCGAGATCATGGGCGCCGACATCGGCCTGGTCGTGCTGTTCGGCGTCGTGTGCGGCATCCCCGCCGTCGCCGTCGCCGGCCCGCTGTTCGGCCGGTTCATCGGCAAGCGCATCTTCGTCGAGCCGCCCGCCGCGATCGCCGGGCCGCGGCCCGGGGACACCGAGGCGACGGGGTCGTCGGGGTCGTCCGGGGCCTCCGGTGGCACCGGTGGCACCGGTGGCACCGGCACGGGCGGCGGTGCGTCGGGCGCCGTCTCCACCCGTCCGACCGGGGTGCTCTCCGGTCGCGACGTCGACGAGCTGCCCTCGTTCACCAGCGTCGTCCTCGCCCTGCTGATGCCGCTGGCCCTCATCCTGCTGGGCACGGCCGGTCGCCTGATCGAGACGGACTCGCCGATCGACCCGACGCTCACCTTCGTCGGCCACCCCGTGATGGCGCTGCTGATCACGGTCGTCTACAGCATGTGGGCCTTCGGCATCCGTCGGGGCGTCTCCCGCGCGGACCTCGGCACGCTCGCCGGCACGGCGCTCGGCCCGGCCGGCAACATCATCCTCGTCACCGGCGCCGGTGGCGTCTTCGGTGGCGTCCTCGTCTCGTCCGGGCTGGGCGACACCCTGTCGAGCGCGATGCAGGACGCCAGCATCCCGCTGGTCGTGTTCGGCTTCGTGGTCGCCGCCGTCATGCGGATCTCGCAGGGCTCCGGCCTGGTCGCGATGATCACCGGCGCGACCTTCAGCGCCCCGCTGGCCGAGTCACTCGGCGCGAGCCCCGCGACCGTCGCGCTCACCTGCATCGCCATCGCGTGCGGCGGCGCCGGCTTCTCGCACGTCAACGACTCCGGCTTCTGGATGGCCAACCGGTACTTCGGCATGAGCGTGGCCGACACGCTGAAGTCCTGGACGATCATGAAGTCGCTGGTCGGGCTGACCGGCTTCGTCGTCGTGCTGACGCTGAGCCCGTTCGTCCCGTGAGGCACTGACGCCACCGGGGCCGGCTCGCTCAGCGCCGCAGCGCCGCGAGGCCGGCCGCGGTGAGCGCCGCGCCCAGGCCGACGCACGTCGCCACCCGCCGCGCCCGCGCCACGTCGGCCGGGCTGGTCTCGCGACCGTGGCCCAGGACGGGGCGCTGCTCGACCCGCAGCTGCTCCGGCGGCGTGCCGGGGGCGCCGTAGACGGTGCGCCCGCCCAGGCGTACCCCCAGCGCGCCCGCGAACGCCGCCTCGACGACACCGGCGTTGGGGGAGGGGTGAGCAGCGGCGTCGCGGCGCCACGCCACGAGGGCGTTGCGCGGCCGGCCGCCGACCGTGGGAGCGGCGGCCGCGGCGAGCAGGCCCGCGAGCCGCGCGCCCGGCAGGTTGAGCACGTCGTCGAGGCGGGCGGAGGCCCAGCCGAAGCGCTCGTAGCGTGCCGAGCGGTGGCCGACCATGGCGTCGAGGGTGTTGGCGGCGCGGTGCGCCAGCAGCCCCGGCGCCCCCGCCACCGCACCCCACACGAGCGGTGCCACGACCGCGTCCGAGGTGTTCTCCGCGACGGACTCGATGGTCGCGCGGGCCACCTCGGCGGCGGTGAGGTCCTCGGTGCGCCGGCCCACCAGGTGGGTCAGCCGCTGCCGGGCGCCGGGCAGGTCGCCAGCTTCGAGCAGGGCCTGCACGGCGGCGGCCTCGCGGTCCAGCGACCGGCCGCCCAGCACGGTCCAGGTGGCGACGGCGACCGTGACGGTGGTGCGTACGCCCGAGCGCTCCCGGCCCTGCGTCACCGTGCCGAGCAGCGCGGCGCCCCCGACCAGCACGGCGGCGTGGGCGGCGCCGCGACCGCGGGCGTCGGCGTACCACCCCCGCTCGAGGCGCGCGGCCAGCGAGCCGAACCCGGCCACCGGGTGGCCGCGGCGCGGATCGCCCAGGGCGAGGTCGGCGGCGTGGCCCAGCAGCAGCCCGAGGGCGACCGGCGCGCTCACGGGCGGGCCGCGGCGCCCAGGTCCGGCACGCCCAGGTCCGGCACACGCAGGTCCAGCACGCCCAGCGCGCTCAGCAGCCGCCGCGTGGTGGCCGGGCGGCGGGCCGCGATCCGCACCCAGCTGGCGTCCAGGCCCGGGAAGGTGTCGGCGCGGCGCACGGCCAGGCCGTCGGCGCGCAACGCGTCGCGCACGCCCGCGCCGGGACGGGCGAGCACGAACGGCGCGCCGCCGGGCACGTGATGCACGCCCAGCTCGTCGAGGCCCCGGGTCAGCACGAGCCGCCAGGCGGCGAGCTCGCCGGTGCGGCGGGCCGCCTCGGCGACGGCGTCCGGACCGACGCAGGCGTGCAGCGCGGCGATGGCCGCCGCGGAGACCGACCACGGTGTCTGCACGGCGCGCAGCTCGGCCAGCACGGCCGGCTCGCCGAGCACGTAGCCGGCCCGCACCCCCGGGATGCCCCACAGCTTGGTCAGGCTGCGCAGCACCAGCAGGCCGGGCACCGGGGCGTCGGCGAGCGTGTGGCGCCGGTCGGGCACGGAGTCCATGAACGCCTCGTCGACCACCACGAGCCGGCCCGGCCGGGTCAGCGCCCGCAGGGTCGCCGCCGGGTGCACCCGGCCCGTCGGGTTCGTCGGGTTGCCGACCACGACGAGGTCGGCCTCCTCGGGCACCCGGGACGGGTCGAGCGCGAAGTTCTCGGAGGCGTGGGTCAGCACGTGGTGCACCGTGTGCCCGGCCGCGCGCAGGGCGACGTCGGGCTCGGTGAACTGCGGGTGGACGACGACGGGGTGGCGCCAGGCGCGTGCCCGGGCGACGAGGGTGAACGCCTCGGCGAGCCCGGCGACGGCCAGGACCTCGTCGTCGGCCCGGGAGTGGTGGCGTGCGGTCGCGGCCTGTGCGGCGCGTACCCGACCCGCGTCCGGGTAGGCCCCCGCGTCCTCCAGCGACGCCCGCAGCGCGTCGGCCAGCCACGGCGGCGGTGGACCGTCGTAGGTGTTCACCGCCAGGTCGACCAGCGGCCGGCCCGTCGCGTCGGAGGTCTCCACGTCGCCGTGGTGGCGCAGCGGGTCGGCGGGCGCGACCTCGGGTCGCGGTACCTCCGGTAATTCTCGACTACCGGAGGTACCGCGACCCGAGGTGCCGAGGGCGCCGGGGGAGCCGGGGGAACGCCGGTACGCCGTCGCCGCGGCCGCCGCGTCCGCGAACCGCTGGGCCAGGTGCGGGTGCCCGGCCCAGTGCACGTGCAGGTAGGACGCGTGCAGGGTCGGGCCGGCGAAGCCGTCGGCGGTGCGGGGGTGCGAGGCGGTCGGCTCCAGCACCCACGCCGGGGTGCCGCCGGCGGCGGGCTCCACGCGCGTGCGGTGGAACTCGTGCCCGGTCACCGTCTCCCCCGGGCGACCCAGCAGGGTCGGCTCCGTCGAGGTCGCGCTGCGGTAGGCGAGCGTCAGCCGCGGCGACATCGCCGCGGTCGCGGCCACCGCGCCGACCATCGGGGCGTGGTCCAGCGTCTCGGTCAGGTAGAGCAGCCCGGCGCACTCGGCGACGGTGGGCACGCCGGCGGCGACCGCGGCGCGCAGGTCCTCGCGCAGGGCGGCGTTGCGGCTCAGCGCCGCGGCGTGCACCTCGGGGAACCCGCCGCCCAGGTAGATGCCCTGGACGTCGTCGGGCAGCCGCTGGTCGTGCGTCGGGTCGACGACGACGACCTCGCAGCCGGCAGCGGCGAGCAGCTCGGTGGTCTCGGCGTAGGTGAAGGTGAACGCCCGACCGCCGGCGACGGCCACGCGCGGGCGAGCGGCGGCGCCGGCTCCCGGGCCCCGGACCTCGGCGGTCGGGTCCCACGCCGGCGCGTCCAGCGGCGGGGCGGAGCGGGCGATCTCCAGCACGGCGTCCAGGTCGACGCGCTCGGCGACCTGGTCGGCGAGGCGGTCCAGCGCGGTGGCGGCGTCGGCGCGCTCGGCGGCGGGCACCAGCCCGAGGTGGCGCGACGGGGCGACGATGTGGTCGTCGCGGCCGAGGACGCCCAGCACGGGGATGCCGGTGGCGGCGACCGCGCGGCGTACCTCCTCGGCGTGCCGCGGCGAGCCCGCCTTGTTGAGGATCACGCCCGCCACCCGCACGCCGGGGTCGAAGCCGGCCAGCCCCGCGACGACGGCGCCGATGGTGCGCGAGGCCGACGAGATGTCGACGACCAGCACGACGGGGGTGTCGGTGAGGGTCGCGACGTGTGCCGTGGAGGCGAAGCCGTCGCCGCCGATCTGGCCGTCGAAGAGACCCATCACGCCCTCGACGACCGCGACGTCCGCGGCGCGCGGGGTGCGCGAGCCGTGCAGCAGCAGCGGCACGATCCGCTCGACGCCCACGAGGTGCGGGTCGAGGTTGCGGCCCGGGCGGCCGGTCGCGAGCGCGTGGTAGCCCGGGTCGATGTAGTCGGGGCCGACCTTGTGGCCCGAGACCTCGAGGCCGCGGCGGGCGAGCGCGGCCATGAGGCCGGTCGCGACCGTGGTCTTGCCGTGGCCCGAGGCCGGGGCGGCGACGACGACGCGGGGCAGGGCGCTCACCACTCGATGCCCCTCTGGCCCTTCTGGCCGCGGTCCATCTGGTGCTTGACCTTCGTCATCTCGGTGACGGTGTCGGCGGCCTCGACCAGGCGTGGGTGGGCGCGGCGGCCGGTCACCACGACGTACTGGCGCCCCGGCCGGTTCGACAGCGTCTCGACGACGTCGTCGACGTCGACCCAGCCCCACTCCATGGGGTAGGTGAACTCGTCGAGCACGTAGAGGTCGTGACGCTCCTCCGCGATCCGGCGCTTGACCTCCGCCCAGCCCTCGGCGGCGTCGCGGGCGTGGTCCTCGGCCTCGCCGGCCTTGCGCGACCACGACCAGCCGGCGCCCATCTTCTGCCAGTCCACCGGGCCGCCCTCGCCGGTCTCGCGGTGCAGCTCGCCGAGGCGCTCCAGCACCGTCTGCTCGCCGATGCGCCACTTCGCGGACTTCACGAACTGGAAGACCCCGATGTCCCAGCCCTGGTTCCACGCCCGGACCGCGAGCCCGAACGCGGCGGTCGACTTCCCCTTGCCGTCGCCGGTGTTGACCATCAGCAGCGGCAGGTTGCGGCGCTGCGCGGTGGTCAGGCCGTCGTCGGGCACGACCAACGGCTTGCCCTGCGGCATCAGGCCACCCCCTGCCGACCCGTGGCGCCGCCGCGACCCGCGGCCACCGTCAGCACGTCGGCGCTGACCTCGTCGACGGGCAGGTACGCCGCCCGCAGCGACGTCGCCAGCCGCTCGGCCAGCCGCAGCCGGAACGGACCGGACTCGCAGTCCACCACCACGGTCTCGACCCCCTGGTCGGCCAGCCACTCCGCCACCCGGCGCGAGCGCTCCACCGGGTCGTCCCCGGCCGTCGCGCGACCGTCGGTGACCAGCACCAGCAGGGGGCGGCGGCGCGGGTCGCGCAGCCGCTCGCGGCGGATCACGTCGGCGGCGGCCAGCAGGCCCTCGGCCAGCGGGGTACGCCCGCCCGCCGGCAGCTCCTCGAGCCGTCGGGCCGCGACGTCCACCGACCCGGTCGGAGGCAGCGCGACGTCGGCCTCGTGGCCGCGGAACGTGACCAGCCCGACCTTGTCGCGGCGCTGGTAGGCGTCGAGCAGCAGGCTGAGGATCGCCGTCTTGACCTGCTGCATCCGGCGACGGGCCGCCATCGAGCCCGAGGCGTCGACGCAGAACAGCACGAGGTTCGACTCCTTGCCCTCCCGCACGGCGCTGCGCAGGTCGTCCGAGCGCAGCACCAGGGCGCCGCCGCGGCGACCGCGGTCGAACTGGCGCGGCACCGCCGCGCGCACCGTGCCGACCAGGTCGATCCCGGCGCCGCGCCCCGGGGTCGTGCCGATCCGACGACCGGTCGAGGTGATCGCCCGCGAGCGTCGGCCCGCCTCGCCCTCGCCGGTGCCGGCGACGCGCAGCAGCCGGGGCCGGTACGGCGCCCCCGCCCCGACCGTCGTGCCCGCCCCGGCGGGGGCCGGGACGCCGCCGTCGGTCGAGTCGTCGGACGGGTCGTCGGTCGAGTCGTCGGTCGGGGCGTCGGTCGGGGCGTCGGTCGGGGCGTCGGACGGGGCACCGTCGGCGCGGGAGTCGGGGCTCGTGTCGGCGCGCTCGCCGCCGTCCTGCGGCGGCGCCTGGCCCGGGCCCGCCTCGGGCTGCTGGGGCCCGTCGGTGCCGTCGGTGCCGTCCGCGCCATCGGCGCCGTCGTCGGGCCCCTCGTCGGGCCGCGGCGGCTCGGGGTCGGGCTCGTCGTCGCCGAGCAGGCGGTCGAGCAGGTCCTCGTCGATGCCGGGGGCGTCGAACGGGTTGCGGCGCCGGCGGTGCGGCAGCGCGAGCAGCGCGGCGGCGCGGATGTCCTCGCGCAGCACGTGCCGGCGCCCGTGCCAGGCGGCGTGGGCCACGGCGGTGCGGGCGGTGACGATGTCGGCGCGCAGGCCGTCGACGTCGAACGCGGCGCAGATCTCGGCGATCTTCTGCAGCGCGCCGTCGCCGAGCAGCACGTCGGCGACGAGCGCCTGGGCCGCGGCGATCCGGTCGCGCAGGTCGGCCTCGGGGGAGGCGTACCCCTGCGCGAAGGCCTCGGGGTCGGCGTCGAACGCCAGCCGGCGGCGCACCACCTCGGTGCGCAGCGCGGGCTCGCGGGGAGCGGCGACCTCGACGGTGAGGCCGAAGCGGTCGAGCAGCTGCGGTCGCAGCTCGCCCTCCTCGGGGTTCATCGTGCCGACGAGCACGAAGCGCGCGGCGTGCACGACCGAGACGCCGTCGCGCTCGACGGTGGCGCGGCCCATCGCCGCGGCGTCGAGCAGCAGGTCGACGAGGTGGTCGTGGAGGAGGTTGACCTCGTCGACGTAGAGGATGCCGCGGTGGGCGCGGGCGAGCAGCCCGGGCTCGTACTCCGCCACCCCCGAGGACAGCGCCTTCTCCAGGTGCAGGGAGCCCAGCAGCCGGTCCTCGGTGGCCCCGACGGGCAGCTCCACGAGGCGCACGGGTCGGGTCTCGACGGACGCGTCGGCGGCGAACGGGCCGTCGGGGGAGAGGCCCGCGTCGCGGGGGTCGGAGGAGAACCGGTCGCCGGCCACCACGTCGATGGGCGGCAGGACGGCGGCGAGGGCGCGCACCGCGGTCGACTTCGCCGTGCCCTTCTCGCCGCGCACGAGGACGCCGCCGATCTCGGGGCTGACGGTCGTCAGCAGCAGGGCCAGGGTCATGTCGTCGGAGCCGACGACGGCCGTGAAGGGGTAGTGCTGTGGCATGTGGGGCTCCCGCTCGCTCTGCCATCGGATGGACGGTCGCGAGGCCGGTCTTCGGACTTCCACCCGTACGCACGAGTGGTCACCGCAGCGGGCCCTGTGCCGGACTTGCACCGGCTTCCCAGATTCTCCCCGCACGCCCGGTTGTCTCTCCGGCACGTGCCCACGGGGCACCTCACGACGGCGCCACCCTAGCCCCGGGGAGCGCGTCGCCCGGAGCCGGTCCGCGGCCGGTGGACGGCGGGACCGCTCACCGGTCGCGCGCCAGACTCGCCGTACGCGCGCCGCCCGGCCCGCGGGGACGGAGGCGGCGCGATGGGCAGCACACGACGGGTCCTGGTGACCGGGGCCAGCATCGCCGGCCCCGCGGCCGCCTTCTGGCTGGCGCGCGCCGGGTTCGAGGTGACCGTCGTGGAGCGGGCACCCGAGCTGCGCGAGGGCGGGCAGAACATCGACGTGCGCGCCACCGGGCGCGAGGTGCTGCGCCGGATGGGGCTCGAGCAGGCGGTCCTCGACCGCAACACCGGCGAGGTCGGCACCCGGTTCGTCGACGAGGACGGATCGGTGCTCGCCGAGTTCGACGTCGACGGCTCCGAGGACTCCGACGGTCCGACCGCGGAGCTCGAGATCCTGCGGGGTGCGCTCGCGCGGGTCGTGGCCGACGCGTGCCCGGAGACCGTGCGGTGGCGCTTCGGCGCCCAGGTCGTCGAGGTCCACGACGTGGCGGACGCCGACCGGGGTGTCGAGGTCGTGCTCGACGACGGCAGCCGCGAGACCTACGACGTGCTGGTCGTCGCCGAGGGCGTCGGCTCGCGCACCCGCGCGCTGGTGCTGGGCGAGGAGCCGCAGGAGGACCCGCTGGGGATGTACGCGGTCTACGGCACCATCCCGCGCACCGACGCCGACGACGACTGGTGGCGGATCCTGCACGCGCCGGACTCGCGGCAGGCCGCGCTACGACCCGACGACGTCGGCACGATCCGGGCCAACCTGAACTTCCTGGCCGACGGCCCGGTGCTCGCCGACCTGGACCACGCCGGTCGGCTCGCCGCCATCCGCGAGCGCTACGCCGGCGTCGGCTGGGAGGTGCCGCGCATCCTCGACGGCTTCGACGCCGCCGACGACCTCTACGTCGACTGGCTGCGCCAGGTGCGCTGCCCGACCTGGCACCGCGGCAGCACGGTGCTGCTCGGCGACGCCGCGTGGTCGCTGACCCCGCTCGGCGGCGGGGGCGCCTCGCTCGCGCTGGTCGGTGCGTACGTCCTCGCCGCCCACCTGGCCGACGTCGAGGAGCCGACCCGCGACGCCCTGGCGAGGGCGTTCGAGCGCTACGAGGAGTGGATGCGCCCGCTGGTCGAGGACGCGCAGGACCTGCCACCCGGCGTGCCGCGCCTCGCCGCGCCCCGCACGCGGGCGGGCGTGCAGGTGCTGCGCTGGGGAGTGCGCGTCGCGGCCTCCTCGCCCGTGCGCGCGCTCGCCCAGCGCGTCACCCGCGGACCGCAGGCCGAGCGGGAGCTGCCGACGCTCGAGGTCTGATCCCGCCTCCGATCCCACCCGACCCGTCCGGCGGGTTCCGGGGACACCGGCGGCCGCGCCCTGCGACGGTGGAGCCCGTGAGCCGGACCTACGCCGACTTCCTCCCGCTGCCGCTGGACGGGTGCCCCGTGCCCACGACCACCTGGTTCGACTGGCGCGGCCGGCGGGTGCACGTCGCCCGGGCGCCGCGACCGGGGGCGCCGCGGGTGCTGGGGATCCACGGGGCGGGAGGCCACGTCGGGGCGCTGTGGCCGTACGCCGCGCTCGCGGCCCGCGACGACGTCGAGGTGGTCTTCCCCGACCTGCCCCTCTACGGCCGCACCGTCGAGCCGCGCCCCGGCGCCGTCCGCTACGACGACTGGATCGACCTGCTCTGCGACCTGGTGCGGGAGGAGAAGCGCACCGACCCGCGTCCGCTGGTCCTGCTGGGCGCGAGCATGGGCGGGATGCTGGCCTACGAGGTCGCCGCCCGCACCGGTCTCGTCGACCACGTCGTCGCGACCTGCCTGCTCGACACCGCCGACCCCGACGCCCGGGCCGCGGCCGCCCGCTTCGGCCCGATGGGTCGGTACGCCCCGTGGCTGCTCGCCGGGTGCGCCGGCCGCAGTCCGCTGGGCCACCTGCGGGTGCCCGTCGGCTGGGTCGCCGACCTGGGCCGGATGAGCCGCGAACCCGAGCTGTCGCGGCTGTGCGCCACGGACCCCCTCGGCGGGGCGACGCGGGTCCCGCTCGGGCTGCTGGCCAGCTGGTTCCGCCACGTGGCGCCCGCGCCGGAGGCGTACTCCGCCTGCCCCGTCACGCTCGCCCACCCCGCCGCCGACACCTGGACCCCGATCGAGCTGGGCGTGCGGTTCCTCGACCGCGTCACCGGGGCGCCGACGCGGCTGGTGCCGCTGGAGGGCTGCGGGCACTTCCCGGTCGAGCAACCCGGCCTCGACGTGCTCGTCGCGACCGTGCGCGAGGTCGTCGACGCGCTTCGCTAGCCTGCCCGTCGTGCCCCTCCACTTCGTCGTCGCCGCGGTGTGCCTGCAGGACGCCGACGGCCGCGTGCTGACCGTCCGCAAGCGCGGCACCGAGCGCTTCATGCTGCCCGGCGGCAAGATCGAGGCGGGCGAGACGCCCGAGCAGACCGCGGTGCGCGAGATCGCGGAGGAGATCGGCGTCGAGCTGCGCGACCTCGCCCTGCTGGGGGTCTTCGAGGGCGCGGCCGCGAACGAGCCGGGCGCCAGCCTGCACTCGACCGTCTTCACCGCGACCACCGACGGCGAGCCCGCCGCGGCCGCGGAGATCGCCGAGGTCCGCTGGGTCGACCCGGCCGCGCCGCCGGCGGGCCTGCCGCTCGCGCCGATGCTGGAGGAGAACGTGCTGCCCCTGCTGGTGCGCCCGTGATCACCGTCGTCGGCATCGGCGCCGACGGCTGGCCCGGGCTGCCCGAACGGCACCGCGCGACCGTCCGGGGCGCCGAGGTGCTGCTCGGCGGCGCCCGCCACCTCGCGCTCGTGCCCGACGCGGCCGGCCAGGAGCGGGTCGCGTGGCCCTCGCCGCTGCGGGCCGGACTGCCGGAGCTGCTGGAGCGGTACGCCGGCCGCGCGGTCGTCGCGCTCGCCTCCGGGGACCCGCTGCTCTCCGGGGTCGGCACCACGCTGGCCGAGGTCGCCGGTGCCGACGCCGTGCG
The DNA here is from genome assembly GCF_032378595.1 of Nocardioides imazamoxiresistens. Lineage (NCBI taxonomy): Bacteria > Bacillati > Actinomycetota > Actinomycetes > Propionibacteriales > Nocardioidaceae > Nocardioides > Nocardioides imazamoxiresistens. The sequence continues at coordinate 125,018 of NZ_JAVYII010000006.1, forward strand.
GGTCGAGCCCGCGGTCTCCTCGGTCGCCCTGGCCGGCGCCCGGATGGGGTGGCCGACCGAGTCGCTCGTCGTCGTCAGCGCCGTGGCCCGCGACGTGCGCCGCGTGCTGCGCGAGCTCGCGCCCGGGCGCCGGGTGCTCGTGCTCTCCTCCGACGCCACCACCCCCGCCGACCTCGCCGCCCTGCTCGCCATGAGCGGCTGGGGCGCCAGCACGCTGACCGTGCTCGGCGACCTCGGCGCCGCCGACGAGTCCCGCGTCGAGGGCACCGCCGCCGCCTGGGCGGACGAGCCGCCGGCGTTCCCACGGCTCAACGTCGTGGCGCTCGATGCCCGCGCGGACGCCCCGGTGGTGGTGTCCTGGGCCGCCGGCCTGCCCGACGACGCGTTCGAGCACGACGGCCAGCTGACCAAGCGCGACGTGCGTGCCGCCGCCCTCGCCCGCCTGGCCCCCGCGCCCGGCGCGCTGCTGTGGGACGTCGGCGCCGGCGCCGGCAGCGTCGGCATCGAGTGGATGCGCGCCCATCCCGCCTGCCGCACGGTGGCGGTCGAGGTCGACGCCACCCGCGCGGCCCGGGTGCGCCGCAACGCCGGGCGACTGGGCGTACCGGACCTGCGGGTCGTCACCGGCGCCGCGCCCGCCGCCCTCGCCGCCCTCGGCGACCTCGAGCGCCCCGACGCGGTGTTCGTCGGCGGTGGCGCGACCCGCGACGGCGTCCTCGACGCCTGCCGGGCCGCGCTCGTCCCGGGCGGTCGGCTCGTCGTGCACGGCGTCACGATCGAGACCGAGGCGCTGCTGGCCGCCTGCCACGCCGAGCACGGGGGAGAGCTCGTGCGGCTCTCCGTCGAGACGGCCACGCCGATCGGCGGCTTCCGCGGGTTCACCCCCGCCCGCGCCGTGACCCAGTGGAGCTGGACCCGACCCGCGACGTCCTCCGAGGAGACCCCGTGACCGTGCACTTCGTCGGGGCCGGCCCCGGCGCGGCCGACCTCATCACCCTGCGCGCGGCGCGGATGCTCGCCGCCGCCGACGTGGTGCTCTACCCGGGCACGTACCTCGACGCCGAGGTGCTGGGCCACTGCCGCGCCGACGCCCGCCGCGTCGACACGCAGGACCTCGACCTCGACGCCATCACGGCCGAGCTCGTCGACTCCTCCCGGGCCCGCGCCGAGGTCGTGCGGCTGACCTCCGGCGACCCGTCGCTGTACTCCGCGCTCTTCGAGCAGACCCGGCGCCTCGACGCGGCGGGGGTGACGTGGGACGTCACGCCGGGGGTGCCGGCGTACGCCGCCGCTGCCGCCGTCGTGGGCCGCGAGCTCACGGTGCCGCTCGTCGCCCAGTCCGTCGTGCTGACCCGCACCCAGGCGCGCTCGACCGCGATGCCGGGCGGGGAGTCGCTCGAGGCGTTCGCGGCGACCGGGGCCACCCTGGTGCTGCACCTGGCGATCACCCGCACGCGGGAGCTGGCGGCCTCGCTGGCGCAGGCGTACGGCGCCGACTGCCCGGTCGCGGTCGTGCACCGCGCCTCGCAGCCCGAGGAGCTCGTGCTGCGCGGCACGCTCGGCGACGTCGCGGACGCGGTCGAGGCGGCCGGGCTGCGCCAGGCCGCCGTCATCCTCGTGGGTCGCGCCCTGGCCGGGCCGTCCGCGGCGGGCGCGGGGGAGTCGTACCTCTACGACTCCGAGCGCGACCGCTCGCTCAAGCGCCGGGCCTGAGGGCGGCCCGCACGACCGCCTCGCCCGCCGCGACCAGCGAGGCCGCGGCCTCGGTCGGTCGGCCGTCGAGGGTGCCGGCGACCATCGCGCCGTCGCGCAGCATCTGCAGCTCGTCCGCGGCCCGCTCCGCCCGACCGGCGCTCACACCGAGCTCGATCAGCAGGTCGGCCAGCTCGCCGCGCAGCCAGGCGCGGTGGGTCTGCACGACGCCGCGCACGGGGTGGGTGGGGTCGGCGTACTCCGCCGCGGCGTTGAGGAAGGCGCAGCCGCGGAACCCCTCGACGCAGCTCAGCGTGCCGATCCGCTCGGCGTAGGCGCGCAGCACCGCGGCGGGGTCGCCCGCGTGGGCGGCGCGCGACTCGGCCATCGCCGCGCGCTCCTCGGTGACGAACTCGCCGAGGTAGGCCACGACGAGGTCGTCCTTGGAGCGGAAGTGGCGGTAGAAGGTCATCTTCGAGACCTCGGCGTCCGCGATCAGCCGGTCGGCGCTGACCGCGCGGATGCCGTCGACGTAGAAGCGGCGCCGCGCGGCCGTCAGGATGCGGGAGCGCACCGGGCTCGTGCGCGTCGTGGTCGCCGTCATGGTGCTCCGCCTTCCTGGATACCGGGCTTGTGTTGGTCGTCGGGACCTGCCACTCTGATGTAGACGTACTAGTCACTCTACATCTCCCGGAAGGAGATCGCGATGCCCACCGAGATCAAGTACACGGCGTCCGCCACCGCGACCGGCGAGGGCCGCCAGGGCCACGCCCGCACCTCCGACGGCTCGCTCGAGGTCGACCTGATCCCGCCGAAGGAGCTCGGTGGTGCCGGCGGCGGCGTCGACCCGGAGAAGCTCTTCGCCGCGGGCTACGCGGCCTGCTTCCTCGGCGCGCTCAAGGCCGGCGCGAAGCAGCACGGCATCGAGCTGCAGGACGTGGCCGTGACCGCCGAGGTCGGCATCGGCCCCCGCGAGGACGTCGGCTTCGGCCTGGCCGTCAAGCTGATCGTCGAGTTCGGCGGCGGCGTCTCGCAGGCCGACGCGGAGCGCGCGGTCGAGGTCGGCCACACGATCTGCCCCTACACCCACGCCACGAAGGGCAACATCGACGTCACCACCGAGGTCGACGTCGCCTGACGCCCCCGGCGTACGCCCCACGCCCGCCCGGCCCCCTCGGCCGGGCGGGCGTCGGTGTGTCCGGGCCTCTGGATTACCCGGTTCACCGGGTAACGCTCGACCTAGACCCTGTGTGAACGGGGCAGAGGTCGAGCGAAACGGCACAGGGTCCGGCTGGCGGCGGGTCCGGGGCGCCCTCGCCCGGCCGCACCCACCAATCCGACCCGGCCGGCACGGGCCGGATCTCACCCCACGCTGCGCGGCGTCCAGACCCGTCCGTGGTCGACGCGGGTCGACGAGGCGCCGACGACGAGCAGGCACTTCATGTCCACCGTCGTCGGGTCGAGCGCCCCCAGGGTGGTCACGACGAGCGACTCCTCCGCCCGCCCGACGTCGCGGCCGACGACCACCACGGTCGCGGGGGAGCGCACCTCCAGCAGGACCTCGAGCGCGTCGCCCAGCTGGTCGGGCCGGCTGGCCGAACGGGGGTTGTAGAGCGCGAGCACGAGGTCGCCGTCGGCCACCGCCCGCAGCCGTCGTTCGACGACCTCCCACGGCTTGAGCCGGTCGCTCAGCGACATCACGGCGAAGTCGCCGCCGATCGGGGCGCCGGCGCGCGCGGCCACGGCCTGCACGGCCGAGACGCCCGGCACGACGCGCACGGGCACGTCGGCGTACGCCACGTCGTCGGCCGCCGCGGCGACCTGCGCCTCGAAGACCGCGGTCGCCATCCCGAACACGCCGGCGTCGCCGCCGGAGACCACGGCGACCCGCTCGCCGCGGCGCGCCAGGTCGAGCGCCAGCCGGCCCCGGTCCACCTCGACCGTGTTGCCGCTCGCGTGCCGCGTCAGGCCCTCGCGGTGCGGCACCCGCTTGACGTACGGGGCATACCCCACCACGTGGTCGACCGCCGCGAGCTCGGCGCTCGCCTCCGGCGTCAGCCACGCCTCCGGCCCGGGCCCCAGCCCCACGACGACGACCTCGGCGGGCGCGTCGACCACCGCCGCGGAGGCCGCCGAGGAGGCAGGTGCAGCCGGCGCCCCGGCGGCCTCTCGCCGCCCGAGTCCCTGCAGCGAGTCGCCGGCGACGACGATCAGCGAGAAGTACGGCACCGAGTCCGCGTCCACGTCGACGACGCGCAGGTGCCGCTCGGAGCTCATCGAGGCCCGCTCGACGTAGACGGCGTGCTCGAGGCGGCCCGCGGCGGCCAGCGCGCGGCGTACCGCCGGGAACCGACGCCCGAGCTTCATGATGATCGCGCCGTCGGTGTCGGCGAGGCGTCGCGCGAGCTCGGTCTCCGGCAGGGTGCCGGGCAGGATCGTCAGCACGTCGGTCTGGCGCACCAGCGGCGCCGCGATGGTCGCCGTCGCGGCCGCGAAGGCCGGCACGCCGGGCACGACCTCGGTGGTGAACCGCTCGGCGAGGGCGTCGTGCATGTACATGTACGACCCGTAGAACATCGGGTCGCCCTCGGAGAGCAGCACGACGTCGCGCCCGGCCTCCAGGTGCGCGGCCAGCCGCTGCGCCGACGCGAGGTAGAAGTCCGCCATCGCGCCCGCGTAGCCGCCCGGGTGGTCGGTGGTGCCCGTCGTGACGGGGTAGACCAGCTCCTCCTCGACGGCCCCGGCGGGGATCAGGTCGGCCGCGATCCGGCGCGCGTTGGACGTCTTGCCGCGCCCGGCGTGGTACGCCACCACGTCGGCCGCCGCGATCAGCCGGGCGCCCTTGCGGGTGATCAGCTCGGGGTCGCCGGGGCCGACGCCGACGCCGTAGAACCGGCCCGCGGTGGGCTCGGTGGGCTCGGCCGGCTCGGGCTGCGTGCTCACTCCGCCTCCTGCGCGATCGCGTTGAGCGCCGATGCCGTCATCGCCGAGCCGCCGCGGCGGCCGTGGACGGTGAGGTACGGGACGCCGTGCGCCTCGGCGTACTCCGCCAGCGCCTCCTTGGACTCCGCCGCCCCGACGAACCCGACCGGGCAGCCCACGATCGCGGCGGGCGGCGGGCAGCCGTCGGCGAGCAGCTCGAGCAGGTGGAACAGCGCGGTCGGCGCGTTGCCGATCGCGACCACCGCGCCGGCGACCCGGTCGGCCAGCAGCGAGAGCGCGGCCGCCGAGCGGGTGGTGCCCCAGGCGCGGGCGAGGTCGGCGACGCGGGGGTCGCGCAGCGCGCACAGCACCTCGTTGTCGGCGGGCAGCCGGGTGCGGGTGACGCCCGAGGCGACCATGTGGGCGTCGGTGATGATCGGCGCGCCGGCCCGCAGCGCGGCGCGGGCCGCCCCGACCAGGTCGGGCGAGACGACGACCTGCGGCGCGAGGTCGGTCTGCCCGGTGCCGTGCACCATCCGCACGACGACCTTCTCGGCGTCCGCGGGCACGTGGCGCAGGTCGGACTCGGCGCGGATCATCGCGAACGAGTCGACGTAGATGGCCTGCCCGTCGCCCTCGTAGGCGTAGCGCCGCGTCGGCGCCTGCAGCCCGCCGGTGGCCGCCGCGGGGACGACCGGCACGAGCAGCGAGCGCCACGGCGTCACGACGAGCGGCGCCTCGTCGGCCAGGCCGTCGAGCAGCTCGGTGGCCAGCGCCGCGCCGAGCACCCCGTCGGGCACGGGGACGTGGCGCAGGTCGGGGGCGTCGGGGCTCTCGCCGCGCACGAGGCCGTACGCCGGGGGCTCGGCCGCCGCGGGCACCCGCGGGTCGCGTGGCGCGGTCGGCAGGTCCAGCGGGGTGGTGAGCTCGTCGACGTGCCAGGGCGCCTCGGGGCCGTCGCCGCGGGCGACGACGAACGCGCGGGCCACCTCGAGCAGCGCGGGCACGGCCTCGGCGACCGGCACCGGCGGCTGCCAGTGCCCGTCGCCCCGGCGCAGCTGCACGGTCGCGTCGTCGAGCACGGTCAGCGCCACGTCGGCGGACCGGTCGAGGACGTCGCCGCGCCCGTCGTCGAGCACCATCAGGAAGCGGGCGGACAGGCCGGCCAACGCCGGGTCGGCGCACAACGCCCGGTCCAGCTCGCGGGCGGTGGGACGCAGGTCGAGGCGCCCGCCGGTGATCCCGGTCAGCGGCGAGACGAGCACGTTGCGGACCAGCTCGTGGCTGGGGGAGGGCAGCAGGCCGGTGTGCGCGATCGCGCCCGCCACGTCCTGGCGCAGCGCCCCGGTCCCGGTCAGCGGCAGGGCGCGCAGCTGCAGGTTGGCGCGGCGCGTCAGGTGCAGGTCGCCGTCGCCGTGGGCCGCCGCGACGCCCAGCAGCGCGCGTACCTCCCCGACGCTCACGGCGCCGCCGACCAGCCGCAGGCGCACCAGCCCGCCGTCCTCGGCGGGCCAGGGCCGGCTCACGCCGGGGCACAGGTCGGTGCGCGTGCGGGTCATGCGTCCTCGCTCGGTCCGGGGGCCCGTGCGCGGGGCCCCTGCTCGACCAGGTGGCGGCTGCCACCGGGTGCCAGCAGGTCTTCGGACTCGGGGTCGTCCGGGCCGGGGACCTTCCCGGGAGCGGGCTCCCAGTGGCGGCACGCGGACGTGCCCCGACCCGTCGCCCTCACCGCTGCGCGTCAGTCCCGGAGTCGCACCGGGTTCCCTGACCCCTCGGGGGTCGACTGGCGCACGGACCCTACCAACCGTCCTCGGTGACGAAGTCCGCGAGTGGGCGCGCACGGGTCCAGCCGTCGATCTCCAGGCTCGGGCGGTCGGGGAAGGCCGGCACCGGGCCGAGGCACAGCACGGCCACCGGCTCGGCCCCCGCGGGCATGCCGAGCAGCGCCGCGAGGTCGTCGGGCACGAACAGCGAGACCCAGCCCATGCCGAGGCCCTCGGCCCGCGCGGCGAGCCAGAGGTTCTGGATCGCGCAGGCCACGGAGGCCAGGTCCATGTGGGGCATCGTGCGGCGGCCGAACACGTGCGGCTCGCGGCCCTCGCGCAGCGCCACGACCAGCAGCTCGGCGCACTCGCGGATGCCCTCCACCTTGAGCCGCAGGAACTCCGCGGCGCGCTCGTCGAGGGCGGCCGCGGTCGCGTGACGCTCCGCGTCGACCAGGGCGTGCACCTGCTCGCGCAGGGCGGGGGAGACCACCCGCACGAAGCGCCACGGCTGCATCAGCCCGACGCTGGGCCCGGCGTGGGCGGCGGCGAGCAGCCGGGCCAGCACGTCCTCGTCGACGGTGGCTCCGGGCACGAAGCGGCGCATGTCGCGCCGCTCGCCGATGACGCGGTAGACGGCGGCCCGCACCTCGGCGGGGTACGCGTGGTGGTCGGGGTCCGCATCTCGAAGGGCGTTCACGGCGGGCGAGGTTACTGCTAGGTTCCCCCTGCCAGTCGTGCTCACCACGAGCCAGGGAACCCGGTGCGAATCCGGGACTGACGCGCAGCGGTGAGGGTGACGGGCGGGGCACGCACACGTGCAGCCACTGGGAGCGCAGCTCCTGGGAAGGCGCTCCGTCCGGTCGATCCCGAGTCCGAAGACCTGCTGGCCGCGCTCGTCCGCCACGGACGGTCGCGTCACACGTCCGCATGGCTCCGCGACCGAGCCACGACACGAAGGATGGCCATGTCCACCCGTGCTCGCCCCACCCTGCGTCCCGCCCTGCCCCTGACCGCCGCGCTCGCCTGCGGGGTCCTGCTCGCCGGTTGCGCGGGCGCCCCCGCCGCCGAGGACCGCGCCGCCGCGGGCGACCCCGACCTGTTCCCCGTCGAGGTCACCGCCTGCGGCTTCACCACCACCCTCGAGGCACCGCCCGAGGCCGCCGTCACCCTCAACCAGGGCGCCACCGAGGTCCTCCTGGCCCTCGGGCTCGAGGACCGGATGGCCGGCACGGCCTACCTCGACGACCAGGTCGCGGACGCCCACGCCGCGGCGTACGACGAGGTGCCCGTGCTCGCAGCGACCTACCCGAGCCGGGAGGAGCTGCTCGGCGCCTCGCCCGACTTCGTCTACGCCTCCTACGTCTCCGCGTTCGGCGACGAGGTGGCCGGCTCGCAGGACGAGCTCGCCGAGGGCGGCGTCGCGTCCTACCTCTCGCCGTTCGGCTGCCCCGACGCCTCCGACGTGGCCGCCACCAGCTGGGACTCGGTCTGGTCGGAGGTGGAGGCCGTCGGCGACGTCTTCGGCGTGCCAGAGCGCGCCGCCGAGCTGCGCGCCACCCAGGAGCAGACGCTGACGGACCTCGAGGCCGCCGCGGTCGGCGCGGGCACCCGGGTGTTCTGGTTCGACTCCGGCGAGGACGCCGCCCTGGCCGGCGCCGGCGACGGTGGCCCGCAGCTGGTCGTCGAGGCGACCGGCGCCGAGAACGTCTTCGCCGACGTCGAGGGCAACTGGTCCGAGGTGCCGTGGGAGGACGTCGTCGCCGCCGACCCCGACGTGATCGCGCTCGCCGACGCCTCGTGGTCGTCGGCCGAGGAGAAGATCGCGTTCCTCGAGGCCGACCCGGTGCTGAGCGAGCTGCGTGCCGTGCGCGAGGGCGCGTACGTCACGGTGCCCTACTCGGCCTCGACCCCGGGCGTACGCCTCGCCGAGGGCGCCGCGACCCTGGCCGAGGGCCTCGAGGCCCTCGGCGCGCAGGGCTGACCGGGTTGCGACGACCTGCGGCGGCGCCCGTCCTCGTCGTCGGCCTGCTCGTGCTCGCCGCGACGATGACGTACGCCCTGGGCCGCGGCTCCGTGGACGTCCCGGCCGACCGCGTCGTGGCCGTCGTCGCGCGGCGCCTCGGTCTGGGCGAGCACGGCGTCACGCTCGCCGAGGACCAGATCGTGTGGCAGCTGCGGATGCCGCGGGTGCTGGCGGCCGCGGCCTGCGGCACCGTGCTGGCGCTCGTCGGCGCGGTGTTGCAGTCGCTGACGCGCAACGACCTCGCGGACCCCTACCTGCTCGGCATCTCCGGCGGCGCGGCCGTCGGCGCCGTCTCGGTCATCGTGCTCGGGATCGGCGTCGGCGGGCTCGTCGGCTCCGCCGCGCTGGCGCTCGCGTCGTTCCTCGGGGCCCTGGGCGCGCTGGTGCTGGTGCTGCTCCTCGCCGTCGGGCGCGGCGGCACGCTCGACCCGACCCGCACCGTCCTCGCGGGCGTCGCGGTGGGCCAGGCGGCCGCCGCCTACACCTCGTTCCTGGTGATGGTGCACGGCGACTCGCACTCGGCCGACCGCGTGATGCGCTGGACGCTCGGCTCGATCGCGCGGGTGCGCACCGACGACGTCGCCGTGCTCGTGGGCACGGCGCTCGTCACGGTCGTGGTGGTGCTGGCCTGCGCCGGCAGCCTCGACGCCTTCGCGTTCGGCGAGACGGGCGCGCGCAGCCTCGGCGTCGACGTGACCCGCCTGCGCTGGCTGCTGCTGGCGGGCTCCGCGCTCGTCGTCTCGGTGCTCGTCGCCCACGTCGGCGCGATCGGCTTCGTCGGGCTCGTGGTGCCGCACGTGGCCCGGATGGTCGTGGGGCCCGGCCACCGGGCGCTGCTGCCGACGACCGCGGTGGCCGGCGCCGTGCTGCTGGTCTGGGCCGACACCGGCGCCCGCACGCTCGTGGACGGCACGGAGATCCCGATCAGCGTCGTCACCGGCATCGTCGGCACGCCGCTGTTCGTGTGGCTGCTGCACCGCTCGCGACGCCGGAGCATGGCGTGAGCGGCACGGGCGACACGAGCGGCGGCGCGGCCCTGCGCGCGGAGGGCCTGACCTGGCACGTCGGACGCGGTGCGCAGCGGCGCACCGTCTTGGCCGACGCGGCCCTGGACGCCCCGGTCGGCACCGTGACCGGGCTGCTCGGGCCCAACGGCTCGGGCAAGACCACGCTGCTGCACCTGCTCGCCGGGCTGCGGCGACCGTCGGCGGGCACGGTCCGCATCGGCGACGACGACCTCCACGCCCTGCGGGCCGGCGCCCGGGCCCGCCGGGTCGCGCTCGTGGAGCAGCACGCGGAGACCGGCCTCGACCTGCGGGTGCGCGACGTCGTCGCCCTCGGCCGCACCCCGCACCGGGGACGGTTCGCGGCCCCCGTCGACGACGACGCGACGGTGGGCGGGGCCATGCGGTTCACCGACGTGGACCACCTCGCCGACCGGGCCTGGCCGACCCTCTCGGGCGGCGAGCGGCAGCGGGTCCACCTCGCCCGCGCCGTGGCCCAGGAGCCCGAGGTGCTGCTGCTCGACGAGCCGACCAACCACCTCGACCTCGGTCACCAGCTCGACCTGCTCGCCCGGGTCCGGGCCCTCGGGGTGACCGCGGTGGCCGCGCTGCACGACCTCGACCTGGCCGCCGCGCACTGCGACCGGCTCGTCGTCCTCGACGCCGGACGCGTCGTGGCCGCCGGCCCCGCCGCCGACGTGCTGACGCCCGACCTGGTTGCGCGGGTGTGGGGCGTCCGCGTCGACGTCACCGAGGTCGACGGCCGGGTGCGCGTGCGGTGGTGGGGCCGGTGACCGCCGCCGTGCCGCCCGTGCCACCCGTGCCGGACCTGCCGCCGGGGGAGGTGCGCCTGCTCGTCGGCATGTCCGTGCGCGAGGCCAGCCACGCGGGGCGGATGGCCGCGATGGCCGACGCGCTGGGGGCGCAGGTGGCGTACCTCCAGGTCGGCGATCCGTCCCTCTCCGCCGCCCTGACACGTCTCGCCGACGAGGGCGTCGAGCGCGTCGTGCTGCTCGGCGTCAGCCTCGGCACGCTGGCGCCCGCCAACTCGTGGCTGCGCCGCATCGCCGGGCACTGGTGGCGCGAGCGCGGCGAGACCTCGGGGCACCGTCCCGTCGTCGCCGTCGCCACCACGCTGCTGCGCCACGAGTCCGACCTCGAGCTGGGAGTCCTCGACGTGACCCGACCGATCCACGGCGCCGAGGCGCCGCTGACCTCCGCGGCCTGGGAGGACGTGCCCGGGCACCGGCACCACGTCCTGGTCTGCCGCGGGCCGCGCTGCTCGGCGCAGGGCGCCGACGCCACCGCGGAGGCCCTGGGTCGTGCGCTGCGCGCCCGCGACCTCGGCGACGACGACGTGCTGGTCACCCAGACCGGCTGCCTGTTCCCCTGCAACCACGCGCCGGTGGTGTGCGTGCAGCCGGACGACAGCTGGTACGCCCGCCTGGGTGCGGACGACGTCGACGCCCTGGTGGACTCCCACCTGGTCGAGGGCGTCCCGCTCGCGGCGAAGCGCCTGGAGCGGCGACGGCCCGAGCAGCCCTGACGGCCCTGACGGACCTGACGGCCGCGCTCAGACCATCGAGCGCGGCTGGGCCGTCGACTCGAGCACCGAGAGCCACAGGTCGCCGTCGGGGGAGACGTTGTGGGAGCGCTGCACGACCGCGCCGATCGGCACGTTGACGAAGCGGTGACGGCGTCGCCCGACGACCATGTCGGTGCGCCCCGACATGGCGGCGTGCACCGCGGTCTGAGCCAGGCGCGAGCAGTAGACGGCGTCGGCCGGGTCGGCGGGCACCGAGCGGATCAGGTAGCCGGGGTCGAAGAAGCGCAGGGTCGCCTCCTCGCCGTGCTCGGCGAAGTCGGCGCGGATCCGGTCGCGCAGGTAGCGCCCGGGGTCGCCCAGGATCGCGTTGCCCGACGCGTCGGTCGCGTCGCCGGCGCCCTCCTGCAGGTGCGGGCCGACGCCCTCGGCGACCACGACGACGGCGTACCCGCGGTCGGCGACCCGGCGGCGCAGGTGGGCCAGCAGCCCGTTCTCGCCGTCGAGGGTGAACGGCACCTCGGGGATCAGCACGAAGTTCGCGGTCTGCGCGGCGAGCGCGGAGTAGCAGGCGATGAAGCCGGCGTGGCGACCCATCGTCTGCACGATCCCGACCCCGTTGACCGCGGCCTGCGCCTCGACCTTCGCGGCGGTGATCGACTGCGCGGCCCGGGCGAACGCGGTCTGGAAGCCGAAGCTCTGGCCGATGTGGGGGATGTCGTTGTCGATCGTCTTGGGCACGCCGACGACGGCGATCTCCAGGCCCCGGCGCCGGCACTCCTCGGAGATGACGTGGGCGCCGCGCATCGAGCCGTCGCCGCCGACGACGAAGAGGATGTCGATGCCGTGGTGCACCAGCGTGTCGACCATGACGCCGACGTCGCGGGCGCCGCGCGAGGAGCCCAGCACCGTGCCGCCGCGCTCGTGGATGTCCGCGACGTAGTCCCGCGTCAGCGCCACCGGCTCGAGGCCCGTGGCAGGGTCGAGGCCGGCGTACCCGTTGCGGAAACCCACCACGTCCGAGACGCCGTAGTGGTCGTCGAGGGCACGCACCAGCGAGCGGATCACGTTGTTGAGGCCCGGGCACAGGCCGCCGCAGGTGACCACGGCCGCCTTGGTGCGCGCGGGGTCGAAGAAGATCCGGGCCCGCGGGCCGCCGGCCTCGAAGGTCGGCAGCTCCTCCCACGGCACCTGGCGGCTCTCGACGAGGGCCTGGGTGTCGTCCATGAGGATGCGGTCGCCCTCGGCGACGTAGTACTGGTTCGTCGAGCGCCCCTCGACGTAGGACGCGAGCGGGGAGTCGAGACGGGGCTCGCCGAGCGTCGCCACCTGAAGATCCGCGAGGGTCACCACGGGCGTCACCCTAGTGGGCGAGCCGAGCGGCTCGACGTGGGCGGTCCGGAGCACGGGCGGGCCGACGGCTAGGCTGCGGACGACCTTCCGCCGACGGGCCCAGGAACCCGGTGCGAATCCGGGGCGGTTCCGCCACTGTGACGCCGTGCTACGCCTGACCGGGCGGGGCGCGACCAGCCAGACACTGACCGCCGGCGGTCCCACCCGACGGGGCGAGAACCCCGAGGAGGAACCTCATGTCCGCGCGCGTCGCCCTCGTCTCCACGTCCGACACGGACCTGCTCTCCGCCCGCGCCAGCGGCGCGGGCTACACCGTCGCCAACCCCTCGCGCTCCGCCCACCAGGACATGGCGGCCGCCCTGGAGTCGGCCGACGTCGTGGTGGCCCGCATCCTCGGCTCGCCCCAGGACCTGTGCTCCGGCTTCCGGCGCATCGTCGGCACCGGCGTGCCGACCGTCGTGCTCGGCGGCGAGCAGACCCCCAACGCCGAGCTGATGGAGCTCTCGACGGTGCCGGTCGGCGTCGCCGCGCAGGCGCACCGCTACCTCGCCGAGGGCGGCCCGGAGAACCTGGCGCAGCTGCACGCGTTCCTCTCCGACACGGTGCTGCTGACCGGCGAGGGCTTCGAGCCCCCGGCCGAGCTGCCGGCCTGGGGGTGGGCGGAGCGTACGCCCGTCGCCGACGCCGCCGACCGCGCCCGGGTCGGCATCCTCTACTACCGCGCGCACCACGCCTCGGGGAACGTGGCGTTCGCGCACGCGCTCGCCGACGCCGTCGACGCGACCGGCACCTGCGTCGGCGTGCCGATCTACTCCTCCTCGCTGCGCACCGCGCCCGACAGCCTGTACGAGGCGCTCGGCACGCTCGACGCCCTCGTCGTCACGGTGCTCGCCGCCGGCGGCTCCACGCCCGCCGGCGCGAGCGCGGGCGGCGACGACGAGGCGTGGGACGTCGAGCGGATCGCGGCCCTCGACATCCCGGTCCTGCAGGCGCTGGCGCTGACCAGCAGCCGCGCCGAGTGGGAGGAGTCGGACGACGGCGTCAGCCCGCTCGACTCCGCCACCCAGATCGCGATCCCCGAGTTCGACGGCCGGATCATCACCGCCCCGTTCTCCTTCAAGGAGGTCGACGCCGACGGCCTGCCGCGCTACGTCGCCGACGCCGAGCGCTGCACGCGGGTCGCGCGCATCGCCGCGGCGCACGCCACCCTGCGCCGGGTCGAGCACGCCGACAAGCGCGTCGTGCTGATGCTGTCGGCGTACCCCACCAAGCACGCCCGGATCGGCAACGCGGTCGGCCTCGACACCCCGGTCTCCGCCATCCGGCTGCTGCGCGAGCTGCGCGCGAGCGGCTACGACCTCGGTCCCGCCGACGGGGAGGTCACCCGCCTGCTCGACCTCGACGACGACACCGCCGCGGGCGACGCCCTCATCCACGCCCTCATCGCCGCGGGCGGGCAGGACGAGGAGTGGCTGACCAACGCCGACCTCACCGACGCCCACGTGCGGATCACCCCGGAGCAGTACGCGGCGTGGACCACCGACGTGCCCACGCGGCTGCGCGCGGAGATGGTCGAGGCCTGGGGCGAGGCGCCCGGGAAGCTCTTCGTCAACGACGACAGCGAGATCGTGCTCGCCACGCTGCGCGCCGGCAACGTCGTGGTGATGATCCAGCCGCCGCGCGGCTTCGGGGAGAACCCCGTCGCGATCTACCACGACCCCGACATGGCGCCGAGCCACCACTACCTCGCGGCCTACCGCTGGGTCGAGGCGGCGCCCGAGGCCGGCGGCTTCGGGGCGCACGCGATCGTGCACCTCGGCAAGCACGGCTCGATGGAGTGGCTGCCGGGCAAGAACGCCGCGCTGTCGGCCGAGTGCGCGGCCGACGCGGTCGGGGGCAACCTCCCGCTGATCTACCCGTTCCTCGTCAACGACCCGGGCGAGGGCGCGCAGGCCAAGCGCCGCGCCCACGCCACGATCGTCGACCACCTCGTGCCGCCGATGGCACGCGCGGAGACCTACGGCGACATCGCGCGCCTCGAGCAGCTGCTGGACGAGTACGGCAACATCGCCGCGATGGACCAGGCCAAGCTGCCGGCCATCCGCGGCGAGATCTGGACGCTCATGCAGTCCGCGCAGATGCACCGCGACCTCGGGCTGGAGGAGCGGCCGGAGGACGACGACTTCGACGACTTCCTCCTCCACGTCGACGGCTGGCTGTGCGAGGTCAAGGACGCCCAGATCCGCGACGGCCTGCACGTCCTCGGCGCCGCGCCCACCGGCGAGGCGCGGGTCAACCTCGTCCTCGCGATCCTCCGGGCCGCCCAGGTCTGGGGCGGCCAGGCCGGCGCCGTGCCGGGTCTGCGGGCCGCGCTCGGCCTGCCCACCGGGGCGGGCAAGGAGCCGAGCGTCGCCGAGGTGGACGCGGTCGAGACCCGTGCCCGGGCCCTGGTGCTCGCGCTCGAGGAGGCGGACTGGGACCCGACGGCCGTGCCCGGCGTCGTGGCGCGGCTCGAGGGTGACGCCGACCCGGCGGTCGCGCAGGTGCTCGCGTTCGCGGCCACCGAGGTCGTGCCGCGCCTGTCGCGCACCACCGACGAGCTCACCGTCGTCCTGCACGCCCTCGACGGCGGGTTCGTGCCTGCCGGCCCGTCCGGCTCGCCGCTGCGCGGCCTGGTCAACGTCCTGCCGACGGGCCGCAACTTCTACACCGTCGACCCGCGCGCGGTGCCCTCGCGGCTCGCGTACCAGACCGGCGCCGCGATGGCGGAGTCCCTGCTGGCCCGCCACCGCGAGGACACCGGCGAGTGGCCCTCCTCGGTCGGCCTCTCGGCCTGGGGCACCTCCGCGATGCGCACCAGCGGCGACGACGTCGCCGAGGTGCTGGCCCTGGTCGGCGTCCGCCCGACGTGGGACGAGATGTCGCGCCGCGTCGACGGCCTCGAGCCCGTGCCGCTCGAGGAGCTCGGGCGGCCCCGCGTCGACGTCACGCTGCGCATCTCGGGCTTCTTCCGCGACGCGTTCCCGCACGTCGTCGACATGCTCGACGACGCGATCCGGATGGTCGCGGACCTCGACGAGCCCGACGAGCTGAACTACGTGCGCGCCCACGCCCGCGCCGACCTCGCCGTCCACGGTGACGAGCGCCGGGCCACCACGCGCATCTTCGGCTCGGCGCCGGGGGCGTACGGCGCCGGCGTGCTGCAGGCCGTCGAGTCGGGCAGCTGGCGCACCGACGCCGACCTCGCGGAGGTCTACACGGCGTGGGGCGGCTTCGCCTACGGCCGCGACCTCTCGGGCGTGCCCGCCACCGAGGACATGCAGGCCAACTACCGCCGGATTGCGGTGGCCGCGAAGAACATCGACACCCGCGAGCACGACATCGCTGACTCGGCCGACTACTTCGAGTACCACGGCGGGATGGTCGCGACCGTGCGCGCCCTGACGGGCACCGCGCCGCGGGCGTACGTCGGGGACTCCACCTCGCCCGACGCCGTGCGCACCCGCACGCTCTCGGAGGAGACCGCCCGCGTCTTCCGCGCCCGCGTCGTCAACCCGCGCTGGATCTCCGCGATGCAGCGCCACGGCTACAAGGGCGCGTTCGAGCTGGCCGCCACCGTCGACTACCTCTTCGGGTTCGACGCCACCGCCGGCGTGGTCCGCGACGACATGTACGAGTCGCTGACCCGCGCCTACGTGCTCGACCCCGAGGTGCAGGCCTTCCTGCGCCAGTCGAACCCGTGGGCCCTGCGCGGCATGGTCGAGCGGCTCTCCGAGGCCGCCGAGCGCGGCCTGTGGGCCGAGCCCGACCCGGCCGTGATCGAGGAGATGCAGCGCGTCTACCTCGAGGTCGAGGGCGAGATCGAGGACCGGTGAGTGCCGGGGCGTCCGGGCGCACCCTCCACGTCGTCGGCATCGGGTGCGGTGACCCCGCGCACCTGACCGGGCAGGCGGTCGCGGCGCTGGGCACCGCGGCGTACGCCCTCGCGCCCCGCAAGGCGCGCGGGGACGGGGGAGCGGACCCGCTGGTCGAGGTACGCCGCCGCGTGCTCGCCGCGGCGGCCCCCGACCTGGAGCTGGTCGAGGTCGCGGACCCCGAGCGGGACCGCTCGGCGCGCGTGGCGGGCGACGCCGAGGCGTACCGCGGCGCGGTGGCGGACTGGCACGGTGCGCGGGCCGAGGCGTACGAGCGCGTGCTCCTGGAGCGTCCCGGCGACGCCGCGTTCCTCGTGTGGGGCGACCCCGCGTTCTACGACTCCACCCTGCGCATCGTCGACGCCATGCTGGCGCGCGGCCGGGTGGGGGCCGACGTCCGGGTCGTGCCCGGCATCTCGAGCCTGCAGCTGCTCGCCGCCGCCCACCGGATCGTGCTGCACGAGGTCGGGCAGCCGATCACCGTGACGACCGGCCGGCGCCTCGGCGAGGCCGTGGCGGCCGGGGCCGAGAACGTGCTCGTGATGCTGAACGCGACGCTCGAGCTCGACGGCCTGGAGGACTGGACGATCTGGTGGGGCGCCAACCTGGCCGCCCCCGACGAGCGACTGGTCGCCGGACGCGTCGGCGACGTGCTGGACGAGATCCGGGCGACGCGTGCCGCCGTCAAGGACGCCGCCGGCTGGGTGATGGACGCGTACCTGCTCCGCCGCCCCTGACCCGCGGCCGCGCCCGCCCGGACGGGCCCTGGGAAAGAAGACGCGGGCCGGGAACGAGAGAACGCGGACCGGATCCACCTCCAGGGTGGTCCCGGTCCGCGTTCTCCGTGCTCCGGCCCGCGTTTTCTCCGGCGGCGCTCCGGCGGCGCTCGGCGGCTCAGGCCGAAGCGCGCTCCACGATCAGGGCCGCGAGCTCGTCGAGGGTCTCGTAGCCGGTGAGCTCCTCGCCGTCGACCAGCACGGTCGGCGTGCTGGCGACCCCGGCGTCGCTGGCGGCGAGGGTGCCGCGGTTGACCCAGCCGGCGAACTCCTGGTCCACGATGCCCGTGCGCACGGCGTCCTCGTCGGCGCCGGCCTCGACGGCCCGCTCGACGAGCCAGTCGTCGTCGGGCATCTCGCCGCTCTCGGCCGGCTGGTTCGCGAAGACCAGGTCGTGGAAGTCGCGGGCGACCTGGGGGCCGGAGGCGTCCATCACGACCGCGAAGGCGTTCGCCGCGCGCAGCGAGTAGTCACCGATGCGGCTGAGGAAGTTGAGGGCGCGGTACTCCACGACCGTGTCTCCGGAGGCCACCAGCTCGGCCAGGTCGTCGCCGACCGCGGCCTCGAGCTGGCCGCAGAACGGGCAGAGGAAGTCCTCGTAGATCACGACGCGGTGCGGGGCGGCCGGGTCGCCGAACGCGAGACCGCCGTCCGCGGTGACCTCGCCGACCAGGCCGGCCTCGGCGCCGTCGGCGCTCCCCTCGCCGGCCTCCGCGGTCGCGACCGCCGGGGTCGGGCCCGAGGTGGCGAGCTCGTCGTCGTCGCCGCCCAGCGGGCTGTCGCCGCCGCTGACGAGGAACGCCCCGCCGATGAGGACCGCGACGACGGCGACCACGCCGATGACGATGGCCCACTCGCGGATCCAGGCGCCCTTCTCGGCCTGGCGCCGGGCGGCTGCGGCCCGCTCCACGCGCGACGGGGTGGGGCCCGTCTTCTTCGTGGGCACCTTCTTCTTCGGCTCGCTGGCCACTTCGGTCCTCTCGGTCGTCCGGCGTTCGCGCGCCACGCTACCGGTCCTCGACAAGACGTAGAACGGCGCGTGGTCGGCGCGACGTGCGCTCGTGGCGATGGTGCCGGACGCCCGGTCGCGGGTGCGAGCCGGCGGCGTCGTCAGACGCGTCACCGTCGGGCGTCACCTCGGGCGTCACCGACCCAGGGCGTCCAGCCACGCGACGGCCTCGCGCCGGCTGCGCAGCCACACCACCTGCAGGTGCGGGTGCTGGGCGAGGGTCGTCGCGACCAGCCCGTCGCGGAGCTTGTGCCGGGTCCGCCAGGCCCACCGCACGATGTGGTCGGGGTCGCGCAGGACGCGGTGCAGTGGCTGCTCGACGTTGCCGTTCCACAGCACCGTGCGCCGCAGGCGGCGGCCCAGGGTCCGGCGGACCACCCGCGTCATGGTCACGCGGGTCGGCAGGTCGAGCCAGACCAGCACGTCGGCGCGCCCGGCGATGACGGGCCGGGCGGCGGAGTAGAGCCACTCCATCACCCAGGCGTCCTCGGCCACGGCGGCCCGCACGTCGTCGAGGAACTCGGGACGCGGCGTCCAGCCCGGCCCGTGGAAGAGCGCGTCCGTCTCCGTGTGCGGCACCCCGAGGCGGGCGGCGATGCCGCGGGCGAGCGTCGTCTTCCCGACGCCGGAGACGCCCGCGACGGCGAACCGTCGCGGGCGTCCCGGGGTCCCGGCGGCGCCGGGGGAGGGGTCGTTCAGCAGCACTTGCCGCGTGCCGAGTGCTCGCGCTCGTGGTCGCGCTGGCGCTCGAAGGCGCGCCGCGACATCGGCGCGACGCCCTCGGCGGAGCAGCGGGCGACGTACGCGTCCCACCGTCCCTCGCCGCTGACCTCCCGGAGGTACCAGCGCACCCCCGTCCAGGCCTCGCGCACGCGCACGGCGACCGCGCTCACGGCGTACCCGCCTTCTCGGCGCGCTCCGCCTCCCAGCGGGCGAGCTCGGCCTTCTCCTCCTTGGTGGCCACGAAGTCGGCCGGCGCGACCAGGGTGGACGGCGTGGCCGGCACCTCGGTGGTCGGCAGGGAGCCGGCCCGCACGGCCTTCACCCAGATCACCGCGGCGTTGGCGACCACGATGATCACGAGGACCGCGAAGGTCGCCTGCAGCACGCCGTTGGTCGTCGAGTTGCGGATGATGACGTCCATCTGGTCGGCGTTCTGGGCCGCCCCGCTGAGCTCGCCGGCGTCCCGGGCCGTGCGCGTCGCGTCGGCCTGGGCGAAGTAGCCGATCGCCGGGTTGTCGGAGAAGACCTTCTGGTAGGACGCGGTCATGGTGACCACGAGGTCCCAGGCGAGCGGTACGCCCGGCACCCAGACCCACTTGAGCCAGCCGTGCTTGAGGAACAGCGTGACGCACAGCGTCAGGGCGATGGCGGCGAGCAGCTGGTTGGCGATGCCGAACAGCGGGAACAGCTGGTTGATGCCGCCGAGCGGGTCGGTGACGCCGACGTAGAGCATGTAGCCCCAGGCGGCGACCACGACGGCCGAGGCGCCCCACGCGGCGGGCTTCCACGACGTGTCGCCGAACTTCGGCCAGAAGTTGCCGATGGTGTCCTGCAGCATGAAGCGGCCGACGCGGGTGCCGGCGTCGACGGCGGTGAGGATGAACAGCGCCTCGAACATGATCGCGAAGTGGTACCAGAACGCCTGCAGGTTGCCGCCGAAGGCGTCGGTGAAGATCTGCGAGATGCCGAAGGCCAGGGTCGGCGCACCGCCCGTGCGGGAGATGATGTCCTCCTCGACCGCCGCGGCCGCGGCGGTCAGCGCGTCCGGCGAGATCGTGTAGCCCAGGGCGCCGACGAACTGCGACGCCGTCTCCGGGGTGCCCCCGGTGGCGCCCAGCGGCGCGTTCATCGCGAAGTACAGACCCTGGTCGATGACGCAGGCGGCGATGAGCGCGGAGATGGCGACGAACGACTCCATCAGCATGCCGCCGTAGCCGATCATCCGGACCTGGCGCTCCTTGGCGACCATCTTCGGGGTGGTGCCCGACGAGATCAGGGCGTGGAAGCCGGACAGGGCTCCGCAGGCGATGGTGATGAACAGGAACGGGAACAGCTTGCCCGCGAACACGGGGCCCTCGCCCGAGGAGGCGAACGGGCTCATGGCCTCGGCGGAGAGCACCGGGTTGGCCATCACGAGACCGACGGCCAGCAGGATGATCACGCCGATCTTCATGAAGGTCGACAGGTAGTCGCGCGGCGTCAGCAGCATCCAGACCGGCAGGATCGAGGCGACGAAGCCGTACGCGACGAGCATCAGCGTCAGCGTCTCCTTGTCGAGCGTCAGCGCCTCGCCGAGGCCCCACGACTCAACGTAGCCGCCGCCGACGATGGCCAGCAGCAGGAGCACGACGCCGATGCCGGTCGTCTCGAGCACCCGGCCGGGCCGGATGTAGCGCAGGTAGAAGCCCATGAACAGCGCGATCGGGATGGTCAGGCCGATCGAGAACACGCCCCACGGCGACTCGGCGAGCGCGTTGACCACGACCAGTGAGAGCACCGCCAGGATGATGATCATGATGGCGAACACGGCGACGAGGGCCGCGGTGCCGCCGACGACGCCGATCTCCTCGCGGATCATCTGGCCCAGCGACTTCCCGTCGCGGCGCATCGAGAAGAACATGACGACCATGTCCTGCACGGCGCCGGCGAAGATGACGCCGACGATGATCCAGATCGTTCCGGGCAGGTAGCCCATCTGGGCGGCCAGCACCGGGCCGACGAGCGGGCCGGCGCCCGCGATGGCCGCGAAGTGGTGGCCGAACAGCACGCGGCGGTCGGTGACCTCGTAGTCGGAGCCGTTCTCGAGCCGCTCGGCCGGCGTGGCGCGGCGGTCGTCGAGCTTGAGCACGCGGCGCGCGATGAAGCGGGAGTAGAAGCGGTACGCGATGGCGTACGAGGCCAGGGCCGCGAACAGGATCCACAGCGCGGAGACCTCCTCGCCGCGGCTGAGGGCGAGCACCGACCAGCACACGGCGCCGACGAGGGCGACGAGCACCCAGACGGCGATCGAGGCCGGGGAGCGCCGTGACCGGGGTTCGGTCGCGGTGGGAGAGGGGGCTGACATGGGCGTCTCCAGGAGGTCGGGTGAGACGAGGACCACGGAAACCTACCTCCGCTCGGCCCCTACGCGCGCGTCACGTCGAGCGGCTCCTAGGGTGGGGCGGGTGAGCGCTGCGCTGGTGGTCGGCTTCGACCTCGACATGACGCTGATCGACACGGTGCCGGGCTTCGTCGCGACCCTGGACGCGCTGGCCGACGAGCTCGGCGTCGAGCTGCCGGTCGCCCAGCTGACGCGGCGGTTGGGCCCCCCGCTGGACCTGCTGCTCGGTCCGCACCTGCCGCCCGAGCTCCTCGCCCCGGCCTGCGACCGTTTCCGGGAGCTCTACCCCGACCTCGCGGTCACGACCGTCCCGGTGCTGCCGGGCGCCCACGAGGCGCTCGCGGCGGTACGCGGGGCGGGCGGGCGCTCCGTGGTGGTAACGGGCAAGTACGCCCCGAACGCCCAGCGCCACGTCGACCACCTCGGCCTCGACGTCGACGGCGTCGACGGCTGGGTGTGGGGCGCGCTCAAGGCCGGGCCGCTGCGCGAGCACGGCGCCCAGGTCTACGTGGGCGACCACGTCCACGACGTGGAGGGTGCGCTGGCCGCCGGTATCCGCAGCGTCTCCGTGCTGACGGGCGGCTGCGAGGCCGACGAGCTGCGCGCCGCCGGCACCCACGTGGTGCTCGACGACCTGCGCGCGTTCCCCGGCTGGCTGGCCGAGCACGCGCCGGCGCTGACGGCCGCCTGAGACGCCCGCTCAGAGTCCGCCGGCGACCCGGAGCACGGCTCCGGTCGTGTAGGACGCGTCCTCGCCCAGCAGCCAGACCACCGCGGCCGCGATCTCGTCCGCGTCGCCGGCGCGACCCAGCGGGACCGTCGGCGCCACCTGCGCCGGACGGTCGGGCTCGACGTGGAAGTCGGTCCAGGTGGTGCCGGGAGCCACGGCGTTGACCCGCACGCCGCGCTCGGCGGCCTCCCGCGCGACGCCGACGGTGAAGGCCTCGACGCCCGCCTTGGCCGCCGCGTAGTGCACGTAGCGCCCCGCGGCGCCCAGCGTCGCGCTCGCCGACGACAGCGTGACGACCGCCCCGCCCTCGCCCATCGCCGCGAGGCCGGCCCGCACCGTGGCGATCACCCCGACCAGGTTGACCTCGACGTCGCGGCGGATGTCGTCGAGGTCGTTGTCGACCAGGGCTCCGACGGCCCGGGCGGCGCCGGCGTTGGCGACCAGCCCCGTCAGCGGGCCGAGCGCGAGCGCCGCCGCGACGAAGGCCTCGACGGATCCCTCGTCTCGCACGTCGACGGCGACCGCCTCGGCCCTGCCCCCGGCCGCGCGGACGTCGACCGCGACCTGCTCGGCGGCCTCGCGGTCGCGCAGGTAGCCGACCAGCACCGTGCGGCCGTCCCGACCGAGACGGCGACACACTGCCGCCCCGATGCCGCGACCGCCGCCCGTCACGGCGACGACGCCCCGCGGGGTGCCGTCCGGGCTCGTGGGGGAGTCCTGCATGACGACCGAACCTAGCAACGTGGGCGCTAGGCTGGGCGCGGCCGGGCTGCTGCCCGGCCGTCGTGCGTCCGGAGCACCCGGAGCGACGACGGACCAGCGGGACGAGAGAAGGTCAGGCAGTGCCGACGGGCAAGGTGAAGTGGTACGACGCGGCGAAGGGCTTCGGGTTCATCGCCTCCGACACCGGACAGGACGTGCACGTGCGCGCGGACGCGCTCCCGGCGGGCGTCGCCACCCTCAAGGCCGGGACGCGGGTGGAGTTCGGCGTCGCCCAGGGCCGACGTGGTGAGCAGGCGCTGCAGGTGCGGCTCCTCGACGCCCCGGCCTCGGTCGTGCGCAACCAGACCCGCGCCGCCCGCAAGAAGCCAGACGAGATGGTCGGCATCGTCGAGGACGTGATCCAGCTGCTCGACGGCGTCGGCGAGGGCTACCGGCACGGTCGCCACCCCGACGGGCGTACCGCCCGCCCCACCGCGAAGCTGCTGCGCGCCCTGGCCGACGAGCTCGAGCTCAACGGCTGACCCGCCCGCCGGTCTCAGCGGCGCTCGTCGTCCTCGCGGCGGTCGAAGGGCCGCGGCGGCTCGGGCGGCATGACGATCGTCGTGCGACCGGCTTCCCCGCGGGCCGCGTTGTAGGGCTGGGTGGGCGGCAGGCCGTCGTCGTCGAGGTCCGCGTGGTCGTCCCGGAGGCGGTCGTCGGCGGCGTAGCGCCGCGTGGGCCGCGGCCGCGCCCCCGGGTACGCCTCGTGCTCGCGGTCGTCGGTGGGCCCCGCGGTCGCCGGACCGCTGGCCGGACCTGCTGCCGCGCCGGCTGCTGCGGCACCGGGTCGCTCGGAGGGGGAGGGGCCCTCGGCGCGGCGGCGGGCGGCGCCTCGCACCCGCTCGCCGAGCACGTAGCCGCTCCAGGCCACCAGCACGACCGCGGCGACGGTGAGGCCGACGCGCCCGTTGCCCAGCGGCACCGCGATGCCGACGAAGCCGCCGACGACCCACGCGAACTGCAGGAGCGTGTCGGAGCGGGCCAGCGCGCTCGTGCGCACCCGCTCGTGCACGTCGTGCTGGATCGTCGAGTCGAGCGACAGCTTGGCCAGCGACTGCGCCAGCCCGGCCGTCAGGCCGAGCAGCGAGAGCGTGACGACGCTGTAGAAGACGGCTGCGAGCGTGGCCACGGTGGCGGCCGCCAGCAGCGCGACCACCACGGTCACCGCCGGGTTCACGTTCTTCAGCAGCGAGGCCAGCGCGATGCCGAGCGTGTTGCCGAGGCCGGCGGCGCCGATGATGAGGGCGAACAGCACCGTCGTGCTCCAGCCGGGGCCGAACGGCTGCGTGGTGAGCAGGAACGCCACGAACATCGTCAGGAAGCCCGAGAGCCAGCGGGGGCCGCAGTTGGCCCGCAGCGCGAACGCGACGGCCGGGGGCATCCGCAGGCTGGCCTTGCGCCGGTTGCCCGGGTCACGGCCGGCGCTGGCGGCCGAGGGCCCGGCCACCAGGGACAGCCGGGTCTCGCCGTGCGAGGCGTCGACCTGGCGGGGCAGCAGGATCGCCAGGATGGTGGCGATCACGAAGATGACGAACGCGTAGCGCAGCGACCACTCGGGACCGGCCAGGGAGGCCAGCCCGGCGAGCGGCGCCGAGACGCCCGCGCCGACCACGCCCGCCAGCGAGACGCGCCCGTTGGCCTTGACCAGGGTCAGTCCGGCCGGCACGACGCGGGGCACCGCGGCGGCCCGGGTCACGCCGTACGCCTTCGACGCCACGAGCACGCCGAGCGCGGCGGGGAACAACCAGGTCGAGCCCGTCAGCACGGCGCCGGCGAGCACCCAGCACAGGAACGCGCGGATCGCCATGGTGCCGCCGACCGCCCAGCGGCGGCCGTGGCTGAACCGGTCGAGGAACGGTCCGATGAGCGGCGCGACGATGGCGAACGGCAGCATCGTGAGCGCCAGGAACTGCGCCACCTGTCCGCGCGCCTCGCCGTCCGGCACCTGGAAGAAGAGGGTGCCGGCCAGGGAGATCGCGACCGCGGCGTCGCCGGCGGCGTTGAACGCGTGCAGCTCGATGATCCGCGACAGCCCGCTCGCGCCGGCCCCCTCGGCGTGCGAGGCGCGACGCGCCTGGGTGAACGTGAAGCGACCGAACCGCGCCGTGCCCCGGGCCGCCGCGGCGACGCCGCGACCGGTGGCCTTGGCGGTGCGTGCCGCGATCTCGCCCGCCCGCGCCCCGTGGGGGTCCTGCGGGTCGGCGGGGGGCGGTGCCCCGTACGCCTCGCGCGGCCCGTGGCCCGGGGGCTCGTGGGGAGTGCCGTGGGGGCTGCTCATCGGCGTCCGGTTCCCCCTCGTCAACGGCCGGTCGGTCGGGTGGTCGAGGTCCCATACTGCCACCGCGCCCGACGCCGCGCCGCGACCCGACGCGACAGGGGCGCCGCCGATGCGTCATGATCGTGCACCGTGAGCACCACCGCACCACTGCCGCAGACCGGACCGCGCACGCGGGCCTCGGACGCCACCCTCGAGAAGGCCGAGGACGTGGCCCGTGCGGCGTTGCTGGAGCACGTCGCCGCCGACGAGGTCGGCGTGCACCTCGGCTGCTTCGTCGAGGCCGAGCGCGTGGTCACCCACACGTTCTCCTGCGAGCGCGCGGGCTACCGCGGCTGGCGCTGGTCCGTGACCGTCGCCCGGGCGTCGCGCCAGCGCACCGTCACGGTCGACGAGGTCGTGCTGATCCCGGGGGAGGAGGCCATCGTGGCCCCCGCCTGGGTGCCGTGGCGCGACCGCGTACGCCCCGGCGACCTCTCGCCCGGCGACCTGCTGCCCGTCGACGACGACGACCCCCGCCTGGTGCCGACCTGGTCCTTCGGGGACGACCCGGTCGAGGAGCTCCTCGACGAGGACGAGCGCGACCAGGTCCGCCGGGTCTCCCGCGAGCTCGGGCTCGGCCGGGTGCGGACCCTCTCGGTCGAGGGACGCGACCAGGCGACGCAGCGCTGGTACGCCGGCGTCGGCGGCCCCCACGCCGCGGTCGCGAAGGCGGCGCCGTCGGACTGCATGTCGTGCGGCTTCCTCGTGCGTCTCGCGGGCCCGCTCTCGGAGACCTTCGGCGTGTGCGCCAACGCGAACGCCAACGACGACGGCCGCGTGGTCTCCCTGGACCACGGCTGCGGTGCGCACTCGGAGGCCCAGGTCGCCCGGCGCAACCTGCCCGCGCCGCTGCCCGACCCGGTCGTCGACGAGCTCACGCTCGAGGACCTCGAGCGGTTCTGAGGCCCGACCTCAGGCGTCGTCGCGGGCCTCGCCGAGGCCCGGTGCGAGGTCCGCGCCCTGGTCGTCCTCGCCCTCGTGCGCCGCGGCGCGCGCCCGGCGGCGCCGGCGGCAGTACTCGAGCCCCAGCAGGCCGAGACCGAGCCCGGCCAGGCACGTCCACAGCACCCACTCCAGACCGAGCTCGGTGAGCCGGGAGTAGAAGGGCAGGAGCGCGACGAACGCGACCGCCCACACGATCGAGCCCACGACCACGGTATGCACGCCGTCGACGTCGAGCGGCTCGACGTCGGCGACGACGTAGGTGCGTCGCCCGATCTCGTGCTGCGTCGGCTGGTCGTCGCGGAGGTCCACGCCGTCACTGTAGTGCGGCGCCCGCCGACTCCGCCGCCCAGGAGGAATAGTTAGCACGGGTAACGAGTTACGCTCAGTGTCATGCCACCCACCACGCAGCACGTCGCCCGCACGGACGCCGGCCTCGCCTCCGAGCTCCGGGTCGCCGTGATGCGTCTGCGCCGCCGGCTGGCCATCGAGCGCGAGCCGGGCAACGACATCGGGATCGGCGTGATGGCGGTGCTGGCCTGCCTCTACCGCCGCGGGGAGCTGAGCGTCGGCGAGCTCGCGGCGTACGAGCGGGTGCAGCCGCCGTCCATGACCCGCGCGGTGCGCAAGCTGGAGGAGAAGGGGTACGTCGCACGTCGGCCCCACGAGACCGACGGCCGCCAGGTACTCGTCTCCCTCACCGACGCGGGCCGCGACCTCGTGCTCGCCGACCGTCGCCGCCGCGACGAGTGGCTGGCCTCCCGCCTGCGCGGGCTGAGCGCGGACGACCGCGCCGCCCTGCGTGCCGCCCTGCCCATCCTCGACCGACTCGCTGCGGAGGACTGATCGTTTGAGCCCCACCTTCCGGGCACTGCGCAACCCCAACTACCGCCTGTACGCCGCCGGTGGCCTGGTGTCCAACACCGGCACCTGGATGCAGCGCATCGCCCAGGACTGGCTCGTGCTCGCCGTGGCCGCCAACGGCGCCATCGCCCTCGGCATCACCACGGCCCTGCAGTTCCTCCCCATCCTGCTGCTCTCGCCGTACGCCGGCGTGATCGCCGACCGCTTCCCGAAGCGCCGGGTGCTGCAGGTGACGCAGGTGATGATGGCGGTGCCCTCCGCGGTGCTCGGCGTGCTCGCGCTCAGCGGCACCGTGGAGGTCTGGCACGTCTACCTGCTCGCGTTCGTGTTCGGCATCGGCACGGCCTTCGACGCGCCGGCGCGCCAGTCGTTCGTCAGCGAGATCGTCGACGAGGACGACCTGACGAACGCGGTCGGCCTCAACTCCGCGTCGTTCAACGCGGCCCGGCTCGTGGGTCCCGCGCTCGCCGGAGTCCTGATCGCGCTGCTGGGCGGGGGAGTGACCGGCACCGGGTGGGTGATCCTGGTCAACGCCGTCTCCTACCTGCCGGTGATCGCGGTCCTGCAGCGCATGGACGCCCGTGCGCTGCACAGCCCGCCCCGGGTGCCCCGCGGTCCCGGAGCCCTGCGCGAGGGCCTGCGCTACGTGCGCGGTCGGCGCGACCTCATGCTGATCCTGGCCGTCGTCTTCTTCGCGGGGACGTTCGGGCTCAACTTCTCGGTGACCTCCGCGCTGATGGTGACCGAGGTGTACGAGCGTGACTCCGCCGCCTTCGGGCTCGTCGGCTCGGCGGTCGCGGTCGGCTCGCTGAGCGGCGCGCTGCTGGCGGCGAGCCGGGCCACCGTGCGGCTGCGCCTGGTCGTCGTGGCGGGCCTCGTGTTCGGGGTGTCGGTGGTCGTCGCCGGCCTCCTGCCCACCTACTGGTCCTTCGTGGTGTTCGCCCCGGTGCTCGGGATCACGGCGCTGACGATGATCACCGCGGCCAACACCCGCATGCAGATCTCGACCGAACCGTCGCTGCGCGGGCGCGTGATGGCGCTCTACATGACGATCTTCATGGGCGGTACGCCCGTGGGGGCGCCGCTGATCGGTTGGATCGGCAGCCACCTCGGGGCACGATGGACGCTGATCGTCGGCGGGGCCGCGACGGTGCTGGGCATCCTGGTCTCGCTGGCGGTCCTGGGACACCTGAAGGACCTGCGCCGGCGCGTTTTGACCCCCTCCGGGGGAGCCGGTAGCCTCGCTCTTCGTGTCTGGGACAGCCAGGCCGTCGAGCGTGCCGGAAAACAGTCCGACACGCCCGACCTCGGGGGCAGCCCCCGCGAGGTCGACGCTCGGCCGGTCGCCCGGGGCACGTGAGAGAACGTCGCACCAACCGCTCCACCTTCGACCCCGGCAGGGTGCCGGGGTCTGAGATTCGACATAGAGAGGGAACCACCAGGTGCCCACCATTCAGCAGCTGGTCCGCAAGGGCCGCCAGGACAAGGTGTCCAAGAACAAGACGCCTGCCCTGAAGGGATCTCCCCAGCGCCGCGGCGTCTGCACCCGCGTCTACACCACGACCCCGAAGAAGCCGAACTCCGCACTGCGCAAGGTCGCTCGCGTGCGTCTGAGCTCGCAGGTCGAGGTCACCG